>CAVRSO010000076.1:0-52193 GCA_963723845.1 uncultured Acidobacteriota bacterium
AAAATCGCCTGTGCGGCCTTGCCTGCGATGCTCTGATGCATGATGGCTTCAAGAAGTGATTCATACACGCTATCGCACTCGTCCAGCTTGAACCGAAATCCGCCCACCTGCGTGATAAGGCGCGCCAGGTGCTTATCAATTTTAGAGAGATGCGCGTGCGCCTCCACCTGATCGAACGGCAGAGCCAAAATGCTTGTAGTCGAGTTCATAGGTGTTCGAAAGAATATCGCTTGTGGCAGGGAGGCACAATCTCGATTGACGCGAGCGCGGACACGGCATAGGCTCGCCCGTGCGAATCGCAAATGCGGCAAGTATCGCGGCCGCGAGCGAGCGAATGCCGGAAGGAATTTCGACCGAGTGATGCACGACAAGAAC
Organism: uncultured Acidobacteriota bacterium; assembly: GCA_963723845.1. GTDB lineage: Bacteria > Acidobacteriota > Terriglobia > Acidiferrales > UBA7541 > Palsa-295. Next base: position 376 of record CAVRSO010000076.1, read on the forward strand.
ACCGCCGTGACAGAAGTCACTGCGCCGCCAACTGAAAAGACGTCCATGGCGGCGTATTACGCGGTCGGGATGTTGACGCTGATCTACGCCCTGAACTTCCTGGACCGCACCGTCATCACCATCCTGATCGACCCCATCAAACGCGAGTATCACCTCTCCGACAAAATGATGGGTTTTATTTCGGGGTTCGGCTTCGTGATCATGTATTCGATCCTGGCCGCGCCCGTGGCGCGATGGGCCGACCGCGGCAATCGCCGCTCGATCATCACTTGGGGTCTGGTGCTGTGGAGCGGCATGACTGCGCTCGCCGGCATCGCGCGCAACGCCCTGCAATTAACGCTTGCGAGATTTGGCGTCGGAGTGGGTGAAGCAGCGGGCACGGCTCCCTCGACGTCCATGATCTCCGATCTTTTTCCAGGAGAAACGCGATCAAGCGCGATGTCGATTTATCAGCTTGGGCCGGTTTTTGGCGGGCTGCTCGGCTTTCTGATCGGCGGCTGGGTGAACCAATATTATGGCTGGCACGATGCGTTTCTGGTGGCCGGAATACCCGGGCTGCTTGTGGCACTGCTGTTCCGATTCTCCGTGAAAGAGCCGGTGCGCGGACGTTCGGAGTCAAAAAAGGTAAGCACGGCGCAGCAGAACCTCGTCGAGACTTTCCGCTACATGTTCGGCCAGCGGTGCTACGTGCTAATCCTCATCGGGTTTTGCTTTACAACCTTTACTCAATTCGGTTTCGGCGTCTGGACCGCGCCCTTCCTCGGCCGAATCCACCATCTCAATACCGCTCAAATCGGCACCACCTTCGGCCTGGTGAGAGCCGGGGCCAGCCTGTTTGGCACGCTCGCGGGAGGATACCTTTCGGATTGGATGGGGCGAAAGGACGTGCGCTGGCGAATTTACGTTTCGGCGATCTGTTCGATACTCGCGTTCCCGGGCGTGCTCCTCTTCGTATTCGCGAAAAGCCTATTCGTGTGCACTGTGGGCTTCACCATTGTTTCGATGATGTCTCCAGTGCACGTGGGCCCCATCGTTGGCGCTACGCATTCCGTGGTAAAGGTGGGGATGCGGGCGTTTTCCACGTCGATCGTCTATCTCATTTCGGAGCTGATCGGGCTGGGACTAGGTCCATTCCTGATCGGCGTCTTCAATGACCATTACGCACAGCGACTCGGCACTGCCGCGATTCGCTACTCTATGTCCACCGCTGCGATAACGACGCTGGTCGGCGGGCTGCTGTTCGTCCTAGCCGCGCAATTTTTCCAACGCGACATGTCCCGCGCGCTCTCCGAATGACTCTGAGACTATTGGGACCGGGCGCCCGATCGGTTCGGCGCCAGATTCTAATATTACGAAGGGGCGCCTCGCCATGATTCCTGCTGATCGGATCGAAATTCTTCAGGGCGATCTTACGGAGACGGATGCGGATGCCATCGTGAACGCCGCGAATAACGATCTGCAACTGGGCGGTGGAGTGGCCGGGGCGATCCGTCGCAAGGGAGGCCCCGCAATTCAGACGGAATGCGACGCGATTGGGTCGATTCCGCTGGGCGGAGCAGCGATTACTTCGGGAGGCAAACTGAAAGCGCGCTACGTGATTCACGCGGCGAGCATGGAACTTGGCGGGCGCACGTCAGCTGCTACGCTGCGCAGTTCGACGGCGCACGCGCTTCGCATCGCGGCGCAGAAGGGGCTGAAGTCGATTGCGTTTCCCGCCGTGGGCACGGGAATTGCGCAATTTCCCGTTCGCGAATGCGCGGACATCATGCTGCGCGAGGCCGCGAAACATTTCGAGCAGCCGACCTCGATAGAGAAAGTTTATTTCGTGCTGTTTGATCAGGCCGCGCTGGCTACTTTTGTGGCTGCTCTTCAGGATCTTCAGAAGAAGGACGAAAGTTAGTTGTCCGGGTCAGACGGGAGACACACTGAGAATCCACGCCGAGGATATCGTTTTCGTGATCCCATGTTTGGCGTTTGAGGCTGCCGCCCTAAGGGGACGGCGCTACGAAGGCAAGGCACGTCCTCAATCAGTTGTTATCTTCGGGGCGCCTTTTTAGGCTGGGTTGTTTGGCGGCGGAATCGCCGGAGGACGGCGGAGCCTGAGCCGGTTGGCCGCTGGCGGTTGCGGTGGGAGTCGGCGCGGTGTTTTCGGGATTGTAGGCTGTTCGGATGTATCGCTCCGCTTCTTCCTGGGCGCCGGCGGTATCGTCTCTGGTATGTTGCGCCAGATTGTATTCATTGACGGCGCGTTCGCGTTGGCCGAGCACATCGTAAATCTTGCCGATGTAAATGTGGGCCCACACTTCCACCCACTTGGGATTCAGGTCGCCACCCAAGGATGAGCGGAAGGCGTTGGCGGCCGCCTGGTAGTTCTTCTGATAAAACATCGCTTCGCCAATGCGGAAGTGAGCGAGCGAGTCCGTCGGCTGGATATCCAGCGCGTGCTGATATTCCTGAATCGCTTCGTAATATTTGCCCACCAGCGCCAGCGCCTCGCCGCGAGCGATTGTGGCGCGAATGCGCAATTGCGGACTGGACTTGAGCAGATTGTTGTTTGGGTCGATGCTGATGCCGTTGGGTTTCGGGCGTCCAAACGTCTCGATTCTAAATTCGGAGGTAGTGCCGGTGACGAGAATTTTCTTGAATTCGGGGTTCCCCTCTGTATCGACCTTCACTTCGACCGGCATGCGAAACGTATCCAATTCCTGATGAATCTTGCCGATTACTTGGAAGCCCTTGGGCGTCCGATAGACGATGTATTCCAGGCTGAATTCGGGAATGCCCGTGGAATTCAGCCATTGAGAGAAAAAAGAGACGAGATTGAGACGAGGCTCGCCGGGCTTGGGCGCGGGGAGCTTTCGCGGCGGTCAGCTTTTCGAATTCATCAATGGTGGCGGTTTTACCAGCGTGTTGCTTGTAGAAGTCGCGAAGCGAGAGCGGTGAATGCGTCGTCCCCTAACTGGGCGCGGAGCATATGAAAAACCATCGCGCCCTTGTCCGCGACGATGGAGTGATATGGATCCGAGTACGCGCCCAGGCGGCCAACTTGTGCGATGGGCGTATCCTGTTCAAACATCAGCGCGCCTACGGCAAAATCTTCGAGCGCCCTATTGAGCGCGGCGACGCCGCCGGATTCTTCCGCGTACATAGCTTCGGCGTAGCGGGAAAGCCCGTCGGTGACCCACACATCGGACGCGGTGGCGGGCAAAACTTGATAGCCCCACCACTGGCTGGCCGCGAGTTGCGAAAGCAAGCGATCGTTCACCCTAGGAGTCCATTCGCGAGCGCTGATCAGCAGAAGCCCCGGCGCGGAATATCCGGGAAGCGAGCCATCCGGCATTTCCGCAACGGTAATGCTGGGCTGGTTTTTGAAGGCGCCGAAGGTATCCGAGAAATAGCCCATGATCTGCGCGAGCGCGTTTCCATATGGCGCGGCAGTGGATGCGTGAGCAGGCGACGTGTAGAACGCGAATTGGTCACCCTGCGCGGAAACGGGTGAGAGCTGCAGATTGCCGGCCACGAAGGAGCCTACCGGGCCGGGCTGCTCGCAGTGGAACACATAGGACGACTGACTTTCGGCGCCAACGCCGATGCCAGGACGCGCAACCGGGGAATCCGCCTTGCCCGTGCCGGCAACGGTGAAGCTGCTGGGAACGATCACGTTGAAGGTGCCGGTGTAACGGTTCGATGGAAAATTGGTGAGCGGAAACCATCGCGCGGGAAGCAGAAGATAGGCCGAGGTTTTGTCAACCGAGGCGAAGCGAACACCCCTTGTGGGGCTATCGTCCGCGCTCGAAACTGGCCCATTGTACTCAAACGTCAGTGTGACTTGCTTTCCCGGTGTTGCCGCACCCGGCAGTTCCACAGTAAGGAGCAAAGGGGAGTTATTATCCCGGGCGAAGTTCAGAGCGTGTCCATCGGAGGATTTCACGGAAGTGACTCGCAAATCCGGATGCAGCTCGACGAGCAGCGTTTTTGCGACCTGATCGGCGACGAAGTCCACCTTGGCTTGCGCCTGGATTGTCTGATCATTCGGATTGACGATCACTTCGACATCGTAATTCGTGGCGCGAAAGGGAAACCCGTGCGGGGCTTGCGCCGCAGCGGCGGATGCCGCTAGAAGAGACAACACCAGAGTAGCTGTGAATTGGTACGCTCTGAACAAGCGGGTTCCTCTCCGGTAGCGGCGATTTAACTTCAGCTTATTTTAAGATACCAGATAAGTACCCGCAGTTGCCCGCGGGCTAGATGGATTTACAGCATCCGGGCGAAAATATCGGCGGCTCGTTCGATGGCGCCGCCGGAGCCGAGCTTGGCGCGGACCTCGGCGAGTCCCGTTTTCATCTCATCGCGGGTTTCCAGCGATTCCAGAAGATAGCGGACTTCGGCGGCGACGGCACGCGGCGTGAAATCGTCTTGAATCAGCTCGGGCACTACGCGGCGTCCTGCCACCAGATTGACCATGCTGAAAAAGGGGGTGTGGACCATTCGCCGAAGGATCGCGGCGGTCGTCTTGGCGACGCGGTAGATGACGACCATCGGCGTGCCCAACAGCGCCGCCTCGATGGTGGCCGTGCCGCTGGCCACGATGGCGCAATCGGCGGCGGCCAGGGCGTCGTACGCAGCGCCTTTTATTCGCTTGACGTTCACGCCCGGGCGATCGCTATACGAGGCGAAAAGGCTATCATCCAGGCCGGGTGCTACCGCGTGAACGAATTGCAAGCCGCCGAGCGGCTTCATGTCGCGTGCCAGAAGCTCGCAGGCATCGAGAACCGGCGGATAATTCCGGGCAATTTCGTTCCGGCGGCTGCCGGGAAGAAGCGTGACAATCGGGCGTTCCGGATCAATTCCGTGGAGCGCCGCAAATTCCTCGCGGTTCATGGTTGGCCGAACCACGTCAGCTAGGGGATGGCCGACGAAGTCCACCGGTACTCCGGCGTCGCGATAAATTTTCTCCTCAAACGGAAAAATGACCACCATGCGGTTTACCAGGCGTTTCACAACGCGGACGCGTCCAGCTCGCCACGCCCATACTTGCGGCCCGATGAAATAGCCCACCGGAATGCCGGCGTTTTTCAGCCTACGAGCAACGCCTAGATGAGTGCCCGGTGAATCGACAAGTATCGCGAGCGAGGCGCGGCGCCGAGAGGCTTCCGCCGCCAGCTTGCGCTGCACGCGCACGACGGATGGAATTTTGTGGAGCACTTCGGAGATGCCGACAACTGCAACCTCGTGGTAGTCGGCAATCAGTTCGACGCCGGCCTCGGCCATGCGAGGGCCGCCCATGCCGAAGACCTGCGCGCCAGTGCGCTCGCGCAGTGCGGTTGCCAGGCGCGCCGCATACATATCGCTGGACGCTTCACCGGCGGAGATGAGGACGCGGGGCGGTGTCATGCGAATGAGCTGCGTGCGACGCGTGTGCTGCGTGCGCCATCAATCATCAGCAGGCAAGGGCTGAGAGAATCCAGAAAGCGCAGCTCCGGCTAGCGGCGCTGGAATTTCCTGCTCCTTGTATTGGAGCTGGTAGAGGCGATAGTAGATGCCGTGAAGGGCAAGCAGTTCCTGGTGCGAGCCTTGTTCGCGGAGGCGCCCCTTATGGAATACGAGGATGCGATTCGCGTGCTGGATGGTGCTGAGGCGGTGCGCGATCACGATGGCGGTGCGCCCGGTGAGCAAACGATCGACAGCTTCGCGGATGAGAATTTCCGTCTTTGTATCGACGCTCGACGTGGCTTCGTCGAGGATCAGGAATTTCGGATCGTGCGCGAGGGCGCGGGCAAAGCTCACTAACTGGCGCTGGCCGACCGAAAGAGTGCCGCCGCGTTCGGTGACCGGTGTTTCAACTCCGCGTGGCAGAGAATCAAGAAGAGGCCCGAGCCCAACTTCCCTGAGCGCTTGCTCCGTGACCGGGCGTTCGATTGTTTCCGTGCCCAGGCGGACATTCGATTCGAGCGTGCCCGTGAAAAGGAATGGGTCCTGGAGAACGATTCCGAACATCAGCCGCAGCTGCTGCAGATCGATCTCGCGAATATCCACGCCGTCGAGGAGAATTTGGCCGCGTTGGATGTCATAGAAGCGCAGCAGAAGCTGAATGATGGTGGTCTTGCCCGCGCCAGTATGGCCGACGATAGCCAGGCTTTGGCCTGAGTCCACGCGGAAGGAAACATCGCGCAGGACCCAATCTTCCTCTTTCGGGGCAGGTCCACCGCGATACGCGAACCAGACGTTGCGGAACTCAATCTCCCCGCGCGGAGCTGGCAAGGAGCGGGTGTGGCTGGCTGAGGCGACGGTAATCGGCTCGTCCAGGAGTTGGAAGATACGTTCGGAGGCCGCCATGGCAGCTTGCAGAATATTGAATTTTTCACTCAGATCCTGAATGGGCCGGAAGAAGCTCTGCGCGTACATCATGAATGATATGAGGACGCCGACAGCGATTGTCCCGCCGATTACCCGTACGCCGGCGACCCAGAAAAGCAGAGCGATTCCGCCCATGCTCAAAAACTCAACGGCTGGGAAGAAATAAGCGAACGCGTTGATCGCGTCCTTATACGCTTCCATGTAAGCGCGGTTCAGGTTGGCGAATTGCTTCCGGGCTTTGCGTTCGCGATTGAAAAGCTGCACCACGGACATGCCGCTGATGTGTTCCTGCAGGAAGCCGTTGATGCGGGCGATAGCTGTGCGAATGCCGCGATTTGCGCCGCGCACGTGATTGCGGAAAACGTAAGTGAGCAGCACCATCAATGGAAGCGGCGAAAGGGTGGCAAGCGCAAGCATCGGATGCCACCACAAAAGAAAGATCGCCATGCCGAAGAGTTGCACGAAATCGTTGAGCATTGCGACCACGCCCGAGGCGAAGAGATCGTTGAGCGCATCCACATCGGTTGTGGCGCGGGTCACCAGCCGCCCTACTGGGCTGTGGTCGAAAAAGCTCATCGGCAGGCGCTGGAGATGCTGGAAGATCTCTTTGCGCAAATCGTACATGGTTTCCTGCCCGACCGATTGCATGATGCGGACCTGCACATATTGCAGGCCAAAACTCGCGAGCAACGTCCCCAAATATGCCGCCACCATCCATATGACGCCGACCATGGCGGCGTTTCTCGTGATCGAATGCCGAAAGCCGGGATCGATATAGTGATCGACCGCGATATGAAAAAGGTAAGGTCCCACGATGCCCATGCCGGCAACGGCAAATGTCATCGACAGAGCGATCACGACCTGCCAGCGGTACGGCCACATATACTTCATCAGGCGCCGCGTGATCTGCGTGTCGTAGATCTTGCCTAGTTTTTCTTCTTCGCGAAAATCGCTCATTCGCGTGCCAATTCTTCCTCGAGAAGCTGCTTCTGATAAAGATCGGCGTAGTAGCCGCCAAGCGCCAGAAGTTCGTCGTGTGTGCCGCGCTCGATGATGCGGCCCTCGCGCAGGACGATGATCTGATCCGCGTCTTTCACCGTTGAGATCCGATGCGCGATCAGAATCGTGGTTCGCTGGCGCATCACCTCTCGCAAGCGGCGAAGGATGCGTTCTTCGGTATCGGTATCGACGCTGGAAAGCGAGTCGTCCAGCACGAGAATTCGCGGCTGGCGAAGAATCGCGCGGGCCAGTGAGGTGCGCTGCTTCTGTCCGCCGGAAAGCGTAATGCCGCGTTCGCCGACCATGGTTTCGAAGCGCTGCGGGAAGCTTTGAATTTCGCCCGAAATGCCGGCGATTTCAGAGGCTTCCAATACCTGTTCTTCGACGGACTCGTCCACCCCAAAAGCAATATTGCCGCTGAGCGTTTCGCTGAAGAGAAACGTGTCTTGCGGCACGTATCCGATAGCGCGGCGCAGTGAATCGAGCGGATACTCGCGAATGGACCGGCCGTCGAGGAATAGCGTATCGGGGGGAGCTTCCCATAGACGAGCGATCAGCGCGGCAAGAGTGGATTTTCCGGCTCCTGTGGGCCCGACAATGGCGAGCGTCGAACCCGCGGGAATATGCAGATTAATATCGTGGAGAACGGCTGGGTTAGGGGCCGCATCTGAGCCGGATGGGTAAGTGAAATTTAAGTGGCGGAATTCGATTTCGCCGCGAATCGAATCCTTCGATCCGGCACTGGCCTGGCCTGCGTCGGCCTCGCCCTGACCGTTTCCATTGGCCGCCCTGGCCGCGGACTCGTACTGCGAGAGAGCGTTGTTCCTGATATTCGGGTTGGCTTTCAAAATATAGTTGAGGCGTCCCATTGAAGCCGCGCCCCGTTGGAAAATATTGGTGACGAACCCAATCGCGATCATCGGGAATATCAGCTGGATCAAGAACGCGTAAAAAGACAAAAACGTTCCAAGCGATACTTTGTGATCAGTAACTTCCATGCCGCCCAAGCCGAGCAATATAACCACGGTCAGGCCAATCAGCGCGGAAAGGGCGGGGAAGAAAAGGCTCCATGAGCCAATGAGTTTGATGTTTCGCTCCACATAATGACGGTTCGCCTTATCGAATAGCGCGATTTCAGGCTCTTCCTGGGCATAAGCCCGGATCACGCGGATGCCCGTGAGGTTTTCCTGCGCGCGCGTCGAAAGCACTCCGAGCGCGGCCTGGATCTGTTCGGACAGGCGATGGATGATCTGGCCAAAGTAGCGAACAGATAAAGCGACAAACGGGACCGGGATCAGAACCCATAGCGTTAGCACCGGCGAAAGTTTGACCATGAAAAAAATGGCCAGAACCATGGTCGCGATCGTCGTCGCGGTATACATGATGCCGGGACCCAAAACCATGCGAACAGCGTTGAGGTCGTTGGTGGCGCGCGACATCAGGTCGCCCGTGCGATTCCGCGCGTAGAACTCGGGATCCAGCGCGAGGAAGCGGTCGAGAAGATCGCTGCGCAGATCGTATTCGATCTCGCGAGAGACGCCGATCAGAATCCACCTAGTCCAGAAGGAAAAGAATCCCTTCACGAGCATCACGGCGACCAAAATGATGCAATAAAGACCGAGCGCATGAGGGCTCAGTGGGGCGTAAAACGCAAAGAGAGGATGAAGCACATGTCGCGCGGTTCCCGAAAGAGTTGAGAGCGCCCGCGGTGAGTCCTGCAGGCAATCCACTATCATGCCGATGATCAATTGCGGCAATGCGCCCACAATTCCCGTAATCGCCAGCGCCAATAATCCGACGCCCACCATTTTCTTGTAGCGCCCCACGTAAGGCAGAAGAAGCTTCAGGTGGTCCCATCCCGATGGCTTGCGCGCAGGACGCGCAGATGCTCCGGCAATCGATTGGGTGACGGCGCTCATCGGTAAGTCTTACTCTTAGACGCGGTACGCATGGGTTTGGCTTCGCCGTTTTTAGGCGTAGAAAGACAATATATATCCTTCGGGTTCCATTCAGGAATACATCGTTCGGCAGTGTTCCCGGGACATGCCGGACCAAATTCGAGTCTCTGGCGCTAAGAAGCCGCGGCGATTTCCTCCAGGCGCGCTTCGAAATTGTCTTCGCCCTCGGACCATAATTGCACGCGCTCCACAGGTATCGCTCCTTCGATTCGCCCCAACCACCCCAGCAGCTTGCGAATGTTTTCCCGCGTGCTCTCGCGGTACTTCTCCAGATTGTCCGGCCAAGCCATCGCTTCCAGAAAGCGGGCTTCTTCGGGACTTTCGGCCGGCGCGCTCGGTCCACGGTGAATGCCGAGCAGACGCGCGTGGCCGGTGAAAAAGTGTTCGAACCCGAGGTTCACCTCAAAATGGCCGTTCTGGCGCCACAGCGCGTCGTCATAATCCTCGCCCCGGCAAAGTATTTCCAGCGGTTGCGGCTCTATTTTGGATTTTCCATTCCCAGCATCGAACATCGCCAGGTCCCAGTATCCGCTCGTCTCGAATGAACAATCTCCGTGAACATGGTCCTGGGCGATTTCGATTATCCCCGCTGCATCGAGCGGCATCGCGCGCAAATCCTGCTCCAGGATCGGTTGTTCCGCCGCATCAACGGCACGAATCGTCAAGCTGGTGAATCCAGGATGCGTCGCCGAAAAGGGTACCGTCTGAAGAAAAGCGCTGAAGCGCTCGATGATGCGATCCTCCGGAAAATCGGTGCACCAGACGTTCAGATAAGCCTGATTCGGCATATCCGACATTATAGCGGGATGCCCGTCGCATTCCGAAATAGCGATCAGCTTGGGAAACGGCGAATTGGCGGGCGAGAAGGCTATTTTTTATCAGGAGGCGCCGCGTCGTCGTCCTCGTCTCCGGCGCCCAAATCAGAGGAGATTCCTAGTAGGCGGTCTTTCAGCGTATCGCCCATGCCCGCAAGCACACCGGCAATGCTTTCCCTCATCCTCTTTTCGGCGGCTTTGGCCAAAGTGTCCAAAACAGCCTGCGAGTGCTGCCCCAAAGTGGTGGCCGAAGCCAGAAGCCACGAATTTGAGGCGTTCTCCAGGCGCGACTTGTATTGCTCGATGGAGTCCTCGGTGGATTTCTTCAGGCTCTCCGACCAATCCCGCTGCTGCTTCTGGCGATTCTCTTCTAGCGCCTCGATCAGGGGGGCCAGTTGCGATTGCAGGAAAACCTGCGCTTGCTCGACGCCCTGCGTCATCTTGTTGTCGAGGGCTTTCTGAAACTCCGCGAGCGATGCTTCACGGTTGTACTCCACATCGGACCGCGCCTTTTCCAGCGCTTGCCGGGACGCGTCCTCGAACCTCCGGAGCGATTCTCCAGTCATCCGCTCCACTCGGTCGCTAAAGCCGGCGTGAGCCACTTCCGCGGATTCACTGAGCTTTCCGCGCTCGCGATCCAGCACTTCTTTCGCAGCCTCTTCGATCTCCCCGCGGCTGTGCTCGACGTACGAGCGTCGGTAGTGGTCGAGCTCCGACGCTACCAGGCTCGATATTTCGGCGGCGCGACCCCGCAGCGTTGTGGCGGATTGCTCCACGGCCTTCTCGAGCGTCGACTGCATCGTGGTTTGCGCTTTCTTCTGGTACCAGTCGGAGGCCTTGGAAAGCGCTTCGAACGTCTCGTGTTGCGCTTCGGTGCTCTTCTGCTCGAATTCCTCTTCAGCCTTCGACACCACCGCGCGGAAAGATTCCTCGAGCTCCGCAGGCAGTTTTGCGGATTCCTCGCGAATCCGTTCGATCGATTGCCAAACAACCTGCTGCGAGGCGCTCTGGACCTGCTCGCGAAGGTCCGTTTGAATCTGTTCCACTTGCTCGGAGGCTTGGCGAACTTGCTCTCGGATGGCGGTTTGGGCCTGCTCCGCCTGCTGGGAGGCTCGGCGAGTCTGCTCTCGGATGGCAGCTTGAATCTGCTCCGCTTGTTCGGCGGCCTTGTGGACTTGTTCGTGGATGCTCCGCTCGGCGCGGGCAACTTCCTCGCCCGCCTGAGAGAGTTTTGAGGCGGCTTTCTCCGCCTCCTCGAGCTTTGGAGCGAGCCTTTGATCCAGCTCACCCGAAAATTGCTCGATCACTTTGCGCGCGGAATCCTGAAGAACCGGCTCAACGTGCTGCACGCGCTCGGAGATTAATTCGTTCGCTTTCCGCGCCGCTTCTTCCTGTTGAGCGGAAATCATTTCGTCCAGGCGGCGGCGGGAGTCATCCAGGGCGGCCTTTGCTGATTCCTCGAGTTTGGCTCGCGTTTCTTCGGTGCGCACTCGCTCCTGTTCAAGCGTTGAGCCAAGGGAGTCGAAGACGGATTGCGCGCCGGCGACGGCTTCATCCAGTCCAGAGCGGATATTCTCTTGCCTCGCCGCGATTTCCTGTTCTGCCTTTGCTACTACGATCTTTGCCGACTCCTCGAGCCGGGCTCGCGCTTCTTCGGTGCGCGCTCGCTCCTGCTCAAGAGTCGAGCCAAGGGATTGGAAGACGGATTGCGCGCCGGCGATGGCTTCATCCAGTCCAGAGCGGATATTCTCTTGCCTCGCCGCAATCTCTTGCTCCGCCCGTGTTACCGCGGATTCGGAGGCCTCCCCGATCTTTTCCTCTAATTTCTGCGAGGCGTTATTCACAGCGGCGGCGAACTCGTCATTCCATCGCTGCCTTGCTATCGCCGCATCGGCCTCAGCTTGCTCGATGGTTTTGTTGCGAACGTTGTGCGCGGTGTCTTCCAGACTCTTCTTCCACTGATCGAGGTGTTCTTGAGCCGCTTCGGGCGACGCCAGGATTCCAAGCGACGGTGTGGCCGCTTTGCGCTGTGTGATCGCCAGGTCGACGGCTTCTTCCACCGTTTGTTTCAGGTTGTGTGCCGCCGTTTGTTCCGCGGCCTGCTTCGCGGCTTCCTCCGCCGCGTGGCTTACCGCGCGCTTCACCGCTTCGCGAACCTTGGCATCCAGATTTTCGGCGTTCACCTGGCTCGCTTTTCGCGCGTCTTCAACAATTGCGGCCGACCGTTCGGATGCCTGTTGAATGAACTTCTTGCCTGCCGAATCTGCAACGCGCTCCATCGATATCTTGATGGCGCGCTCGACAGCTTCATGCAGCTGGGAGTCAAGCTGCTGTCGCACAATCGTCATTTCTTCGTTGATCGCGGATTGCGCGTCCCGGCGGATTGTCTTATCGAGTGCCCCCTTGGCCTCAGAGACCAGCTTTGCCATTTGTAGAGCGTTGGCGACGTGAGCCTGCTCCGTGTGCACCGGCGCTGGCACTACATGGATTTTGCTTTCTGTGATCGTTTCCGGCGCGGTGCCAGCGTCGGCTGCAGAAGGCGCTGGTATTCCCGCTGATACTTCTGTTTTCTCGGGACTGATTGGGATGGGCGTCGTCAATGCCGCCTCCTTGGCGGCGCCGGATCCAGCAGGCGCTCCGCCGGCTTCGGCGGCATCGTATTCGGCGCAAGGGAACCAATCGTCCGGTGGGAACGCGATCCCCCATACATTTCCGTTAGTCTCGAATTCCAGCCCGATTTGGAAGAGTTCGCGTACCACCTTCGGCCGTTGAACCCAGACAACGCGTCCCTTCACTATCCGTGGCGGCAGGGTCGGCTCGGGGCGGGGTATTTCCAGCGTGATGGTGGAATTCTTTGGAACGTAGTGTTTCGACTGGTACTTGCAACCGTGGCAGTTAACCATCACGGTCGTCGTCCGTTCCTTGAACGGCTGGCCGAGCGCGTCCACGCCCGCCACGTTGATTGGTATGGCTTGGACGATGCGAGTACTCCGCCGCTTCTGGGTACCGGCGTCGTTCGATGGGACGGATTCGACCACACACTCTCCTTGGGGAAGGGGTGTTGTAAGGTTATCACCCCAAAGGGTGTTGTCCGAAACGCCGTGGCGCGGTTGTGCGAAAAGGGTAACTTTGCTCCACGGGAACCACGGCACTTACCTCGCCTGGCCACTTTGACGGACGGCATGGTGCTTGCTGATCGAAATATTGTGCCTCGGGAGCCTCATGCATCATCGTAATAGCAACGTGACTGAAGGAACGCAGAAGTCTGTCAGAAAATGGCTTCTCGTGGCGGCAGGCGGCTTTGTTTTGCTGTGCCTCCTCCTGGTGCTGGCCGCGCGTTTTGCCGTTCCGAGGCTGGAATACGCCGCTGACCGGCGAGCCCAGGCCTACTTACGCGCCCACTTTAAGAGTGGCGTCCAGGTCTCTTCCGTCCACATAACTCTCTTTCCCCGCGCCCGGGTCATTGTTGAAGGACTGGTCCTGCGCCACGGGGACCGGACGGACATAGCGCCCCTGATCGAAATTCGCAAAATGACCGTCGATGCCGGGCTGCTGGCCTTGCTGGGGGCGCGCCACGAGATTTCCAGAGTGCGCCTGGAAGGCCTCCAAATCCACACGCCGCCGCGAGTGCCTGGAGGCCGCCCAATGATTCAGGGCAGCGCTACCGACTTTCGAGAAAAATATCCGGTTGTCGTCGATGAGATTGACGCGGACGACGCCTTGCTCGTTCTCCTTCGCCCGCCTTCGGATGCCGGCAAGCCGCCCAACCAGTTCGCAATCCATCGTTTGGTGATGAAGGGATTCAGTTTTGCTCATTCGGCCGATTTTTACGCCATTCTCACTAACCCAAAACCGCGCGGCGAAATTCGCTGCGAAGGCAAGTTCGGGCCTTGGCAAGCCGATCAGCCCAGCGAGACGCCTGTTTCCGCGAACTACAGTTTCAACAATGCTGACCTTGGAACCATAAAGGGCATCATGGGTATCCTCTCTTCCGTGGGACACTTCGCAGGCCCGCTCAATTACCTCACTGTCGAAGGAGAAACCGATACTCCCGATTTTGCCTTGCGCACTGCCGCTTTTCCGATGGCCCTGCATACCGATTTCAAAGCGATCGTCGACGGAACCAACGGCAATGTAGTTCTCACTAGCGTGGTCGCGAAATTCCTTCATACCACGCTCCTCACTCACGGAGCCGTGGTCGACATTTACCCCGGGATCAAGAGCCGAACCATCGCGCTCGATGCCGTCTCCGATGACGCTCATATCGAGGATTTGCTCTCGCTCGCGGTGAAGGCTGACAAGCCGGCCATGACAGGTTCAGCGAAGTTGGTAGCGAAGATCGTGATCCCTGAGAGAGATGAGGACGTAATCAAGCGCTTGCAACTCGATGGTCAATTCGGCCTGGCGAAGGTTCAGTTCACGAATCCTGGCGTGCAAGCGAAAATAGATGCGTTCAGTCGCAGAGGCCAGGGGAAACCCAAGGATATGGACCTCGCGAACGAACTCTCCAATCTACAGGGTCGTTTCAGAATGACTAAATCCGAAGTCATTTTTTCGGACCTTACCTTTGACGTCGAGGGTGCGTCGCTTGCCCTCGGCGGCGTCTACGACATCGACGGGGGCGAGTTGGACTTCCGGGGCAAACTGCGGATGGATGCCAAGCTTTCGCAGACCATCACCGGATGGAAGTCCGTGGTGCTGAAGCCATTCGACCATTTCTTCCAAGGGCCGAAGGGCGGGGCCGAAATACCCATCAAGATTACGGGCACGCGTCAGAATCCTACATTCGGCTCGGATTTCCACGATCCACTAAACAAAAAGTAGATTCTTACTGTTCCGCTGCCTCCGTTTGAGGCTCAAGTTTTTCGGCGGCTTGTGTAAGCGTCAGATCATCCGAAACTTTGTGAAAATCGCTCCGCGTTTCGTTCTGCTGGACGCTCCGATATTTTTGAAAAACAGGGCCTTGCCCCGCATATTGACGTGTAGCGCGGTAATTTCCCAGTGGCCGGGTTGCACTTCCGACTGGACCACATGGAATTGGCCTCCCTTTTCAAGGTGACCTAGCAGGCCATGCCAGAATTTCACTGGCTTGATCAAGTGACCGTCAATTTCCGCCAGCCAGTCTTCTTTGTCGTTTACCCATACTTTTCCTGCCATGGCGTGGAAGACTGCTGTCTCATGGGATGTGGGATGGTACTTGGGGTTCGGTTTGAGATTCAGCTCGATGAGTCCGTTGCGGCGGCCCCCATAACTGGCGATCATTGCTTTCGGGAGCACGGCCAGCAGATGTTCGGATTGGTCGGAATCGTTTTGTTGGTTCTTCTGCAGCTTTTGAAGCTCTTGAGGGTCGGCAACTAGTTTCTGGAGGCGTTCATTCTCGCTCTTCTGTTGGTCTTCGCTGATAGCTTTTCCGTTGATGGATAACAGGCGGTCAAGATCCCCTTGCTTCGTCTCGATAACTTCCTTAGTCACCACTCGTCCGGACTTATTGGTCGTGCTTTTGTACATCCAGTGGCTCTGGTCCTCTTTGTCCGCGCGAATTTCATGATCCACAGCTTTGCGTAAAAGTTCATTCGCCGAAACGCTCGGTGCGGCGTCCTGCACGGGTCCGTCCGATAGCGAGACTTTCCCTGCAAGGATGACGCACAAGATCAAACTCGCCGCTAAAGGGACCGTTCGCATTTACAGCCCGTAAGGAACCTACGGATTCCGCTGCAGACTCCTTTCTAGTTAATATCCAGGGCCGGTTCGCAGCAATACAGCCAACGCCTTATTTGGTCTTGCGAACGACCGGATAACTGACGGGCAGGAAACTACTTATACGTCGCGGCGGCCTTCCATGGCTTTCATCATCGTTACTTCGTCCGCATATTCCAGGTCTGATCCCACGGGAATGCCCATGGCGATGCGTGTCACGCGAACACCCAGCGGCCTGATCAGCTTCGAGAGATACATCGAGGTCGCCTCCCCTTCGGCGGTGGGATTCGTCGCCACAATAATTTCCTCAACCGTGCCTCCCTTAAGCCGCTCGATGAGGCTCTTGATCTTCAATTGCTCCGGACCAACCCCTTGCAACGGCGAAAGAGCTCCGCCCAGCACGTGATACAGCCCGTTGAACTGCCGCGTTTTTTCGACCGCTTGGATATTTGTGGCCTCTTCCACCACGCAGATCAGACTCTTGTTCCGCGTGGCGCTCGCGCAGAAAAGGCATGGATCGTTGTCCGTGATGTTATTGCAGATCGAGCACTCGCGGATTCTTTCCTTGGCTTCGCGAATTGCATCTGAGAGCGCCAGCGCCTGTTCTCGGTCCGTGCGCAACAAGTAAAATGCCAGCCGCTGCGCCGTCTTTTGGCCGATTCCAGGCAGCCGCCGAAGTTCATCGATCAGTCTTGTTATGGAAGGCGCGAAATCTGGCATGGGCGCTCATTATTGCAAAGTGGCCCGATCTCCGCCAGTCCGCCGCCAAGCTGCGGCAAGAAATTCGGCCGGCCTCGCCCGGTTAAAAAGTCCACAGGCGCTCAGCATTGACGCGATCGCTCCGATCGACAAACATGGAAGCATGAGCCGAGAGACCACCGTGCAAACGCAGGCGGCGCCCCTTACGAGGTCACGGATGGGGTGTATCCGCTCATTTACCCCCGATGGGTACGCGGGAATCACCACCAGCGATTCTAATCGCAACTGTAGACGAGTAGAATGTGACGCAACTCACAGAAAACAAACAACGGCGGTGCGCTCTACTCGTCACAACGGAAGGAGGGCCGATCAGCATCTTAAGTCTGTTTTTCGGCGTCGCTGCAAGCGGTGTTGTGCGGTCTTCGTTGACAGAAATTGCTTCATAGCCTACACTCTGCGTTTGCATTTAACGGGAAAGGTGTGACCGGGTTGATGCGGACATATGTTCCAAAGGGCCGTGAGGCGGAAGCGCTCACGGTGGGGGCTAACTGGTTCGTGGTTGATGCGAACGGACAGGTGCTGGGACGCCTCGCAACGCGCATCGCCAGACTGCTGATTGGCAAGGATAAGCCAAACTACACGCCGTTTCTTGACTCCGGCGATCATGTAGTCGTGATCAACGCCGAGCGGATCAAGCTGACGGGCAACAAGATTGACCAGAAGATTTATCGGCACCACAGCGGCTACCCGGGTGGACTGAAAGAAATTCCGATTCGGTTGATGATGCAACGCCGCCCGGAAGAAGTGGTTCGCGAGGCGGTGCTTGGGATGCTGCCGAAAAACAAGCTTCGCGCGCGCCGCGCAAAGAAGTTGCGTGTTTACTCCGGGAATGAAGCGCTTGCCCGCCACGCCGGACAAAAGCCTCAGTTGCTCGCACAGTAACCTCGCGGACCGAGTTTTCGAATTTTTAGCACCCGTGAATCGCTTCGTCGCGGGATTGCGGCGCGCCAGGCACGATGGCGTCGCTGGAACGCAGATCGGCAAATAGGAGGAACGTTGAGTTCAGCGCCTAATTCGGTTGCAGACGCGGCTGGGAAGCAGTTCTACGGCACAGGACGCCGCCGGGAAGCGGTAGCCCGAGTCTACATCAAAGTGGGGCCTGCGCGATTCACAGTGAACGGGCGGCCCGTGGACGAATATTTTCGCAACATTGCGTGGAACACCGCCGCGGTTGAGCCGCTGAAGTTCACGCAGATGCACGACCAAGTCGAAGTGAAAGCGCAGGTGAAAGGCGGAGGAGTCGGCGGACAGGCCGGAGCGGTGCGCATGGGCATAGCCCGGGCGCTCTCGAAGCTGAATCCGGAACTGCGTCCCGCACTGCGAAAAAACGGTTTCCTGACGCGCGACCCGCGCATGAAGGAACGCAAGAAGTACGGACAAAAGGGCGCACGGCGCCGCTTCCAGTTCAGCAAGCGGTAATACGTGCTCTCGATTAGTTAATTCACGGCCGGCAAGGAACCGGCAGAAAAGGATGCTGTCCCGCAAAACGGGATCGAAAGCATCCCTTCACTAGAGGAGGTATTTTGGGAGTCGAAATTACGATGAAGGAGCTTCTGGAAGCCGGAGTTCACTTCGGTCACCAGACGCGGCGCTGGAATCCGAAAATGAAGGAGTATATTTTCGGCGAACGCAACGGAATCCATATTATCGATCTGCAGAAGACCCTGAAAATGTTCCGCGACGCAGCGCGCTACGTTTCCGAGCACGCGGCGCAGGGCAAAAACGTTCTCTTTTTGGGGACGAAGCGCCAGGCGCAAGAAGCCATCGCCGAGGAAGCGCAACGCTGCGGAATGTTTTACGTGAATCACCGCTGGCTCGGGGGCACGCTGACCAACTGGGCTACGCTTCAGAAGTCAATCAAACGGTTCAAGCTGCTGAAAGCGATGTCCGAAGACGGACGGATGGCCGAGTTCTCTAAAAAAGAGGGCGCGCGATTGGACCGGGAGCTGAAACATCTGCGGCAGAATTTTTGTGGTGTCGAGAACATGACGACGCTTCCGGACACAATTTTTGTGATCGATCCCAACGCGGAAGTAATCGCGGTACACGAAGCGCGGCGGATGGGCATCCCTGTGGTGGCGATCGTGGACACGAACTGCGATCCCAGCCTGGTGGATTGGGTGATTCCCGGCAACGACGACGCGCTGCGAGCGATTCGTTTGTTCACATCGAAAATTTCGGACGCGGTGCTCGCCGGTAGGCAATCGTTCGAGCAATCGCAGATCGCGGACCAGAAGACCGCCGAGGGAGCGGAAGGCGAGGAAGCGCCGGAGTACGTGGACACCAGCGCCTACGAGCAGTACGAGAAACAAGAAGGCGACTTTGTGGAAGGCGAACCGGCTCCAACCGATGAGGCTGGAGTTGCCGCGACGGCCGATGAGGAAACTTCCAGTTCATAAGCGGTAGAGGCCTACCGGAGTCTCGGCTCGCCAGCGTGGCGGGCCCAAATCCAGCTAAGGAACCGCGCAGAGCCATGGCGACATCAATGGAATCCAGCAAGGGCAAGAATATACCGGCGCAGCTCGTAAAGGAGTTGCGCGACAAGACCGGCGCAGGTTTCGCCGACTGTCGCGCGGCATTGATCGAAGCTGATGGGGATATCGAGCAAGCCGTCAGCATCCTGCGCAAGAAGGGCCAGGTGGCCGCGGCGAAGAAAGCGCAGCGCGCCACTTCCGAGGGGTTAGTTTCGAGCTACATCCACGCGGGAGGGAAAATCGGAGTACTCGTGGAGACGAATTGCGAGAGCGACTTCGTGGCGCGGACCGAGGATTTTCAGCGGCTCTGCCACGACGTCGCCATGCACGTTGCCGCGCTCGATCCCCTGTTCCTGCGGCGCGAGGAAATAACGCAGGAAATACTCGATCAGAAGCGGCGGACCTATAGCGACGAAGCGAAGGCCAGCGGGAAGCCCGAACCTGTGATCGAAAAGATCGTCAGCGGCAAGATGGAAAAATTCTACGAAGAGAACTGCCTTCTCGAGCAGCATTTCATCAAAGACGAAGGCATCACCGTGAAAGAGTTGGTGGACCAGGCGATCGCCAAGCTTGGCGAGAACATCTCCATTCGTCGCTTCTCCCGATTCAAGGTAGGCGAAACGGATGGGACCGGAACCGCAGCCGAGGGCCCAGAGCCGGCACAAGGACCAGCTGCGTAACATCTATTTGTCCGGCGTCTGCGGATGACTCCTCCGCTGTCATAAAGATAAAATCTCCGCGGCCGGTGACTCCTCAGCGCAACGACGCATCATCGGACAGCCTATTCTCTGCTAGAATGCCGCGAGCCCATGGCATCCAAAACAATCGTGAAGAAGGCGCCAAAGGCCGCGGATCACACCGCGCACGCAGAGAAACCCGTTTTTCAGCGCATCGTTCTGAAGCTTTCCGGTGAATCGCTTTCGGGACCGGATTCTTTCGGCATCCATGCAGAGACAATCCAAAATATCGCCCGGGAAGTAAAAGAGGTGCACGACCTGGGCATCGATGTGGCGCTCATCGTCGGCGGCGGGAATATTTTTCGCGGCGCCCGGCAGCACGGACTCACGATCGATCGCGCCACCGGGGACTACATGGGGATGCTGGCGACGGTTCTGAACGGACTGGCGCTGCAAGATGCGCTGGAAAAAGCTGGATGCCACACGCGCCTGATGAGCGCGATCGAAATGCATCAGGTCGCCGAACCCTTCATCCGCCGGCGAGCCACGCGTCACCTTGAAAAGCACCGCGTGGTGATCTTCGCCGCCGGCACCGGCAATCCGTATTTCTCAACCGACACGGCGGCCGCGCTCCGCGCCATGGAAATCAAGGCACAGGTGATCTTGAAGGCGACGCGCGTGGACGGTATCTACGACGCCGATCCCGAGAAAGTGGCGAATGCAATGATGTTCGATCGAATCAGCTATCTGGACGTCTTGCAGAAGGGGCTTGCGGTGATGGATTCAACGGCGATTTCGCTGTGCATGGACAATAAGATGGACATCGTGGTTTTCAATATGAATGTTCCGGGAAATCTGAGGCGGGTGGTGATGGGTGAGCGCGTCGGATCCACGGTGACAACGACGACGAAGTAACGATGCGACGACGAGGGAGAATTCTTCGATGACGACGATTGCCACGAGCAAGGACGCTCTTGCGCAGGCAAAAACTCGAATGGAGAAGGCGGTCGAGGACTTTCGCAAAGAACTTTCAGGTGTCCGGACCGGCCGGGCGAACGTCTCGTTGCTGGACCACGTGCGCGTGGATTACCACGGGACGCCCATGCCCATCAATCAACTTGCCACGCTCAACGTTCCCGATCCGGCCAGCATTGTGATCGCGCCGTGGGACGCTGGAGCGCTTCCGCTAATCGATAAAGCTATCCGCACGTCCGACCTGGGACTGAACCCGGCGAACGACGGCAAGGTAGTGCGCGTGCCGATTCCGCCGTTGACCGAAGAGCGTCGCAAAGACTTGGTGAAGCACATTCACAAAGTGCTCGAAAATCACCGGACAGCCGTGCGGAACATACGGCGCGACGTGAAAGAAGCCGTCGAGAAACTCGAGAAAGATAAAAAAATCAGCGAAGACGAAAAGAAGCGATCGCTCGACGAGCTTGAAAAGATTACCCACTCCGAAACTAAGAAGATCGAAGATCTTTCCGCCTCCAAAGAAAAAGAAGTGATGGAAATTAAGTAACGATTTCTCTTTGGTAGTTCGAAGAGAGATTCCTCGACGAATCTCCCAGGCTCGACTAACCGTCGACCTGGGAGCCCTATCCTGCGTCCCGGCGCTTCGCGCAAAACCAAAGGCGCGGGACGCTCCGCTCGGAATGACGGCGTTAACAAAGGCGAAGCGACACCCCATCTCCCAGGCTCGTCCGCCAAGACTAAGGGCGGACGCATTCTTGGGAGCCGTATTTCAATGACGGCTGCATTCTTACTTGACGGATTTGTAAGCGGCGGCGAGATCTTCAGGACGAATCAAGGTTAACGTGCAATCACCTGTTTCGACCGTGCAGGCGAGCGTGCCGCGGCGAACGAGTCTTACGGGCGTGCTATTGGGAAACACTACACCGTAATCAAGCGAGCGCAGGCGATCCGAGAATGGCTTGAGCTTCTCACTGCCCCCGACGAACCTCACGCCATCGACTTGCGCGGATTTTTCGCCTGGCGACAGCAAAATCAGAAAATCAGCCTGAACGTCTTCCGCGTCTAGTTTTCCGGCGGGGATCCGCCGAAGCGCCGCGAGATCCGGCCTGGCTTGTTCGACGAGGGTATCGATTTGTGTATTGCCCCCGAGCAGCAAAATCAGTTTGGCGCGAGTCTCTGGAAGAGAGCCGGGGGCGGCAAGGGCAAGCGCATAGTCGTGAATGGCGCGAGCTTTTTGTCCGAGTTGTTCATCGATTTGCGCCAGATGGTCGCCGATCTCGCCAGATTGGTCGAGCATCCAGGCAGCTCGAACGTACCGCTCAGCCGATGCGAGATCAACCTTCCGAAAGTAGACCCAGCCGAGCGTGTCCCAATAAGCGCCCAGGTTCGCGACATCGCTCAAGTGTTCGGGGGTCAAGTGCGAGAGGTCGATTTTTTGGAGATCCGCTTCTGTCGCGGCGATGGCGGATTCTGCGTAGTGTTGCGCTTTCTCGAGATCTGTGGCGCGATCGGCGAGGTTGTAGGCGATGTTGTTCCACACGGGGGGCGTGGGCGAGAGCTGCGCGGCGGCCTCGAAGGCAGCGAGCGCTTTTTTGTCGTCGCCCGAATTGAGAGAGGCGCTTCCTAAAGCCAGTCGAAGCCCGACGTTTTCTGGCGACAGAATGGTGGCTTTGTCGAGTTCAAGGACAGCGGCGGCGTATTCATGTTGTTCGAGGAGAATTTCGCCGAGCGCGGCGTGGGCCGCGGAATCGAGCGGGTTCATCGAAGTCTGTTTGCGAAAGGCGGCGATTGCCTGGGGATAATTTCGCTGCTGTTGATAGGCGAGACCGAGATAGTCATTCGCGTGCTGGTCCGAAGGATCGATTTCCAGTTGTTTTTGGAATGCGACGATTGCTGCGTCGTAATTTCCCGTGCGGAGGCGGGCGAGCCCTAGGTTGTTCCACGCGCCTTTGTGGTGGGGATCTATCTGGACCAGACGCTCGAACAGCGGAATCGCAGAGGCGGCGTTGCCAGCATTAAAGGCCGCAAGTCCGGCTTCGAGGAGTTCGTCTGCGGTGGCTGAGGCGGGAACCGCAGGGGCGCCTTTTGTATTCTCAAGAGCCAGCGGCTGCGTTTCGTCCTTGGTAACCGCTCGCGTGAAAGCATCGTAATCGGCGGCGCGCGAGGCGGGGAGTTCTCGAATTTTGAAGTCGAGGGAGCGCCGGGCCGTGAGGGTGTGTTCCGCGTAGCTATAGTTCGATCCGTATTCAGCGTAATCGCGAGTGAGCGACGTTCCCACAGGCGGCTGAGCCGCCAAGGCCGCGGGGAGCCCAAGCTTCAGACTGACGTTGACATTGAGCGGGCTGCCCAGATGAATTGGTTGGGAGGATTTGGCGGGTGCGCTAGGAAGGCCGATGGCGAGCAGCGGCAGTTCGGCCTTAGCTCTCTTGGCGGACCAGTCAACGAAGTCCGATTGAGTGAAGGCAATATCCAGGGCGAAAGGATCCTTCGTATCGAGCGGATCGCTTGGCTTTGCGGCGCTTACTTCGCCTTTAATGCCATCCAGAGAAAGAATGGTCTGACCCAGCTGTGTCCACTCTGCTTCGGGCGTTTTGCGAAAGGCGAGGCGGAGCACGAGCTCCGCGTCCCCGCGCATGGTGTAATGTGCATGAGCTGTGAGCTTGCCTAGATCGCTCACCTCCCCTTCGATGTGAACGTCTTGGGTAGAGACGAAAGGCGGATCGGCGGGGGTTTTGACGAGCTGGCCGCTGCCGTCCGCCGCCACGAGAAGCGCGGATTTATCGCGCAATGGCGAAGCCAGAAGCCTGAATGGCGCCACTTCGGGCGATGGGTCGAGCCAAATGCGTTCGCTACCAATTGGAACTGCAGTGATCAAGTGATCGAACTGCGCAGGGGACGGAAGCGATGCATCCACCTGGCGCCGGTAACTTGTGAAGGCAGTTTCCGAGGGAATGCCTGCAGCATCGAGCATCGCGGCGAGAAGTATGCGTTCGTCATTCGAATCGGCGTAACGATTCGCGAAGATTTCCGCAGCTAAGTGAGGTTGGTAAGGACCTTTGCCGAACGGAATGTCCACATAGCGAATGTTTTTCGATACGAAATCGTAGATCGCTTGTATCTTTTCGATTTTGCTCGCGCGCGATTGGGTGAGTTCCTGCGTTTTGGCGCGGATTTCGGGCGAGGGTTCGATGCGGTCAGCGGCGAGCTTCGCATACCAGCGAGCTACGTCCTGCCAGGAGGCGAAAGTGGAGAGCTGGACATCGGGGGGATTTTCGACTTGCTGTTCCGGCTCCTTGTTCGAAGAATCAGTGGGCGAGTGTGCAAGATTCGATCGCTTCCAGCGGTAAGTGATGCGGCCATTTGCTGTCTCGGTTTGGTAGCGCGAGCTAGCGGATGATTTCAGCGCGATTTTTCTGGAAGCGGGAACGCTGACTGCTAGGCGTTCGTCGAGAACGATCGAGTCCGTCAGGAATTTGTGCTCGAACCAGAATTGGCCGGGAGCCGGGGGTGTCACGATTCGCGTGGATATTTCATATTCGAGCGTATCTCCATGGGTAAGCGCCGGGACGGAGATGTGTTTCTCCTTGCAGTCGGAATAGGCGGGGGCTTTGCTCGCAATTGGCGCGATCAGATCCCTGATGGCGTCTTGTCCCACAGTTGTTACCTTGCCATCCGGCTTTCGGACGCGCGCGTAACGAACGTCAATTTGCTCGTTCGCTGAATTGTAAGCAAACACGATTTGACTCAACTGCTGTGCACCGGCATCGGTTTGAATGCGTGCCTTCACCGCGATATCGCGCACGCCTGTGCCGTCGTTTTCAAAGCGGGCGGTAGTGGAATATTGTTCGATTACAAAAGGCTCGCGGGAATGATCGGGTGGCTTCTCGGTGGAGGTTGGCGGCTTCGATTCCGAGCGGTGCACTGGCGCGGGACGGTCCTGAGCACGAGCGGAGCCCGGCCAGATCGAGAGGCAAACGAGCGCGAGGCCAAGGCGATTCATCAGTGCTCCCTGTTGAAATCTTGCGCCACGAGTTTAGGTGCGTTTGCGGGCGTTGGTAAAGCAGGTATCGGGCAAAGATGAGGAAATTGGCAACGGTTGGCGGGGAAACTAAGACGCATGGTCCAACAGACGACATCAATCTGAACAATCTGGGTGTCGAACCCCTCGCGCACGGATCTCCTATAAACTTCTTATTATCTTATAGATGCTAGGTCTCAGATTCCAACGGGTGCGCTAGGAACCCGCGACGACTCAAGGATAATGACCCCACAGCGGAACGGACGTGGCGCGTCAAGTGACCCGGTTCCCAAAAGAGGGTACCCAGCCACGGAGGGGAGGGAACCAAAGGGCGGAAGTCTTTTCGTTGCATATTTCCACAGAAGTATCGTGTTGACACAATTTGACCTTTTACCTATACTCTTGCGGTTGTCTTCAGGCGATTTGGCCTGGTGGTGAAAGGGAAGTCTTCGCACCCCGGAACGCGGAAAAAAGGAATGGGGTGAAGAAGAGCGGCCGAAATGGGGCGCCAGCCCCGCAAAGCCGTGCGAGCCTCTCCGCACTGTAGGATGCAGTTCACTCCTTGGGGTGAAGCGTAGCGTCAGCGGAGTACCTGGCAGTTCCTTCAGGTTTGGCGACCTTTTCTGTTCATGCACTCGCAGAATTTCGCGCGAGCGGCACTTGTGCTGCGCGAAATCGCAACAACAAACGGCTTGCGGAGCGGGGGGAAGAGTGCCGACGTTTTCACAATTAGTGCGTAATGGCCGCGAACAGATCCGAGCGAAGACGAAATCGCCGGCTCTCGATGGATGTCCGGAAAAGCGTGGAGTGTGCATCCGCGTTTATACCCAGACGCCGAAAAAGCCGAACTCGGCGCTGCGGAAAGTGGCGCGCGCGCGGCTGACGAATCACGCTGAGGTAACCACGTACATTCCGGGAATCGGGCACAACTTGCAGGAGCACTCGATCGTGCTGATTCGCGGCGGACGCGTGAAGGACTTGCCGGGAGTGCGCTATCACGTGATTCGCGGAACGCTCGATGCGGCGGGCGTGGACAATCGCAAGCAATCGCGCTCCAAATATGGCGCGAAACGGCCAAAAGCGGCGCAGAAGTAGGAGAACGGGAAGATGCCACGAAAAGGATGGGTTCTTCGGCGCAAGATTCCGGGCGATCCGGTGTACGGGAGCGATCTCGTGCAAAAGTTTATTTCGAGCATGATGTACGACGGCAAACGCTCGACTGCGCAGACGATTTTTTACAACGCAATGGATCAGGTGGCGAAGAAAACGAACGACGACGCTTTCAAGCTTTTCAAGAAGGCCATCGAGAATTGCAAGCCGATGCTGGAAGTGAAGTCTCGGCGGGTGGGCGGAGCGAACTACCAAGTGCCGGTGGAAGTGAACCCGTTCCGGAAACAATCGCTGGCTATTCACTGGCTGGTGCTGTATTCGCGCACGCGGTCGGGAAAGTCGATGACCGACAAGCTCGCTGAAGAAATTATGGACGCCGCGAACGGCCGCGGCGGGGCGGTAAAGAAGAAAGAGGACGTTCACCGCATGGCGGATGCGAATAAAGCCTTCGCCCATTACGGTGGTAATGAATCGGTTTTGATCATGGCGCGACAAGTACAACTCGGGCAGATTCGCAACATCGGGATCATGGCGCACATCGATGCGGGAAAGACCACCTGCACCGAGCGGATCCTGTTTTATACGGGTGTGACTTACAAGATCGGCGAAGTGCACGAAGGCACGACGGTGATGGACTGGATGGAGCAGGAGCGCGAGCGGGGAATTACCATTACGTCCGCTGCGACGACCGCTTCGTGGAAGCGCTTCGACAAGTCCTATCGCATTAACATCATCGATACGCCGGGGCACGTGGATTTCACGGTAGAAGTGGAGCGTTCGCTGCGCGTGCTGGATGGCGCCGTTGCCGTCTTCGATGCTGTCGCCGGCGTGCAGCCGCAATCGGAAACTGTTTGGCGACAAGCTGACAAGTATCGCGTGCCGCGCATCGCGTTTATTAACAAGATGGACCGCATCGGCGCGGACTTCGATCATTCCATTCGCTCGATGCGGCAGAGGCTCTCCGCGCATCCTGTCCCCATCACCTATCCCATTGGCCGCGAAGACAATTTCATCGGCATCATCGATTTTATTGAGGAGCGCGCCATCGTCTGGAAAGACGAAACGCTGGGCGCGGAATACGAAGTTCTGCC
Organism: uncultured Acidobacteriota bacterium; assembly: GCA_963723845.1. GTDB lineage: Bacteria > Acidobacteriota > Terriglobia > Acidiferrales > UBA7541 > Palsa-295. Next base: position 27,303 of record CAVRSO010000076.1, read on the forward strand.
GCTCGAAAAACTGTGGGATGCGGCGTATTTGAAGACGCGACCCTGCGCTCGAGACAGCGGTGAAAGCCTCGGCGCTGACGCCGGAATTTTACAAAGAGCATCACGAAAAAGTGGTCGAGTACATCGCCGAGCACGACGACGCGATCCTCACGAAATATCTTGAGCAGCATAAGCTTGAGTCCGCCGAATTGCGCGCTTCGTTGCGGCGTTCAACAATCGCACTGAAACTTGTGCCGGTAATCGCAGGGTCAGCGTTCAAGAACAAGGGTGTTCAGCCGCTACTCGATGCGGTCGTGGATTATCTGCCCGCGCCGGTGGATGTGCCGCCCGTTGAAGGCACGACGACGGATGGAACTGAGCCTGAGCTTCGCCGCGCCTCGGACGATCAGCCATTTGCCGCGCTGGCGTTCAAGATTATGACCGACCCGTTCGTCGGCCACCTCACGTATATCCGTGTTTACTCGGGCGTGCTGAAGACGGGGCAATTTGTTTACAACTCGACGAGAAAAACTCGCGAGCGCATGGGACGCTTGCTGCGAATGCACGCGAATAAGCGCGAGGAAATCGAATCGGTTGAAGCGGGCGATATCGCCGCTTGCGTAGGGCTGAAGAATGCGACGACCGGCGACACGCTTTGTGACGAAGAGAAGCCGATCCTCCTCGAAAACATCGACTTTCCTACTCCCGTTATTTCCGTGGCAATCGAACCCAAGACTAAAGCCGATCAGGAAAAAATGGGCACCGCATTGGGCAAGTTGGCCCAAGAGGATCCAACATTCCGGGTCCACACCGATCACGATACGGGCCAGACGCTGATTTCCGGCATGGGCGAACTGCATCTCGAAATTATCGTGGACCGGATGATGCGCGAATTCAACGTGCAGGCCAATGTTGGCCGGCCGCAGGTGGCGTACCGCGAGACGATTTTGAAAGTCGCCACCGGTGAAGGGAAATACATTCGCCAAACGGGCGGTCGCGGCCAGTACGGCCATGCGAAGCTTTCCGTTCATCCTCTGCCGAGTGCCAGCCACGAGGATATGCACGAAATGTCCGTGGACGAAATCGACGAGCTGGCAAAAAGCGTCGCGGGCAAGGGCGGCAAGTGGCATTTCGACAAGGAACACCGCCTGCTTTTCGTCGACAAGATCATCGGAGGATCAATTCCGAAAGAGTTCATCGCACCGATCGAAAACGGCGTGCGCGAAGCCATGGAAACTGGAGTTTTGGCTGGCTACGAGATGGTGGATGTCGCCGTGGTGCTCGAGGACGGCAGCTACCACGACGTGGATAGCTCGGAAATGGCGTTCAAGATTGCGGGGTCAATGGCCTTCAAGGACGCGTGCAAGAAAGCGCATCCGAAGCTGCTTGAGCCTATCATGCGCGTGGAAGTAGTTGTACCTGAGGATTACATGGGGCCGGTGATCGCGGATTTGAATTCGAGGCGCGGACAGTTGCAGGGCCGGGAATCCCGCGCCGGAAGCGAAATCATCAACGTGCAGGTTCCGCTGTCCGAGATGTTCGGCTACGCGACGGAGATTCGCAGCCGCACGCAGGGCCGCGGCAGTTTCACAATGCATTTTTCGCACTATGAGCAAGCGCCGCGGATACGGTGTCCGAAGAATGATTGGGCGGCACGAACCGGCACAGGCCGAGTGAAATCATAGTCCAGGGTATCTCGCACGGAAGTACGCGAAGCTGAGAGCGGAGAGAAGAGAGATGGCGAAGGAGAAATTCGAGAGGGTTAAGCCGCACGTCAACGTGGGGACGATCGGGCACATCGACCACGGGAAGACGACGTTGACGGCGGCAATCACCAAGGTGCTATCGAAGAACAACCCGAAGGTATCGTTCCGGGCGTTCGATTCGATTGACAACGCGCCGGAAGAGCGGGAGCGCGGGATCACGATTGCGGTATCGCACGTGGAGTATGAGACGGCGAACCGCCATTACGCGCACATTGACTGCCCGGGGCACGCGGACTACGTGAAGAACATGATCACGGGCGCGGCGCAGATGGACGGAGCGATTCTGGTGGTGGCGGCGACGGACGGTCCGATGCCGCAGACGCGGGAACACATTCTGCTGGCGCGGCAGGTAGGCGTGCCGGCGATTGTGGTGTTCCTGAACAAGTGCGACATGGTGGACGATCCGGAACTGCTGGAACTGGTGGAGCTGGAAGTGCGCGAGCTGCTAAAGACCTATCAGTTCCCTGGGGACACGATTCCGGTGATCAAGGGATCGGCGCTGAAGGCGCTCGAAGGCGATGCGAAGTGGGAGAAGTCGATTTTGGAGTTGATGGAAGCGGTGGATAAGAGCATCCCATTGCCGCCGCGGGATGTGGACAAGCCGTTTGCGATGCCGATCGAGGATATTTTCTCGATCTCGGGCCGCGGGACAGTGGTGACGGGACGAATCGAGCGTGGCAAGGTGAAGGTGGGAGAAGAAGTGGAGATTGTGGGCTTCCGTCCGACGATGAAGAAGACGGTGACGGGCGTGGAGATGTTCCGGAAGCTGTTGGACGAAGGGATGGCGGGAGACAACGTAGGCTTGCTGCTGCGGGGGACGGAGAAGGATGAAGTGGAGCGCGGGCAAGTGTTGTCGAAGCCGGGATCGATCACGCCGCACACGAAGTTCAAGGCCGAGGCGTACGTGCTTACGAAGGAAGAGGGCGGGCGGCACACGCCGTTTTTCACGGGGTACCGGCCGCAGTTTTATTTTCGGACGACGGACGTGACGGGAGACGTGAAGCTGCCGCAGGGAGTGGAGATGGTGATGCCGGGGGACAATGTGAGTGCGGAGATCACGCTCATTACTCCAGTAGCGCTGGAGAAGGGGTTGCGGTTTGCGATTCGCGAAGGCGGCCACACGGTGGGCGCCGGCGCGGTCGCCGAGATCGTCGAGTAAATTATGCCAAACGGAGAAAAAATTCGGATTCGTCTGAAGGCTTACGATCACCGCATTCTCGATCAATCCACGAAGGAAATCGTGGACACCGCGAAGCGCACCGGGGCGGATGTTGCCGGCCCGATTCCGCTGCCTACAGTGATCAATCGGTGGACAGTGTTGCGATCACCTCACGTGGACAAGAAGTCCCGCGAGCAGTTCGAGATGCGCACGCACAAACGGCTCATCGATATTCTGGAGCCGACCCCGGATACGGTCGACGCGCTGATGAAGCTGGACCTGCCGCCGGGCGTGGACGTTGAGATCAAGGCCTTCGGGCGCGAGCACGCGTCGAAGTAGAGCGCGACGCAGAGAATAGGAAAGAGCGAGCGAAATGGCAGTCAACGGCATACTCGGAATCAAGCTGGGGATGACGCAAGTCTTCGCCGACGACGGAACGGCTGTGCCCTGCACTGTCCTGCAAGCGGGCCCGTGCGTAGTGGTGCAGCGCCGGACGAAAGACAAAGACGGCTATGACGCCGTTCAGCTTGGCCTGGTCGAATTCATCAAGCCGCAGCGCGTGACCAAAGCGCTAACGGGCCATTTTAAAAAGGCTGGCGTCGCGCCCATGCGGTATCTCGGCGAAATGCAGATTGAGGATTCGAAGGATGAGACAAAGCCCGGCGACCGGGTGTTGGTCGACGGATTCAAGATCGGCGAGTACGTAGACGTAAGCGGCGTGAGCAAGGGCAAGGGCTTTCAGGGAGGCGTGAAGCGCTGGCATTACCGCGGCGGCGATGCTAGCCACGGTTCCATGTTCCATCGGGCGCCCGGCGGGATCGGCGCCAGTTCGTTTCCTTCGCGCGTTTGGAAGGGCCAGCATTTTCCCGGGCACATGGGGAACGAACGCAAAACGTCGAAGAGCCTGCGCGTGGTTAGGATCGACGCTGACGAAAATTTACTGCTGGTCCGAGGCGCGGTGCCTGGCCCTGCGGGCAGCTATATTCTGATTCGCAAGGCCAAGACGGCCCAGTCCAAATAGGATAGAGAGACGACCATGCCCGTTGTGGACGTGAAAAATCTCGAAGGCAAAAAGGTGGGGACGATCGATCTCGCCGACGACGTGTTCTCGGCTAAGGTCAACGAAAACCTTTTGCACGAGACGGTGAGGCATCATCTGGCGGGCCTGCGCGCGGGAACGCACAAGACCAAGGACAAGAGCGAAGTGAGCGGTGCGGGCCGAAAGCTTTGGAAGCAGAAGGGGACAGGTCGCGCGCGCATCGGGTCGATCCGCTCGCCGCTGTGGCGCCATGGCGGCACAGTTCATGGTCCGGTGCCGCGAAGCTATGAATATGCGCTCCCCAGAAAGATGATTTTGGGTGCGTTGCGCTCGGCGCTGTCGTCGAAGCTAGCCCAGGAGAAACTGACGATTGTCGAGGGCTGGGAGCTCGAGTCGCATAAGACCAAAGCGTTTCGGCAGGCGCTATCGAAACTTGACGGCGATACGAAAACAATTTTGCTGGTGAATGTCGGTGCGAATGTGAATCTCGAGCGCGCGAGCCGCAACCTCGACGGCGTCACGCTCGTTGCGCCAGCGTCGCTTGCAGCATATGACCTGATGCGGCACGACCACCTGATGCTTTCGAAGGAGGCGGCGGGACGGTTGAGCCATGCGCTCTCTGCCGTCAAAACAGAGGAAGCGTCTTCGGGCGAACCCGCGACGCAATCCCGTGCGGAGAAGGCCGCCGGTGAGAAAACGGAAAAGGCCGCAACGTTAAAGGCGGCTGCGAAGAAGGGATCGACTGCCAAGGTTGCGAAAAAGTCCGCGACGGGCAAGAGCGCAAAGCCCAAGTCGAAGCCCAAGGCAAAAAAGGATTAGCCGATGGCGACGAATTTCTATCAAGTGATCCGGCGGCCGATCATCACCGAAAAAGGCCTCGGCGTGAAGGAGACGCAGCATACAGTGGTTTTTGAAGTCGCTCACGGCGCTACGAAGACGGAAATCAAGGAAGCGGTGCAGCGTATTTTCAAGGTCAAGGTCGATCATGTGCGAACTGCGATCTATCACGGAAAGTTCCGCCGCCGGGGGCGCGCCGAGGGATTTCGCAGCGATTGGAAAAAGGCCTACGTAAGACTGGCTCCCGGCGAAAAGATGATCGAGTACGCCGAGAATCTGTAGGTTTGCAGCAGGCAGCGCGAAAGCGCTGTGCCCAAGGCAAGAGGCGACAATGGCACTAAAAACTTTTAAACCATACACACCGGCGCGGCGGTTCCTGACGATGCTCGATAAGAGCGAAATCACCAAGGAAACGCCGGAAAAATCGCTGACCGAAGCGAAGAAACGCACGGGCGGCCGCAACTCACACGGCGAGGTAACGTCGTGGCACCGTGGCGGCGGGCATGCTCGCAGATTCCGGTCCATCGATTTCCGCCGGGAAAAGATAGGAATCCCGGCGAAGGTGGCGGCTATCGAATACGATCCGAATCGCTCGGCGCGAATCGCGCTGCTGCACTATGCCGACGGTGAAAAGCGTTACATCCTACAACCGGTTGGGCTCGAAGTTGGGATGACGGTGCAGAACGGCGAGGGCGCGGATATTCTTCCGGGAAATGCGCTGACGATCCGGCACATTCCGCCTGGAACGATGGTCCACAACCTCGAACTCTTTCCCGGCAAAGGCGCGCAAGTGGTACGCGCGGCGGGTGGAGCGGCGCAGCTTCTGAGCAAGGAGGGTGATTTCGCCCTGGTCAAGCTGCCTTCAGGAGAAGTAAGAAAATTCAGTGTGGACTGCATGGCAACAGTCGGCCAGCTGGGGAACCTGGATCACGAGAACGTGACCTACGGGAAGGCGGGACGCACGCGGTGGCATGGCAAGCGTCCCACGGTGCGCGGAGTCGCCATGAACCCGGTGGACCATCCTCACGGCGGCGGCGAGGGCCGCGTGAAGGGGAATCATCCGCAGACGCCTTGGGGCTTTCCGACCCTTGGCGCGAAGACGAGAAAAAAGCGTAAGAGCGATCGAATGATCGTGGAACGGCGTAAGCCGTAGGGAAGAGAAAAGACTTTTGGTGGAGCAGTAAAAATGCATCCGGCGCGGCGGGGAATTGAGAGCACCTTTATGACAGCTACACGAACGTCTCGGCGTGCACCACGGCGAGCGGCGCGAGCGCGAAAAGCAGTTTCGCGGCGCATTGCGAAGCCGGTGGCCAAGCCTATAGCCAAACCCGTAAGCAAAGTGTCGAAGCTCGGTCCGGCGCCCCAGGTTTTGTTCCGGCTCTGCCGCGCGGGATGGGCCGTGATCGTGGACAAGATACCGAACGCACAAGGGACGCGGTTTGTATGTCCCTTCTGCCCGCTTTCGCATCGCGTTCCAGGCCCCGTGCGCGGATTCCGAAAGATGCGCCGCGCGCAGTGGGTAAAGCTTCGCCGGGTGGAGGAGTAGAAGACCAATGCCGCGCTCGCTAAAGAAGGGTCCGTTCGTCGATACGCACCTGCAAGAAAAGGTAGGGGCGCTGAACACCCGGAACGAAAAGAAAGTGGTGAAGACGTGGTCGCGCCGCTCGACGATCCTGCCGGAAATGGTGGGTCATACCATCGCGGTGCACAATGGGAAGAAGTTCATTCCCGTGTACATCACCGAGCAGATGGTGGGACACAAACTGGGGGAATTTTCCCCTACGCGTACGTTCAAGGGGCACGGCGTAAAGGTTGCGCTCGAGAGGGCTGCCGCCGCGGCGGCTGGTCCCGGCGGAGCGGCCCCACCGGCTGGCGGCGCGCCTCCGGCTGGCAGGTCCTAGGTGAAGGGATAGATGATGGCAACGCTCGGACAAACTCAAATTGAAGGCGTGGCAAATGCGCGGTTCATCCGCGTCTCGCCGCAGAAGGCCCGGCTGGTGATCGACTTAATCCGCGGGCGGCGTGCGGAAGACGCCTTGCAAACGCTGCGTTTCACAAAGAAACGCGTGGCCAAGGAAATCGAGAAGACGTTGCGTAGCGCCATCGCCAACGCAGAGCGCAAAGCCGACGACGCCGGCGAATCGCTCGATGTGGATGCGCTGTACGTCACCGGCTGTTGCGTCAACGAAGGTCCGCGCTGGAAGCGCATGCGTCCCGCGCCGATGGGGCGAGGCTTTCGGTACCAAAAGCGCACTAGCCATATCGTGGTTCAGGTAGCCGAACATCACCGCGCCGCGGCTGACCGCGCGGCAGCGGCTGCTGCCGAGGCCGAGGCTTCAAAGGGCGTACGAGGAGCGGTTCGAAAGGCTCGCAAGGCCATCGAGAAACGCGCGAAGGAAGCGCAGAAGAAAAAGTAAGAGCGGAGGCAAGTTTTGGGGCAGAAAACACATCCGTACGGATTTCGGCTGGGCTACAACAAGGGCTGGAGGTCTCGCTGGTTTGCGAAAAAGGACTACGCGGACCTGCTGCATGAGGATGTCAAGTTGCGTACTCAGCTGAAGGACCGGCTGCGTTCGGCAGGCATCAATGGTATCGACATCGAACGAGCCGCCAACAAGTTGGTCGTTCGGATTTACACGGCTCGCCCGGGAATCATCATCGGCCGAAAAGGTTCCGAAATCGACAAACTAAAGGCCGAAGTCCAGAAGCGAACCAAGCGCGAAGTGCACATCGACATTCAGGAAGTGCACCGGCCCGAGCTCGACGCCACTCTGGTGGCGGAGTCGATTGCGCTGCAGCTCGAAAAGCGGGTGGCGTTTCGCCGCGCGATGCGTAAAGCGGTGGACTCGGCACTGCGCTTCGGCTGCAAAGGAATCAAAGTGCGCGTGGCAGGGCGCCTGAATGGCGCGGAAATCGCCCGAAAGGAATGGTATCTGCAAGGCCGGCTTCCGCTTCAAACCCTTCGGGCAGACATCGATTTTGGAACCGCCGAAGCGCACACCACATACGGTTTGATCGGCGTGAAGTGCTGGGTATATCAGGGCGAGAAGGTTCCGCAACGCTCGAAGCCAGCCGCTGCCGGAGCGCAGGCTTAAAGGGAATAGGCAAACACTTATGTTGATGCCAAAGAAAGTCAAATTCCGCAAGCAGCAACGCGGCCGCCGGACTGGAAAAGCATGGCGCGGAGGATCACTCGCTTTCGGCGAGTATGGATTGAAGGCGCTCGAGCCGGCGTGGATCACTGACAGGCAGATCGAAGCGGCGCGCGTGGCGATTACCAGGTTCATCAAGCGCGGCGGAAAGCTATGGATTCGCATCTTTCCGGACAAGCCCTTCACCAAGAAGCCGGCTGAAACGCGCATGGGAAAAGGTAAAGGGCCACCGGAACATTGGGTGGCGGTCGTGAAGCCGGGGCGGATCATGTTTGAAATGGCAGGCGTGGATCTGGCGTCCGCCACGGAAGCCATGAAGCTCGCCGCTCACAAACTGCCTATCGCGACGAAGTTCGTCACTCGGTCGGAGGAACTCTAGTGGCGCGCAGCATCGAGAAATATCGGGAGATGAATTCCGATGAACTCGCGGTCCAGGAACGCGAACTGGCGGAGCAGATTTTTCGCCTTCGCTTTCAAATAGCCGCCGGCCAAGCCGAGGGGTTGAAGAAACTCCGCGAGGCTAAAAAAGACTTTGCGCGCGTGAAGACCCTTTTGCGCGCAGCCGAATTGAGGAAGGCGTAATGGCGAACGAAACAGCGGCCCCCGACAGCTCAAAATCCGGGCAGGGCGTCCACGAGCGTGGAATCAGGCAGGAACTTGTAGGCGTGGTTACCAGTGCCAAGATGCAGAAGACGATCGTCGTGAAGGTTACGCGCGCAACCCAGCACCGGCTTTATCAGCGCGTCGTGCGATCGGGAAAAAAATATTACGCACATGACGACACCGGCGAAGCCCGCGTCGGCGACATCGTTCGGATTGCCGCCACGCGCCCGCTTTCGAAGCTCAAGCGCTGGCGGCTAAAGGAAGTCATACAGCGTTCAACTCGCGCCGCATAGGCGCTTGCGAAGAACAAAGGTAAGGGAGCGCGACGATGGTCCAGATGCGGACATGGCTGACGGTGGCCGATAACTCCGGCGCCCGCCAGATAACCTGCATTCTCCCCGTTGGAGGGGACGCCGGGTTAACGGCCGGTCTGGGCGACGTCATCACGGCCGCGGTCAAGGAAGCCACGCCCGACGGCCAGGTTAAGAAGGGCAAAGTAGTTCGGGCGGTAGTCGTGCGCACTAGAAAAGAGCAGCGGCGCAAAGACGGCACTTATATCCGGTTTGACGACAACGCTGCCGTGCTAATCAACGATGCGAACGAGCCGATTGGAACGCGCGTCTTTGGGCCTGTGGCCCGCGAACTGCGTGACAAGAAGTTCACCAAAATCGTCTCGCTTGCTCCGGAAGTGTGGTAGGCCATGAGAAAAATAGACGTAAAAGCGGCTCCTTTGGGCATACGCCACGGCGACACGGTGAAAGTGATGGCCGGCCGCTCGAAGGGAGTCACCGGGAAAGTGCTTTCGGTGAATCTCGAGAAGGCTCGCGTAACTGTCGAGCACGCCAACATTATCAAGAAGCACACCCGCCCCAATCCGTCGAAGAACATTCGGGGCGGCATTCTCGATAAAGAAGGCCCGATCCATATTTCCAACGTAATGCTGGTTTGCCCCGGATGCGGCAAGCATACGCGGGCCGGCCATACGGCGCTGCCCGACGGCACAAAAGTGCGCGTTTGCCGCCGGTGCAACACCACGTTTGAGAATTAATCGAGGCAGAGAAGAATGAGCAGCCGTTTACACGAAAAGTATCGCAAGGACGCCGTTCCCGCGCTCACCAAGCGGTTTGGCTACAAGAACACCATGGCGGTCCCGCGCGTCTCGAAGGTCACTCTCAATATCGGGCTTGGCGAGGCCAGCCAGAACGTGAAGCTGCTTGATACCGCTGCCGCGGAACTGGGTCAGATTGCCGGTCAAAAGCCGGTGATTACCCGCGCGAAGAAGTCCATCGCAAACTTCAAAATCCGCAAGGGTATGCCCATCGGATGCATGGTCACATTGCGTGGAGAGCGAATGTATGAATTTCTCGACCGGCTTTCCGCGATTGTTTTTCCCCGCGTGCGCGATTTCAAAGGGCTGGCGCCGAATTCGTTCGATGGCCGCGGAAATTACACGCTGGGACTGAAGGATCAGCTGGTATTCCCGGAAATCGATTACACCCGCGTGGATAAAATTAAGGGCATGAACATCACCATCACCACAACGGCCCGGAGCGATGAAGAAGGACGCGAGCTGCTCAAGCTGCTCGGCGTGCCATTCCGCGCTCAGGGGCAGGCGTAAGGAGAGCGGCTCAGAATGGCTCGAACCAGTCAGATCGCCAAAACGCAGCGGAAACTAAAGTACAAAATTCGCCAGCGCAACCGCTGCCGGATTTGCGGGCGCGCCCGCGGCACGCTTCGGAAGTTTCAGATGTGCCGCATCTGTTTTCGCGGTCTCGCGCTCAAGGGAGAGATTCCCGGCGTCGTGAAAGCCAGTTGGTAAGGACTCGAGAATGACAACAGATCCCATTGCTGATTTTTTGACGCGAATTCGAAACGGCGCGCGGGCCAGGCACTCGCGCGTGGAGATGCCGTCATCGAAGCTGAAGATTGAAATCGCCCGCATTCTCAAGGACGAGGGTTACATCGTCAATTTCAAGGTGGTGGAGGAAAAAGGCAAGAAGACACTGCGCGTTTTCTTGCGCTACACGCCGGAGCGCCGCAGCGTGATCACCGATCTGAAGCGCGTTTCCCGCCCCGGCTCGCGGCGTTACGTCGGGAAGATTTGAAATTCGCCGAGTGGTCGGCGGTATGGGAATCGCCATTGTCTCCACGCCCCGCGGGCTGATGACTGGGCAAGCTGCTCGCAAGGAAGGCGTCGGCGGCGAACTGTTGTGCGAAGTCTGGTAGACGAGGTTCGATAAGAGTGCCATGTCGCGAATTGGAAATAAACTGATCCCCGTTCCGTCCGGGCGTCAAAATGCAGATCAAGGCTGGCGCGGTTGAGGTTCAGGGCCCCAAGGGCAAGATGACGGTGGGCGTGCCTCGCGGGATTCAGTTCGAACAAAAGGATGGCACTCTCGTCGCAAAGCGCGAGGCGGAAGAATTTCGCGCGCTGCACGGCCTGGCGCGGGCGCTCGTGGCCAATGCGGTCACCGGCGTCACGCAAGGATTCAAGAAGGATCTGGACATCGTCGGTGTCGGCTACCGCGCTGAAGTGAAGGGCAAGAACGTCGTGCTGGCGCTGGGCTATTCGCATCCCATCGAGTTTCCGATTCCGGAAGGGATTCAGATCGCGGTGGAAAAGCAAACGCACCTGACCGTAGCGGGAGCGGACAAGAATCAAGTGGGCCAGGTGGCGGCAAATTTGCGTCGGCTTGCGTCCGCCCGACCCTTACAAGCAGAAGGGCATTCGCATCACCGGCGAGCGCCTCAAGAAGAAGGCCGGCAAGGCCGGAGCGCCAAGACCGCCGCGTAGAGCGGCGCCGAAAAGGAGAGCGAGCGTGGCAGCACCTGTCCGAAAGATTATCGCGCGAGGCGCATCGCCGGCGAATTCACGTGCGCACTCGCAAACGTCTCGAGGGCACCATGGAGCGGCCGCGTCTTTGCGTTCACCGTTCAAGCCGCCATATTCGCGCGCAGGTCGTGGACGATGGCAGCCGGGCGCACCCTGGCCTCCGCCAGTTCGCTCGATAAAGAAGTGCGCGCCACAATCAAGGGAGGCGGCAACATCGCCGCTTCCAAAGTTGTCGGCAAACTCGTCGCCGATCGCGCCCGCGCGAAAGGGATTGAACAGGTTGTATTCGATCGAGGCGGCTATCAATATCACGGCCGCGTCCAAGCGCTTGCCGAAGCGGCCCGTGAGGCGGGCCTGAAGTTCTGAAAACTATGCCGAAACAAGAACTCAAAGATACGCTTTCCGATCCGCCGTACGGTTCAGACCAACCAGGCCAACTTGAAGGACCAGGTGGTTTCAATCAATCGCGTCACGAAAGTCGTGAAGGGCGGCAAGAATCTAAGCTTTTCGGCGCTCGTCGTCGTGGGCGATCAGGGCGGGCACGCCGGCTTCGGCATGGGCAAAGCCCGCGAAGTTCCCATGGCGATTCGCAAGGCGATCGAGCAGGCAAAGAAGAATATGGTGAAGGTGAACCTGAAGGGCTCCACTATCCCGCATCAAGTGCTTGGGTCGCTACGGCTCCGGCCAGGTTCTTTTGAAGCCCGCACCGGAAGGGACGGGCGTTATTGCCGGAGGCCCCGTTCGAGCGGTGATGGAGGTCGCGGGAATTCAAAATGTGCTGACCAAGTCGCTCGGAACGTCGAATCCGCACAATGTGATTAAGGCTACTTTTGACGCCCTTCTCCATTTGAAAGACGCGGCGAGAGTTGCTGAAACTCGCGGTAAGACCGCCGAGGAAGCGCCGGTCGCGACCTAATCGCCCGGCCGGTTAAAGGTTCAAAGTCATGGCCACAAAGAAAAAAGAATCGGGAACGCTGAAAATCAAATGGGTGCGCAGTTTCATTGGCTGCCCGCGCGGCATGCGCCAGACCATTCGCGGGCTGGGATTCCGCCGCATGCAGCAGGTTGTGAGTCGCCAGGACACGCCGGCAATTCGCGGCATGATAGCGAAGGTGCATCATCTGGTTGAAATTGCAGGACTAGCGAACATGGCGAGTAAGACGTGCCGACACTCTCGAATTTGAAGCCGCCCCGCGGCTCGCGTCATCGAAAGGTGCGCGTGGGCCGCGGCATGGGCTCCAAGCTCGGCAAAACGTCCGGTGCCGGCAATAAGGGGCAGCAGTCGCGCCGAGGCTATTCCCGCCGGCCGGGTTTTGAGGGCGGCCAGATGCCGCTTCATCGCCGCATTCCGAAGCGCGGTTTCTCCGCACCCTTTTCGAAGACTTTCGCGGTGGTCAATGTCGAAAGTCTCAATGCGTTTGCTGCCGGTGACACTGGTCACGCCGGAAGCTGCTCACCGAACGCGGAATCGTGCGTGCGCCAGCGCTATGGCGTCAAGATGTTGGGCGATGGCGAATTGAAAGTGGCGCTTACGGTGCGCGCGCATGCATTCAGTAAGTCCGCGCAGGAAAAGATCGCGCGGCGCGGGAGGCAAGACCGAAGTCTTGTCATGAGGACAGATTCTGTCGAGGCGTTTCGCAAATATCTTCCGCATGCCGGACCTGCGTAAACGTGTGTCTGTTTACGCTGGCGGTGCTGGCCGTGTATCGCCTCGGCGCGTTTATTCCTACGCCGGGCATCAATACCGACGTCCTCGCCGCAGCTTTTCGAGCAGAACCAGGGTTCGGTGCTGGGCATCATCGACCTGTTCAGCGGCGGCAATTTCCGCCGGCTCACGATTTTCGCGCTCGGCATCATGCCGTACATCACCGCCTCGATCATTCTGCAGTTGATGGTGGTGGTCATGGCCGTATCTCGAGCGCCTGCAAAAGGAAGGCGAGCTCGGCCGCCGCAAGATCACGCAGTACACGCGCTATCTCACCATCATTTTGAGCGCGTTTCAGTCCTTCGCGATCGCCTGCACGCTTGCAGCGCAGAAGCTGGCCGGACAGTCGCTGGTTTACCACCCTGGTCTCCGCTTTACCCTGATGACCATGCTAACGCTCACCACGGGTTCGGCCTTCATCATGTGGCTGGGCGAGCAGATCAGCGATCGCGGCATCGGCAATGGCATGTCGCTGATCATTTTTGCCGGCATCGTCGTCGGACTGCCGCGCGCCGTCCAGGACTTGTGGCAAAAGGTTCAGACCGAGCAATGGGGCCGTTTACCGGCCCTCGCCATCATTGCTGTTGCTTGCTTTTCATGGTTGCGGTCGTTGCTTTCATTGTGTTTGTCGAAGGCGGCCAGCGGCGCATTCCCGTGCAGTACGCCAAACGCGTGGTGGGCCGCAGGGTCATGGGCGGCCAGATGACCTATCTGCCGCTGCGCGTGAATTCCGGCGGTGTGATTCCGCCGATTTTTGCCAGTTCGCTTGCTGACGTTTCCGCAGACGCTGGCGCTGATTTTCGGCAGAGCGGTCGCCGTCGGATACAGGCGCTGCGGAAAATGATTGGCTGGGGCGAGCCGCTTTATACGCTTCATTTACGTGGTGCTGATTATCTTTTTCGCCTTCTTCTATGTGGGCATCATTTTCAATCCCACCGAGCTGGCGGATAACATGCGCAAGTACGGCGGGTTCATTCCGGGAATCCGTCCGGGACGGAACACTTCCGAGCACATCAATCGAATTCTGTCGCCGGCTGACGCTCGTCGGCGGCGTTTATCTCGCTATCGTTTGCCTGCTCCCCGAGTGGATGATTTCGGGCATTCATTTGCAGCACTTGCCCAGTTGGTTGGGAGGCAATTGGTTTGACACGCATATGTGGCGCTTCGTCCTTGATGGGCTTGGCGTGCAATTTTATTTCGGGGGCACGTCGCTCTTGATCGTCGTCGGCGTGGCCATGGATACGGTGCAGCAGTTGGAAGCGCAGCTCGTCATGCGCAATTACGAAGGATTTGTGCGCAAGGGCCGGGTACGAAGTCGGCGCGGTTAAGATGGCCATGGTTTCGGTGGCGCAGGATGCTCTCAATCGGGCGTTGATTTTCTGGGCCCACCCGGCGCGGGAAAGGGCACGCAGTCGAAGCGAATCGCGCAGCGCTATCGGCGTGCCGCATCTTTCCACCGGCGACATGCTTCGCGACGCGATTAGCCGCGGCACGCCGCTCGGCCAAATCGTGAGGCCGATCATGGAGCGCGGCGACCTCGTGCCGGACGATTTGGTGATGCGCATGGTCGAAGAACGGATTGTCGCAGCCCGATTCGGCCAAAGGCTTCGTGTTCGATGGTTTTCCGCGGACGCTGCCGCAGGCCGAACAGCTTGACCGCATCCTCGAGCGCAAGGGATTTGGCAAGCCCATCGTCGTTGATTTCAGGGTGGACGAGGGCGAGCTTCTTCGGCGCCTTTCAGGTCGTTGGACGTGCAGCGTGGGGGAGAAATTTACAATATTTACGATGCCCCTCCGAAGGCGCCGGGCATTTGCGACGCCGATGGCGGCAGTCCTGGTGCAGCGGCCTGACGATCGCCCGGAAGTGGTGAAAGAACGGTTGGCGGCTTACGACCGCCAGACCAAGCCTCTTGCGGACTACTACCGCCGCCGGGGGGTGCTCGATACCGTGGACGCTGCGGCAAGAGTGGAAGATGTGGGCCGTGCGCTCGGTGAGATTTTCAGGCGTGCGGAAGGACGTGATGGTCATCTGTAAATCGTCGGCCGAGCTCGAAAAGATGCACCAGGCTGGCCTGATCGTTTGGGGCGCGCTGGAAAAAATGCGTGCGATGGTCCGGCCCGGCCTCTCCACGAAGGAGTTGGACGAATTTGCGGAGACCTACACAGCCGAACATCATGCGCGCCCGGCATTTAAGGGCTATCGTGGATATCCGGGTTCGGTGTGCACCTCCATCAATCAGGAGGTTGTCCACGGAATCCCGTCTTCCTCCCGCCGCGTGCGCGAGGGAGACATTCTTTCGATGGATTTCGGCGTCGAGCTGAGCGGCTACTTTGCCGACGCCGCTCTTACCGTGCCGGTGGGAAAGATTCCCCCGCAGCGGGAGAAGCTCATGCGAGTCACGCGAGAATCGCTCGATCGCGCGATCAGCAAGGTGCGTGTCGGCAATCGCCTCGGAGACGTTTCGGCGGCAGTGCAGGAATGGGTTGAGGAGAACGGTTTTTCAGTGGTGCGCGAGTTCGTGGGTCACGGCATAGGAACCCATATGCACGAGGAGCCGCAAGTGCCGAATTATGGTGCGCCGGGGCATGGTCCGCGGCTTCAGGAAGGCATGGTAATCGCCATCGAGCCCATGGTGAATTCCGGCGGCCCTGGCGTCCGCGTCCTGGATGACGACTGGACCGCGGTCACCGCCGACGGCAGCGATTCCGCTCATTTCGAGCATACCGTCGCCGTCACAGCCAACGGGCCGTGGATTTTGACGCGTCCCAAGGACGTAACCGGGCCGTGTTGGTAATCGCAACGAACTAGTTTCAAAGGGAGCGCATGGCAAGAAAGCCGCTGCAGGAAAAAAAGAAATCAGACGAAGGCAAGCGGCAAGGAAGACGCCATCGAGGTGATGGCGACGGTGATCGAACCGCTCCCCAATGCCATGTTTCGAGTGCAGCTCGAAAACAAGCATCAGGTGCTGGCGCACATCTCCGGCAAGATGCGAAAGAATTTTATCCGCATCCTCGCCGGCGATCGGGTCGCTGTCGAGCTTTCGCCTTACGATTTGACGCGCGGCCGCATCGTTTACCGCTACAAGTAGAGGCGGCCTAGATTCGGCTTTCGGTTGGGAAATGGAGTGAGGATATGAAGGTTCGTGCATCGGTCAAAAAAATTTGCATGAAGTGCAAGGTCAGTTCATCGCCGCGGCGTCGTTCGCGTAATTTGCGTGAATCCCAAGCACCGCCAGCGCCAGGGATAAGGGAGGAAAGACAATGGCACGTATTGCAGGTGTTGATTTGCCGCCGCAACAAGCGCCTGTGGGTCGGATTGACCGCAATTTACGGCATCGGGCAGCAGCGCGCGCGTTCGCTCGCGGAAAAGGCCAAAGTGGACGCAGACGAAAAAAATCAAGGATCTCACCGAAGACGAAGTCAGTCAGATTCGCGCGGCTATTGAATCGGAAGGCCGGGTGGAAGGCGATCTCCGCAAGGAGACGCAGATGAATATCCGCCGGCTGATCGAAATTCAGTGCTATCGCGGCCTTCGCCATCGGCGCAATCTCCCGGTGCGCGGCCAGCGGACCCACACCAACGCCCGCACCCGCAAGGGTCCGCGAAAGGGCGCCGTCGCAGCGAAGAAGAAAACGATGGCCCGCAAGTAAATTAGCTGTCGAGAGCATTTAGATGCGAACCAAGAGAGGAACGGCGTGGCAAAAGAACCGAAGGATGCAGCAGCCGCTCCGGCAGCGGCCGCGAAGCCGACGAAACGTAAGAAGGAATTTCGCAAGAAGAAGGAAAAGCGCGTGGTGCCGCATGGCTTGGTGTGCATCCAGGCGACGTTCAACAACACGATTGTCACGCTCACCGATCCCGATGGCCGCGCGGTCAGCTGGGCTTCCGCCGGTTCGGTCGGATTCAAGGGCTCGCGAAAGGGCACGCCCTACGCCGCGCAGCAGGCGGCAATGACCGCCGCGGGAGTGGCGCGCGATCAGTACGGCATGAAATCGGTCGAGGTGCGCGTGAAAGGCCCCGGAGCGGGACGCGAATCGGCTGTCCGCGCGCTGGCTTCATCCGGCTTGCACATCAACGCGATTAAGGACGTCACGCCGGTGCCGCACAATGGTTGCCGTCCGCCGAAGCGCCGTCGCGTCTAGTTTATGTAGCTCAGGTCCGCCTTTCGGACCTGAGGCTTTTCGGACCCGGTTTTTTCAGGTTAGAAGGAGACAAGCACTTGGCAAGACATCGTGAAGGGGTTTGCCGGTTGTGCCGCCGGGAAGGGCAGAAGCTCTTCTTGAAAGGCCTCCGGTGTTTTACGGAAAAATGCGCCATCGAAAAGCGGAATTTCGTTCCCGGTCAGCACGGCCAGGCGCGGCGTCCGAAGATGGTCGGCTACGGCATCCAGTTGCGCGAAAAGCAAAAGGTCAAGCGCACCTACGGACTTCTCGAGCGCCAGTTCCGCTCCTATTTCGAGAAGGCCGAGCGCGCCAAGGGACCAACCGGCTCGAATTTGATCGTGATGCTTGAGCGCCGTCTGGATAACGTCGTCTATCGCGCTGGACTCGCCGGTTCGCGCTCTCAGGCTCGCCAGCTTGTCCTCCACGGCCACATCCGCGTGCAGGGACAGAAGGTGAATATCCCCAGTTACCTCGTGAAGGTTGGCGAGGATGTGGTGCTGAAGGAAAAGATGCACCAGAACGCCATGGTTCTGGAGGCGCGCAATCTCGCGCAGAGCCAAGGCGTCGCGCCCTGGCTCGATATTGACCGCGAAGCCTGCAAAGCGCGCGTGGTGGCCATGCCGCGTCGTGAAGACGTGCAGACGCCTCCGATGAATGAGCAGCTGATCGTCGAGTTGTACTCGAAGTAGCGCGCAAATTGTTCTCTTCGTCGATGGGCCCGCGCACCGCGGGCCGAAAGGAAGGTCTAATATGTGGAAGGGTTTTCAGAAGCCAAAGCGGTTGGCGGCCGAGCCGGAGTCGCTCACCGATAAGTACGGAAAATTTTCGGCGCAGCCTTTTGAACGCGGATGGGGCACCACGGTCGGTAACGCCCTGCGGCGCGCTCTGTTGAGTTCGATCGAAGGCGCGGCCATTACCGCCGTTCAGCATCGAAGGCGTGCTGCACGAATTCTCCCCGATTCCGGGAGTGGTGGAAGACGCCACCGACATCATCCTCAATCTCAAGCAGGTTCCGCTGAAGCTGAATACCGATCAGCCCAAGACGATCACGCTCAATGTCGATGTGCCCGGTCCCGGTCACTTCCGCGAAAATCGAAGAAGATGCGGATATCGCCGTGCTTGATAAGAATGTTTACATCGCCACGGTCAGCGAAGGCGGCAAGCTCGAGATGGAATTGCGCGTCAAGAATGGCCGCGGCTACGTCGCCGCCGACCGCAATTTCGATGAAGACTTGCCCATCGGCTACATTCCCATTGATTCGGTTCACTCGCCGGTGCGCAAGGTGAACTACGCCGTCGAAGCCGCGCGCCTGGGCCAGATGACCGATTACGAAAAGCTCACCCTTGAGGTTTGGACGAACGCCGCCATCACCCCGCAGGATTCCATCGGCCTCGCCTCCAAGCTCATCAAGGACCACATGAGCATCTTCATCAATTTCGAAGAGCAGCCGGAGCTTCCCGAAGAAGCCGTCGAGAACTACGCCGATCCGCGCCTGGAATATCCTCGATCGTTCCGTCGAGGAACTCGAGCTTTCGGTGCGCTCCTACAATTGCCTGAAGAACGCCAACATCCAGAATCATCCGCGAGCTCGTGCAGAAGACCGAGTCCGAAATGCTGAAGACCAAAAATTTCGGCCGCAAGTCTCTCAACGAGATCAAAGACATTCTCGACAAGATGGGCTTGAGCCTGGGCATGAAATTTGACGAGCACGGCCGCATCATTTGGCCGCCGCTGCCCAGCCAGACCGCGCCTCCGCCCGCGGAGGAAACCACAGCCCTCTGAGCGGTATCAGAAAGCTGGTTCGAACATGAGACACCTTAGATCAGGATCGAAACTCGGGAAGCAACCCGCACATCGCCGCGCGGTGCTGCGTAATCTGGTCACCAATCTGATCGAAAAGGAGCGCATCCATACCACGCTCCTTCGCGCCAAGGCCGCGCGTCCGCTTGCCGAACGCATGATCACTCTCGGCAAGCGCGATTCGCTTCACACCAGGCGCCAGGCCGCCGCCTTCTTGATGACTCCCGGCGCCACCAAGAAGCTCTTCGCGGATTTGGCGCCGCGTTTCGCCGATCGCCCGGGCGGTTACACTCGAATCGTGCGCACCGGTTGGCGGATCGGAGATGGCGCCGAGCTGGCCATCCTCGAATTCATCGGCTCGGAGCTAAAGAAGAAGGAAAAGAAGACCCGAAAGGCTGCAGCCCAAGAGGAACCCGAAGAAAAGGAAGCCGCCGCAGCCGAAAAGTAGTCCCTCGCACATCCCTGCATTCGTCACGCGTAGCGGCGCTAAAAGAGTCTGTGTTGCAACCTGGCTTTTCGTCAGGGCACGACTTCAGTCGTGGCGGAAGCCGTGCCGAATCCGGGCGGCTTCAGCCGCTGAGGGAACGAATTGTCAGTTCTCACACAGACTCTAAAGCCGCTACGTCTCCTGGATTAACGGCTTACGCGTTTAATTCGCGGAGGCCTTCAGGAAGAACAACTTCGATCGAGGCGAGCCGAGGTATCCACCCGGACACAAATTTCCTGCGCCAGAGGAATCAGCAATTCTCCGGCGGCGGAATCGACAATCAGAACAGGTGTTCCCGCAACGCCTTCTCCGGCGGACTGCACCTCTCGTACGCTTCCGATGGTGCCGCCATCTTTTTCGCGAACTTCGCAGCCAATTAGGTCCGTGACGTAGTAACTATTTTCAGGAAGCTTGGTGCGCTCGGAGAACGGAATGCGCACTTCGAGTCCCACAAGTTTTTCGGCATCGGAAATGGAATCAGAGCCTTCGAAGTGAAAGATGGCCTGGCCGCCGCGGCTCTGGCTTAACCAGCAGGAGCGAATCGCGCTATGGCGGTCGGGAGCACTCCCGCCGCACAACCATGCGGCAGTGAGAGTCTTCAGGCGATGGGGAAAATCAGTGAGGATTTCGGCCGCTACCTCGCCGCGGCGTCCATGCGGGCGCAGGACGCGCGCTACCGTCACACTAGACTGCGGCAATTCGGCGACGCTCACTATTCCAGAATTTCCAGGGTGAAGCGCTTCTTCAATTTCATCCCGGCGGCGCCCAGCAGCGTGCGAATTGATTTTGCGGTGCGCCCTTGCCTTCCAATCACCTTGCCCAAATCTTCAGGATGGACCCTCAGTTCGAGTACGGTAACTTGTTCGCCTTCCACTGCCTTCACCTGCACATCTTCTGGGCGATCCACAAGTGCTTTCGCAATGGATTCCACTAGATCCCTCATCGCGTTTCCTCCACAGCTTGCCGTGCCCAGCGGAGAAACTCGCTCGAGCGTGTACAAGAGTTATGAACATGGCATCTGTAGAATTGGACGCTTCAGGCAGGTTTTGGGTTGCGTATTAAGCTGCGGACCGTGTCGCTCGGCTGCGCGCCTTTACTAAGCCAATACTGCACGCGTTCGCTATTGAGCTGAACGGCGGCGGGCTTTTTCTGCGGGTCGTAGGTGCCCACAATTTCCACAAAGCGGCCGTTTCGCGGTCGCGTCTTCTCAGTGACGATCACACGATAGAACGGGTGTTTCTTCTTGCCAAACCTGGCAAGCCGTATCGTTAGCACTAGCAATTCCTCCTAATCTGAAGCCCACTAAGTATAGCGGAGCCGGTCCCATTCACCAATTGCAATCTGTCAGCCCGATCAGCCTGAAAAACCAATTGCGCATCGGAATTCGGAGTCAGGGTTCGGAATGAGCCCAATCATTCCGGAATCGACGTCTTAGCCGGGTGATCTTTGTCCGGCGGAGGCGGCAATGGGGCGAGCTTCTCATACCCGCGCTGGCCGTCGGGACCGATCGGGCCAGGCCCCGGTTGCAGGTGGGGCGCATCAACATTTTCTTCTGCGCACGAATACTCCTGCACCTGCTTGCCAGGTTCGCCGAGCATCCAGGTACGCTGGTAGTGAATCGGTTCGGTATAGAACTTCGGATCGATCACCGTGAGTTCGAGATGCAAATGGCCGAGATCGGGGCGCGTCCACCGCTCGATCGTGTGGAGTTGGTCGCTGTGAGGATTCGCATTCTCATCCGCCCAGGTGCGCGCGTCCTTGAACGCGATGGAATCAATGACCAGCGTGTCGCCATCCCACTTGCCAACTTCGTCGCCAAAGAACGACGGGTCGGGATCCTCACTGTGTTTTCGTCCACCGGTCGGGATCAGCCGATACGTTGTGTACCAGTAAAGAAACGCAACATGATCCGTGCCTTCGAGCAGTTGGAATGGCAAAGCGCTGGCATCGTGACGAGGAATCCCGCCCACGATGCAAAGGCTCTCGGGGTCAATCGTATGTTCGACGTTGTACTTCAGCGCTGCCCGACCCGCCTCCGTAAATGGCAGCTTGTAAGCAGGCAAGTCCTTGCCAATGTTTCCAACCGGCTTGTCCTTGCTTGAAGGGATCCAATAGCCTGAGAGGTCGGGTCGGCCTTGCCCTGTACGCGGCGCGAGGCCTTTGGGTAAATCTTCCTCCCGCCGCGAAAACGGCAAGCCCTCGGACTCTGATTCGGAATTCGTTGGGTTTGCTCCGGCGGCAGCGGGACCAGCCCGCTTGGGCGATTCGTTTTGTGCAACGGCCCCAGAGGGAATCATGAGGTAGGCGATGCCAGACAAGACGGCCAGACCGATCAGCTGCCAGGAAAATCGAAGTCGCGACGCAGAATTCCAATTCATTGGCGACCCCTTCTGTGCGGTCATACTTCGAGCAGAGTATAAGCTAACAGCCACTTTCGGAGTGATGCGCATTTCGGCGAATGTACCTCATGAATTTGTCCATTTATGAGATCATCTACGTTCCCCGGAGATTTGCATGAAAATTAAGGCTCCAATGTTGGCGGTCGCGATGCTTCTCGCCTTAGTGAAGCCGGTTGTCGCTCACCACTCGTTTGCGGCTGAATTTGATGGGGCCAAGCCAGTACGGCTGGTGGGAAAGATCACGCGAGTAGAATGGACCAATCCGCATTCCTACTTTTATCTCGATGTAGCCGATGACAAAGGCAATATGACGAACTGGGCGTGCGAGGGAGCGAGCCCTTTGGCGCTCACACGCCGCGGCTGGAAAAAAGGCGACTTGAAACTAGGCGACACAATTGTTGTCGATGGCTATCGTGCCAAAGATGGCTCGCATTTCGTCAACGCGCGGCGGGTCACATTCCCCGATGGCCGCTCGCTCGATAGCGGCAGCCGCGGGCCCGGCGCCCCAAGCGACATCCCCCCGCCAAAGTAACGAAACCCGATCACTGCTTTCATCTAGTGCAATCTGGCCTGATTACGCGAAACTTTAGTAGAACCAATTGCTGCGGAAGGCCACCCACCAACTGACGACGAGGATGGGAATCGTTGCTCCCAGCGCCCATTTGAAGGGCAAAAACAAGTCCGCTGCCAGACCGAGGACGCCAAAAGAGGCCCAGAATATCTTCTTTTGCACCAGGCCATTTTAGCTCTCTCGATCTCGTTTCTGCGGGAAACATAGATTTGCTAGGGCGCGATGTGTGTTCAGTATCATACGCATGGAGGCTGAACATGCCCGAGGTTTGCGTTCGTCCCGCCGTCCGCGGTGATCTGGCTCGTCTGACGGAGATTTACAACCACTACGTCGTAAACACGCCGATCACGTTCGATATCGAAACTTACACGGTGGAGCGGCGGGAGAGCTGGTTCAACCAATTCAGCGAACGCGGACGCCACCGGCTGATGGTGGCGGAAGAAAACGGCTTGGTGTTGGGCTATGCGGGCACCATGGGGTTTCGTCCGAAGGCCGCGTACGACACGACGGTGGAGCTGACGATTTACTGCGCGCAGGAAGCCATCGGCAAGAAAGTCGGTTCGCGCTTGTACAGCGCGTTGTTCGAAACGCTGAAGAAGGAAGACATCAATCGATACGTGGCCGGTTACACGCTCCCGAACGCCGCGAGCGCGGCTTTGCACCAGCGCTTTGGATTCCAGGCCGTGGGAATTTACACCGAAGTCGGACGAAAATTCGGACGCTACTGGGATGTAGCTTGGATGGAGCGGCCCGCAAAAAGTTAGCGAGGGCTATCGCAGGAGCCAGAGGGGCAGAGAAGCCTGCGCGCACTGCTCAATCACTTGCTGGTCGCGGGGCGAGAACGCGTTGGCCTGCTCGCTTTCCACATCCACAGTTCCAATCACCGAGCCATCTGCCGGAGAAAGTATAGGCACAATGATTTCAGAAAGCGTGCTGCCGAACGCGGTGAGGTAGCGCGGATCGTTTCGAACGTCGCCCGAGATTGACCGTTTTCTTCTGCTCGATAGCCGCGCCGGTGAGGCCTTTGGCCACGGGAAACGTCGGATGCTCCGGCGCGCCCGGGCCGCTCCACGCGATGATCGAGACATTCTCCGCGCCCACGTCGTAAACGCCCACCCAGCGGTATTCGCCCAGTTTGCGAATCAGTTCCGCGAGGCGCTTTGCTCGTCCAACGCGATCGCCGCCACTCGCCGCCGTGGAGCGGATCTGGTTCAGCGTGTTGTCCATCACAATCGGCATGGTTGTTTTTATCCCTGACTCATCACTCCGCCGCGCCGGGTCCGCCGATTCCGCCTGCGCCGCCCATTCCGCGCAGCTTACTTAGGCCGCGCATTTTGCCGCGCATGGTGTTGCCGTACATTTTCATCATGCGGCGCATGTCGGAGTACTGCTTGAGGACCTGATTCACTTCCTGGACGGTGGTGCCGCTGCCGCGCGCGATGCGCTTGCGGCGCTTGCCGTCGATGAGGTTGTCATTGGCGCGCTCGGCGGCGGTCATTGAATTGATGATGGCTTCCGTGGATTTGAGCTGCTTTTCGTCGATGGAGGCATCTTTCGGAATTTTGGCGAAGGGGCCGACCTTCGGCAACATGCCCATCAGCTGCTCGATCGAGCCCATCTTGCGAATCTGCTGAAGCTGATCGCGGAAGTCCGCGAGGGTGAAATCGTTTTCGCGGAGTTTGCGCTCCATCTCGCGGGCTTTTTTCTCGTCGACATTTTTCTGGGCTTTTTCGATCAGGCCGAGGACGTCGCCCATGCCCAGGATGCGCGAGACGACGCGGTCGGGAAGAAACGGCTCCAGCGCATCGTATTTTTCGCCGACGCCGACAAATTTCACCGCCGCGCCCGTAACTTTGCGGATCGAAAGCGCCGCTCCGCCGCGCGCATCGCCATCCATTTTGGTGAGGATCACGCCGGTAACGCCGAGGCGCTTGTGAAATTCGCCCGCCGAGCGAACGGCATCCTGCCCAATCATCGCGTCGGCGACGAAAAGGATCTCCGCGGGATTCAGCTCTTTTTTCAACATCGAGAGTTCGTTCATCAACTCGTCGTCGATATGGAGGCGGCCGGCGGTATCGACGAGAATCACATCGCAGGCGGAAAGCTTTGCTTCGCGAGTAGCGCCGCGCACGATTTCGAGCGGCTTGTCCGTGCCGGTGCCGGGCCAGATGGGAGTGCCCGTGGCTTTGGCAACTTGCGCAAGCTGCTCGCGGGCGGCGGGGCGATAGACGTCGGTGGAAACAACGATGGGGCGATGCCCGTGCTCGGCCAGCCATTTTCCGAGCTTGCCGGTGGAGGTGGTTTTGCCGGAGCCTTGCAGCCCGCAGATCAGCCACACCGACGGTGGCCGCGAAGAAAATTGCGGACGCGCCTAGCAAGACGAACCTAGAAGTTGAG
>CAVRSO010000077.1:0-13259 GCA_963723845.1 uncultured Acidobacteriota bacterium
TCACCGAGCTCGACTCATCGCCGAACCCGCTCGCGGCTCGAGGCGCTCGAGCTGGCCGTGCTGCCTTGAGCTCGGTCAGCCGGCGATCTGATCGGCCTGGAGATCGAGGTCCAGATCCTCGGGCGTGCTGCCGTTGGCCGAGTGGCCGTCGAGCATCAGGCCCTCGGACTGGAGAAGGTCGGCAACGCGGTGAAGAGCTCGTAGCTGTGGCCGTCCGGATCCCGGACGTAGACCCCGCGGCCGCCGCCGTGCTGCCGCTTCACCTCCCGATCGATCCAGCGGCCGGGGCCGGAGCCGTAGTCGATCTCCGACCCGACGATCGTCGTCAGCGCCCCGTCGAATGTGGGCGTCATCGACGTGGAACGCGTGGTGGCCGACCTCGAACTCGAAGCGATCGTCGAAGTCGAACGTCAGGTGCTCGTTCACCCGCACGGGCACGAACGGACCCGCCGGGTCGCCCACCTCGAGCCCGAGCAGATCGGCGAGGAACGCGGCCGACCGGTGCTTGTCCCCCGCGTTCGGATGATGGTGTGGTGCAACACGATGGCCACGGCATACCTTAACGTCGGGGCGCAGGCTAGGCACGCCGCATCCGGGTGTCCGGTCACCCTCCCGGGGTGCCACCGCCAGCCCGCACCGGTGACCTGACCGGAGCAATTTGCTGACCGCTTAACCGTTCGTCTTTGCTGCGCGACGGCTGCGCTTGTTCCGCCTCCGGAATCCCGTCCACGAGCTGTCCCATCGATTCCGGGCTTTCCCTCACAAAAAGGAAAGCGATGATTCCGGCAATCACCACGGCGCCCGCCACGATATCCCAGCCCGTGCGCCAATTGCCTCCCGCGGTTCTCAGCATTTTGTCCAAAAACGGCGCCACGCCAAGACCTGCGAAACCCGAAGCGGAAAGCGCAATTCCCATTGCTCTTCCGCGATACCGCCTGAACCATCGAGCCACGGTGGTCGCGGCGGGAACCAGCGTCGCGAAGCTGATTCCAATTCCGATCACGACGCCAAACGCCACCAAATAATGCCAGGGCTTGCTCGCATAGAGTCCCATGAACAAAGCCCCGGCGCAGATCATCGCCGAGCCTGAGACGAATGTAGCTCTTAGCCCGAATTTCACAATCGATATCGCAACAAGCACCGCCGCAAGCCCCACGAACAAATTCAGCAGCGTGAAGCCCAGGCCGACCATGCTCCGCGTCATCGCCACCTCGCGGACCATGTAGCCATTGATCACCGTCGCGCCATAGTAGGGAAATCCCATGTTGATGAAGTCCAGCGAAAATAGGACCGCCACCAATTTCCAACCGTAGAATTCTTGCTTGGGCATCAGAGATTCCCTCCCGTCTTCATGCGGCGCGGACGACCGCACTGCTTTCGGTACGACGATGCGGCATCGTAGCAAATAGGATGGCGACGATGCCGATCACGGTGATGGCGATATTCAGTTGCCAGGCGCGCGCGTAGGCGCCGTACACATCGAAGATCTTCCCGCCGACCCAGCCCGCTGGTGACGCGCCGCCGGAAGTGAGAAGCAGCAGCGTGCCGGCGAGTTTCGGAAACGCTGTAGGGCCATAGAAGTGCGCGATGCAGGTGGTCATGCAAGTGAATGTCCAGCCGATGGCGAGTCCATAAAGGATCGCGGCGGCATTGGCCATCCACAGAGCGCCTGGACCCACACGCAGCGCGGCGAGCGAACCAATCAGATAACAACACAGTCCCATCATGAAAGCATACCGCGCCGTCATTGTGTCCATCAGCCAACCGCCGATCAATCGGCCGGCAATGCAGGCGACGGTAAAAAGACCCAGAGAGAATGCGGCGTCGCCGGATGGAATGCCGACGCTCTGCAGATGTAGCAGCCAATGCGCCACGAAAATGAAAAACGGAAATTGTGCAGCCAGCCCCGCGAACACCACGAGCCAGAAGCTGCTTGTGCGATACGCCTCGCGCGGCGTCCATTCGTATTGCGTGATTAAAGCGCTGGGAGCGTGTTGCCGGGGTGCGCCGGTGGAGTCTTTCACTTCTCCGTCAGGGAGTTGACCCAAATCCTCGGGCCTTTCCTTGACGAATAGCAGCGCGATGATGCCCGCGAGGACGGCTCCTCCCGCGACGATTTCCCAGCCCAGGCGCCAATTGCCGCCACTGGCACGCAGAAGCTTATCGATCAGCGGTGCCATGAAAAATCCGCAGACGCCCGAACCGCTGAGCACGAGGCCGACGGCGCGGCCGCGGTAACGTTCGAACCAGCGTGCCGCCGCGGTGCTGCCGGGGATGATGTCGCCAAAGCACACACCGATGCCGTTGATGACGCCGAATCCGAGAAGAAATTCCCAAGGTTTTGTAGTAGCGAACGCCAGAAACAGCGAGCCGATGCAGACGAACGCCGAGCCGATCAGGTACGTCGCGCGAATGCCGCGCTTCACGATGGAAATGGCCACCAGGGTGGACGGGATGCCGACGAACAGATTGAGCAGCGTGGACCCAAATCCGAACGTGCTGCGGCTCATCTGAATATGCTGCAGCATATAAGGATTGATCACAGCGCCGATGTAAAACGGAAATCCGAGGTTCAGAAAATCCATGGCCGAAAGTGCTCCTACGAGTTTCCAGCCGTAGAATCCGCCCTTGGTCGACACTTGGACTCCCCCCGAACAGCCGCCCGCCAAATCGCGTACTCCAAAGGCGGTGTTCGCATTTTCTTGCCCACCGCCCAAAACGGCAGGTCATCGCAGAAGACGTGCCAGCATTCTAGTTTGATCTACCGGCTTTGCAAGATGAATGTAAAATAGCCGGGTTCTCGCCAGGCACGCTGATCCTTGAAATCGCGCACACAAGTCGGAATCGTCGGCGCCGGACCAGCCGGGCTTCTCCTCTCTCATCTTCTCCATTTGCAGGGGATCGAGTCTGCAGTCGTCGAAACGCGCAGCCGCCAATATGTTGAGGAGCGTGTGCGCGCCGGCCTGCTCGAGCAGGGAACTGTCGACTTGCTCAAAGAGACCGGCGTAGGCGAACGCCTCAAGCGCGAAGGGCTCACCCACTACGGCGTCCGGTTGCGCTTCGGCGGCCGCACCCATCGCATTGACTTCAAGGAACTCGCGAGCGGCCGCTCCGTCACCATTTACCCGCAGAATAAAGTCGTCGCCGATCTTTTCGACGCGCGCGCAGCCGCGAACGGCCAGGTTTTCCTGGAAGCGGGCGATGTGAGTGTGCACGATTTCGGCGTCAACGGCGCGAATGGCAGCGGCAAGCCGAAGGTCCGCTTTCGCGCTGGCGGCGAGTCGCACGAAATCACCTGCGATTTCATTGCCGGTTGCGACGGCTTCCACGGCGTCTGCCGCCCGTCGATCCCGGAAGGCGCGCTGAAAATCTACGACCGCATCTACCCCTTCGGCTGGCTGGGAATTTTGGCCGAGGCGCCTCCGTCATCGGAAGAGTTGATTTACGCTTACCACGAGCGCGGCTTCGCTCTCCTCAGCATGCGCTCTCCGGAAATCGGCCGCCTCTATGTTCAGTGTGCGCCCGATGAGGACATCAACAACTGGCCCGACGAGCGCATCTGGCAGGAGCTGCACGCGCGGCTAGCCACAGTGGATGGCTGGAAGCTCACCGAGGGCCGCGTGCTTCAAAAGGGTGTTACCGGCATGCGCAGTTTCGTGGTCGAGCCTATGCAATACGGCAATCTTTTCCTCGCGGGCGACGCCGCACACATCGTCCCGCCCACGGGCGCGAAGGGCCTCAATCTCGCGGTTTCGGATATTCGCGTGCTCGCGTCCGCTTTAGCGGAATTCTACAAAACCGGAAAGCGCAACCTGCTGGAAACTTACTCGGAGACTTGCCTGAGGCGCGTCTGGAAGGTCCAGCGCTTTTCCTGGTGGATGACGTCCATGCTCCACCTGTTTGACACCGACAATGCCTTCGATCAGCGCCGCCAGCTAGCGGAATTGGATTACGTCACCAGCTCACGCGCCGCCGCGCAAACACTCGCCGAAAATTACGTCGGCCTGCCGATGGAATGATGCCCTACTGGGTTACGGTTTTCACCGCGTCGCCCACCTTGAATCCCGCTCCGGAGACAGGCGCCGCCACCGCCGAAACATCGTCCACGTCCGTCACCTTCACTACTCCGACAGGCGATGTCATGCGCCGGATCACCGCTCCGGTCGAAGGATCTTTGATCTCCCTGGTGATTCGCTCGACGGACAGTTGATCGCCCACTTTCAAACCCGCTTTGCCGCCCACGTTCAGCACGATTTGCCCGCTGTCCACCGCGGCCACCAGCCCTGAAACAACGATGGTGCGGACTTGCAGCTTGGTGTTATCGGCGACCAGCCCTGTGCTGAGTTGCTCCACGGACTTTTTCACCGCTTCGCCAAGAATCGTCTGCTGGAAATCGCTATTGCCGAAGTCGACGTTCCCGCCGCCCCAGCCTCCCCAGTGTCCGCCTCCGCCCAGCAGCCCTGTGCTCGATCGCGAGGATTCGCCGTGTCCTTCAGACACGCCCAGAATCTCTGCCGTATCGATATCCACGATGCGCGCGTCGATGTTCACGATGGCCTT
Organism: uncultured Acidobacteriota bacterium; assembly: GCA_963723845.1. GTDB lineage: Bacteria > Acidobacteriota > Terriglobia > Acidiferrales > UBA7541 > Palsa-295. The sequence goes on from CAVRSO010000077.1 coordinate 4,561, forward strand.
GGTATTCTTGTGCGAAAAGCCGCCGATACCGAATCCGCCGAAGCCGCCTCCGCCGCCGCCCACGTTAGTGTTCTTCGTATCGTTTCCGAATTGCGTCACCGCGCCCACGATAATGGCGTCCACGCCCAGCAGCTTGCCGATCTTGGCGGCCGAATTCGGATTGGCTCGGTCGCTATTCGAGAAATTCTGCTCGGCCAGGATTTTATCCAGCGCCTGCCGCTCGATCACCGAATACGTCCCGTCCTGGACCAGATATTTCACCAACAGATCGGTAATTCCTTTGCCCACGTCCACGTTGGTGCCAAACGCCGCTGACGATGCCGTCTGCACCGTGGCGTAATCGAAATCGAATATTGCGACTCGCTTTTTTCGCCCTTGCGGCGCAGTCGCTCCGGGCGCGGCTGCCGCCGTGGTCGCTGCCCCGGGCGGAGGCGGCGTGGATTGATCTTGAGCTTTCGTTCCTGCGCCAATGCAAAGAAATACACACAGAGCCGCCACTAACGCTAGAAGGGCATTCTTCATGGTCTTTTCTCCCGCCACCTGATGAACCTGGTTGACCGCAACGTGGCCGGAATATTACTGGTCGCAATATACGCCTGTCAATAACACTGCGAGGCCCTGAGTCGTCACAGCAACCACATGATGCTAGCAGCTAGTCCTCAGCCTCCAGAACGTCAGCGCCGTAGGCGCGATTGTAATTAGCCCGGCACGCAGCGAAGCGAAGTCCGGGGAAACGGGAACGAAAATCAGAACGTCCCGGGAGGGACGATTGAACCGCGCGAGCTCCGGCATCGAAGCCCTCAGAACGTGTCATTCGATTTGCCCTCTCCAGCATCCAGCCTCTAGTCCCCAGCCTCCAGAAATTCTGGTAATTTATACATTTCTCCTTCGCTCAAAGGACGCCCCGTGAGGAAGAAGATTCGCGTAGTCCAGTTCGGTGTAGGACCAATCGGCGCATCAATCGTTCGCCTGATGCGCGAAAAGGCCGCGCTCGAAATCGTGGGTGCAATTGACCGCGATCCCGCGAAAGTGGGCCGCGATCTCGGCGAACTCATCGGCGCGCAAGACGCTCCGTGGAAAATCCCTGTTTCCGCCGAAGCTTCCGGAGTGCTCGCCAAGCCGGTCGATGTCGTCGTCCACACAACTTCATCCTATCTCGTCAACGTGATGGACGAATTGCTAGCATGCCTCGCGGTCGGGTGCTGCGTTGTCTCCACCTGCGAGGAGCTAGCCTATCCGTTTCGCAAGCACCCGGAACTTTCCGCGAAACTCGATGCCGCCGCGAAAGACGAAGGTGTCGCCCTGGTCGGCACCGGCGTCAATCCCGGCTTCGTGATGGATAAACTCGTCCTCACGCTAGCCGCCGCCGCGCAACGCGTGGACTGGGCCAAGGCCGTGCGAATTGTCGACGCATCGAAACGGCGCTTGCCCTTGCAGAAAAAAATCGGCGCAGGCATGACGCCCGAAGAATTTCGTGCGCAAGTTGCCGCCGGTGTGATCAAGCATCACGGCTTGCCCGAATCCATCGCCATGGTCGCCGAGGGCCTCGGTTTCTCGCTCGACTACATCTCCGAAACCATTGAACCCATCATCGCCGAAGAATCCGTGAAGACCGAATTCCTCGAAGTTGCACCCGGCCAAGTCGCCGGAGTTCACCAAATCGCAAGAGGCACTGCCGCCGGCAAAGAAAAAATCTTCATGGAATTACAAATGTACGTAGGCGCGAAGCACCCGGCGGACTCAGTCGAACTCCGAGGCGAGCCGAATCTAGCGCTCACAATTCCTGGTGGCACACACGGTGACGTTGCCACCGCCGCCGTCGCCGTCAACGCCATCCCCGCAATCCTCGCCGCTCCCGCCGGCCTCCGCACCGTCCGCGACCTCCCGCTCGCCTTCTTCCCGCCCACCCCCCTCCCGTGATCCATCGGTCGGACGCATTTGGCCCTCGTAGGGGCACGATACATCGTGCCCGGCGACCATGCTCGGCTACCTGCTCACGACTGGCCGCGTTCGCAGCGCCGTCATTCCGAGCGGAGTGTCCCGCGTCTTTGACTTTGCGCGAAGCGCCGGGACACGCAGCCGAGGAATCTCTCTTCGATTGTCAATGCGCTTCGTGCGAGCGGCCAACGCGCCGGTGTTTTTTCTGTAGGGGCACAACATGCTGTGCCCGGCGAACATACTTGGCGCGGTGTTTGGGTCTCGCCTCGCACGCGTGGGCGCCCGCTGTGGAGTGCGGGAGCTTGCTCCCGCTGTCGGCCGCTCGGGGCTTGCCCCGGCGTGCTCCTCGCACAAACCTGGGAACGCCAATCTCCCGATTGGCGCATTTGCTGTTGCTCGTAGGGGCACAGCAGTGTGCCCGGCGCCGATGCTTGGCTACTTGCTCGCCATCCGCCTCGCACCGCCTGTGCCCGCTGTTGCTGCTCTCTGGCCGCAGTCGTCAACTCTTGGTGTGCTATGATCCGCCCACGCTCCGAACTCCATGAAAAAAATCAACCTATAACCACCCGTAGCCGGTAACCGGCAAACGAAGTTGTACGCTGTCACCCAAAGGAACTGCCCGAGGACATCCATATGAAAGCAGTTATTTTCCACGACTACGGTCCCCCGGATGTCCTCAAATATGAAGACATCGAAAAGCCGACCGCAGGAGACAATGAAGTTTTGCTGAAAGTTCGCGCAGCTTCCCTCAATCCAGTGGATTGGCACGGCATGCGCGGCAAGCCATACGTCATGCGCATGATGGGTGGGCTGCGCAAACCAAAGTCGACACGACTAGGTTGCGATGTAGCCGGCAAGATTGAAGCGGTCGGCCGAAGCGTAACCCAGTTCAAACCAGGCGACGAGGTGTTCGGCGGTGGCCTGGGTCTGGGGGCCTTTGCCGAGTACGTGTGTGCCCCGGAGTCATCGGCACTCGTCACCAAGCCGGATAACTTGACCTTTGAGCAAGCGGCGGCCGTACCTGTCGCTGCATTCACCGCGTTGCAGGGCCTTCGCGACAAGGGACAGATTCAGCCCGGCCACAGTGTCTTGATTAACGGAGCGGCGGGAGGCGTAGGTACGTTCGCCGTACAGATCGCCAAGGCCCTCGGTGCGAATGTAACTGGCATATGCAGCACAAGGAACCTGGACATGGTCCGATCGCTCGGAGCCGATCGAGCAATCGACTACACAAAGGAAGATTTCACTAAAGGTGCGCAACGCTACGACATAATTCTCGACGCCGTAGGCAACCACTCGTTGTCAGCATATAAGCGCATCTTGAATCCCAAGGGCGTCTGCGCCATCGCCGCGGGACCGGACGGTCTGTGGCTGGGTCCTCTCGCTCGTTTCATCCAAGCCCTCGCGCTGTCGCCGTTCGTGAGCCAGAAGTTCGCCCCGTTTATTGCCAGCCCGAATAAAGCCGACCTAACCATCATCAGCAAGCTCATGGAAACCGGAAAAGTAACGCCGGTAATCGACAGGTGTTACAGGCTAAGTGAGATCTCTCAGGCGTTCCAGCATCTCGAAGCAGGACACGCGCGCGGGAAAGTAGTAATAAGCTTGCCGGATGCCTGAGGCTTAGCCCTAGCCCCGACGTTCTCGCCGTATGTGGAGTGCGGGAGCCTGTTCACCCTGAGCCTCGAAGGGCTCCCGCCGTCTGCCGCCCGGGCTTTGCCCCGGCGTGCTCCTCGCATCAACCTGGGAACGCCAATCTCCAGATTGGCGCCTTTGCTATTGCTGTCGTAGGGGCACAGCATGCTGTGCCCGGCGCACATGCTCGGCTACCTGCTCACCACTCGCCGCCTCTGCAGCGCCGTCATCCTGCCTGCCCTGACGCAGGAAGGGAGCGGAGTTTCGCGCGGTTCTGTTTTTCCCGCGGTTTTTGCGGGCGCGAAACGCAGTCGAAGGACCTCTTTTCGATCGCCCATATGCCTCGGCGTGAGCACACAACGCGCCGTTGGTTTTTTCGTAGGGGCACAGTCCGCCGCGGCGGATGCCCGGCGCAGATGCTTGGCGCGATACACAAGCACGCCTCGTGCTCCCGGGGCGCGGCCGGCCTGGAGGAAATAATCAAGAGCCGCGGCTAAGCGTGAGCAGCCTTCTTCCAAAAGCGAGCAACGGCCGCGAAATCGGGGTCTTCCTTCGCAGCATCGGCGGCTTCTTTCACCTTGCTGAAAGTAGCGTAAGCCGCGGCACCTGAAGGCAGCGTGACGCCTTGCTCACGAGCCAGTTCCAGCGCCAGCCGAATGTCTTTGTGCATCAGACGAAGCGGAAAGCTGGCGGGGAACTCGCCTTTCAACATGAGCGGCGCTTTCACGTCGAGCAGGCCCGAGCGACCCATGCTCGATTGCATGACTTCGACCAATTTCTCCCCTCGCACGCCCGCGGCCGTCACCAATGCAAGCGATTCCGCGAAGGCATTCACCTCGAGCGCCAAAAGTAAATTCATGCCGAGCTTGACGGTTTGGCCCGCGCCGTTCGGACCCAGAAGAAAAAATTTCTTGCCCATCGCTTCAAGCACAGGCTTGGCGCGTTCGAGAACTTCGGCCTTTCCGCCAACCATGAAGACAATCTCGCCCTTTTCGGCGCCCCAAGTGCCCCCGGTCACGGGCGCGTCGAGGAAATCCACACTGCGCTCCGCGCAGGCCGCAGCCACACGCCGCGCAAGATCAGGCGATACGGTGCTCGAATCGATCAAGATCGCACCGGAACGCAACCCATCGAGCGCCCCAGCGTTTTCCTTGGCACCTTTGCCGCCCCAAAGGACTTCTTCAAGCGCCGGCGGGTCGCTGACGATGGTGATCAGCACGTCTGATTGAGCGGCGGCTTCGCGAGGATTCGCGGCGAGCTTGGCTCCATCGCGAACCAAATCGTCGGCCTTCGCCCTTGTACGATTCCAGACGACCAGCGGGAATCCAGCGCGAAGGACATTTCGCGCCATAGGTCTGCCCATCAGCCCCAGTCCGATAAATCCAATCCTTGGCTTCATTGCAACTCTCCTGTCTGCGATCGTCATTCTGAGCGGAGTCTGCCGGTTCTTCTCTCCCATCCGTAGCGTTTCCTGCTACGGATGCCGGCAGACGCAGTCGAAGAACCTCTCTTCGATGTCAGCGCAGAGAACCCGCCAACTCCTGTAAATGCCTCAAACAAGCGCGAATTCCACGCGATGCCGCAGCGGGTCAATGCGTTCGGCGCGAACTTGCACGCGGTCGCCCAACCTGAAGATGCGCCGCGCCGCCGAAGCGCTTCGCGTCCCACGATGCGGTTCAGTAACTATCGTGTGATCTCGTTCGCGAAAAACGCAGCGCTGGCCGGTGGATTCCTCCAGCCGGTCAATACTCACCAAGCCCTCGACGAAAATCTCCGTCAGCTCGACGAAGAATCCGAATTTCTGCACCGAGATAATGAGCGCATCGTATTCCTCTCCCAAACGGCTTTCCATGAATTGCGCCGTCTTCCACTCCATCAACTCGCGTTCCGCCGCGTCGGCGCGCCGTTCCGCTTCCGAAGCTTCGGACGCGATCGCCTGAAGTTCGGTCCGCCGATACGGCCCCAGCATCGGCACGGACACCTCCTTGCCGGGCCGCGCTTCAGGCAAGGTCGCGCGAACCGGCGCCACCGCTGGATTGTCAAGCGCCCACTTCAGCGCGCGATGGACGATCAAATCGGGGTAGCGGCGAATCGGCGAAGTGAAATGTGTGTATTCCTGCGCGGCCAGCGCGAAATGGCCCAGCAAATCGGGAGAGTACCGCGCTTGCTTGAGCGAGCGAAGCATCAGATAGGAAAGAATCCGCTCTTCCGGTTTCCCCGCGATTTTTTCAGTGAGCCGCTGATAGTGCTGCGGCCGAATGTTCACTTCTTCCGCCGCCGGCATGCTGACGCTCATCGCACGCATGCGGCCCCGCGCGCCGCCCGCTTTCGATCGGCGCCCGCACGCTGCCATGGCGAACGACGACGCGCCGCTCGGCCAAATCGTCCACTCCGAGCGAATAGCCAAAAGCCTGTGCGAGTTCCTCGAACTCGAGCACTTTTTTCGGGTCGGGTTTCTCGTGAACGCGATGCAGCGAAGCCAATGCCGCGTTTTTCCAGATATTGCGCCACGGCCTCGTTGGCCGCCAGCATGAATTCCTCGATGATCCGGTGAGCGATATTGCGCACGCTGCGGTCGATGCTCGACCATGCGGCCCTGACTCGTCGAATTCGATCATCGGCTCGGGAAATCGAAATCGATCGAGCCGCGCGCGTAACGCCGCTTGTTGAGCAGCAGCGCCAGTTCCTTCATGCGCCGAAATTCGCCGGCCAGCGAAGCGTAGCGCTCGCGAGCATTTCAGGATCGCCTTCGAGAACCTTGTAAACGTTGGTGTACGTCATGCGCTCGGCGGATCGAATCACTCCGGGCGTGAAATCGGCGGCCACCATTTGCCGCTCGCGTCCATTTCCATGATCGCGCTCATCACCAAACGATCCACGGCGGATTCAGCGAGCAAATGCCGTTGGAAAGTTCCTCCGGCAGCATGGGCACAGCGCGATTCGGGAAATAGACAGAAGTGCCGCGCAAACGCGCTTCCTGATCGAGCGGCGAATCGCGGCGAACGTAATGCGCCACGTCGGCGATATGCACCTGCAATTCGTAATGGCCGTTGGGCAGCGTCGCGACGTGCACGGCATCGTCGAAATCGCGCGCCGTTTCACCGTCAATGGTGACGATGGGCAGATCGCGAAAATCCTCGCCGCCCGCGCAAGTCCGGCTTCGCATACCTGCTGCGGAGTCGCGTGGGCTTCGGCGAGCACTTCATCGGGAAACGAATGCGGCATCTGATGTTTGCGAATGATGATTTCGACGTCAACGCCGATGTCGCCGGGACGGCCGAGAATTTCGATGACCTTCCCGGCCGGCGCAAGGCCGCCCTTGGGATAGCGCGTGACCTTCACATTGACGACGGCGCCATCGAGTTCCGCGAGGCGCAGGCGGCGGTTGGTGCGGGTCGGCGTCCGACGCGGTGCGGAGTTTTTCGCGCAGCTCGGGAGTGAGCTCGTCGCCCGGCGGAATGACGATTTCGTGAGTGCATGCGCGACGTCGTAAGGGAGCACCACATTGCCGTGCGGGCCGTAACGAAAAAGTCCGACGATAGTGGGATGCTGGCGCTCGGCGATCTGCACGATGCGTCCTTCGGCGCGGCCATCGTTGCGGCGGCGCAGAATGCGCGCGAAGACGCGATCGCCATGCATGGCGTCTCCCATGTGTCGGGCCGAATGAAGAGATCGCCGTCAACGCCGGGAATGGGCTCGTCGGGCACAACGAAGCCGTAGCCATCGCGATGAGCCACGATGCGTCCGGCGACGAGATTGGGATCGCGTGCGCGCTTATAGCGGGAATTGTTTCGCGGCGGTAGAAGCCCCTGCAGCCTGCGCAGGCGCACTCGCGCGCCGCACGGCCAGGCGTCGGCCCGCTCTTCTGCCCCGCGAGACGATAGCGGGGTCCGCGACTCTCCTGTGAACTCTCACCACGACGCTTGAGTTGCTTGATTACGCGCGGAAGAAATCGCCGGCCGCGATGCTTCAGGTCCATGCCATGAGCAATCTCGCGGATGCTGCGGCTTGAGACAGCGTGGCCAGATATGCGGTCACCTGATCGGAGGTAATCTCCGGCGGCGCGCCTCTTTTCTTCGGTGGTGTGCTGGCGTCTCATCAGCGAGCGATCGTCCCACACAGGCTAGCGGAATTCCCGCCCAGTGGCAAAGTTCGAATCGGTGTTGGTGTATGCTACTCAGCTTGCGAAAACACTTTCAATGGAGAAGGATCGAGTGAACAAGCCGAAAGCCCTGGCAACGCGGCCGATGTTTCCGGAAGCGCGCGTCATCCTCGATCAGCAATTCGACACGGAATATTGGATGCGCACCGAGCGCATTCCCCGCGCCGAATTGCTAGCTCGCGTGGCGGACAAAGAAGCCCTGATCTGCCTGCTGACGGAAAAAGTGGACGAAGAGCTGCTGAGCGCAGCGCCCAAACTCCGCGTAGCGGCTACCGTTTCCGTTGGGTACGACAATCTCGACGTACCGGCATGCACTCGCCACAAAGTGGTCGCCGCGCACACTCCCGGCGTGCTCGATGAAACCACGGCGGACTTCACGTGGACATTGTTGATGGCGATTGCGCGACGCCTCGTGGAAGGCGATGCCTGGATGCGCAGTGGCACTTGGCCTGGATGGGATCTGGACCAACTCCTGGGCGGAGATGTCGGGGAAAACGTTAGGCATCATCGGTTTTGGACGAATCGGCCGAGGCGTTGCACGCCGCGCTCGCGGATTTCAAATGCGCATCCTGTATAGCGACAGCCTGCAAGTACCTGCTGGATATCGAAAAAGAATTGCAAGCGGAATTCGTGGACATGGACCGCGTGCTCCGCGAATCGGATTTCGTGACGTTGCATGTGCCGCTCCTTCCCGATACGCGGCATTTGATTTCGACTGTAAGCGCTCGGAAAAATGAAGCCCACCGCATATCTGATTAACGCCGCGCGAGGTCCGGTCGTCGATGAGGCAGCGCTGGTGGAGGCACTCGAGCACAAGAAAATCGCCGGCGCAGCGCTCGATGTTTACGAGCATGAACCAAAAGTGCATCCCGCGCTGGTCGCACGCCAAGGACGTAATTCTCCACGGCATATCGCCACGCAACGGTGGAAACGCGGACCAAAATGGCAGTGATGGCGGCCACAAATG
>CAVRSO010000078.1:0-11861 GCA_963723845.1 uncultured Acidobacteriota bacterium
GAAAGGTGCGGTGGTGGCGATGACGCGCCAGCTGGCGGTCGACTATCCGACCGAGATTCGGGTCAACTGCATTGCGCCGGGCACCGTAGACTCGCCGTTTGTCGAGGGGTATTTGGAAAAGTACCACCGTCACGAGAAAGAGAAGGTACGGGCCGAACTGAATCAAAGGCAGCCGATAGGGCGGTTGGGGAGACCGGATGAAATCGCCAAGCTGGCGCTATATATTTGCTCGCCTGCAGCCGATTTTATGAATGGATCGGTAGTAGCGATCGACGGGGGCTGGACCGCCGCCTAGCCCGGACCGGTATAGCTCTTGAAACATTGTTAACTCATGGCGAATCTTTTAGTTGACGGCAGATAACAAACGACCTTAGGATAAGAGTAACTTCTAATTGCACTATATTCTACGGGCCAGCTTCGGCGGTTCGAAGAGTATTTTCTGGTTTCGATGGGAAAATATCAAACGTTTCGAAATTTACGCCGGATCGCGGCGCTGCTCGCGGTCATGGCGTCGGGGTTGTTGCTGTCGCCCCAAACGGCTCTTTCGCAGACGGCCCATGTCAAGCGACCGGTGCACCAGAAAACCTACACAAGACGCTGCGAAAACCGGCAACGCCAGCCCGTTCGGCCCGGTTGAAGGCGCGCCCGGTCACCGGACCACCACGCGCGCGGGCGTCATTCATACCGGTACCACGGCATTGATCGAGAGCCCGTATCACATCGCCGCAGAATGCGGCGTGCTCTGTACAATCCTTGGACCGAGCCGACCTATGCGGATTCCACCGTAGGCGACAACGTCGAGGGTGACGATCTGGTGGCGCGCAAAGCGGCGGTAGACGCGCTCGGACCGTTTAATGGAACGGTGGTGGTCGCGGACCCGCAAACCGGCCGCATTCTCACAATCGTGAATCAGAAACTTGGGTTGAAGGGTGCGTTTCAGCCCTGCTCGACCGTAAAGGTGATGGTTTCTTTTGCATCGCTGAACGAGGGAATCGTAGACGCTTCTACCAAAGTGAAGCTCACCCGGCGCACGTCCATTGACATGACCAAAGCGCTGGCTATATCGAGCAACCAGTATTTTGCGAAGCTCGGCCAGCAATTGGGCTTTGAGCGCGTGCAGAAATATGCCAAGCTCTTCGGCCTGGGGGAGAAAGCCGGACTCGATATTCCGGGCGAAGAGGCTGGGTACCTGGCCGAAGCGGCGCCCGTCACGGGCGTCGGCATGATGACGAGTTTTGGCGACGGAATTCGCTTGACCCCGCTGGAGCTGACAAGCATTGTGAGCGCTGTCTGCCAACGGCGGCACGATGTATTACCTTCAATACCCGAAGAGCCAGCAGGAAGCGGAGAACTTTGTTCCGCGGATCAAGCGTGAACTCGATATCGCGAAGTTTGTTCCGATGGTCCGGCCCGGAATGATGGGTGCGGTCGAGTTCGGCACCGCGCGCCGCGCCATCTACGACGAGAACGATCCGGTGTTCGGCAAGACCGGTACTTGCACCGATACCGCCCAACCGGGCGTTCACTTAGGCTGGTTTGGCTCCTTCAACGACGTTGGAAAGAACAAAGTGGCGGTCGTGGTCCTGCTTACCGGTGGCCGCGGAGTCGCGGGGCCCATCGCTGCCGGCGTCGCCGGAAACGTCTATCGCAATCTTGCCCAGCAGGGTTACTTTGGAGAGCCGGGTACAACGGTTGCTACTAACGAATAGACTGCGCAAACTTCGGGAATGGCGAGCATGCCGCCTAGTGCTGCCGCCGGCTTTATCTGGCGTCCGGTTTCCGTGGCACCAAGCAGTCGCAGATGAAAAGGCTGGGCACTATCCTTGGTCCTACCCACAACTTGGCTTAGCGCGTTTCTCTGTCTGATCCTTGCTTTCATTTGCCTGGGCTCCTGGGCAAACACTTTCAAAGCAACCGGCAGCCGCTGGCGTTTCGAACTCTTTTCCATCGATTTTGCGGTCGGCGCGCTGCTCGTCGCTCTGATTGCCGCTTACACGTTCGGAACACTGGGCGCAGACCTTGGCTTTAGCGACCGCATGTTGGTGGCGGGACGCACGAATCAAGCCCTTGGGCTTGTGGCGGGAGCTCTTTTTGCGCTGGGAAACATGCTGCTGCTCGCGGCCGTATCGCTCCTGGGCATGTCGGCGGCGTTTCCTCTGTGTATTGGCTCGGCGGTTGTGGTCGCCGCGCTGTTCGCTATTTCAGTTCGGGAGTGCGCAGGGTCTTTGGCTGACAGGCGGGTTGGCGCTTTTGTATGCGCCGTTGTTCTCGATATTTTTGCCATCCGTCGCCACAAGAATTCAATTCGGGCGGCGAGCGCGCGCACTGGCGCAAAAGGTCCTAAGAAGAAACCTCGATGTCCACGAGAGGAATTGTCGTCGGCATAATTTCGGGCGTCGTCTTCGGATGCTTTTTCCCCCTCCTCCAGCGAAGCTTCCGCGGTGATTTCGGGCTTGGGCCCTATGCCGGGCTGCTGCTTGTGACCATTGCCCTTCTTGTCTCGACCTTGGTGTTGAATCTCTACTTCATGAACATTGCGATTTCTGGAGAGCCGATCGGGTTCAACGCGTATTTCACTGGGCTGCCTCACCAGCACTTCCTTGGTTTTGCGGGCGGTGCAATCTGGGCGTTGGGAATGTTGGCGGAGGGTTTAGCGATATCGGCTCCGGCCTCCATCGATCTCGATCCCCGGCTTGTGACGATTCTGCCGCTTGCCTCCGTATTACTGGCTGTCTTCTGGGGATTTGTGAAGTGGAAGGAGTACCCCGGAAGCGCCAAAGCCGTCCTGGTTGTGTCCGCGGTGGTTTTTCTGGGCGGCGTCGTGCTGGTGGGCTTGGCCCTCACAGCACCGGTAACAGCTCTCCCAAGTTCTTGAGCTTCAGCGGCTGGTCGATCACCAACGCCTCTCCAAATCGCACTCCCGCCAGCGATCCGAAGAACCGGTCGCGCGATTCGAGCGCGAACAAATAATCTCCGAATCCCATCGGCAGCACCCCGAACTCCTCCGCGGTCTTCGCAAATTGCGATCGATGCATCCGCAGCAGCCCGAGCTTTTTATCGAATACCTCCGAGATATCCACCACGAGCGAGGGCTGGCGCACATTGTGCAGCAGGTAATAGAGAAACGCCTGCGGTTTGTGCGGCGGATTTTCGTCGACCGCCTTGCGGAGCGTTACGTAGAGCGCGGAATTGCGAATAATTCTACCCGCGGCCGCGTGGTCCGGATGTCTATCCTTCCAATACGGCGCGATCACCACTCTCGGCCGGTAACGGCGCAGCACGCTTGCCACCAGGCGCCGCTGCTCAGGCGAATCCACTAATCCACAATCCGGCAGATGTAGACTCTCGCGCACCGCCGCTCCCGCCAATTGCGAGGCCTCTCGCGCCTCCTCCTTCCGCTCCGTCTCATTCCCGCGCGATCCCATCTCGCCGTCCGTGAGGTCCACAATTCCAAAAGAACAATTCCGTTGCCGTAAAAGCAGCGCCATGCCGCCCGCTCCCCACTCCACATCGTCCGGATGCGCGCCGAAAAACAAGACATCCAAATTCATCTGCATACCATTGTCTATGCCAATCACTCGCCGGCGTATTTTGCAATCTGCCGCCGTTGCCGTCTCCGCCCCCGTCCTCGCGGAGCCACCTTCGATTGCCGCTTTGCAGTCCATGCGCGGTCGGGTTCGGCCTATAGACATAGGGGAGCGCCAAGCGCGCCTTGAACGCGCCCGCGATCTCATGCGTCGCCATAAGCTCGATGCCGTGCTTCTCACTGGCGGCAGTTCGTTGCTGTACTTCACCGGCGCCAATTGGGGACAGAGCGAGCGCTTTTTCGCCGTACTGATTCCCGCCAAGGGGAACTGCCTCTGCGTCTGCCCGTCCTTCGAAGAGGGCCGCGCCCGCGAACAACTTGAGCGCGGACCGCTCGCCGATGCCCGCGTACTGACTTGGGCGGAAGACGAAAATCCGTATCGCGTACTTACTTCCGGCATGCGGTCGATTGGCATGTCAACCGCGACTCTCGGCGTCGACGAGCGCACGCCATTCGTTTTCACCGACGCCATCGCGAAAGCCGCTTCGCAATTGAAAATCGCCAGCGCAACGCCCGTGACCGCAGGCTGCCGTATGTTGAAAAGTCCTCATGAGCTCGAGCTAATGCGGATTGCCAATCAAGCCACACTTAAGGTCTACGAAGCGGTCTACAAGGCGCTCGCGCCCGGCATGACTCAGGCGCAGGCGGGCGCGCTTATAGCGGCCGCTTACGGCCGGATCGGCTTTCGCGGCGCGGCCAGCGTGGAGGTCGGCTCTTCGAGTTCACTGCCGCACGGCAGTGCCGCCGCGCAAATCATTCGCGAAGGCCAGGTCGTCATGATCGACGATGGCTGCACCGTCCAAGGCTACAACTCCGATATCACGCGCACCTTCGTTTACGGAACTGCCAGCGAGGAGATGAAGCGGGTGTTCGACGTCTCCACCGGGCGCAAAAAGCCGCTCTCCAAACCGCCAGACCGGGCATCGAATGCCAGGCCGTCGATGCCGCCGCGCGCAAGGTAATCGGCGACGCCGGTTATGGTCCCGGCTACAAATACTTCACGCACCGCCTCGGCCATGGCATCGGCTTGGATGGCCACGAGTGGCCATACCTGGTTCGCGGCAATACTCTTCCGTTGGCGGCCGGAATGACTTTCAGCGACGAAGCCGGTGTTTATTTGCCCGGCAAATTTGGCATTCGGCTTGGAGGACGAATGTACATCACGCCGGATGGCGCAAAGCTTTTTACTCCGCCCAGCGCATCTCTCGAACATCCCTTTTCAGCTAGTACCCGTAAATGTGCTGGTCTCAAACAGTGGTAAAATTGCGTCCACTTTGGCGTGGAGGGAAATACATGCTCTGGTACGCATGGGTATTTTTGGTCGTAGCGATTCTGGCGGGCTTGCTTGGATTTGGCGGTATTGCCGCGGCATCTGCGGGTATCGCTAAGATTTGTTTTGTGATCTTTCTGGTGCTGTTCCTTGTCAGCCTCATTGCTGGGCGTAGGCGGGCAATCTAGCGAACGGTTGCGCGCGCTGTAATACTCAAGGCATGGCACAAACGCCTTGGGGCGAATTATCCATCGGCGATGCGCATGCGCATTTTTTCTCGCATAATTTCTATGCGGGATTAGCGCGCCAGAAAAAACTCAGCGGAGCGGAGGCCCTTGCGCCTCTGCTCCCATGGGACATACCTTCGCCGAGCCAACCGCACTAGCCAGCCGCTGGGTGGCCGAACTGGATCGTACGGAGTAACCCGGGCGGCCCTCATCGCAAGCGTTCCGGGGATGAGAAAGCGTGTCCGCCGCCGTTGCGGCCCATCCGGACCGCTTCTTCGGCTATTTCATGTCGATCCCACTCGGCCGGACGCACTCGATCGTGTAAAGCCGCCGCCGCCAATCCCCATCTGCATTGTGTCTGCCTTTTCCCGGCAATGCATACCTATTCGATCGTTGACGAACGTTTAGTACCACTGTTGGAAATTGCCTCCGACACGGCCTCGCAGTATTTGTCCATTGCGGTGCGCTGAGCGTCGGCATCCGGAAAAAACTAGGCCTCCCCAGCCAGTTCGATCTCCGCTTCTCCAACCCGCTCGCCCTCCATCCCGTCGCGCTCCACTTTCCGAAGATCCGCTTCGTCGTGCCGCATTTTGGCGCCGGCCTTCTGCGGGAAACCCTCATGCTGGCCGACCTCTGCCCCGACGTCTCTCTGGATACCTCCAGTACAAACCACTGGATGTCCTATGAAAATTTGGACTTACGAGCCGTCTACCGGCGGGCTCTCGACGTCGTGGGCGCCGAACGCCTGCTCTTTGGCTCCGATTCGAGTTTTTTCCCTCGGGGCTGGAACGAGGAGATTTTCGCCAACAAACCACCGCGCTCTATGAACTCGGCATCGAGCGGGAACAAGCGGCCCAGATCCTCCACACGAATCTGGAAACCCTCCACCTTAAGCGATCGGAAAAACCCTAAGTAAATCTTGCCCAGGTACTGGTACTTTGTACCTGTGGCTTCAATGCCGAGAGTGAAAGTCAAATAAGCCTCCCCCAGCCTGCCGCCGCTGCGCGCGTCAAGCTTCCGTTTCCCGCCTCGCCCAAATTACGGGTGGCCCAACTCAGCCCTGGTCCGCGTTTCGATTCCGTCTCGCCGTTCACGCCCGAACGGTGGCTCGAACTCGAAGCATATCGGCCGCGCGTACTGGTCGGGGAGGCTGCGGCTCTGGAGCGCTTGCTCGAGCAACTCCAACTCGGCATGCTCGATCTGGCCTGCGTGGATCGCGCCCTCGTCGTGCTGACGCGTTATCGGGCCCGGCCGATGAGCGACATTTCGCGCGTCGCCCTCTGGCAGGGTTTTGGCCTGCCGATTTTCGAGCTGTATCTGGGGCCCGACAACGGCCTGCTCGCCGCTGAATGCGGCGCTCACGAGGGCTGGCACCTCGAGCCCGGCATTGATTGCTGGTATCACGACGACGAGCTCATCCTGGACAGCCCCGGAACCTACGGCCTGCGCACCGGCCTCTCAGCCACTCTTGAAAGCGCCGCCTGTCCCTGCGGCAAAACCACTCCGCGGCTTGTGAATATGGAAGCGATTCGCTACGTCGCCCGTCATCGCAGGCTAGCCGCGTCCGCCTGATGCGTTGCTATCAACTCCGGCGGCCGATATGCACGCTGCCGTTCACGGTCCGTGCCTCGATCGTCGCGCCGCCGGAGCCCAGCACGAACGACATGTTCTTCTGAATCTCGCCGCTCACCGTCACGGGAAAATCTGTGTGAACCTTGCCGTTTACGGTAGAAACTTCGAGCCGCGCCGAAAAGCTTTCCGGCAGGTTCAGCTTCACGCTCCCATTCGTCGTCTGGACATGTAACCCGCTCCCGTTCCAGCCTGTGCCCGCCAATTCCACGGTCAACGAGCCATTGGTAGTCTCCCCGTCCACGTCCCCGCCCACATCGCTTAGCCGCACGGATCCGTTCTGCGTATGAAAATGGATCTGCCCGCGCACGCCATCCACCCCAATGCTTCCGTTGTTGGCTTCCATCTTCACGTTCGCCGCGTTCGGTACCCAGACCTCGTAGGAAACGCTCCACCAGCTACGGTCGTGTGTCGAAGGGCCGCTCGCGCGAATCATCCCGGGGCCTTCCGCGATCGCCACCTGTGAAGCCAGCGTCTGCGCCTCGCCCTCGCTCGGCGCCGCCGCCTGGATGCACGCTTTCACCCGAACCTCTCCTCCCGACCAGCCATGTACCCGAATCGAACCGTTGGTGCCCGGGTTGATGTAGTTCTCCGCTACTGCCGGCAACGTCTGCTCGCGAATCTGAGCGTAGCTGGTCAGTCCGTCCGAATGAAAATTATTGGCCGAACACGAATCGTCCGCCCTCAACAACAGGGCGCTGGCCGATAACAGGAAAATGGGAAATAAGCGTTTCATTGGAGTACCCTTCTGCGGGCATTAGACGACTGCTTCTCCTCCGACGTTGGCTAACGCCAAACAAATAGTTGGTTGACAAAAGCAACAAAGTAGTTGATTCTGTCAACTATATGTCCTCGCTCGACGCGAATGTCGCCGCCGTTCGCCGGTTCAACCGTTTCTACACCAAGGAAATCGGCGTTCTTCAGGAGCCCTATCTCCATACCTCGTTCTCGCTCGCCGAAGCGCGCGTGTTGTACGAAACGGCCCATCTTCCGCAGCCCACCGCCGTCGAAGTATGCAAAGCGCTCGCGCTCGACGCCGGTTATCTGAGCCGCATTCTCAAGCGTCTTGAGCAAAGCCGGTTGCTGAGCCGCGCCAAATCGCTCTCCGACGGCCGGCAGCATATTCTTTCGCTGACGCCCAAAGGACGGGAACAATTGGCCACGCTCAACAGCCGTTCCCAGGAAGAGATTCGAAAAAAAGTCGGCCGCCTCTCCGCTGAGCAGCAGCAACGCATGGTTGGGGCCCTCGACACGGTTGCGCAAATGCTCGCGGCGCCGCCTCCACGCACTTCCGCCTGCGTGCTGCGCGCCCACGAACCGGGCGATATGGGCTGGATAGTCGAACGCCACGCCATCTTGTATTCCCAGGAACACGGATGGAACAGTTTCATTGAGTCGATGACCGCCAAAATCGTCGCCGATTTCCTCAAGAACTACAATCCGGAGCGCGAACATTGCTGGATTGCCGAGCGCGAAGGCGAGCGCTTGGGTTCGATTTTCATAGTTCGCAAGAGCGATACCATCGCCAAACTCCGCCTGCTGCTCGTCGAACCAGCCGCACGCGGCCTGGGTTTAGGCAAGCGGCTGGTCGACGAGGCTGTGCGGTTCGCCCGTCGCACCGGCTACACCAAAGTGGTGCTCTGGACTCATAGCGTCCTACATACCGCCCGGCATCTCTATGAACAAGCCGGCTTCCGCCTCGTCAGTGAGAAGAAGCACAGTAACTTCGGTCCCGAACTCACCGGCCAAATTTGGGAATTGAAGCTCTAGCTGCGAAATTGGGTTCGTTTCGTAATTTCGGCCCGCAGCGGGCTTATGTTATCTATGGAGGAGCGTTCCCATTCGGACAGGTGGGTGAGTGGTTAAAGCCAACAGACTGTAAATCTGTCCCTCCTTGCGAGGTACGAAGGTTCGAATCCTTCCCTGTCCACCAGTTCCGCAGGCCGTTGTAGCTCAGTTGGTAGAGCGCGTCCTTGGTAAGGACGAGGTCACCAGTTCAATCCTGGTCAACGGCTCCATCCCCTCAATAGCTTAGGTGGTCACTGGATGGCTGCCGTACCTACTGCGTACCCACGTGTATAAATTCGGGCTCGTTCGGCTGCAGGCCGAAATACATGCTGCTGTAGATCCCGGTCATCCGGTGGCTGGGCTGTTCTCCAGCATGGGTGGAGGGTGAACGGCGAGCGAGAATCAACAAGATCTGAACGGGAAGAAGTAGAGATGCTGCGCTTCCATCGGCAGCATAGTCGTCCGTCAGCAAGTGATGGAGCCGGTCCGCCGCTGTGAAACCGTCCGGCAGTGTTCCAGCCGTACAAAAAAAAGAACCCTGTCAGATGTGCTTGCATCAACAAGCCCTGAGCGAGGTGAAGAAGGGTTCCACCGGGAAAGATAAGTTGTACATTATGAAACCGACCCCCGAGTGAAAGGCAAATAAGACGCGAGAGCCATCTGCGGCGACGTGCATTCAGCGTCTCGTTCAGATCTGGCGAGTGTTTGAGGACCCAGTGTGAAGGAGCGTGACGTGAAAATCGTGACAGCCTCGAACACGGAAAATGACATGAGTTATGGCTCCGGCGCAGAGGCTCGGCTTTGAGCGAGCTCGGCCGAGTTCGGGACAAGGCGTCGTGGCGCGCCGCCTTGCTGAGCGTGCTGACGGCGTGGAACCGCCACCAGGTCTGGAAAATCCTGACCGCTATCGTGGTGATCTGGATCGTCAGCGGCACAGCACTCTACTTCGCGGAGCGTGGCACGAATCCAGCGTTCAAGACGTGGGGCGAGTCCCTCTGGAACGTCTGGGTCACCCTCTTCAGCGGACTCAACAACGCGCCCAACTCTCCTGTTGGGCGGCTCGTGGTTTCCGCCGTGCTTGTCGTCGGTGTCGCCCTGGCCGGTTTGTTCACGGCCAGCGTGGCGTCGATCCTGATCGAACGCTCACTAAGGAGTCGTGAGGTGCCTAATCTTGAAATGTCTGACCATCTGGTGCTGTGCAACTGGTCGCCGCGAGCACTGGACTGGATACGCGAAGTGCACAGCGGTATCGTCACCGACAAGCGGCCAGTCGTGATCGTTCACGACACACCCGACGAAGTCGTGCTGCCTGACAAACAGGATGAAGCCGCCTTCAGCGACGTCTATATCGTCAAAGGTGACCCAGCCAACGAAGTGATCCTGCGCCGCGCCAAGGTTGCGCAAGCGCATTCCGTCGTCATCTTGTCGGATGACCGCCAGGAGCAGCACGCCGACGGAAAAACCATCGTGTGCTGCATTGCCGTCAAGAACGTTTGCGTGCAGGAGCGCCAGCCAAACATCGTGGCCGAGTGCCAGGATCCGAAATACCGGCCGCACATGCGCAAGGCGGGTGCCGATGAAGTCATCTCGGCCGCCGACTTCGGATTGCGGCTGATGGCACGTGCCTCGCTCTTTCATGGCATGACGCGCGTTTATCAAGAGCTGCTATCGGTCCGGCGCGACGCCAACGAGATGTACCTGGTGCCGGTGCCTGCCCAACTTGTCGGGATGGATTTCGTCGCAGCGGCAAACGTGTTCCTGCCCGATCGCACGAATATGAAGGCGTGCCTTCTCATCGGGCTCTATCGCGGTGAAACAATGATGCTCAACCCGGTTGGCGGGGAAGCGGGACCGTTGCGCGAAGGCGATGAGCTGATCTTGCTGAGCCAGACTCTGCCGGATCTTTCGCGGCTGCAGCCGCCCGACGCCGCATAGCTTTGCACCGGCGGCGCTAATTCGTGGGATGGGGACATCGATTCGTCGAGCTCAGGTCGCTGCCGAGAGCGAAACAGGACGTGGTGGGGTGGCTGTAGTCGCCCACGCCTATGCCGATCAAACACACTTTGTTGGAATAAGTAATGAAGTGAAAAGCTGTTGCGAGCACAACTCAAACCGTATTCGACGAGACCGGACCTATCGCAAGGTGTTATGGATTGCCCTTGCAATCAACGCGGGCATGTTTCTGTTTGAGATCCTCGCGGGCTTCGCAGCGGGTTCAGCCTCTTTGCAGGCGGATGCACTCGACTTTCTCTCGGACGCGGCGAACTATATCGTTAGCTTGTTTGTAGTTGGTAGAGTACTGCAGTATCGCGCCAAGGCTTCGCTCCTGAAAGGCTTCGCGATGGGCCTATTCTGGCTTATGGGTTTTTGCATCACGGTCTGGCATGCCGTGTTCCGAACACTGCCCGAAGCGGAAACAATGGGCATTGTCGGTGTTCTTGCCTTGATTTCCAACGCTGCCGTCTTCGGCATGCTGTGGGCGTACCGGAGCGGCGACAGTAACATGCGCTCTGTATGGATTTGCTCGCGTAACGATGTTCTTGGAAACCTTGCCGTGCTACCTGCCGCACTAGGCGTATTTGGCACTGGCAGGGGCTGGCCTGATGTGATCGTTGGTGCCATTATGGCGGGACTTAGCTTACAGGGTGCGTGGCAGATTGTGGGCGATGCCCGACTGGAATTACACGATTCTCTCATTGCCTCGTGAGGAACGCATGCTGCTAGTTGCCCTGGTAGGGCTCAATCAAATTCGTTGGCTGCATCAAGACGGGCGAATAGTCGAACCGGGGTTGGTAAAGCTGCCGGACCTGATTCGCGCGTTCCGGTTTGTGCTTTTCGTTTTCCCGCCCACTACGACAGTTGTCGCCCGCGAGATCGCCCAAAACTCAGACGCAGAAATGAGCCTAGCAGTTCGTTTGTTACGCGCTAGCCTTTTAATCTCTGCGACCCCAAACAACAAATCCCAATGTAGTGACCGCGCCAAGCAGCGAGAGAAGTACACCCGATGGTTCTGGAATGTTGGTGGCGCCTGTGAAGGTTGTTTCTTCCAGCAGACGGTCGACACCATCGAACGAGGTACCGGTTGTCATGCTTATCAATCCTGGAAGATCAATGATTGGCATGCTTCGGCGACCTGCGGACCTGTGCAATTAGGGGGACGGTCTGTAATGCTACATCCAAAAACCACTAAATTTGCCCATGGTGGTCCCGGGAAAGTGATCGTAGTCACGGTTGGTGAATGGGCACGAGGGAGATCCGCGGTGCCCGAGATCTTAAAGCCATCACCGAAGGAGAAACCCATCGGTGTATTTTGATTGTTTGGCCCGAAGAGACTCAAGTTCTGTACCCCTCGGTCGGAATC
>CAVRSO010000079.1:0-66582 GCA_963723845.1 uncultured Acidobacteriota bacterium
CGGCTGTGACAGCAGCGGCACGATTACGTCCGCCAGTTGTAACGCGCAGACCAATGCGACCGCGGGAAGCTGCAACACGGGCCACTGGGTGGTGATGGTATCAGTAGTGGCTTCGGGGACGTTTAGTCCGTTGTTCAATTATCCGGGAATTTCGAACTCGATGGCCATATCGAGAAAGTGCACGATGCGGGTGGTACAAGACTGAGGAGATGCGAATGCGAAGAACTCCCAATCCGCAGGATGTGCGGGGGCAGGCTCGCGGCGGCTGAAGGGTGAAAAGGGAAGCACCCTCGTTGAGTTTGCTTTTGTCTTCATGCTCCTCATGGCGATGCTATTGGGAATCGTGGACTTCGGCCGCGCGCTGTATGCCTATCATTTCATCTCAGGCGCGGCACGACAGGCAACGCGCTGGGCGATCGTGAACGGGTCGACTTGCACGGTGACGGCAGTTGCACGGCCCCTATATCGTGCTCCAGTGGCAGCTGCACGCCATGCACCAGTGGTTGCGCGGTTGCGAGTGCGGCAGATGTTCAGAATTACGTAAAGATGCTGGCGCAGGGCGCAAGATATCGATAGCAGCGGTACCGACTGCGGCGGTTCGGCCTGCCTGGTAACGACGCCAACGTGGAACCCTGCAGGTTCAGGTGGCCCAACCATTTGTGCCACAACCAACAACGCCCCCGGCTGTACAGTCGAGGTCCAGGTGCAATACAACTTCAATTTTCTCGCTCCCTTCGTCCACAGTAGCGTGGTAACGATGTCCAGCACTTCCGAGATGGTTATCGCGCATTAGAGGGCCCTTGGCAGGCGGGAATTTGGCAATCCCATTGCTCGTATCTGCTGCGGCGGTCACCGACCAAGTTTTAAGCTAAACCGATGAGCCGAACAGGACATAGCTATTCCGGGAGCGGGCGGGAAAGGAATTTACTTTCCGTCGCCGGGCACGGAAGGGCCAGCCGCGGGGCTTGCCGGGGCGGACGCACGTCCGGCCGGGGTGGCTTCTCGGGCGCTGGAGATGCTGAAGTGGGCGTTCTCGTTCCCGGTGATGCTGGGGACGTTTCTGGTGGGAGCTACCTTTTACGCGGGCCGGATTTTTACGGTGGACCCGGACATGTGGTGGCACATCAAGACGGGTCAAACGATCCTGGCGACGCACCATTGGCCCACCGTTGACCCCTACTCTTTTACGGTGCTGGGGCAGCCCTGGATTGCTTTTGAGTGGCTGGGCGACGTGCTGATTGGCGCGGTTGCGCGTGTTGGGGGAGTGCGCGGCCTGGATGCCTTGCTGATTGTGATGGGCAGCGCGGTGATGATCGCGCTGTATGTGTTCGCGACGGTTCGATCGGGGAACTCGAAGGCGGGATTCCTGGCTGCGTCGGTTCTGGTTGCGCTGGCGACACCGTCGTTCACGATGCGGTCGCAGATGCTGGGTTATTTGTTTCTCATTCTGACTCTGACTGCGCTGGAGCTTTTCCGCCAAAAAAGGCAGTGGGCGATTTGGTTTCTGCCGCCGCTGCTGCTGGTGTGGATCAACACGCATGGCTCGTTCATCATCGGGCTGGGAGTGATTTTTGTCTACCTGGTGTGTGGGCTGAAGGGATTCCAGCTGGGCGCGATCGAAACGAAACAGTGGACTGCGAAGGAGCGCATTCGGCTTGAATGCGTTTTTGCGCTGTGCCTCGCGGTGCTTCCGATTACACCGTATGGAACCAGGCTCGCCGCTTTTCCCTTTCAGGTGGCTTCGGGTATTCCTGTCAGCGTGGCGCACATACTTGAGTGGCTGCCGATGCCGTTCAACCTGGTGGGCGGGAAAATGTTTTTGGGCCTGGTGCTCGGCTTCTTTATCGTGCAGATGATTTTCAATTTGAGGTGGCGCTTAGAGGAATTGGCGCTGTTTGTCGGCGGCGTTGTGATGGCATGCCTGCATGTGCGGTTCATACTGCTCTTCGTTCCGTTTTGCGCGCCACTTTTGGCGGTGATGTTCGCACGATGGCTGCCGAGCTACGACAAGAAAAAAGATAAGTACGTTCTGAATGCGGTTTTGATGGCAAGCGTGATCGCGCTGATGTGGCACTACTTTCCTTCGAAGGCTTTTCTCGACAAGAAGGTTGCGGATAATTTTCCGGTGAAGGCGGTGGAGTATCTGCAGCAGCACACGGTTCCGGGGCCAATGTTCGACGACTACGGTTTCGGGGATATTTGGTTTGGTCCGGGCAAAGGGTTTTCGTCGATGGCCGCAGCGAACTCTACGAGCGAGGCGGGGTGCTTTAGGATTATTTTCATATTACGACTTTACGGTCCGGGGCGCTGACTATCCTTGGGAATTACGGCGTTAAATCGTGCCTTCTGGATCGGGATAGCCCACTTTCCACGGTCCTCCGCGCCTCGTCGAATTGGAAGAGAGTATACGAGGACAATGTCAGTGCCCTGTACGTGCGCAGCGAAGTTATCGCCAGAGGTGACCAAGCTGGCGATGGAAGAGTCAATTCGACTGTACGGCGGTCGGTATTCGAACCTGAAGTTTTGAGCGGAAGCCATGAGTGAGCAGAACGTAGTTATTCCACGGCAGGGCGGAGAAGGGGTCTACTTTCCGCCGCCAAGCGCGGAAACGCCAGCCGCCGAGGCTGCCCTGGCCAACGCACGCTCAACTGCGGGTTCGCGCGTACTGGAGATGGTGAAGTGGGCGTTTTTCTTTTCCGGTGATGCTGGGGACGTTTCTGGTGGGCGTTACGTTTTACGCAGGCCGAATGTTCACGGTGGACCCGGACATGTGGTGGCACATCAAGACAGGTCAAACGATCCTGGCAACGCGCCATTGGCCAACTGTTGACCCGTACTCGTTTACGGTGCTGGGGCAGCCGTGGATTGCTTTCGAGTGGCTGGGCGACGTGCTGATTGGCGCGGTAGCGCGTGTTGGGGGAGTGCGCGGACTGGACGCTTTGCTGATTGTGCTGGGCAGCGCGGTGATGATCGCGCTGTACGCGTTCGCGACGGTTCGATCTGGAAACTCGAAAGCGGGATTCCTGGCCGCGGCGGTTCTGTTTTGCCTCGCAAATCCGTCCTTTAGCATGCGCCCGCAGATGCTCGGCTATTTGTTTCTGGTGCTCACTTTGATCGCGCTGGAACTCTACCGCCAAGGAAAGCAGTGGGCGATTTGGTTTCTGCCGCCCCTGCTACTCGTGTGGATCAATACGCATGGTTCGTTCATCATCGGGCTGGGAGTGATTTTTGTTTACCTGGTGTGCGGGCTCAAGGGATTCCAGGTGGGCGCCATCGAGGCCGAAGCAGTGGACTGCGAAGGAGCGCATCCGGCTGGAATGCGTTTTCGGGCTATGCCTTGCGGTACTTCCAATCACACCCTATGGCACTAGGCTGGCTGTTTTTCCTTTTGATCGTGGCTTCGGTGTCTTACCCGCTCAGCGACTCGGCGCACATACTGGAATGGCTACCGATGCCATTCAATCTAGATGGGCGGGAAAATATTTCTTGGCCCTGGTGCTGGGTTTTTTCGTAGTGCAACTGGCCTTGAGACTTAAATGGCGCCTCGAGGAACTGACGCTTTTTCTGGGCGGTGTGGTAATGGCGTTTGTGCACGTACGATTTATCCTGCTCTTCGTGCCATTTTGCATACCACTTTTGGCGGTGGTGTTCGCGCGATGGCTGCCGAGCTACGACAAGAAAAAAGATAAGTACGTTCTGAATGCGGTTTTGATGGCAAGCGTGATCGCGCTGATGTGGCACTACTTTCCTTCGAAGGCTTTTCTGGATAAGAAGGTTGCGGACAATTTTCCTGTGAAGGCGGTGGAGTATCTGCAGCAGCACACGGTTCCGGGGCCGATGTTCGACGACTACGGATTTGGGGGATATTTGGTTTGGTCAGGGCGAACGGTGTTCATCGATGGCCGCAGCGAACTTTACGAGCAGGGCGGAGTGCTTGAGGATTATCTTTATATCGCGGCGCTGAAGCCCGGCGCGCTTAGGGTCCTGCAGAATTATGGGATAAAGTCGTGCCTTCTAGACCGCAATGCGCCGCTAACCACGGTGCTGAGCGCGCTGCCGGATTGGCAGAAGGTTTATTCTGACGAGACGAGTGCGCTATTTGTACGGCGGGATGCGTTACCTTCTGGCGCCAAGACCGACGGGGCTGTGGCACGAGGAGAGTGAAGATGACCGACGAACTCTCAATGAAAACGCGAATCGCTCCCCAGACCGTGCGGACTGGAGGGAGCGATGGCCGGCTTCTTGTGTCCGTAGTGGTGCCGTGCTTCAACGAAGAAGAGAGCATCCGCGACACGAACCGCCGAATCGAGGCCGCGCTCGAAAAGGCGCCCGTCGATTTCGAAATCATCTACGTGGACGACGGAAGCTCGGATTCCACAGCGGAGCTGCTGCGTCAATTGCAGGAAGGCGACGAACAAATTCGCGTGGTTCGATTCTCGCGCAATTTCGGCCATCAGATGGCGATTACGGCGGGGCTGGAGCATGCGTCGGGAGACGCGGTGGTGGTAATTGACGCCGATCTGCAAGACCCGCCTGAAGTGATCCTGGAATTCATTCAGAAGTGGATGGACGGCTATGATGTGGTTTACGGAGTGCGCGCCGAGAGGGAGGGCGAGACGGCGTTCAAGCTGTGGACAGCGAAAGCGTTTTATCGCTGCATCGCGCGGCTCTCGGACACTCGGATACCGCTGGATACCGGAGATTTTCGGTTGATGGATCGCCGCGTGGCGAACGCTCTGCTGGCAATGCCAGAACGGGACCGGTTTGTGCGAGGGATGGTGAGCTGGCTGGGATTTTCTCAGGTGGGGGTTTCGTATCGTCGCGAGGCGCGAACTGCCGGCGTCACGAAATTTTCGTTTTTCAAGATGCTGCGATTCGCGATGGACGGAATTTTTTCATTCTCGGTGCTTCCTCTGAGGGTTGCGACTTGGACGGGGTTCGCTGCATCCGGGATCGCGATTCTTGGCATCATCGTCGCTGTGATCGAGCGGCTCTGCGGAGTGCACGGCCTGGTAAAAGGCTGGACGAGCATCCTGATCGCCGTCCTATTCCTCGGCGGCGTGCAACTGATCTGCATGGGAATCATCGGCGAATACGTGGGGCGGATCTACGGCGAATCGAAGCGGCGGCCGCTGTACGTTTTGCGCGAGCGAATCGGCTTTGACGCGCGCGAGGCTAGGGGTCTGGAGCGACGGCGGGCGCTGGTCAGGACCGCCAAGGATTGAGTGGAATGGCGATCGACCTCATTACCCAGCAGCGCGAAGCGGAGTTTCACGACCAGTGGGCGAACAGCACTCGCATTGAAGACGTGCTCGTGCGCGAATGCTTCGAAGCGCCCACGGCGATGGAAAACCAGTTCATTCTGAATCGGATGGGGCCGCTTCAAGGGAAGAGGCTGCTCGACATTGGGGCGGGCCTGGGCGAATCCTCGGTCTATTTCGCTCTGAAAGGCGCGCAGGTAACTACTGTGGATTCTCGCCGGGGATGGTCGAGACGGCGCTTACTCTGGGCAAGAAAATATGGCGTTGAACTGGAAGGGAATCGTTGCGCGCGCGGAAGAACCTAGCGTGCCAGCGGAGTCGTACGACTTCATCTACATCGCTAACACGATTCACCACGTTCAAGATCGCGCAAGCCTTTTCGAGGGAATGAACCGGGCGCTAAAACCAGGGGGACGATTCTTTTCCTACGATCCCCTCGCCTATAACCCGGTGATCAATATGTACCGGCGCATGGCAACAGAAGTGCGAACGCCGGACGAATCGCCCCTCACGGACAGCCGACTTGAGGCTGGCGCGGAAAATATTTTCGTCACGTAGGGCACAGGGAATTCTGGATTTCGGCGCTCGTTCTTTTCGGAAAATATTACCTCAAAGAGCGAGTCCACCCGAACGAGGATAGATACTGGAAGAGAATTCTGCGAGAGCGGCCGCAAGATCTCTTTTGGTGGAGGCCGTTCCGTGCGGCGGACATAGCACTGACGCGGATTCCCCTTCTTCGATGGCTGGCGTGGAACATCGTTATGTGGGGCGAGAAGGCCTGAGCGGATGATTGCGGGTTCGGGCAGCGTGTTTCGCACGTCTCTCCTGTACGCCATTAGCGCATTTCTGCTAGCTGGATTCTTCGCGGTGAGGAACGTTTCCTCCTGGCCCGCGAGGATCAGCTATCCCGGCGAGGAAAGCTATGAAGGATGTGCGCTTGCGGAAACCGTCCGCTTAGCAGAGCGGGTTCCGATTTACGCTGCGCCGAGCGCGGAAGGCTTTGCCGGAGCTACCTATGGACCGCTCTATTTCCTGACAGGATCGCGGTTAATCGATCCAGAGCAATCCATCCTATCTTCCTCTTCGGTTGCTTTCGGCAGCTGCGATTCTCGGTTGCGCGGCAGGATGCGGATTGCTGGCATTCTGGCTTACCGGGAGCCGGCTGGTCGCGGCGCTGAGTCCGCTCGTGTTCCTTTCCTACGGAATAGTCACATTTCACGGAGTTTCGGCGACTCTCGGACAGTGTGGCGCTGTTCCTCTCTTTCTCAGGTTTTCTCATCGCGTACCGATTTCGGGATACCCGGGCCGTTTTGATTTCGGTGCCGCTGATGGTGTTGGGCTTTTATTATAAACAGCAGTTTATCGCCGGGTCCTCTGGCGGTGTTCGCATATCTGCTCTTGGAAAGGCGGTTTGCTCGAGCCGCGCAATTTGCCGGACTGCTGGGCGCGTCCCTTCTTGGCGCGTTCGCGTCTCTTTCAATGGGCCGTGTTTCGGGGCAGGAATTCTGGCGGCATTTCCTGCTTTACCAGAGCACGCTTTTTTCCTGGCATCAGTTTGAACTGGGATTCCTGACATTTGCGTTCATTTTTGCTGCCCCTGTTCTACTTGGGCTTGGACTACCTGCGCCTTCACCCGAACAGGATGCTTCAGTGTTATTTCATCGCAGCGGTCGTCCTGGGGTAATAACGATCGGAAAGGAATCGGCTTTTATTCAATATTTTTACGAGTCGATTCTCCTGATCAGCGTTTTGGTTCCTACGCTCTTGGCCAGTAAGGTTGCGGCCGGACGAGGCGCTCTTGAAGTTGTCGTTTTACTGGGCATCGCGCTCCTAGCCGGACAGTGGTACACGCCTCCGGCCCCGAAGCCGGCCGACGTGATCCAGTACAACACCGTCCAAAACTTCTTCAGGCAGAACATTTCTCCTCATTCCCGAGTGATAGGTTATCGCGGGGGAGACTTAGTGCAGGCGGGCTTCGACACGCCATTCTCTGATCTTTTCCAAACAGAACTGCTGGCTCGCCATGGCGTTGTTCCTGACCAATATCTACTCGCGCGAATTCGCGACCGGTGGTTCTCCGCGATCATTCTCGACTTCGATCTCGAAAAGGAACGAAACCCGCGAATGCTTGACATGTATATGACGGAGCCTGCCCGAGAGGCTGTCGAGCAAAATTATCAGATCACCGATAAGGTCGCGGTCCCAGTTCCCGAAAGCCTCAACGCCCAAGATCATTTCTATGTTTATGTTCCCCGTCTCGGAGCGACCGTATCTGCGATTTCTGGTGCAGTTTCGGTACCTACCGCCGCCAATGGGAGTGGATCTACAACAAGAGGGAGCATACGCGTCGCCATCTCTCCAAACGGCTCGAGCGGTTTCAGCCAATGTCGCGGCCCCTCGCGGTGAGGGCCGGGGCAGCGGAGCAAACTAGTGGCGCCGGAGAGAAGCGAGGCGCCGATGAAGATCGACCGGCGAGTCGTTACAGGTTTCATGGCGATCATGCTCGCGATGAACGCCGTCATGCTCTTCATTCCGTGGAAACAAATAATGACTGGGAGAAATGATTTCCCAATTTTTTATTCGAACGCGCAGATGGTACGCGAGGGGCAGGCTTTGCGCCTCTACGATTTCGATGCGGAAAACAGTTTCGTTCACAGGGTCACTGACGTACCCCGACCTCCCAACAACCACTTGCCGTACGAGCTCCTTCTTTTCGTTCCTTTCACCTATCTTGCCCTTCCAAACGGCATACATGCTTTGGACGGTTCTCGGGCTGACGATGCTGGCAGGGATTGCATTAACAATGTGGAGCATTCAACGAGGCCGCTGGAGCTTCGGGCTGATTTTACTTATAGTTCTCGCATTCTGTCCGGAATGGTATTGCCTTCTGCAAGGCCAAGATTCGATTTTGCTTTTGTCGCTGTTTACGCTGTCCTTCTGGCTTTGGAGGCGCGGAAACGATGAGATGGCAGGCTTTGTCCTTGCCTTGGGTTTGTTTAGGCCCCAGCTGGTGCTGCCATTTGTTTTCATTGCGTTCTTGGCAGGAAAGTGGAAGTTCGTTCGGGGTTTCTTACCCGGCGCCGCCCTCGTTCTCACTTTATCTATTTGGGTGGTCGGCTTGCGCGGAATGGAAGACTACGTGCGAGTGCTGTTGTCTCAAGGATCGCAGCAATCCGCGACGGTGCTGGAAAAGCAGTGGGAAGTCAATCCCGGCATGATGACGACGTGGCGCGGCTTCTTGTGGACGTGCCTGCCGAAGTGGGCGCCGCCGGGAGTGCGCACATTCCTGTTGCTGCTGGGGACTTTCCTGGGATTGGGATGGGCGGTGAAAAAGATGCGGGGAGCAAAGGGCCCAACAGCATTCGATGTGTCTTTTGCAATCGCAGTCGGTACCGCGCTCTTGGTGAGTTTCCATTCTTATCCCAATGACTTCAGCCTGATGATTTTGCCGCTGCTGATTTGCGGGCCTATGCTAGCGACTGCAGCATTCGTGCCCAAAAAGACCGCGTACGTGATTCTGACGCTAGCGTTCTTGTTGTTCTTAACGCCCCTATATTATTTGTTGCTCACCACTGGCAACATGGCCTGGTTTTTCCTTCTAGGATCGGTGGCAATGTGGATTGCGAGCCGGCGGGCAAATTTCAGCGAACAGACAATCTGACGATGCGCTCGGCAGTCTGACGTTGAATACGCGGAAGGTGGGTTGATGCTGTATTACGGATTGGCGGGGTTCGTCCTGATTATGGCGGTGTCTTTCGTCCGCAGGACGAAAGGACAAATATGAGGATTTCTGCGTGGGCGCTGCGATCCCGATTTTTCTTTTTTTGTTATTGCCGCTCGCAGTGATGACCGGATGGCTGCGCCCGCTGACGATCGATGGATCACTGCGGGCGGTCGATCTCGCGCTCGGATTGGACGGCTTCGCCATGACCAGATGGCTCGTCTCGCATGGCTGCTACTTCCTGGTGCCGATCATCTACTCCTCCTTGCCGCTGCTGATGGCTTTGGCCTGGGCGGTCGAACGGCCGCTAGCGCTTCTGCGAGCGGCAGTGATCGGCGCGGTGCTGGCCGTGCCGTTCTATTTGCTTTTTCCGGCGGCCGGGCCCGAGTTTGCCTTCGCGAATTTTCCATCCGCCGCAGCGAACCTGGTTCCGGTGGGGTGGATGCATCCGCGCAACTGCGTCCCTTCGATGCACTTCACCTGGGCGCTCCTTCTGGCGCTGAACATCTCTAATTGGCGCTGGCGGTGGATTTTCATTGTGTATGCCCTGCTTACGGCGTTTGCCACCGTCGCCAGCGGCGAGCACTACTTCATTGACGTGTTGGCCGCCATTCCGTTCACTCTCGCGGTACAGAAGATAGCGCAGATACAGAGGTGGAGAAGCCGGAGCCCGTTGCCGGAGCCCCGGGGCGCCGGTGTAACCACTTAAGATAGGCAGGGAATCCGAATGTCCCCAGAAGGTAACGGTTTAGGAGCCCGGGTGGACCTACGTTGCGGACGGATGGTTCCGGCAGACTCATATCCATTAGAGTCAACAACTTACGAGAGCAACCGCAGGCGAGAAACTTGGCGACTGGAATGCTCTAGGGTGATTGCGGTAGAGGGCTTTCGGGCTCGACTATAAACAACAACCTATTTGAGAGGGAAACAATGAAGAATCTCCTGATGAGACTATGGAAGGAAGAGGAAGGGCAGGACTTAACCGAATATGCTCTTCTGCTTGTCCTGATTGCTTTGTCTGCAATTACGATCATGGGCACGCTCGGCAGTGCGATCAACAACGTGTTCAGCAAAGCTGCGTCGAACCTAACCGCTGCTTAAGCACCCGGTCGAACACGAGAGCTACGGATTCGGGTACCGCTGGTGTGCAGTGACTCGACGCCAGTGGGCCCGAACCTCTCTCCAGATCGCAGGAAAAGAATTTTTTTTGCCTCGCAAACACGAGTCCTATAGAGCATAGAACCTCAAGCACCGTATGAATGCTGGACACATCATCTGGTTCTCTACACTCGCTTTGACGCTGCTCGCGGCTTGGACGGATTTGCGCGACCGCAAGATTCCGAACTGGCTCACTATCCCCGGCATTTTTGCAGGTATCGCCTTGAATTCCTACTTTAGAGGGTGGCAGGGTGCCAAAACGTCGCTCGAAGGGGCCGGGCTGGCGCTGTTGGTGATGTTACCGTTGGTCCTGCTTCGCGCCCTGGGCGCGGGGGACTGGAAGCTGATGGGCGCGGTAGGGGCGTTCCTCGGCCCTATTCTGTTTCCATTTGTTCTGGTCGGCAGTATTTTCGTGGCGGGAGCAATGGCGGTCGTGCAGATGATTCGCACGCGCAGGATAATCGAAACCTTTCGCAACCTCGCTGTGCTCGTGCAAGGCTTCTTTACTTTTGGCTTTCGGGTTCACCCGGATATTTCGCTGGATAACCCAGTGCTGATGAAACTGCCAT
Source organism: uncultured Acidobacteriota bacterium (assembly GCA_963723845.1). Lineage (GTDB taxonomy): Bacteria > Acidobacteriota > Terriglobia > Acidiferrales > UBA7541 > Palsa-295. Next base: position 10,710 of record CAVRSO010000079.1, read on the forward strand.
TCGGAGTAGCTGTGGCGGGCGGCACGTTGATATGCATCTGCGCGGCCCAGTGGGGCCTGTAAGATCTGCGGTTAGGAGACTGGAAATATGAATCGAACTCGGCTGATGATTGGATTGGCGGCCGCCATTGTTATCGCGTTTTTCCTGAGTGTTTTCGTGTACCGCCAGCTGAAAAACGCCGCGGTTGTTCGCCCCGTTGCCACGCAGAAGATCGTGGTGGCTGCGGTTCCTCTGCAAGTAGGAGCGCGGGTCGATTCGTCGAACCTCAAATTGATTTCCTGGCCAGGTGGCGAGCCAGTGACGGGAATGTTCACGCGGATCGAGGATTGCACGAACCGAGCCCTGATCACACCCGTAGTCGAGAACGAGCTCATCCTAGACTCAAAACTTGCTCCCGTGGCGGCCGGTGCCGGCCTCCCGGCCACGATTCCCGAAGGAATGCGTGCTCTTTCCGTTGCCGTCAACGACGTGGTTGGGGTCGCGGGATTCGTAATTCCGGGGACGATGGTGGATGTGCTGGTAACCGGACAAGCGGGCGGAGGTCAAGGCAGCGACAACGTTACACGTACCATTCTGGAGAATGTTCGCGTCCTCGCCGCCGGGCAAAAGGTCGAACAGGACCGAGAAGGAAAGCCGCAAACCGTACCGGTAATCACTTTGCTGGTCTCTCCCGAAGATGCGGCCAAGCTGACGATGGCCAGCACGGAAGGAAAAATTCAACTGGCGCTACGCAATACAGTGGATACGAAGGACGTAAATCCTGCTCCCATTTTGCAGGCGGTGCTCTTTGCAGGTGGAGCTCCTCCCCAAACCGGGCACAAACTCGTTCGAAAGGCTCCTGCCCCACCCCCGCCGTATGCGGTTGAAGTAATCACAGGCGACAAGCGCGCAATGAAGACCTTTGAAAACCAATGAGAAAAACACAGAGGAAGCGAATGCTCGAACAACACTGTAGTGCGGCCGACAGATCTTTTCCGGCCTTGGCCCTCCTGGCGGGTCTCCTGCTAATTTCGCCCGTCGCCTTTTCCCAGCCGCAACAGGCAGAGATGAAAGCAGTTTCTCCATCGGCACAGGCCCAAACAGCGGTTACGCAGGTGCAGGCTGGGCAGGCGTCCGCTTCGGAATCGGCGCAGACACTGCATGTGTTGGTGGGGCGCTCCCTTGTGATTACGTCAGCAACGCGCATCAAAAGAGTTTCCCTGGCCGATCCGTCGATTGCCGAGGCCGTTGTCGTGAGTCCAACTCAAGTTCTCCTCAATGGCAAGGCCCCCGGCGGTGTCTCTCTCATCATCTGGGACGAATCCGGGCAGAGTCAGGCGTTTGAGGTATCTGTCGACATAGACGTGATGGGTCTGAGCCAGAAAATCCATGAGGTATTCCCATCCGAGCCCGTACAAATCGCAACATCTGGGCCCGTGGTGATGCTGTCCGGTAAAGTATCGTCACCGGAAGTAGCGGATAAGATTTTGGACGTTGTGAAAAACGTTGCTCCCAAGGTAACGAGCTTCCTCGAAGTCCCCGCTATTCCCACAGGTGAAATCTCGTTGCAGGTGAAATTCGCAGAAGTAAGCCGGCAGGCTATCAGTCAGTATGGTGCAAACCTGTTCCGTACATTCGGCTCGAATATGCCGATGTCAACTTCGACGCAGCAATTCTCGCCTCCCACGCTTGGGAGTCTCACCACCACCTCCACGAGCGGGTCTACCACCACAACTTCGACTTCCGCGCAAAATAGCTTCGAGCTCAGCAACTTGCTCAATGTCTTTATTTTCCGCCCGGATATCGATCTCGGAGCTACAATCCAGGCATTACAATCGAAGGATCTACTGCAAATCCTTGCGGAACCCAACCTGATTACTCAATCAGGGAAACCGGCCAGCTTCCTGGCAGGAGGACAGTTCCCCTTCCCGGTGGTGCAAAGCTCCGGCGGGGGGACGGCGCCCGCGATCACTATTCAATTCAAGGAGTTCGGTATTCGCCTCAACTTCACGCCAACGATCACTCAGGATGGCTTAATCCATCTCAAAGTGGAGCCCGAAGTCAGCTCGTTGGATTTCTCGAATGCTCTCACTTTGCAGGGATTCTTGGTTCCAGCGCTGGCGACGGATCGCGTCGAGTCGGAAATGGATCTGAGAGACGGGCAGAGCTTCGCGATCGCCGGCCTCCTCGACAACCGCGTAACGAAGCAGCTCTCGAAGGTACCCGGAATTGGAGACATACCGATCTTGGGCAAGCTTTTTCAAAGCGAATCGCTCAACAAGTCCAACAACGAACTTATCATCGTCGTGACGCCGCGTGTAATTCAGCCGTATGCTGTGGGCCAAGGCCCCCAGGGGCCGGTGTTTCCGGCGACGTTTCTGCCGCCGACAACTCCGCCGGCACAGAACCCGGCAGGACCCAAATGAATGGTAGGATGGTGCGAAACGAGGCTTAGGGAATCTGGACAATGCTAACGGTAGCCATAGCCAGCGGTGACTTGACGAGTTCGGCCCAACTGATGGCGACGCTAGAACAGACCGGAATGGTGAATTTGATCCGGCAGTGGCCGATCCCTGCCGATCGAATTCCGGACGACGCTATGCCGGATGTTGTTTTTCTGGATCTGGCGCGCGACACCGATGCTTATTTCAGCTTCGCCGCTCTGCTCCGGCGTGCTCATCCGGCAACAAAACTCATTGCCTGTTCCGCTATTTCACCGCCAAGCCACCAGCTCCTGCTAGAAGCGATGCGTAGCGGCGTTCAGGATTTCATGGCTAAGCCCATCAGTGTTGAGGCGCTGAAGGACATACTCGGTCGCGTCTCCGGGGATCTCGATACGGCAGATCTTCCGTCCTCGAACAAGCTGATCGTCGTCATGGGTTCGAAGGGTGGTGTCGGCACCACCACCGTCGCCGTCAATTTGGGGGTGCAACTGGCCACGTTCGCCCACAAGCGGGTGGTGATCTTAGACTTTGCCCGGCCGTTGGGGAATGTTCATTTGCTGCTGGATCTCCACCCTCGCTTTGGAGTGCGTGACGCCGTTGAAAACCTGAACCGTCTCGATAGCCACTTCTTCAGCGGCCTTCTCACACAGCATAAAACGAAATTGGAGATCCTTGGTGGGACGGCGCAACCAGAAGAATGGCAGGCCATTCACGTTCCTTTGTTGGAACGCGTCGTCAACGTCGCGCAAAACAATTTCGATGTGGTGCTGCTCGATATGGGCTCGCAATTTTCCTCGGAATGGAGCCCGATATTGCGCATGTCTCGGATGGTCATGATCGTGGCCGAGGCGAATGTCCCCGCGCTTTGGACCCTTGACCGTCGGCTGGTAGCGCTGAGTGGTTTTGGAATGGAGCCGGACCGCGCGCGAATCATTATCAATCGCTGGCATAAAGGCGACGAGGAAGTTCTGAAAAGTATCGAGAAGAGTGTCAACCGCCCTATCTTCGCCTGCATTCCGAACGACTTCCGCAAGGCCAGCGAGGCGGTGAATCTCGGGACGCCGTTGCTGCAGAATCACAACAACTTGCTGAGCAATCGGTACCGGCAGATCGCCGCCCAATTGACCGGTATCGATGCCGCATTTGCACCGAAAAAGGGATTTTTTTCATTTCCGACAAAGAGGTAAATGAGCATGGCACCGGTTCCAATTACTTCCGCGCGAACGGATTTCGGGGCAGTAAAGGCTGCGATTCACCGCAAGTTGATTCAAAAATTGAATCTCGACCGTCTGAATGAGGTCAACCGCGACGAAGTCCGGCGCGAAGTGGGACTAATTCTGGAGGCTCTCGTCGTCGGCGAGTCCACCCCGATGAATCTCCAGGAACGCGAGCGGCTGGCGCAGGAAGTTCTCGACGAAGTTTTCGGTCTCGGACCTCTCGAGCCTCTGCTGGCCGACCCGACGATTTCGGATATTTTGGTGAACACATATAGGCGGGTCTACATCGAGCGGAAGGGGGTGCTTGAGCAAACCGCCGTGCAGTTCCGCAATGATGCCCATTTGATGGGCATCATTGACCGAATTGTTTCTGCGATCGGCCGGCGCGTGGACGAGTCTTCCCCAATGGTGGATGCCCGGCTCGCGGACGGGTCGCGCGTCAACGCCATCATTCCTCCCCTCGCTGTGGATGGGCCGTGTCTCTCCATCCGGCGTTTCGGACGGGATCCCTTGACTGCCGATGATTTACTCGGGAACAAATCTCTCACTCCCCGAATGCTGGAACTTTTGCAGGGATGCGTCAAAGCGCGCCTCAACATTCTGATCTCCGGCGGAACGGGCGCCGGCAAGACGACCTTTCTCAATGTTCTTTCCTCGTATATCTCGAATCGCGAACGGATCGTCACGATTGAGGACGCGGCGGAATTGCAGCTCAACCAGGACCACGTGGTGCGGTTAGAGACCCGGCCTCCCAATATCGAGGGCCGCGGAGCCATCCAGCAGCGTCAGCTGGTGATCAACTCTTTGCGGATGCGTCCGGATCGCATCATCGTGGGTGAGGTTCGTGGCGAAGAAGCTCTCGATATGCTTCAGGCCATGAATACGGGCCACGATGGCTCGCTGACCACTATTCACGCAAATACACCGCGCGATGCCCTGAGCCGCTTGGAAACCATGGTCGCGATGGCCAATCTCAATATTCCTGAGGGCGCCATTCGCCGCCAGATCTCCGCGGCCATCGACGTGGTGGTTCAGGTGAGCCGCTTGAGCGATGGCACGCGCAAGATTGTAAGCATTGCCGAAATCACCGGGATGGAAGGGGAAGTGGTTACCATGCAGGATATTTTCATGTTTCGCAAACGCGGTATCCGCGAAAACGGCGAGGTAATTGGCGAGTTCGTTCCCACGGGCATACGCCCGAAGTTCTCAGAGCGCTTGATCGTTACGGGCATTCAGCTGCCCATGTCCATGTTCGAAAAAGCAGAGTTGGCCTAGATTCAGTTATGACCTTGCAATACAACTCGTTGCTGACGGCCGTTGCCGGAACGTTGGAGCCGTCTCGATTTGAGCTCAGCGAGGCGCGAGGAACCTAATATGGCGCTGCTTGCTTCCATTTTAACGTTCTTGGTCGTTGCGGCTGCATTCCTTTTCATCTGGCTTTTTGCCGGAACCTCGAAGGGCCAGGAGGTGGTCCGGCAGCGGATGGAAGCAGTTCGCAAAGCAGAGCGCCGAGGCGGCGACGTCGCCCTTGGAGTTGGTCTCCTGCGCGACGAGATGCTCAGCGGGGTTCCCTTTCTCCATCGCTTGATGCTGCATTGGTCATGGTCGACCCGACTTCGCGAGCTTATAAGCCAGGCGGGATTGAAAATGAGGCCCGCCGCCCTCGCGATGTTGAGCTGCATAGTCGGGCTAATTACGTATTTGATCGGCGTACACTTTTTCCATACTTTTCTTTTGGCGCTTCTGATGGGATTGGCGGCTGGTGCAATTCCAATCAGCTTAGTTGCCTGGATGCGCCAACGGCGCTTTAGGAGATTTGAAGAACACTTTCCTGAAGCACTCGATTTGCTCGGTCGAGCTGTCCGGGCGGGCCATGCCTTCACCACCGGTCTCGAAATGATTTCGAAAGAAGTAACGGAGCCGATCGCCGGCGAATTTCGGATCACATTTGACGAACAGAACTTCGGTCTTCCGCTCCGGGATGCCTTACTGAACATGACGGAACGAATTCCGTTAATTGACGTCCGGTTTTTCGTTACGGCGTTGCTCATTCAAAAGGAAACGGGCGGCAATCTAGCGGAGATTCTGGATGCGCTGGCGCGTGTGATTCGCGACCGCTTCCGGATTTACCGCGAGGTCAGGGTAAAGACTGCGCAGGGCAGGCTTACTGCCGCGATTCTCATTGCACTCCCTCCGCTCATGCTGGTCATGTTGGAAATCGTAAACCCGCATTACATCGGAGTGCTATTCACCGACCCGAAAGGGCCGATGGTTTTGGCCGTCGCCGGGATACTGCAGGCGATCGGGTCCATCATGCTCTGGAAGATCATTCATATCGAAGTCTGAGGTGGAAGAAAAAAGATGCTGTGGGCCGCAACTGCAATAACATTCTTGGCCACTGTCGCCGCGGTAGGCGCGTTACTTTACGCTTTTCTGCCCGCCGAAATGAATGCTGTTGGGCGACTTTCGCGGCTGCTGAATGTATCCCCGCCAGTTTCGGACGCGGCGTTTCCGAAAAGGCAGACGGAAAAGGTGCGCGACACGCTCGCGTCTGTCGGGAAACTGCTGCCCGCTGCTTCTGGAACGCGGTCTAGCGCGGAACTAATGATGCTCCGAGCTGGCTACCGCAGCTCAAATGCCATCATGGCGATGCGTGGAGCGAAGATCCTATTGCCCTTGGGGCTCCTTGCCGTGGTTGTGGCTAGCGGATTGTATCGCTGGAACCCATGGCTCTCCGTTTTGGGTGCGCTGGTGCTCGGATATTTGCTTCCGGAAATGTGGCTCGTCTGGCGCGTTCACGCACGCCAGCACCGGCTGCGCTTAGCGCTCCCGGACGCTTTGGATTTGCTTGTTATCTGCGTCGAGGCAGGTCTTGGCCTGGATCAGTCTCTGATGCGCGTCGCGGAAGAGTTGCGCATCGCCCACCCCGAACTCAGCGACGAAATCGCCCTTGTGAACCTTGAAATGAGGGTAGGGAAAACACGGCTAGACGCGTTGCGGGAGCTTGCTCGAAGAACCGGCCTGGAAGACATCAAGGCTTTGGTGGCCATGCTGATTCAGACTGAGCGCTTTGGCACAAGCGTTGCTCAGTCATTGCGGGTTCACTCCGACGACTTAAGGATAAAGCGGCGGCAACGGGCGGAAGAAATGAGCGCCAAAACGACGGTGAAGATGGTTCCACCGCTCGTATTTTTCATATTCCCCGCCTTAATGGTTGTGATACTGGGCCCCGCGGTTATCGCCATCATGCGGCAACTCGCGATATTGAAGTGATGCAAGCAACGGCATTTTCCCGGTGGTGTTAGGCTCGATTCGTAAGAAGCTTGGATTCTCTTTGAACAAAAAAGGAGCTTGGGGATGGATAACGTTACATTGATCCGAGTAGTTGCGGGGGTGCTGGCTGTAGTCGTTCTTTTTATCATTATTTGGCGCCGCAAGCGGAAGATTGTCGAGTAAGCACGTTCATCACACCGAGGGGATAACCACCCTCGGGAGGATAGGGGCTCGGTGAGGTATGTCTAGCAACGGTCACAACCATGCCGTGTACGTCTACAACAAAACGCAGGAAACGTTTGTGGCCACGGAAGCTACGGTCGCCAATAGCTATTTTCCGCGGCTTGTTGGTCTTCTCGGAAGAACCAAGCGATGGGCCCAGCCGGGCCGCGGTCTCTGGATCGTGCCTTCCCGCGGCGTCCATACAATTGGAATGCTTTTCCCGATCGATTTGATCTTTCTGAGCAAGGAAAAGCAGGTCGTTCACGTGGAAGAGCATGTGCGACCGTTCCGAATCTCAGCGGTCTCGCTGAAAGCTTCGAGTATTCTCGAGCTTCCTGCGCATACGATTTATCGCACCGGGACCAAAATAGGGGACCAGCTCGAGATCGCCCGCCTGAACAAATAGCATCTGAACGTCATCCGCTCGGCAACGTTGGAAAAATTCGCGGCGTGGCAGGATGTCTCAGGGTTTGCCGGTGACAGCGGCCTCCGGGGCATTCGTTGCGGCCCGTTGATGCAGGCTGTGGAGGTGAGTCGGATCTCTCCACTCGCGCCCTTCGCGCCGCAATAACTCGTCTGCCTGCGCAGGTCCCCAGGCACCCGCAGCGTAATTCGGAAAATCGCGCGGGGGCAAAGCCTTCCACACATCGAGAACCGGCTGCACGACTGCCCAGGACGCCTCTACCATATCTGCACGCTGAAATAACGTGGGATCGCCCATCATGCAATCGTAAATGAGCGTTTCGTATCCCGTGGAAGGCGTGGTGCCGAAATAGTCCGAGTATTGAAAGTCCATATTCACCGCGCCCAAACGCACCACCGGCCCCGGAATCTTGGCCTCGAAACTCAGCGAAATTCCTTCCTCGGGCTGGATATTGATTACCAGCTCGTTCGGCGTGATCCGGTCGATCGAAGTTTTGCGGAAGAGAACCAGAGGAGGCCTGCGGAAGCGAATCACGATCTGCGTGGCGCGCGCTGCCATGCGTTTTCCGGTGCGAAGATAGAAGGGAACTCCAGCCCAGCGCCAATTGTCGATGTGCAGAGCCATGGCCACGAACGTGGGAGTCTGCGAGTCATGGGCCACGTGCGGCTCATTGCGATACGCCGGCACGCGCTTGCCATCGATCACGCCTTCGCCGTATTGGCCGCGCACCGCATGGTCGAGGACCTTTTCAGGGCTGAAAGGCTGAAGGGCTCGCAAAATCTTCGTTTGTTCGTCGTGGACCGTATCGGCATCGAAAGAAATCGGAGGCTCCATCGCACAGAGCGTTATCAGCTGAAAAATATGATTGGGGACCATATCGCGCAGAGCGCCCGCCGTTTCGTAATATCCGCCGCGCAACTCGACACCCAATTCTTCCGCGACGGTGACTTGCACATGATCGACGTAGCGGCGGTTCCAAACCGGCTCGAAAATTCCGTTGGCGAATCGAAAGGCCAAGATATTTTGAACGGTTTCTTTTCCAAGGTAATGATCGATTCGGTAGACTTGTTTTTCCTCGAGTACTTCGCCGACGGCGTGGTTCAAGGCTATGGCGGATGGCAAGTCGTGGCCGAATGGCTTTTCGATCACGACGCGTTTCCAAGTTTGAGCATCCTGTTTCGTAAGCTCGGCTGCACCCAGTTGCTGCACGACCACAGGAAAAAATTCGGGGCTGGTAGCCAGGTAAAAGAGAACGTTGCCCCTCGTAGATTGTTCCTTTTCCACTTGAGCCAAAGTTTCTTTTAATTTTCCGTACATGTTGGCGTCGTTAAAATCTCCGGACACGTAGTAGAGACGCTTGACGAGCCAGTCCCACAATTCCACGCCACCTGCGGCGAACTCTCGAATGTCTTTGCCGACACGTTCGCGGAACTCGTCCACCGAGAAAGGTTCGATCGAGACTCCGATAATGGCAAATTCCTCTGGGAGTAATTTTCCTCTGCTAAGGTTGTACATTGCGGGGATCAACATTCGCTTGGTGAGGTCGCCACCCGCGCCGAAAATCACCATCGCGCAAGGCCCGGCAGGGCTGCCCAGAGTCTCTTGCGTTAGCTTCCCAGAGTCAGTTTGATCCACGAAATGAACCTCCGAACGGCGCAGGGGAAAAGCGGGGATTTTGGCGATTAGGGTGAGCTTCCGCCTTTGTTTACAATGACTTATGGGTGCTTCTACTCGCTGGATTTGGCGATTAGAGTTCCGAGGGCTCCAACTCGATATTGGAGACACTCGGGGCTCGCGGCATAGGTGACGCGTACCAAAGGCGTCCCAACCGCCGCTTCGAAGGAGTCCACCTTCGAGAGCGGCCCTGACTGCTTGTACGGCGTTGTACAGGTTCTCATCGCATCCATCTTAATACACGAGAGGCGGAGCGCAAGAGGCCACACCTGTGGACTTTGGCCAGCAACCTCTCCGTAGGAATTCTCGGATGCTTTTGGCGTTCGGTAATTAAGGTGGTGCATTCATGTTTGACATGACTTAGTCCACAAGACTAGACTAGATAATCGGGTGGAGGGACTCCGCATGAAAAAGGTCAATGTGCACGAAGCTAAAACACAACTGTCAAAGCTACTTCAGCGCGTCGCTGCGGGCGAGGAGATCGCTATCGCGAATCGGGGAGTTCCTGTGGCGCGCCTAGTGCCAGCAGCGCTGCCGAAGGCACACCGAGAGCTGGGAACGGAGCGCGACCGCTTGAAGATTGCGGAGGACTTTGACGCACCACTGCCGATGGACGTTCTAGCTGCTTTCTTGGTGGGGAGAAGAAGCGGAAAGGCAGGAGACGGTGAAATACTTGCTCGACACGAGTGTGTTTCTCTGGGCTTTGGCTGCCCCGAGCAAGTTGAATCGGCGGGCCCGCCAGGTACTATTGAACCAGCGTGAGGGGCTGTTTTTGTCGGCAGCCAGCGCCTGGGAAATCAGCGTCAAATTCCGACTTGGGAAACTGGAGCTTCCTGAAACCCCCGCGAAATGCGTCCCGAGGTGGATGTTGAGCTGGGACATTCGAGCGCTCGAGATTTCCCACCTTCATGCGCTGGCCGTTGGCGACCTGCCGTTTCGTCATCAGGACCCGTTTGACCGAATGCTAATCGTGCAGGCGACGATGGAAGAAATGGTGCTGCTAACGGCGGATCGAATTTTTGAGAAATATCCCGTCGAGACGCTTTGGTGTGGGACCTAGGTCGTGTGCGCTTTCGTCAGTGGAGGCCAACGAGCCCTTGGACGGATTCGATTAGCTTGGAGGAGTCGTAACCTACGCCATCCTTGAACACGGTTTCCACCTTTTCGATATCTTTTATGTTTTGGGACGGGTCGCCGTTGATGACAACGATGTCAGCTTGTTTGCCGGCAGCCAGCGTGCCACTTTTTTGCAGTTCACCAAGAAATTCTGCTCCGTTAGATGTGGCAATGTGAATCGCTTCCACTGGCGTGAATCCGGCCTCGACGAGCAACTCGATCTCGCGCTGGTCGCCGAATCCGGCTATCACGCCACCGTATCCGGTGGGATCAAGCCCAGCAAGCAGGTGGCCGCCTTCCTTCGCAAACTCGCGTTCGAATTCCATTTCTTTCTTGAAGAGAGCGTGCCAATCGGATTTTGCGGCCTCGTCAGAAATGCGCGCGCGACGGGTGAGGTAATCGATGCGAGATTCGGGAAGCATGGCGTTCAGAACGCGAGCGTCCACAGGAGCGCGATTCGGAACGAAGGTCTCATAAACCGGCAGCGTGGAAGTGACAGCGACGTGATGAGCAACTAGATCGAGAATCATTTTGTGAATCGGCCCGCTGGTCACATCCATGCCGAGCAGGGCTTTATCGGCTGCATCGCCATCGGGGCATTTGCCGGGTTTCTTGTCTGAGAAAAACTCCATGTCTTCGAGCAGGCCGTGTTCAAGGTCATCGATGCCCAGAGCCGCGGCTTCGCGAAAGCCGATGGAGCAAAGATGTCCGGTGACTTTGATTCCATGGGCATGAGCAGCCTTCGTGGCGGCCGCCAGTTCTTCCGGCGTGATGTGCATATACGCTTTGAAGGACGTGACGCCTTCGGAGATCCAGAATTCCACGGTACGTCGCGCGTCTTCGGCATCTTTCAATTGATACATTTGAAGAGTGAATGCGCCCTGGCCCTCGAGATACGGTCCCGTGACGTGAATGTTGGGCCCTGCCATTTTCCCTTCGTCAATAGCGCGCTTCAGTTCGAGGTCGGTGTACGGCTCAAGGCTGCCGGTGGTGCGCAGCGATGTGACTCCTGCCGCCAGGTAGAGGCGTGGGAAACTTGCCGCGTGCTCGTTGTAGAGAGGTATCGAACGACCGGGCGCAGGATAAAACATGTGGTCGTGCATGCCGACGATTCCCGGCATAACAGTGCGCCCAGTGAGATCGAGAACTTTGGCGCCGTCGGGCATCTTTGTGGTTGCGGCATCTCCCAGCACGGCAATTTTTCCATCGCGAATGACCAGCGTCTGATCCGAACGGACCGGGCCACCTGTGCCATCGATCACGCGCACGTGGGTGAGGGCGAGTATAGGGCCGTCTTCTTTTACAAAGGCTCGTACGTCCGGCGAGAGTTGGGTCGCGGCTTGTGGCCAACTGAGGGAAGGCCACACGAGAAACAGCAAAATCGGAAGGGGGATCTTTCTCATCAGGGCGTGCCTCCAGCGCGAGCGTTTCCGAAAGTTTCGCAAGATGCTAAGAAAATCAAAGTGAAAGGTCGAACGCGCACCAACCCTGGCACGAAGTGCGCTGGATCGCTTCGGTTCCGCCGCGTCAGTTTTTGGTCAACCTCACGCCAATGCTTGAGTGATGGCTTCGCGGAGCTTGGCTAAGCCGGCGGGGACGTCGGGGCCAAGATGAACGCGAAGGGCGCGGCGGTTGCGCTCGGCTAGCACTTGAAAATCGCCGCGGGCCTGGGCGGCCTGGACGATGCCGAAAGTATACTTCTGTCCTGGCACGGGAAGATCCGGAGCATAGTCACACGTAATTTGGAGGAAGACACCGGAGTTTGGGCCGCCTTTGTAGGCTTGTCCCGTGGAATGGAGGAAGCGCGGGCCGAAGCCGAGGCACGTGGCGACATGCCTTTTGTCGCGCACGGCGTGGCGGATGGATTGGAGCGCGGCTTCATTCGCGTCATTCATCTGGATGAAACCGAGCAGGGCAAAATAATCGCCGGCCTTGAGGCGGCCCAGATGCGCGCGCAGATACGCAGCGAGCGTGGCATCTTTTCCAGATGCCTGCTTCAGAGCGGCCGCATTCTTATCGTCCGTAAAGAGCTTGATGCCGTCCTTTTCGAAGATTGGCGATTCCTGCGGAAGTGAGCCAGATTTTTCGTATTGCTCCGTTAGTTTGCGCGTTTCGATCTTGCTGGCTTCGACGTCCGGTTGATTGAAGGCATTGATGCCAATAATGGAACCAGCGACAGCAGTAGCAATTTCCCAGCGGAAGAATTCCTGGCCGATGTCGATAATCTCCGGAACACTGATGCGAACGAGGGGATGACCGGCTTTTTCGAGCGCGTCGATGGCTTTGTCCTGCTTTGCGTCGGGAGCGGCGGTTAGGCGCAGGTAGACGAAGACGCGGTCATTTCCGTAGACATCGGGCGCGCCGATTTCTTCGCGGTCGACGGGGATGAGGCCACGTCCATCTTTGCCGGTGGATTCGGCGAGCAATTGCTCGAGCCAGGCGCCGAGGTCCGAAATGCCGGGCGAGGTAAAGATGGTGACTTTATCGCGGCCGGCTTTTTGAAGCGTTCCGAGAACGGCGCCAAGAATGACGCCGGGATTTTGGTCGGCGGGGACGACCGAGGCGCAGGCGTGGACCATTTCCTCGGTCCCGTCGAGGAACTTGGGGATGTCGATACCCTGAACTGCGCCGGGAATCGTTCCAAAATTGGACAGAGCGGAATAGCGGCCGCCGATACTTGGGGAGCCGAAGAAAATGCGGCGGAAACCGTCCGATTCGGCGACTTTTTGCATGTGCGAGCCCGGGTCCGTGATAGCCATGAAATGGGATCCGACCTTCGCGGCGCCCACGGCCTGCTTCACGCGTTCGAAGAAATATTGCTTGAAGATGTTCGGCTCAAGAGTGCTGCCCGATTTGCTGGACACGATGAAGATGGTTTTGGCGAGATCGAGTTTGGACTCAATGGCTTTAATTTGAGCAGGAGAAGTGGAATCCAGAATTAGAAATTCGGGATAGCCTGAAATCTTGCCGAAAGTAAATTTCAAGACTTCGACGCACAAGCTGGAGCCACCCATGCCGAGAAGCACGGCGTGCGTGAAGCCCTCGGATGTTATTTCCTTGGCAATTTCGCGGAAACGATCGGCATTCGACCTTTGATCTTCGGTGATGGAAAGCCATCCGAGCCATTTGCTTTCGTCGGAGTTGGTCCACAGCGAAGCATCGCGGGCCCAAAGACGCTTGACCTTGTTATTCGCAGTCCAGTCGTCGAGGGCGGACTTGACTGATTGCGTGAGATCGGACGGCAACTTGTAAGAAAGGCTTCCGGAAGCGGACGGCGCGGTTTTCTGAACGCTCTTCTCGACAGCCGCAAGGAGCTTGTCGAAGGCCTCAGCAAATAGCTTGACGCCGTCTTCAGTAAGCTGGTCGGTGACCGCCTTCATGGAGATCCCCGCACGGGCGAGGTCTTTCATCGTTTGACCGGCTTGATCGACATTTTCCTCGAGGCTGGCGCGCGGCTTGCCGTGGTCACGGAAGGCGTCAAACGTGGCTGGCGGGATGGTATCGACCGTATCGGGGCCGATCAGCTCTTCCACATAGTAAATATCGCTGTAAGCGGGATTCTTCGTGCTGGTGCTGGCCCAGAGCAGGCGTTGAGTGGTGGCGCCGCGTTGGGCCAGGGATTGCCAACGGGGACCATCGAAGATTTTCTTGTAGAGTTGATATGCGAGCTTGGCATTGGCAATGGCAACTTTGCCTTGAAGCCCGCTTAGAAAAGCACGATCGATCCCGGAGGGCGGATTCTTAATCAGCTCGGCGAGTTTGCTATCGACGAGCGCGTCGATGCGGCTGACGAAGAAGCTGGCAACGCTGGCAACGCGGCTGACGTCGCCATCACGTTTCGCGAAATCTTCGAGGCCAGCGATAAACGCTTCAGCCACCTTTTCGTAAACTTCCTGCGCGAAAAGGAGCGTGATATTCACATTGATGCCGCTGCCGATTAATTCGCGAATGGCGGGCAGCCCCTCGGGCGTGCCCGGGAACCTTGATCATGATGTTTTCGCGAGCGACCGTACTCCAGAGGCGGCGCGCCTCGTCGATTGTTTCGCGCGTCTTGTGAGCCAGGTAGGGCGATACTTCGAGGCTGACGTAGCCGTCGCGGCGTTGAGTTTGAAGATAGACGGGCCGCAAGATGTCTGCCGCATCCTGAATATCGCGGATGGCGAGATGTTCGAAGATGGCCTTGGCGTCGAGATCCTTTTGCTTGGCAAGTTCGTCGAGCTCTTGAGCGTAGTCCGTGCTGCCGGCGATGGCTTTTTCGAAGATGGCGGGATTGGAGGTCATGCCGCGAAGCCCGTCTTCGGCAATCAGGCGAGCGAGCTCTCCGGTGGTGAGCAGGTTGCGGCGGATATAGTCAAGCCAAACGGACTGGCCGAAACGGGCGAGGGCTTTGAGAGGATTTTCGGATTGTTGTTTCCCTTGCGTTGCGGCGGTTGGATTCGCGGCGGTTGTCATGGTATCCCCCAGATAATTACCAGGCGATTTTAGCGCAGGTGGGGGCTGAGCGCGAATTCGGAGAAGCTTGTGGGGCGATGCGCGGGCTTGGCTTCGAGGCAAATCGGTTGTGCCGGGAGAATGAGAAGCGTAGGATGCGTTCCCGAAGAGGTGCGAGATGGATTCAGCGGCGGCAGCGTTTTCATCCAGCGGAGCTTCCCACGATCTGGACTTTGCTTCGGCATTGCAGGCGGCCGAAGCCATTCGCAAGAAACAGGTTTCGTCTGTCGAGCTGACTCGCCACGTCTTCGAGCGAATCGAGCGCTACGATCCGGCGCTTAATGCTTTCGTCTACCAGTTGAAAGAAGATGCTCTGGCTCGAGCCGACGCGGCGGACGAGGCCGTGGCGAAGCGCGAAGCGCTCGGTGTATTTCATGGCGTTCCAATTTTGGTTAAGGAGAGCTTTGCGGTAGCGGGCCATCCGTGCACGTGGGGAATACCGGCGTTGAAGGATTCGAAGGCGCCGCGGAACGCCGTTGCCGTGGACCGACTGCTCGGCGCGGGAGCGATTATTACTGGCGCAACCAATGTTCCGGTGAATCTTCAGGATTGGCAGTCCTACAATCCGATTTATGGAACAACCAACAATCCGTGGGATTTGAAGCGAACGCCGGGCGGGTCTTCGGGCGGAGCGGCTGCGGCGCTGGCGGCGGGGCTCGGGTACCTAGCGATGGGAAGCGATATCGGCGGCTCGATACGCATGCCGTCAAATTTTTGCGGGATTTATGGTCATAAGCCAACGTTGGACCTCGTGAATCTTCGGGGCCACATGGCGGGTGGGAATTTCTCGACGTTGGGTTTTTCGACCTTGATGGCTGTTGTTGGACCAATGGCGCGAAGTGCGCCCGATCTGCTGGCGGCGTTGAGGGTGCTCGGGGGGCCGGAAGGTTGGGACGCCAAAGCGTGGAAATGGGAACTTCCGCCTTCACGCGGCGCAAGCTTGAAAGAGTTTCGCGTGGGCTATGTTCTGGATGATCCAATCGCTTCGCCCGTGCCGGAAGTGGCGGCGGTGTTGGAGAAAGTGGTCGAAAGCCTGGGTCGGGCAGGGGCAAAGATGAAACCCGGTTGGCCAGCGGGATTCCAACCTGCAGTATTGCTCGAGACCTATCTCTTCATGTTGTCCGCGTTCGGCATGAGTATGGCCCCTCCGGCTGAACAGCAAGCACGAAGGAAGAAACTCGCAAATGCTTCAGATCCCATGGCCGTCGGAGCCATGTCGTCATTCGCGGACTGGCAACGGCAGAACCTGCAGCGATTGGCATTTCGGGCAGCGTGGCAGGCTTACTTTGATGAGGTCGACGTTTTCCTTTCGCCAGTCGCGTTCGCGACAGCGTTTCCTCACGATCACAGCGAGCCCCAAAGCCAGCGCTCGATTGCCACAGTCGGCGGACCTCGGAAATACATGGACTTCTTGAACTGGATTGCGCCCGCGACGCTGACCGGTTGCCCAGCCACTATTGCGCCTGCCGGCAGAACCCAAGCGGGACTGCCTGTGGGAATTCAGATCATGGGGCCGTATTGGGAAGACGCCACGACGATCACGTTTGCCGAACTGCTGGCTCGCGAGATGGGTGGGTTCGCGCCGCCGCCGGGATACGGCGAGTAGCTGCGCGGCGATGTAGTCCGCCAGCGCCACAACGATTCCCTGACCAACACCAAAGGCAATTAGGCGGAGCGACGCAGAGGGCGTGCGTCCGAGACTCCGTATTTTAGCAGCAGGCGGAGCGGGCGAAGCGCGACATAGAGCGGAGCGAGTGCGCGAGGCAGGCGAATCATTTCCCAATCCTCTTCCGCGGGCGAAACCGTCAGGCGAGCGGAATAGCGCCAGCCCTCGAAAATTCCCTCAAGCATACGGCGCCGAAACCAAAATCTCCGCGCTGCGCCAAGTGGAATTTCGCGCCGTCGTGAAATATTCTTAGCTCGATTTCACTTACGAGGGTACCAGCGATTTCATCCGCTTCCACGCGCCGCAGGATTTCCTCCGGCAACGGCAGGTCGAAGAAGCGCATCGCCAGGGCAAGCCCGAGATGAAGCATACGCAGCGCGCGCAACGACTCTGCGCGGCGGATGACCTGATCCCAATCGAGCCGCGGATGGGCTTGGACGAACTCTGCGACATCGGCGATCCAACTGATGCGCTCCCAGAAGTCCTTCGATCCGTGGATGCAGAGAAGTGATAGGCCATCTTCCGGACTAAAGGTTTCGATTACGTGTCCGCCAAGGGAGACTCGCACGAGACGCTCCGCGAGAGCCCCAATATCCGGCGGCAGCGGAAAATGGCGCAGGGTGCGCTCGGTGTGAAGCTCGATGAGTACGTGTCGGCGCTCGTTGCGATAGCAATATTCGCCGGGAACGAGCGACGCGGCCGCGTCCAGGGAAAGAGTCCATGGATATTTCGCGCGATACCCGAGACCGGTGACCAGGCGGTTCGCTTCCGGCATGTCCTTCTGGCGCAGGATAAGGTCGAGGTCCTCGAACTCGCGCAAGGTAAAGTCGCCATAAGCCTGCGCGGCGAGAACAGGGCCTTTATAGGGAATCGCCTGAAGGCCCTCGGAGCGGAACAAGTCCATGATCGCGATAAGCTCCGCAGTAAAGGCAAGGTTGCGTATGGCCGTGACGCGGGCGAGATCTTTCAACTGTTTAAGTTGGTCAAGCGAGAGCGCATCGCCCGCTATCTCACTGAGCTGTTTGGCGAGAAGCGGCGTAACGGAATGGCACGAGGCATCGGCCAGAAGCGAATCCCATTTGAGCGGACCGGCCGTCAGCGAGCGAATCTCACTCGCAACGGCGGGTGGCATCTTCGTCCGCGCGCAGCAGACGAGCAGCCTTCTTTCCGGAGAAGTAGTTACGCTCACTGAGCGGCTGTCCCCATTGAACGAACGTGGACTAGCAGCAATCTTACGATATCGTCAGTAGCCGCTGAGGAAATTCTTCGCGGCGCTGCCTGCGAACATCCGTACAATCCGGCCCGAGTGCTCGCGCTCAGAATGTCGGGCGAGGGCTCGTCCAACCTACTGATTTTGAGGCCTGCGCCTGACTGTCTCTTTATTTTGCTATAATCCGGCACCAATACATGGACTTCGACCACCTAATCACTTTTCTCGAAATCGCCAAACAAGGCAGTTTTTCCCGCGCGGGACAAAAACTGTACCGCTCACAACCTGCGGTGAGCGCACAAATCAGGCAGCTCGAGCAGGAATACGGTCAAAAGCTCTTCGATCGAGTGGGAAAATCCGTTCGGCTGACGATCGCCGGGGAAACGCTGCTCGAATACGCGGCCCGGCTTCTGACTCTACGCAATGAATCCTTGCATGCGGTGGCGGATCAATCGAGCACGCCGCACGGCACGCTCGCAATTGGCGCGAACGAGGCGACGTGCCTTTACGTGCTGCCGGATATTTTCGCGGAATTCAACCGGCGCTTTCCCGGCGTGCAGATAAGCATCTACCGGAATTTCAGCCACAAGGTTCTCGAGAAGGTGGAAGACGGGACGCTCGACGTCGGCATCGTCACGCTTCCGGTGAAGTCGCCCAGCCTGAAGGTTCACCCCATCTTTCGCGACCGCCTGATGTTGATGGTCAGCCCGTCAAATCCGTTGGCTGCCTCAAAAAACGTCCGCACCAGCGATATCGCCGAGCAGCCGCTGATCTTTCCCAAAACTGGATTTACGCGGCAGGTGCTTGATAAACAGTTCAGGCCGTTTCGCTCGCGGCTGCGGGTCACGATGGAGTTGGCCAGCGTGGGAATGATCAAGCGCTTTGTGGCCGCGGGTCTCGGCGTATCGTTGATCAGTGAAGAATTCGCGCAAGATGAAGTGCGGGCCGGCCAGGTGAAACTGATTCCGATCTCCGACATGGAAGTGTGGCGCGAACTGGGGCTGGTCTACCGGCGCGACCGCACGTTGCCTCGTTCCGCGTCAGCGTTTGTCGCACTCGCGCGTCAAGGAGTCGGCGGCGCGGCGAGCGACAACGAAGGCAAGGTTGCAGTCAAGCGCTGAAGCTTTCTATTGAAACTGAGAATTACGGCTGCTTGCGCAGAAGTTTGTATAACTCGTTTGCAGCGTGGAATTCCGACTCGAGGTCTTTGCTAGCTAAGCGCGTCCTGATGTGATCGATGGCCTGTCCGAGACGGTCCAGCGCACGAGAAACATTCTCAGTGTTAGTCAGGAAGACGTCGCGCCACAGTTCGTAGGGACTCCCCGAGAGCCGTAGCATATCCTGCAAGCCAGGCCCCGCAAGCATAAGAGGCAAACCCGTCTCGTCTGTTTCGTCTTGAACCACATTCGCCAGCGCCACGGACAAGAGTTGCGGCAGATGCGACACGATGCCGACCGCCCAGTCGTGCGTTTCCGCGTCAGACCAAACGGGCCGCGCCCCCATGGCATGCACCAGTTCTACGAAATGCTTTACCCGAGGATCGGGATCGGCCTCAGTAGCGACCAATGCGTACGGCGCACTACGAAATAGTTCCGCGTCGGCGTGTTCGATGCCCGAGACTTCCTTTCCCGCCATGGGATGGCCGCCGAGAAATCGTGCGCCGCTGCGAAAGTGGTTCCGCGCCGCACGGCAAATTGTGGATTTCGTGCTGCCGGCGTCGGTAACAAGCGCGTGCAGCTCGGCGGCAGCGGCAATCGCGGGCAGCGCTTCGATTGAAGCTCCGATCGGCAACGCCATGTACACAAGATCAGCACCGCGGACTGCGCTCACGAGAGAAGAGGCGACCTCGTCAATCACGCCCCGTTCGCAAGCCTCCCGCACGGAGTCAGGACGGGCGTAACCCACCAGGAAAACGCTGGGGATCTGCTTGCGCAGGGCCAGCGCGAATGACCCGCCGATCAGACCCGTGCCGATGATGGCAACTCGGTGAAAGGGAACTGTGCTCGCCATAAATTACGCCCGGCGAATCACAGCGTCGCTTGAGGCGAGCACGTAAATCGGAGAAAGCAGGCGGCGTTGGCTATTTCTTGCCACGCGCCGCTGCCGTTGATTCGGGCTTGAGCCACGACATTTGCTTTCGCAGCTCCACGCCAACCTTTTCGATGGGGTGATTCTTGTCGCGTTCGAGGAGCTTCGCGTATTGCGGCCGACCGGCTTGATTTTCCAGCACCCACTCTTTCGCGAACTGGCCGGATTGAATTTCGTCGAGGATCGTCTTCATGGTCTTGCGAACGTTATCGTCGATCACGCGGTTGCCGCGAGTAAGGTCGCCGTACTTGGCTGTTTCGCTGACGAACTTGTGCATCTCCGCGATGCCGCCTTCGTAGATCAGGTCCACAATCAACTTCAGCTCGTGCAGGCACTCGAAATAGGCAGACTCGGGCTGATAGCCCGCTTCAACCAGCGTCTCCCATCCGGCTTGTATGAGTGCGCGCGCTCCGCCGCACAAAACGGCCTGTTCGCCGAAGAGATCGGTTTCCGTCTCTTCGCTGAAGGTGGTCTGAATCACTCCGGGGCGTGTTCCGCCGATGGCATGGGCGTAGGCCAGAGTGCGATCGAACGCGTGTCCCGAGGCATCTTGATGCACAGCGAGCAGGCAAGGAACGCCGCGCCCCGCCTCATATTGCCGCCGGACCAGATTGCCGGGCCCCTTTGGCGCGACCATGGTCACGTCGATATTCTTGGGCGGTGTGATTTGGCCGTAGTGAATGTTGAACCCATGCGAGAAAAGCAGCATGACCCCATCTTTCAGATTGGGAGCGATTTCGTTCACGTAGATTGCCGGCTGGGCCATATCGGGCGCAAGCATCACGATCACGTCCGCACCTTCCGAAGCCTCGGATGGCGCCGCTAATTTCCAGCCATCTTGCTCAGCCTGCGCCCAGGACGGGCCGCCGCGGCGCAGCCCCACGACGACGTTGAGTTTGCTATCGCGCAAGTTTAGCGCGTGGGCGCGCCCCTGGCTGCCGTATCCAACCACCGCGATACGTTTTCCTTCCAGGGCTCGCGGGTTTGCATCTTTTTCCCAGAACATCTTGGCCATGTATTTTTCTCCTTGGAATTTAGAATATCTATCCGGCGTTGGTAACGGCGCCTTCGGACGCCGACGAAACGAGCTTTGCGTATTTGGCCATCACCCCGCTGGTATAGCGAGGTGCGGGAGGCTTCCATTGCACGCGACGCTCTTCGATATTGGCCTCCAGATCGAGCCGCCTGGCGCTCACGTCGAAAGTAATCTTGTCGCCATCGCGCACGAACGCAATGGGTCCGCCATGCGCTGCTTCGGGCGCCACGTGGCCGACCATCAAACCATGGGTAGCTCCGCTGAAGCGCCCATCGGTGAGCAGCGCCACGGTGTCGCCGAGACCTTGGCCTACGAGTGCTCCCGTAACGGCCAACATTTCGCGCATTCCGGGACCGCCCTTGGGGCCCTCGTAACGAATCACGACCACATCGCCGGGCTTGATTTTACGCTGTTGGACAGCTTCAAACGCCGCTTCCTCGGAATCGAACACTCGCGCCGGTCCAGTGTGAAGCAGCCGTTCGTGGCCTGCAAGCTTGACAACACAGCCATCGGGAGCGAGCGAGCCCCGGAGGATAGCGAATCCGCCGTCTTTTTTGAGCGGATTTGAAAGCGGGCGCAAAACTTCCTGCGACGGAGTTTCGGTGGCGTCGCGAATCTCGTCGAAGAGACTGCGGCCGGAAGCGGTCTTTCCATCGTTTAGCAGACCTGCTTCGCGAAGGCGTTTGCCCAAAAGGCGCATGCCACCAGCATGAAACATGTCGGGAGCGGTGAATCGGCCACCGGGTTTCAGATCCGCGATTACCGGGGTCTTGGCGGAAATTTGATCGAATTCGTCGATTTTCAAGGGCACGCCGGCATCGCGAGCGATGGCGAGCAAATGCAGCACCGCGTTGGTCGAGCCTCCGGTGGCGGCTACGGAAACAATCGCATTCTGCAGTGACGCATGCGTGATGATTTGCCTTGGGCGGATATCGTCCTTTAGAAGCTGCATCACTTGTTTCCCGCAATCGAACGCGATTTGCGCTTTACGCGAGTCCACTGCAGGCACTTCATTGGCGCCCATCGGCGAAATCCCCAGAAATGTGATGGCAGTCGCCATGGTGTTGGCGGTGAATTGGCCACCGCAGGCCCCAGCGCCCGGGCAGGCGCGGTTCTCCAGTTCGCATACTTCCTTTTCTGTCATCTTGCCCGCGGCGAAAGCGCCGGGAGCTTCGAACACATCCTGTATGGTGACGTCGTGCCCATGGAATTGCCCCGCCATGATCGAGCCGCCGTAAAGCGAGAGGCTGGGCAGATTCAACCGGGCGAGAGCCATCACGGTACCGGGAATGGTTTTGTCGCAGCCGCAAATTGTGACTGCCGCATCGAAAGCGTGCGAGCGGACAAAAAGCTCGATCGAGTCTGCAATCACTTCGCGCGAAACGAGCGAACCCTTCATGCCTTCCGTTCCCATGGTGATGCCGTCGGAAATCACGATGGTGTTACATTCGATGGGCGTGCCGCCGGCGGCTCGAATGCCTTCCTTCACCTTCTCCGCCAGCGACCGAAGATGGAAGTTGCAAGGCGTGATTTCCGACCAGGTATTTGCCACAGCGACGAGCGGCCGCGCCAAGTCGGCGTCGGTCAGTCCCGTAGCCTTCAGCATTGCGCGATTCGGAGCGCGCGCGATTCCTTTTTTTATCACATCACTTTGCATTGCTGCTTGGCCTCTTTCGCGGAACGCAACAAAAAAGCCCCGCTACCTGGCTTTCGGTGCGGGGCGCATACGCCTAAGCTGGCTTAGGCGGGTGGTCCCGATCCCGCTACTCCATATACCCGAATCGTAATCGGCAGCGTCATAGAGTAACGTCTCATCTCTCAATCGACAATCGGATTCGATTCTCGCGGACGGCGCGCCTCAACTCTTTCACTTCAACGCGCCCGAAGCAATATTAGGCTCCTACTGGAGGGATAAGTCAAATTTGCAATTCTTGCGCTTGGTATAACTTTCGCTTATGTGGCGACGAGTGGCTTCGCCCGGTAGATTGACTCTTCAGATGAGGGCAAATCAGTTCGCACTGGCGGTCCCGAGTTCAATGCAGGTAGCCTTGTGGTCAGCTACCCTCGGAACAGCATGGCTACCGACTACATCGTACGGCTCAAGTGCCCCTACGGAGACCGCGATAAGCTACTGATGCTGGAGAACCGGGGCGAGAGCCTGAAACAAATCCTCGAGACACCGTGGGACTTTGAGTGCCCGGTACACGGCGTGCAACGAGAGATCCCTTTGGAAGGGCGCGAAAAGAGCTCGTGGACCGGCTCCCGGTCCCGAAGGACGGAAGCTAAAGATGCCACCGAGCGGCTGCCGCAACCTCGCTCAGGCAAGCGCATATCCCTCCATATACCAGTATTGGTCTACGGCTGGTCCAAGGACGAAAGCTCTTTCCACGAGGAAACCACCACGCTTCTTGTGAACGCGAGCGGCGGGCTGATGACTCTTGAGTCCAAAGTGGCTTTGGGCGACACAATCTTCATTACGAATAAAGCCACTCAACAAGAACAGGAATGCCGTGTTGCCTATGTTGGAAGGGACGTCCACGGCAAAGTTCGAGTGGGTGCCGCCTTCAAGAACCCCGCTCCTCACTTCTGGAGAGTGGAGCGCCGGCAATCCCGAATTGCCCAGCGAATCCGAGTAAAAGTCAGTGGAAGGGATCGCGACGGGCACCGATTCGTTCAGAGTACTTATGCAGTGGAGATCAGCCGGCAAGGGGCTCGCTTGCAAGGGATCGGATATTTGACGTGGCCGGGCGAAACCATCCAAGTGAAACGTCGCTTGCGGACGGCTCGTTTCCGCGTGGTATGGATCGGAGAAATTGGTATGCCGCAGGCTGGCGACGCAGGCGTGTTCGCTTTGGAGCCGGCCAAAAACATATGGGGAGTTGATCTCCCATAAACCTAGATCACGAGCCCCCAAAAAGGCCGCGTCCGCGATTGGATGCCCGTTATGCCTCCGACAAGTCAGGTGGGGGTAGTGCAGCGAGGTCCAGTGCACCGTCGGCTGTAAACGGCAGTGCGTCCAGCGCAATGAAAGACGCCGGTACCATATCGCTCTTCAGGTGTTCCCGGCTGTAGTCGAGGAGTTGCGCCATCAGCTTCTCATGTAAGACAGCCCGCCCCGGACTATTCGCGTATTGGGCCAAATTCTCGGATATCGAGGGATCTTGCAGCCACTTGATCGTCGGCCGAACGAGTTTACCGCCCACTTCACGATGAAAAAGCACGTCGTAACTTCCATCAGATCGGGAGGCGGCCCAGCTCAAATCGATCTGGTAACCCGTCTCCTCTCCCAGGGCCCACATCTCCTGCGGATCAATGCCTCGACGCTTGAGTCCTTCGAGCGACTCTTTGAAACCGCCCACGCTCTGTGAAGCCTCTAAATGCGCAAGGTTTGCGAGCGCATTTAGGTCAGACTCCACTCGTCTGTTAGGGACTCGTTTCAGCGCCAATATCTCAGAACGTCGCTCTTTCAACCGTTCGGCTATCGACTCGAACGTCAAACCCAGGTCCACCCAATCCTCCCAGGGCGGATCGAAAACCCCGTCCGGCTCCGTCCCCACGTGAAGAATCGCATCGTACCGAAAGCGAGTCATTTCATTGTCGAACCGACCCTGCTTCGGACGAATCTCGACGCTGGATATCTTAGGGAATTGCTGGCGGAGCGCGAGAAAAAATGTCGGCGATACGAGCAGCTGGTCCTCGAACCGAATTCGGTGGCGCACCCTCTCGCGCAGTTCGGCTAGGCTCATCGATGGCGGCGCCTGATAAAGCTCAATCGAGACCGCGTGGGGTTCCAGCAGCGCCAAGTTTCGTAGGTCTCCGACGAAAATTCTGCCGCCTGGTTTCACCACTTTGGTGGCCTTTTCCAAGACTCCGGTCAAGTACGCCAGGTTTGGAAAGTACTGCGCCGCAGAATTGATGATTACCGTATCAAAAGAATTTTCGACAAGTCCTTCGAAGTTGTCAGCGGAGCGTTCTAGGAGGGTTACCGCATCCCAAGGTCCCTCTAGCGTCTCCATTTGGACCCTGAGTTTCCGCAGGACCGCCGGGGAAAAATCGATTCCGACGTAACGGTCGCACTGAGGGGCTAACCGCAGCAAAAGCAATCCGGTGCCGCAACCGAGCTCCAATACATGAGCCGGATGGAGCGACGCGATCTCCCTAACCGTGATGTTTACCCACTCCTTCATTTCATCCGCGGGCATCGGTCTTCTTGTGTAGCTGCTGTTCCAACCGGCAATGTCAAAACCCGGTTGCGAGGTTTTCGCTTCCTTCGCCAACTGTGTTAGATCATACGTTCTGCGCCATCTGTGAAGCCGCTTGCTTTCTTCTTCGCTTCCTCCCAAAACGCGATCAACGTAATCATCGTTCGGCACGATGTATGCCGTGATGGTTCCCTCACCAGATCTCTCGTCCTCCCAGACGACAACCGCGGCCCTTTGCACGCCTGGATGTGCCCGTAGTGTCGCTTCAATATCCAGCGACTTGGAGCGTTGAGAGCGATCCTCAGATTGCGCTCTCATAGTTCTTCGGCTGTTCGCACGCAGATATGAGTATGGGATGTCACCGCGCAGTTCGCCGGAGCGCGAGCTTTGAAGGATCGTAACATTGTCGCTACTTTGGATCTTTCGCAGTTTCCACTAACGATTGGATGGCCGCAATGCTGTCGATCTGGGATTCGTCGAATCCGATCTCGGCGAAATCGATTCCGAATTGTTTCTTCCAGAAAAACGACCAACTCCACCGCATCAACCGACCCCAAGCGGCCGCTCAAGAAAAATGAACTCGTGTCGGCGAACGGCCGCCTGTCGCCCCTCAACGACAAGAGGTTTTTCAAGAATTCCCTAGTTTCCGACATTTGATCCATGTTGGGTTCTCACAGACTCAAGTTAAATAAATGCACAAGAAATCGAAAATGTTCTGTCAAAGGGTAGTTCCGCTGCGATGATCCAAAAATATCCAGAAGACAGTAAAAGAGCGCTACGCAGAAAGATGGCCAAAGCTGTCCCCGAATAAATCCGGTCGGCGCAGGTTTCCGATGGCGCAGCCACGAAACGGTAATGCCCGTAGCGAGTGCGACGCAATAAAAGGCGGGAACCTGGTACCCCACGAGGGCGCCGACCAAGCCAAGGTTTTGAATGAAGCCCAGGTCCCGAAAGAAATGGTAAAGTGCGTTTCCGAAGCAAGCTGCGGCAAATATTGCGGCAACAGTTCGAAACCTTCCACTTTTTTTGAAATACCTCAGAAAAGTAGGAAAGAAGAAGAAATCCACCAGCAATTCCTTGAAGTAGTAATAAAAGCGGTTGAAGAACTCCTGGACTGTCCGGGAAGAGAGCGGCCGATAAGTGTTTCGAAGCGCGTTGAATCCTGCCATCCGACAGCATGCGATAAACCGATGTCCCCAGATGGACAATGCCATCATGGCTTCCAGAAAGTCCGCCGCGAGGCTGGCCCAGCATCTGTACCAGGGCAAAGGAGTACGATTAACGCTGAGAGCAAGCGCCTGATCGAAGGTTGGTACCCCAAGGTAACCGTGAACGTAACGAGCGAAAAGCTGCGCGAATAACGAAATCAGAATCGACCATACCAATAGTTTCAGGCCCTTCAATTGGGTGACGGCGAGTTGCTCGGCGTTGCGAGCCTCGATGCGTCGGAGGTAGGCAGCACCTTTGGGGAACGGAGTATTGGTTGAGCCCCAGAATGGTCGATAAGTGCCAAGTTGAAGACTAAAGGGATCACGGTTCGGCGCGTTCGTGTCCAGTAGAGAGTAGCCAATGAACCAGATATAAGTTGACAAGACCGCAGTAAAATCCCAAATGAGATGATAATACCTTGCAGTTTGGGGCACACTGGAAGCTAGTAAGACGAGACCTGCAAAACCAGAGAGAAAGGACGCTACGGGGCGTTTCCCATACCAAGAGCGAGGCCACAGCACTGCTGACCAAAATAGAATTGCGCCCAACGCAATCGCGGATCCGAGAAGCGTGACGTTATAAAGCGGGTGAGGAAAGCTGCTCAGCGGAGTTACAAACGTAAAAGCGAGAGTCGCGGCGGTTACCAGCATTCTGCGCCGATCCGGAAGAAACGTGATCAGCGTCAGCCAAAGAGTTAGCGCTAACCAAGCTTGCTTGCTGTAAGCCAGCCCCAGTCCGAACAGGATAAGCAGAACGATTTTCCCTACGTCTGTTTGCGCGAACGCTACGACCCGAGGATAGGTATCAATCCTGGGAATGAATCTAAAGTTCCCAAGCCAACCGTTGGGGCGCGATGCCAATTGCGCTGGCGTTGTAGGCGCGGCGAAGCTCAAAACTTGCCCTCGTCTAAGAGCGTAACGAGTTCCTTGCGGTTGACTTTGCCATTGGCATTAAGCGGCAATGAATCAATGTGATAAACGGTGGAGGGAACCATGTAGTCCGGCAATCTGCCCTTGATCTGCACCCTCAAATCGGCGTCATTTGTTTCAGACTGGCCGGCCACGAAGGCCACAACTCCGTTCGCCGAGCCGTGGTCCATAGGCCACGCCACTGCCGCCACAGAGTCGGTACAATAAACCTCCCGCAAGTAGGCTTCCACCTCTTCGAGTTCCACGCGAAGTCCGCGCACCTTCACTTGGTTATCAATTCTGCCCAGATGGTGAAATATTCCCGACGAATCGCGGTAGGCCAAATCGCCTGTGCGGTACCAACGCCTCCCTCGAAGCACCGGAAAGCCGGTGTGAGTCAAATCTTCGGCGCCGAAATATCCGGAACTAAGCTGTGGGCCGGATAGCAGGAGCTCCCCCTCTTGACCGTCTGAAACAACCTGCAACGCGGAATCCACAATTTCCACTTCAGTCCCGGGGAACGGCTTTCCGATGGCGACGACTCCACGATTCGGAGTCGCACTGCCAAGGCCGGTAAATCTTTGACCGATGCACACCACAGTAGCCTCAGTTGGTCCGAAAAGGTCATCGACTATGCTATTGGGAGCGGCTTGCATCCAGAGCATCGCGGAAGTTACAGGCAGCGGTTCGCCAGCTAAGAGGGAATAGCGAAGACTTGGCATCGCGCCCGGTCGAAGTATTTTCATTCTCTTCATATTGCTGACGACTGAAGGAACGGTGAATACCGAGGTAGCTTCTTGCCGTTGGATGAAACTCGCTGGTGCGATCAATTGCGTGGCAGGAGCAACAACCAGAGTCGCACCACAGCCCCACGTGGCGAACATATCGAAAACCGAAAGATCGAAAGTAATCTCGGTCAATCCGGCAACTCGATCGGTCGAACCGAGGGTGTAGCGCGTTTGCATCACGCCAAGAAAGTGCGAAACCGCTCCAGCGGAGATCATCACTCCCTTCGGAATCCCAGTCGTTCCCGATGTAAAAATGATGTATCCGAGATTTTCGGAGCCGACCTGAACTGGCTGGTCTTTCGCATCGTAGCTCGAAAGTGCGTCTTTCCCCGTTACGACTCGCTTGGTATCGGTATCCGATTCCATTTCCACGGAGTTCGCAAGCTCGGGAGCGAGTATGAGCCTCGGACAATGGCGTAGCACCTCACGCGACAACAGCGGCAGGCTTGCGGAATCAACGATCAGTGCTTCTGCATCTACGCGGTCCAACAGCTGACTGAGCCGAGCTTCCGGTAACTTCGTGCTAATCGGTACGTAGGTGCCGCCCGCCCAGCAGGTGCCTAGGATGCCGGCATACGTCGAAACGCTTCTGGAGGCCAGGATGCCAACCCTTGGGGCAGCCACTCGTGAGTTCCGCCGTAGCCACTGCGCCACGGGCTGAGCCGCTTCCCGAAGCTGGGAATACGCGAGTTCGCACGAGCCGATGGATAGCGCTATGTTATTTGGAAAGCGTTGCGAGCTTTCATAGAAGCCGTATGCGAGATTGAAGTCCATTCCCTCAGTCGGTACGAAATCCTATGATAACTGGACACAGCGTGTAAGATGGAGCCGCGGGTCGGATTTGTGTTTGATAGGGCACCAGGTCAGGCACTCAACTTTTTCGCGCGCACAATTTCCGCCCGTGTGGAGCCGCTTTATTCTCCGACAAGGCCATACAGATCAAGTTTGAAGAAGGCGCTTGACGGTCCGATTAACGTTCGTTATAGTTGCGCTTCGATTTCGAGCTATCGGTAAATGGGAAGAGAATTCGGGGCCGCGCCGTGAATTTTGCTTATCCTAACTTCGCCTTTACGTACCGCTTCCTCTTCTGGGGGAAGCGGGCCGGCGAAACGCGCGCGGGTGAATTGATCGACTAAAAGCCGCACAAAGTTTCGAGAACCGGGCCGCGACCTCCAAACGAGGACGCGGCCTTTTTTTTGCATGGCGAAGCGCGCAGCGACCCGAGAGAGTCGCGAAAAGGGGAACTTCTCATGAAGATCATCGACTGGCGAAGCAAAATCGACGCGATTGATACCGCTATGCTGCACCTCTTGAATCTGCGCACGGAGCTAGCGCTCGAAGTGGGACGGTTGAAAGCGGACGAGGGCGTGGCCCTCCGTGTTCCCGCCCGCGAGCAGGAGATTCTATCGCGCATGAAAAGCTTGAACCCAGGGCCGCTGGCGAATGATTCGGTGGCGAAAATTTACGAGGTCATCCTACGCGAATCGATTCAGACGCAACAGCAACACGGCTACGGTGGAACGATGGACGGGAAGGGAAGCAGGAGATCGGCGCGTGCGAATCATCGGAGAACATCGCGTCGATAGAAAAGGCGAAATGAAAGTCGAGAAAAACGCGCGAGTAGCATTTCAAGGAGAGCGCGGCGCCTTCAGCGAAGAGGCGGCCGTGAAACTTCTCGGCGAAGATATCGTGCTCGTGCCGCGCCGCACATTCGAGGCTGCTTTTAGCGCCATCGACGATGCTGCCGCGGACTATATTCTGGCGCCCATTGAAAACAGCCTGGCAGGTTCTGTCCACCGGTCTTTTGACCTGCTCGTCGATAGCAGGCTGAACATTCTGGCGGAAGTGATCATCCCCATCGTGCACAACTTGATCGCCGCGCCCGGCGGCCGCGTTGAAGATCTGGCGGCTGTGGAATCGCATCCCGTAGCGCTGGCGCAGTGCGAGCAGTTTTTCAGCGCGCATCCGCAGCTGAAGCGGATCGCCACCGAAGATACCGCCGGCAGCGTGCGCGAAGTGGTTCGGGCAGACGATCGGACTCGTGCGGCAATTGCGGGGCGCCGCGCGGCACAAATTTACAGCGGCGTGATTCTTCAAGAGCATCTCGAGGACAATCGCGAAAACTACACCCGCTTCCTGCTCCTCTCGCCGTCATCAACGGAGCCGGAAAACTCCGACAAGCTCTCGCTGGTATTTCAACTCGATCACCGGCCGCGCGCGCTCTATTGCGCGCTCGAACCGTTCGCCCGCCGCAATGTGAATCTCATGAAGATTGAAAGCCGGCCGGTGCACGGAAAACCCTGGCAATACCGCTTTTATTTGGACCTGCAAGCGTCGAGGCGCGATCCGGAAGTAGCCGCGGCGCTGCGCGAACTGGAAAAGCTGGTCGTCGAGTTGCGAATTCTCGGGTCGTACGTATCCGCGCCGCGATCGGAAAGCGCCAAATCTCAGCCATCTGCGAGGACCTGAAAAATGATTTTCAACATGTTGGGCGACGCAACTGAACTACAGATCAACCATATCGTCGATCGAATCAAGGAATGCGGATTCGAAGCGCATTTGATCCATGGCAAGGAGCGCACCGTGATCGGAGTGGTGGGAAATAGCGACCGGAAGCGGGAAGAACTTCTCGCTTTGAGTTCGGCACCGGGAGTCGAGGAAATCGTTCGCATTTCGCACCCATTCAAATTGGCCGCGCGGAGCTGCCGCCCGGAAGGCTCGCTGCTCGATCTCGGCAAAGGCGTCACCATTGGCGGGAGCGATGTTGTAGTCGCCGCGGGACCCTGCGCGGTCGAATCCCCGGAACAGATCGCAGACATTGCGGCCCGCGTGTCGAAATCGGGAGCCAAGCTTCTGCGCGGAGGCGCGTTCAAGCCGCGGTCGTCACCCTACAGCTTCCAGGGGCTCGGCGAGGAAGGCCTGAAGCTGATGCGTGATGCTGCGGATAAGAATGATCTGCTCGTCATCAGCGAGGTGATGGACCCGTCGCAAATCCAACTCATGCTGCCATACGTGGACGTACTCCAGGTGGGCGCGCGCAACATGCAGAATTATCATTTGTTGCGCGGTCTTGGCGAAGTAGATAAGCCAGTGCTGCTGAAGCGCGCGATGTCCGGGACACTCGAGGAACTCCTGCTAAGCGCTGAATACATCATGGCTGGCGGAAATTACAAAGTGATCCTGTGTGAGCGCGGCATTCGGACGTTCGAGACAGCCTTGCGCAACACGCTCGATATCGCCGCGGTTCCGGTGCTGAAGGGCCTCTCGCATCTGCCGGTGGTGGTGGACCCATCGCACGGAACAGGGAAGCGCGACAAAGTTGCGCCGATGGCTCGCGCGGCTGTGGCGGCGGGCGCGGATGGGTTGCTCATCGAGGTGCATCCCGATCCAGAGCGCGCGCTTTCCGATGGAGTGCAATCGCTCTACCCCGATCAGTTCGCGCAATTAATGAAGGAAATTCGAGCGATTGCTCCGGCGGTCGGAAGGCAAGTGGCGTGATTCAATTGCTAGACTCTCCGCCTCGCGTTATGAATTTGCTGGGATAAAGCCGTACTTCTGGAAAATGGCGTGCGCCTGAGCGCCCAAAAGAAAATCTTCGAACGCGCGAGCCGCTGCGGGTTCCTTGGAGTTCTTGATCACGGCGACGGGATAAATCGCCGGCGCATGCGATTTTTCGGGAGCCGTGGCGACCACTTTGACTTTTGAGGATGACGCAGCATCGGTGGAATAAACGATACCTGCGTCCACGTTCCCCGTCTCAACGTAGGTCAGAACTTGACGGACGTCCTTGGCGAGCACCGCTTTCGATTTCACCACTCCGTAGATTCCCAGGTAAGTGAGCACTTCCTTCGCATATTCGCCGGCCGGCACACTGGTAGGCTCGCCCAGCGCGATCTGCTTCACATCAGATCGCGCCAAGTCTTGAAACGAAGAAACACGCGATGACGAATCCTTGGGAACGATCAGTACGATTTCATTTCGCAGAAGATTTTTGCGTGTGCCGGGGAGCAGCAGCCCTTTTTTGTCGAGCGCGTCCATTTGCTTGGGCGAGGCCGAAAGGTAGATATCAACGGGCGCTCCCTGCTCGATTTGTCGCTGCAGGGTGCCGGAAGCGCCGTAATTGCACGCAACGATGATGGAGGGATTCGCAGCCGTGAAATCGCGCTGAGCCTCATCGAGAGAATCTTTCATGCTAATCGCTGCCGAGATGGTCAAATTCGCCTGGCGCGGCGCTGGCCGAGCGGTAAAGCCTGTTCCAAGCGCCAAAATAATCGCTAGAAACGCATATGCGAGATGCCGCGTGGGTTGGCCATACATAATACGATTTAATTTAAATCGGAAGGATAAGTCAATGTCGTATTATCCGGCTCGGAGCTCGTTCGAGTGGCTGATCGGAAGATTACACGCGAACGATCATCACTTCGGTGGACTTAATGAGTGCGGCCGCCTTGTCTCCCACCTTCAGGCGCATCTCTCTCACCGCATCGGCGGTGATGATGGAGGTAATTCTCTGGCCGCCGATCGAAAGACCAACCTGCGCGATCAGTCCATCGATCTTGATCTCGGTGACGCGGCCTGCCAGCTGATTGCGCCCGCTGATGTGACGAAAGTTCGGGCGGCGCTCCTCGATGGGCAAGCGCTCCGATTGCAGGTGCAGGAATTTATCCAACTCAGACTCGGGAACGCGGTGATGACCTCCAGCGGTCCTGATGGTGCGCAGCTTCTTCTTGTAAATCCATTGCTTGACGGTCGGATAGCTGATCCCCAACACCTTGGCGGCATCGCGAGGAGTCAAAAGTCTGGGAGCTTGCATGGCGTTCGGCAGCCATGGTTCTAGCGTACTTGGGCTGCGGCGTCAACAACTGGCGGCGCCCGGCCAGCCCGAAGATCGTCGCTACGACTGAAGAACTTTTTCGCTCTCCTCAAGCTGTTTCTTTTTGCCGATATCGCAGAGCATGTCCGAGTGGATGTTCAAGCCGATGTTGGTCATGTTGTAGACGTGTTCGGTGGCAACCAGCCAGACGATCTCGCAGATCTGGCGTTCGGAATAGTAGCGTGACATCCGAGCAAAAGTGTCAGGGTCGACCTTTTTATTCTTGGTCAGTTCTGTCACATAGTCCAGCGCTGCTCGCTCCGCATCGGTAAAAAAAGGGCTGGTGCGATATTCTTCCAGCGCATCAAATTTGGCCTGATTCATGGAAGCCTTGATTGTAAATGCCCGGCCCATATCTATACAAAAGAGGCAGACGTTGATGCGCGCTACTTGTTCACGAATCAGCAGAGCCGTCTCGGCGGGCAGCGAGAGCTTTTTGTCGAGCCTGCCAATCTTCGTATAGAAAAGACCGAATGCGGGTGGCAGCCGCGAGGAATGTACCTTCAGCGGCGTCAGCACTTTGCCAAATTGTCGGCGCGTAAAGTAGTACGCCAGCTTCATGATCAATCCATTGGGCTTTTCGATGGGCGCAAGAAATGTGTCCATTTTCATGCCCTCCTTTCCCACCAATATTTGATTTTGGCCCCGGCCTGGCCGACTCATCTTTTCCCACAAGAATTACACCTCCAACTGCGGGGGTAAAAGCCCGCCACGAGGGCATTTCTCGTTGCTCTAGTCCACAGGCGTCCCCACTTGACGCAGGAATCGTTAAGGGGATAGCATGCGCCCATACTGCGGACCCTCACTATCCTAGAAGCATCGACGGACATCATTTAGGCCTACTTAGGTAACCGAATCCTCAGAGGGCAGATAGCGCCTTAGCTCAGGAGGCACACCATGGGCAAGATCGCAGCGTTTCTGTATGGGCTGATCGCGTACCTGATTTTCTTCGTCACGTTTCTCTACGCCATCGGCTTTGTCGGCAACTTCTTCGTTCCGAAGTCCATCGATTCCGGCGCCGCAGGCT
Source organism: uncultured Acidobacteriota bacterium (assembly GCA_963723845.1). Taxonomy (GTDB): domain Bacteria; phylum Acidobacteriota; class Terriglobia; order Acidiferrales; family UBA7541; genus Palsa-295. Next base: position 44,557 of record CAVRSO010000079.1, read on the forward strand.
TTTCCGCAGCGGCTCTGATAATCGATGCACTCTTATTGAGCCTCTTCGCCATCCAGCATAGCGTGATGGCGCGTCCGTGGTTCAAGCGAGTGTGGACCAAGCTTATTCCTCATCCCATTGAGCGAAGCACGTATGTCCTGCTCGCCAGTCTTTGCCTCGATTTGCTTTATTGGCAATGGCGGCCCATGACAGAAAGCGTGTGGAGCGTCGAGAACACCGCGGGTCAATGGATACTCCTCGGCCTTTACGGTCTTGGCTGGATCACCGTTCTGGCCAGCACGGCGATGGTCAGCCACGCGGACCTTTTTGGCCTGCGGCAGGTCGGTCTCTTCGCGCGCGGTAAGCCATATGAGGCCATTGGCTTCAAGACGCCCTCGCTCTACAAAAGTGTCCGCCACCCAATTTACCTGGGATTTCTTATTGCCTTCTGGGCCACGCCCAAGATGAGTTACGGCCATCTTCTGTTTGCCGTGGCTACAACGTGCTACATTCTCCTGGCTATTCAGTTTGAGGAGCATGATCTGATTTCTTTCTTCGGGGATGCCTACAGGCAGTACCGATTGCGTACCCCAATGCTTCTTCCGTTTACGAAGCGCACAAAATAACCTGGCGCCCGTCGGGTTTGCCTGAGGAGAAAACCATGGCCAGTAATGAAAGTCGCATTTCGACCACGCACGTAGGAAGTCTCGTCCGGCCGCCTAAGCTAGTAGCTTTCCTGAAGGAAATCGAGGAAGGCCGCCCCTATGATCAAGTTGCGCACGCCGCCTGCTTGCAAGAATCGATCGCGGAGGTAGTCCGGCAACAAGCCGAAGCGGGCGTGGACATTGTCAGCGACGGCGAATTCGGAAAGACCGATAACTGGGCCTGGTACATCCACCAGCGAATCTCTGGTTTCACCCGGCGGCCGGCCACTGAAGACGAACTCAAAGACCCTTTAACGGCCGGCAGCATGGGGCACGACTTCAAAGCGTTTCCGGAATTTTACGCCGAGTATTTCCCTACGCAAAATCTCAAGCCGCGGGCCGCGAATGTCACCACCGTCTGCACCGGTGCAATTCGTTACATCGGCCACGCGCTCATTCAACGTGATATTGAAAATCTCAAAGCCGCCGTCGCCAAAGTCAAAGTCGTGGATGCGTTCCTTCCTTTGGTTGCGCCCGCCAGCGCATTCCCATTCTTCAAGAACGAGTACTACAAGGACGAGGAAGCACTCCTATTCGCGCTGGCCGACGCCCTTCGCGAGGAATACAAAGCCGTGCTGGATGCAGGCCTGCGCATTCAGATTGACGACGCATTTCTTCCCTACACGTACGAGCGCATCGTGCCGCCGTTGACCCTGGCGCAATACCGGAAGTGGGCGGAGCTGCGCATCGACGCTCTCAATCATGCCCTGGAGGGTCTCCCTCAGGAGAGAATCCGCTATCACATTTGCTGGGGCAGTTGGAACGCTCCGCATGTCCACGATGTTCCGCTGAAGGACATCATCGACCTGCTTCTCAAGCTGCGTGTCGGTGGCTATCAGTTCGAGGCCGCGAACGTCCGCCACGAGCACGAGTGGAAGGTGTGGCAAAGCGTGAAGGTGCCCGAAGGGCGAATGTTGATCCCCGGAGTGATCAGCCATGCCACTAATGTCGTGGAGCACCCCGAATTAGTCGCGGATCGGCTGGTGTGCTTCGCCAATATTGTGGGACGCGAAAACGTGATGGCTGGAACGGATTGCGGTTTTGCACAAGGCCCGTTCACCCGCAGAGTACACCCAACGATTCAGTGGGCGAAGCTCCGTGCCCAGGCGGAGGGTGCGAAGATCGCGTCCGAGAAGCTATGGGGCAGCAAACGATCCGCCTGATACTCTCAGAAGAGTACCTTCAATCCAAATTGGATTACGCGCTCGCTCCCACCAGTGGATGCATTCCCTGCGGTGGTGAGAATCTGGCCAAAGGCTAGGTTGGGCGCAAAACTGCCACCAGGGGCGGCGACAAAAAGTCCGCCATTCGGAGGGCCGAAGTTGGTGTGGTTGATGATATCGAAGAATTCTGCGCGGAACTCGATACGGAACTGTTCCGAAATCTTCGAGACCGGTGTGTCTTTTAGCAAAGCGAAATCGAAGTTTAGGAAGCCCGGCCCGAGCGCGCTGTTTCTTGGCAGGTTGCCCAGCTCGCCAACGGGCGGCATCGTCACGTTCGTCGGGAATGCCCACCACTGATTTACATGTCCCTGTATGACCGGTCGAGGTGAGCCGCTGATGAGGTCGGGGCGGTCACCGGATGCTTCGCCGGAAATATCATATCCAGTAGTGATGTTGATCGGATATCCGCTGTTCGCGGAAAGAATCCCGCTGAGCTGCCAGCCCTCGACGAACGCATTTCCGTGAAAGGGCAAAGCCACCACGCTGCTACCTCGGAAGCTATTCGTCTGATTGAAGTCGCAGGGGCCTACGTCCAGCGACAGATTGTAAGGATTCGTGAACAGTTGCGCGGCCAAATTAAAACTCTCCAGCCCCGAACTGACCGACCCGTTGTCGATGCACTTCGAATAGGTGTACGAGAGTTGCGTTTGCACATTATGTGTAAACGGCCGATTCACGCTCACCTGCAGCGAGTTGTAGTGGGAATGACCGATGGGCTCCCTTTCGCTCAGCTGGCCCAGGGTCGGATTGGCCTGCTGCAATGGGTCGACAGAAAGACCCGTCGGGTCCAGGCAGCCAAAAATAACCTTCCCGTCCGGGGGAGGAAGAGTCGTGCAAGGCCCCCGGCCCTGTTCCACCGGATACACCGTGCCATTGTTTATATACGGGACGGCCTTACCGTTCACAATTGTGCCAGGCGGATTAACATCGTTGGCCTTTGTCAGATGGACTCCTTGTGAGCCAACGTACCCAAGAGTCAGAATCGTATTCCTGAAAAGCTCGCGCTGCACATTTAAGTTGTACTGGATCGAATATGGCGTGTAGTTCCAATTGAAATCTTGGCCTTCCGGTTGAATTGGGGCGATTGGAAAGCTAAGTCCGCCGGACCCGAACGCGGTTGGATACGGCGGGTTGATTTGTATGGCCAGCTGGAATGGCGGATCGAGCCAATAACCCGGTACGTATTCGCGTGGCATAACCACATCGTCGAATATTCCAAAGCCCGCGCGAATCGAGGTCTTGTGGTCCCCGAACGGATCGTATGCGATGCCCACACGAGGTTCCCAGTTCTTATAGTTAAAGTTCGAAGCGAAGGCGTGAGTCACCGGCGCAAAGCACCCTCCGCCAATACAGCCAGGTGACGAACCCACCGGTGGATTGGGAAAGGCTTCCATTCCATAAACGGTTTGAATCGGATCTGTCTCCCAATCCCACCGTATGCCGTAGTTCACAGTCAGCTTCGAAGTTACTTTCCACGTATCATTGAAGTACGGCGAGAAGAAAAGTTCGCGGAAATCTTTGTTCGATATCACATTACCCGCGGCTGCGGAGAATAGCGAGCTCGCCTGGCCTTGCACGAACGCCGTCAGGGTGGAAAAGGTCCAGGAGCCGCCCCACTCGAAAGGCGCAAGCGTGTAGGTGTATTCCCTTTTTACGGCAGCGCCCATCGCGAAGCTGTGAGAGCCGTGCGTCCATAGGATATCGTCCGCGAAAACAAACTTGTCTTGGGGAAGGCTAAAGGGAAGCAGCGCGTTTGCGCCGATTGGGCTGAGGGGAAAGCCGCCGCCGAACCCCCCGCAGCAGTTGCCGTCTTCTCGTCCATCGAAGTACTTGGTCGCGGGTTGGCTCGCGGTCGTGCTTCCCACGTCTTTTGGTCGGTCGAATTCGATGTGGGCGGAATTGATAAAACTATTTGAGAAGATGTGTCGCTCGCCGATGCTGGCGAAGTGGTTGGCAGTTGTATCGTCTTCCGGCCAGAGCGGAATGGGCGAACCACTGAAGGGCAAGGTCTGGCTGGCAGTATCGCGAATGTACCGCAGGAAGAAAGAGTCCTTCTCTGAGAGCGTGTAATCAAAACGCGCGACCAGGTAGTTTTCATTTGCTATATCGCTTGCTACCTCGGAAACAACTCCAAACCCGGCGCCGGGGCTGATGTCTGTTGGGGCCACGGGAAACAGCGCCAATGTTGACTGCACATTCGCGGCAACGCACGTACCCATGGGCAGACTCGGTGAATACGCTGGACAGCCCGGGTTAGCTGGCGTCGGAGGGCCTCCACCCGCATTCGGGATGTATCCCTGGTGGACGGCGAGGTCCGGAACGTCGGCCGCCTCGCTGTGCCCAAGCGATTGGCGCAGCCCCTCGTAGTTCACAAAAAAGAAAGCCTTATCCTTCTTGACGGGTCCCCCGATGCTTCCACCGAATTGATTCCTGCGAAATTCAGGAATCTTTGGGGGATCGAAAAAATTACGGGCGTCGAGTGCGCTGTTGCGTAAGAACTCGTAGGCTGACCCGTGGAAACCGTTTGTTCCAGACTTGGTTGTGGCGTTCACCACCGCGCCACTGCCGCCGTACTGGGCGCTATACGTGTCCGTTAGCACCGAGAACTCGGAGATAGAATCAATTCCGAGTGAATTGCCGGTGGCGCCCGAGCCAGTGCCGTGGTCCCAGAAAGTGGAAATATCGGACCCGTCAAGTAGGAACGCCTGTCCCTGCGGCCTTTGGCCCGCAATCGTGTAGTTATTCTGGGTTCCGTAGAACGAGGAACCTGATTGCGTTGATTGTATCCCGGGCTCAAGAAGCAGCAGCGACGCGAAGTTGCGGCCGTTAAGCGGTCGAGATCGGCGTCAAGTCCAAGGTTTCGGGGGTGGTCCGGCGGCGGTTCGCGGAGGTCGGCGACTTCGTCCGCGCGGGCGACCCGCTCCTCGAGATCCGGCCGGACCCGACGCCGCTCGAGCTGGTCGAGGCGCGGCGCCAGATCGAGCTGCGCCAGATCGAAGTCGAGAACGCAACGCGTGAGTTGGAGCGGCTGCGCGCGCTCGTCGACAGGGGCTCGTCTCGCGGCAGGAGTTCGAGTCGACGGAGCGGAGGCACGCCGAGGCGGCGCTCCAGCTCCAGATCGCGCGGGAGCGGCTGGACCTCCTCGAGAAGGGGCAGGTCACGATCGCGGACAGCCGGATCGAGACGGTCGTGACCGCGCCGATCGACGGCTACATCCTCGAGAAGATGGTCGAGATCGGCGACCCCGTCGTCCCGCTCAGCAGCTACATGGAGGGCACGGTCCTCATGACGATGGCCGACATGGGCCAGCTCGTCTTCCGCGGGACGGTCGACGAGATCGACGTCGGGCGGCTCGAGGAGGGATGCCCGTCGAGATCAAGATCGGCGCGCTCCCCGAGGCGCGTATCCACGGCGTGCTCGAGAGGATCTCGCTCAAGGCGCAGAAGCAGGACAACGCGACGACGTTCCCCGTCGAGATCCGGTTGGTCGAGACCGACGGCGTCACCTTGCGCGCCGGCTACTCGGCGAACGCCGAGATCATCATCGACCGGCGCGAGGCCGTCCTCGCGATCCCCGAACGGCTCGTCACCTTCGAGGACGATGGCGCCTGGGTCACCGTCGTCCGCGCCGATGGGACCAGCGAGCGGCGCCTGGTCCGGACCGGCCTCTCCGACGCGATCCAGGTCGAGATCCTCGACGGGCTCGCCGAGGGCGAGCGCGTCCAGGAGAAGCCGCTCAAGACGATCGGTTAGGCGGACGCCATGCGCCTCCTGACCATCCTGCGCCAGTTCGCCGACGACCTGCGCGCGCAGAAGCTGCGGACCGCGCTGACCGTGCTCGGCATCACCTGGGGCACCGTCGCCGTCGTCGTGCTCCTCGCCTTCGGCGTCGGGCTCGAACGGCAGATGAAGACCCAGGCGCTCGGGATCGGCAATGGCGTCGTCATCGTCTTCCCCGGCCGCACGACGATGGCCTATCAGGGCTTCGGCGAGGGCCGGCCGATCCGGCTGCGCGAGGACGACATCGCCGCGCTCCGCCGCGAGATCCCGGAGATCGGACTGATCAGCCCCGAGTACGGCCGGCGAATCGCGACCCGGCGAGGCGTGGCCAGCACGAACGCGCAAGTGACGGGGATGGAGCCGGCGTACGCGGAGATGCGCAACATCATCGTCGAGCAGGGCGGGCGCTTCATCAACCTGCTGGACGTGGAGCGTCGTCGCCGCGTCGTCGTCCTCGGCGACGGGGTCAAGCGACTCCTCTTCGGCGATGAGGAAGCGGTGGGCCAGGACGTCATGATCGGCGTCGTGCCCTTCACCGTCGTCGGCGTGATGCAGCCGAAGTCGCAGAACTCGTCGTACAACGCGCGGGACACGGACCGTGTCTTCATCCCGAGCAGCACGTACCGCGCGGTCTTCGGGCAGCAGTACCTGAGCAACTTCATCTACCGTCCCGACGACCCGGCGGCCTCGCCGGCGGTCAAGGAGCGGATGTACGAGGTGCTCGGCTCCCGGCACCGCTTCGACGCCCGGGACCGCAGCGCGCTCGGTGTCTGGGACACGTCCGAGATGATGAAGTTCTTCGGCTATCTCTTCCTGGGCTTCAACCTCTTCCTCGGCGTGGTCGGCAGCTTCACCCTGACGGTCGGCGGGATCGGCGTCGCGAACATCATGTACATCGTGGTTCGGGAGCGCACTCGCGAGATCGGGATCAAGCGATCGCTCGGCGCACGGCGGCGCGACATCCTCTTCCAGTTCGTCTTCGAGACCTTCGTGATCGTGGGCGTCGGCGCCGCCCTCGGCCTCGTCATCTCGTACGCGCTCGTCGCGCTCGTCGGGATGCTGCCGATCCAGGAGTTCGTCGGCACGGCCACGATCTCGCCGCTCGTCCTCTGGGCCACGATCTCACTGCTCATGCTCATCGCGCTCCTCGCCGGGCTCTTCCCCGCGCGCAAGGCCGCGAATCTCGATCCCGTGGAGTGCCTGCGCTACTAGGCGCGGGGTGGAACCGTCATGATCAAGATCCTGCTCCAGGAATTCTTCGAGGACCTGCGCTCGCAGAAGACGCGCGCCTTCCTGACCATCTTCGCGATCGCGTGGGGCACGCTCGCGATCGTGTTGATGCTCGCCTTCGGAGAGGGGCTGAAGCGCGGGCTCCTGTCCGGGATGCTCGGCGCGGGGAACAAGGTCGTGCGCGTCTACGGCGGCGAGACGGAGCTGCCCTTCGACGGGCTGCCGCGTGGCCGGCCGATCCGCTTGACCGAGGACGACCTCGAGCTGATCCGCCGGACCGTGCCCCAGGCCGACCTGGTCAGCCCGAGCTACGGCCGCAACGTCACGCTCAGCACCGACGGCGTCCGCACGACGACCTTCATGGAGGGCGTCTACCCGGACTTCGAGGAGCTCCGGTCGATGTACCCCGCGGCCGGCGGACGCTTCCTCAACCCGCGCAATGTGGAGGAGAAGCGGCGCGTCGTCTTCCTGGGCGACTCGATCGCGGCGAGGCTCTTCCCCGACGGCTCAGCGATCGGACGCACCGTTCAGATCGACGACGTGCCCTTCACCGTCGTCGGGACAATGCAATCCAAAATGCAGACGAGCATGAGCAATGGTCCCGACGCGGACCGCGCGATCATCCCCGCCTCGACCTTCCAGACGCTCTACGGCCACACCACCGTCTGGCACTTGCTGATCCGCCCGCGCGATATCGCCCGCACGGAGGCGCTCAAGGCCGAGATCTACGAAGTGCTCGGGCGCCGCTACCGCTTCGACCCGTCCGACGAGCGTGCCCTCACCATCTGGGACATGGTCGAGGAGGAGCGCATCACGCGCAACATCGGGCTCGGCATCCAGGTCTTCCTCGGGATCGTCGGCGGGCTTACGCTGATCGTCGCCGGCGTCGGCGTCGCCAACATCATGTACGTCGTGGTGCGGGAACGGACGCGTGAGATCGGCACCCGCATCGCCGTCGGCGCGCGGCGCCGGCACGTCATGGCGCAGTTCGTTTTCGAAGCGCTCTGCATCTGCATGACCGGCGGCGCGATCGGTCTGCTCCTCTCCATCGCGATCGTGCTCGGCATTGGCGCATTGCCAATCGATGAAGGAGCCGCCGCCTTCATCGGCAACCCTCAACTCTCCGCGCCGATCGCGGTCGGGACGATCATGGTCCTCACCCTGATCGGGCTCATGGCGGGCGTGTTCCCCGCCCGGAAAGCCGCGGCGGTCGATCCGGTCGAAGCGCTGCGGTACGAATGAGGTAGGGTTGCGCTCGTGGTGCGGCGAAGGCTTCATGGCGCGGCTCAGGCGGTGTGTGGGGTGCATCGTGCAGCGAAGGCGGTATGTGTGCCTGCCCGGGCGCCGAGGCCGAACTCGCTCGCTTTCGCTCGCTCGGACAGGCCTCGCGCCCTGTGATGGGCCACACACGCGCCTTCGCTGAACCATGACGGTGGGGATGGGTGATGAGGTGGGGGAGAGTTTCGGGTGGATGGCAGCCTTGCCGGTAGGGCAGCATTAACCACGACTCCCAGCGCCTGACGCCTGACGCCTGACGCCTGACGCCTGACACCCCCCAACCCCCACCTCAACCCTCCACCACCCCAATGACCCTGCCGATCCAGAGCGCGCCGTTGTGGAGGGCGCGGAGGAGGAGTGGGGGGCGGCTCGGCTCGGGCTCGGGCGTGGGTGGGCGCAGCGGCTCCATGAAAGGCGTCGGGGTGGGCGGGCTCGGGTACCGCGGGCGGTCGTTGGGACCGATGAGCTCGACCGCTGGCTGTGACGGCGGGTTGGTCAATGCCCGCTCGTCGTCGAAAACGCCGCGTACGGGGTCCGGCATCAGACGCACGGCCGCCGCGGGATGGGTGGGCCGGACGGCCGGCGAGAAGCGCGGCTCCAGTATGGGGAGCGCCGTCGCGGCATCCGTCGACCGGATCGTGAGGTCGGGCTGTGGGGAGGGGGGCACGAGTCCCTCGCTGGTGGCCGGCTCGGGCACGACGATCGCTAGACCGGGCTCGGTAATGCAATTCGAGAACGGCTCGGAATGGAGGACTCCGGTGAGATCTCGACCGGTGCGGTGGCCGCATCATCCGACGGCTCAGCGGCCGACGGTTCGGAATGCGGCGAGCCTGGCCGCGGTCGCGAGTCGCGCATCGTCGACAGCTGCATCCCCGGACGGGGTCGGCGGGATAGACTCGTCGGAGCGGACAGATTCGTCGGAGCGGGACGCTACCGGCTCATCGTGGGAGTGCAGCGCTGCGTGTGCGAGCCACCCGGCTCCGAGGGCGAGGGCCAGACTCGCTGCCCAGGCGAGGTGCCAGGCCATGCGCGCGCGAGGGCGTGCAGCCAGCTTACGAGGCGAGTTGGTGGCATCGCGCGCGTGGCGTCGCCGCACGACCTGATCGAAGGGCGGGACAATGTCGGGCTCGGGCGCACCGTAGAGGAGGAGGCGCGCGGCCTCGTTTCTCGAATGCACGACGGCTTTGAGGCGGGCGTCGCACCCAGCGCAGGTGGCCAGGTGTTCGGTGACCGCGACAGTGGCGCCTGGCGCGACGGTCTCGAGCTCGCCGTCGGCGTAGGCGTGCAGGAGCGATTCATCAAGGTGTGGCATGGCGAGCCTCCCGTGCGTTGAAGGCGTCGACGAAGCGGCGTCGTGCGCGTGCGAGGGTGGTGCCGATCGATCCTGGCGCGAGCCCGATCTGTCGAGCGATCTCCTGGTAGGACAGCCCGGCGTTCCAGAGGAGCAGGACCTCGCGGTCACGCTCGCCGAGCGCGTCGAGGACCTCGCGTACCGTCGCGCGGCGCTCGCTCGCCTCGAACGCGGCGGCGGGGTCCGGCGCCGGCTCGGAGTGGACCGTCGCCTCCCCACGCAGGAGCGCGAGGTGACGCTTCCGCCGAACGACGAGCCTCGCCTCGTCACGCGCCAGGTTCGAGGCGATCGTGAAGAGCCAGCCCCGAGGGTTCGCCGGCGAGTGGTCCAGTGCCCGCGCGAACGCCTCCTGCGCAAGGTCCCGCGCCCGATCCGCATCGCCCACCTTGTAGTGGAGGTAGCGGACCAGCTCAGGGTACGAGGTTCGGTACTCGGCTGCCCAATCAATGCGCATGGGGTTGGGGGTCAGGGACTTGGGGACTTGGGGGTCAGGGGATTCGGGATTCGGGATTCGGGATTCGGGATTCGGGATTCGGGATTCGGGATTCGGGAACCGCCGTTTCCCTGACGCCTGACGCCTGCCCCCCTGCATTCCACACGACGAACGACGGCCGCAACCTTGCACACCGCCGGGCGCGGGAATGCTCCTTCCGCCCCCCTATGCCCCCTCCCCCTCACCCCACCCCCTCACCCACCCACCGGACCCGCAAGGCCACCCCGGCAGCCCAGCCAGCGGCTCTTTGCCTCTGCCTTTGCCTTTGCCTAACGGTTTCACCCCTCAGGCAGCTCGTGGAGCCCCGGGCTCAGCGTCGGTCTTGTCGATCACGCCGGGCGGTGGGGTGGGCGAGGCGTCGGGGAAGTCGTCGCGCATCGCGTTGACGCCGTGTTGCGGGTTCGCGTTCCTGGCGAGGTCCCGGCGGTTCTGGCGCTTCTCCTCGGTCGAATGCCGAAGGCGACGTCGCGGCTCCGTTCCAGCGCCGGGTCCATCTCGCCGTCGCGGTTGAACGACCACATCAGCATCGCCTCGCCGAGCGGGAGGGTGTCGCCTGGCTCCGCGTCGTGGCGGCCGGTGTGCCAGGTATGCCAGGTCTTGCCGTAGCTGTTCATCAGGAGGCGCATCATCTCTTTCTCGGCCCAGTCGGGCAGACCGGGCGCGACGAGTGCGCCGGACAGGATCTCGAAGTTGTGCGGGTGCCAGAACTCACGCTCTTCTTCCGGCAGACCATCGAAGAGGCGCTCGGAGATAATGTACTCGACGCCGATTAGATTCGCGTCCTCCGAGTTGCCGTCGAAGAGGACGCACTGGAGGAACTCGCCGTTGACCTGCTTGCAGAAGTGGTGCGCCTCCATCTGCATCGAGGGGTCGTCCTTGGCGGCGTGGAATCCGACGACGTAGAGGTCGAAGCCCTTCAGCGGGTCGGTCTCCTGGATCAGCGCCGAGCCTTTCTCGAGCACCGTTTGCCGGATCAGTTTGCCCTCGCCCCGCGGCCTTACCGGTGGGTTCCGGTGGTTCGCCATCTCTCGCTCCCGTCGGTGTCCATCAATGTTCACGGCTCGTCGAATGGGGCAGGATGCAGACCAGCCGCTCCAGTCTCGGCCCGGTCCGGTGGAGTTGGAGGACTAGCGTGTTGACAGCACACGCCACGGCCCTATTTTAGACCGTATACAACCCCAATAGTCCCAGAAGTAGAGACGCGATGAACCGGCGTTCATTGGCGGACCATGTCGCATACTGTCGCGACCAGGTTCGTTCAGGCAAGGCTACCTGCCGTGAGTTGGCAGAGGAGCTCGGGTTCACCGAGCGCGCGATCCAGGCGTGTGTCTACGGGCATACGTACAATCATATCCCGGGCGCACTCCCGAGCCCGAAGAAGCACGGGAACCGTCGTCGGTCTACGCCGCTGACGGAAGAGGAGGTCTTGAAGATCCGCGAGGAGTACGCGGCGGGCGAGAAGCCCGTTCGGGAGATCGCGGATCGTTACGGGATCAGTCGTTCGTACGTGGTACGGCTCGGCCGCGGCACGGCGCGGACGTCGATTCCGGGTGGAACGCGGGACCGGCGGCCGGTCCCGCCGGCGGAGCGGAAGATCCCGATCCGGCGGGGCGAGAAGCACCCCAACGCGAAGCTGGACGCGCTTTGCGTCGTCGCGATCCGCGCCCTCGCGAAGCGAGGCGTGCCGCACCCGGTGATCGGTGGGATCTTCGGCACGACGCCGGAGAACGTGTGCATGATCTCGCAACGGCGCCGCTGGAAGCATGTGCCGGACATGCCGGTCACGCCCGCGGCGCTCCAGCACCTGCCGCCCCGTGCTGTCGAGCTGTTGACGGAGGACCCGGACGGCGAGACCGTGGTCGGCGTCGCGTAGTCATCGCCGGCTCGATCCTCGCGCGCCGCGGCCTCGCACTTGACGAGGCGGCGGCGCGCGCCTTATTTGGGAGCGCCTGTCTCCACACCCACTCCATCTCGTCGAGGTTCCAATGCCCGCTTCGAGCGTCGCCGGTCGCGGACCGGCACACTTCACGCTGGCCCTCTCGCTGTGCGCCATGCTCCTGTCGGTTGGCCCCGCGCACGCGCAGGAGCGCGAGATCCTGGCCGAGTCCGCCGTCACGACGGAGCACGTCGTCACGATCGGCGGCCAGCGCGTGCCGTACACGGCGACGGCGGGACCCAGCCGGTCTGGGACACGAAGACCAGCCGATCGCCTCCGTCTTCTACGTCTACTATGAGCGGAGCGACGTGCGTGACCGCACGAACCGGCCGCTCGTCATCTCCTTCAACGGCGGACCCGGCTCCGCTTCGGCGTGGATGCACCTCGGGTACACCGGCCCGAAGCGGTTCTCGAGATCGACGACGAGGGCAACCCCATCCAGCCGTACGGGTACGCGGCCAAACCGAGATCGATCCTGGACGTGGCCGACATCGTCTATCGTCGATCCGGTCAACACCGGCTTCTCGCGGATCGTCGGCAATGCGGATCGGCGGCAGTTCTTCGGCGTCAACGAGGACATCGACTACCTGGCCCGGTGGATCGAACCTTCGTCTCGCGGCAGGGTCGCTGGAACTCGCCCAAGTTCCTGATCGGCGAGAGCTACGGCACGACGCGCGTGGCCGGGCTCGCGCGCCGGCTCCAGAGCGCGCACAGGATGTTCCTGAACGGCGTGATCCTCGTCTCGCCGACCGGGCTCGGGATCGACGCGCCGGGGCCCGGTCGGGCGCGCGCTACCCTCCCCTACTACGCGGCGACGGCGTGGTACCACGGCGCGCTGCCCGCCCGACCTGCAGTCGCGGGACCTGGAGGAGATCCTCCCCGAGGTCGAGCGGTTCACGGTCGACGAGTACATCCCCGCGCTCGTGCGCGGCGGGTTCCTCGACGAGACGACCGCCGCGAGATCGCGCGCCGCGTCGCCTACTACTCGGGCCTCTCCGAGCGCGTCGTCCTCCAGCACAACCTGGCCATCCCGACGAGCGCCTTCTGGAAGGAGCTGCTGCGCGAGCGCGGATCACCGTCGGCCGGCTCGACTCGCGCTACCGCGGGATCGACCGCGAGGACGGCCGGCGATCCGCACGGACTACGACCCCGCGCTCTCCTCGTGGAACCACGCCTTCACGCCGGCGATCAACCACTACCTGCGCGAAGAGCTCGGCTACGAGACCGACCTGCGTACTACTGGATCGGCGGGCCGGTCCACCCCTGGGACCGCAGCGGCGACCGGACCGGCGAGAACCTGCGACAGGCGATGGCCGAGAACCCGTTCCTCCACGTCATGATCCAGGCCGGATACTACGACGGCGGGACCGACTACTTCTCCGCGAAGTACACGATGTGGAACCTCGATCCGGCGGGAAGCTGCGGGACCGCTTCCGCTTCAAGGCCTACCGCAGCGGCCACATGATGTACCTGCGTCACGAGGACCTCGCCGCCTCGAACCAGCACATCCGGCGAGTTCATCCAGGCGACAATGCGGGGGCGGGAAGGGCGGATCGCTTGGAGGGCGCCGTAAGGCGCCCCAGGGCAGGGGCAGGGGGGTAGTAGGGGCTGAAAGGGGTGGGGAGGAAAGGAGGAGGGGGCGGCGCTATGAGTGGCGCGGCCCCCTTTTTCGATTCCGTTCGAAGACGACTTCAATCCCGTTCGAAGACGATTCGGTCGCCGAGCCCGATGCCGTGGCGTTCGAAGTAGCCGAGGTTGACCTCGAGCGCCGAGTTGTAGGGGACGCCGGGGGTGTAGACTCGGCAGAGTTGCGGGTTCGGGCTTTCGCAGGGGAGCATCTGGCGGATCGCGACGATCCGACCATCCTCGTCCATGAAGGCGATGTCGAGGGGGATGCGGGTGCGGAACATGTAGAAGCCGTTGTCGGGGCCTTGTTGACCGGGGTAGAGGAAGATCATCCCCGCGTCCTCGGCCAGCTGCTCGCGTTCCATGAGCCCCTGCGCGCGCTGGGCTCCGCTCTCGGCAATCTCGACGGCGAGGTGGACGGTGTCGGCCTCGGTCTCGATCCGGACCTCGCCGGTCTCGAAGACGATCGCCGCGCCACGGCGAGGCTCCGCGTTCCCGCCCGTCGCGTCGCAGGCGGCGGCCGCGGTCAGGAGGAGCAGGGCCGTGGCATGAAGCAACATCTTGCGCATACGGTACCTCGGAAGATCGGTCGGAACGTTCGCTCACCTCGCTCCCGTAAGCTAGGGCATTCGCGGCCCGAGTGGAAGCGCGGCGAGGCGCCCGTTCACCGCCTCACGAAGACCGCATCGTACTGATGGGCCAGCTTTCCATGGAGCGTATCGCCGTTCCGTAGGGCTACCCGCGGCTCCGCCAGCCACCCTTTATCGCCGAACTCCAACCGGATGGTATCACCGGAGAACGAAAGGGTGCCGTCCCCCTCGAACTCATCGACATCGATGCCGTTCGCCGATTCGGTCTCCAGCCGGACGAACATCTCCGTATTGATCGCCCGTGAACTCGTACCGCATGCTCATGAGGCGGAATTCGCTCTTCTCATCTTTACTGATCACGTACGGAAGAGGGTCGCCAACGACCGTGTGGAGCTCGTAGATGATCGTTTGAGGCGGTGCGGTGACTTCGTCGCAGGCGGCAACGGCGAGAACGGCGAGGGCGAGGAGGGGCGTGGTGCGGCGCATACCTGTCTCCATGCGGCGGTGATCGTTCGAATCTGAAGCGGACTGGCCGCGGTTCACCGTATACGACGAGCGATCCCATCGAACTTGCACATCCCGCCATCCTCGCGCCCTCCGGTGGTCCTCATCGGAGGGTGTTGTTATATTGTAAACAGCGTGATGGCAACGGTTTATGGTCCTTGCGGCCCGATTCTGGCGGGTTGGAGGATGAAGGATAGCGGGAGGTCGAGTCGGTGAAGAAGTGGTTTCGAGGAGCAACTCTGGCATTGGCGCTGACGGCTGGTTTGGGCGCGGCGTCCGCGGAGGCGGCGGAGTTGCGCGGGTCGCGCGCGTCAATGGTGAGGCAGCACGGCGTCGCGAAGGACGCGGGGTACACCTTCTTGCGCACGCCGAGGCAGGTCGAGGAGCATGTCGAGCGGAGGGAGCTGGTCCCGGTCGAGGGGAACGACGACTACCGGCTGAGCCGGATCTCGCACCCTGTCGCCCTCCCCGAGACGCGTCTCTTCATCGAGCGGCTGGCCTCGGGGTACCGCGAGGCGTGCGGCGAGAAGCTGGTCGTCACGAGTCTGACGCGCCCGCTCTCGCGGCAGCCGCGGAACGCGCACGCCCTCTCGGTCCACCCGGCGGGGATGGCGGTGGACCTCCGGGTCCCGGCGGACGCCGCGTGCCGGAGCTGGCTCGAGACGACGCTGATCGGGCTCGAGCGCGAGGGCGTCATCGACGCGACGCGCGAGCGTTTCCCGCCGCACTACCACATCGCGGTCTTCCCGGAGCGGTACCGTCTCTACGCCGAGGCGAGGATGGCCGAGGAGGCCGAGGCCGCGCACCGAGAGGCGGCGGCGAGGGTCGCCGCGCGGGTCTCGGCAGGGCCGTGGGGACCGTTGGTCGCGGCGGCGGTCGCGGGCGTCCCGTTCGCCGACGAGCGCCCCGCGCCGGGCGGCGAGGCGAGCTACGGCATGCTCCTCGTCCTGACCGCGCTGGCCGCGCCCGCGATCGGCGCGGCGCTACGTCCAGGCGCGGAGAGGGTGGCCTCGCGCCTGCGCGAACGCCTCGCCGAGGGGCAGGCGGAGTAACGCAGGGCCTCAGGCGTGCGCGAGCGCCTCACCGACCGGGAGCCGGAGTAGCGCGCGGCACCCCGGTCCGTCGTCGCGGTTCTCGAGGGCGAGCGAGCCACCGTGCGCCTCGGCGATCTGGCGGGAGAGCACGAGTCCGATCCCCGAGCCGCCCGGCTTCGTCGTGAAGAAGGGGACGAAGAGGTTCGCGGTCTCGGGGAGGCCGGGCCCTTCGTCCTCGACCCAGACTCGAGCTCGCCGTGCGCGCCGGTCCCCCACCCGACCCTCACGCCACCGCCCGTCTCCAGCGCGGCGTCCACCGCGTTGCTCACCAGGTTGATCAGGAGCTGCTCGAGCTGATCGCCGTCCGCCTGGACCGTGAGCGCGGCCCGGCCACGACCTCGACCGTCATCCGCGTCTCGAGCGTGCGCGACCCGCCGCACCCACGTCGCCCACGTCGAGCGGGGCGCGGGGTCGGCGGCGGCAGCCTGGCCAGCCGCGCGTAGCGCGGACATGAAGCGGCTGAGCGCCTCGGCCCGGCGAGGCGATGACGGCGAGGCCGCGGGCGAGGTCGGCCTCGAGGTCTTCGTCGTCGGGCTCCGCGCGGTCGAGCGCGTCTGCAAGCTGTCCGGCGATCGACTTGATCGGCGCGAGCGAGTTGTTGATCTCGTGGCTGAGCACGCGGACCAGCCGCTGCCACGCCTGGCGCTCCTCCTCGCGCAGCGTCCGCGCAGAGGTCGGCCAGCACCAGCAGCGGTGTGGCGCGGCCGCCCTGCCGGAACTCGCCGCGTCGGAGTTCCCAGCGTCCCGCGCCGCCCGGCGAAGGCCATGTTCGACGGTGCGCGTGCGTCCTC
This sequence comes from uncultured Acidobacteriota bacterium, assembly GCA_963723845.1. GTDB lineage: Bacteria > Acidobacteriota > Terriglobia > Acidiferrales > UBA7541 > Palsa-295. Next base: position 61,135 of record CAVRSO010000079.1, read on the forward strand.
GCCGGTCAGGCAGTCGCGCCAGTCCGAGCGCTCCGGCGTCGCGGCCGAGCAGCCGCTCGGCCGGCTGGCGCGAGCAGCCGCTCGCCGGCGCGGTTGACCAGCCGCAGCGATCCGCTCCGTCGTCGAAGGCGAAGACGGCGACGTCGATCTCGTCCATCACCGTGCGGAGCAGCGCCGTCGCCTCGAGCGCGCCGAGCCGCTGCTCGCGCAGCGTGTCGCCGAGCGCGTTGACCTCGAGGAACGCGAGGCCGAGCGCGTCGTCGCGCGTCGGCGCCGCGCGGCGCGGACCGAGTAGTCGCCCTCGCGCAGCGCGGCGAGCAGGTTCGGCGAGCGTCTGCAGCGGCCGCACCACGCGCTCGCGCAGCGCGAGCGACGAGCGACAGCCCAGCCGCCGACGACGAGCAGGACGAGCGTCCACTGGACCTTGGCGATGAGGTCGCCGCGTCCAGAGCAGCGCGAGCGCTACGGCCACGCCGGGCAGGCCGAGCAGCCCGGCCAGGAGCGCGAGGCGTCGCTCGAAGACGCGGGCCGTGGGGCGGGCGTCCGGCGCCCGGCGGCGCGGCGGCGCGGCGTCATCGCGGTGCCGCCCGCCCGATCCCGTACTGCTGCGAGCCGCCGGTACAGCGCGCTGCGGCGAAGCCCGAGCGCCTCGGCCGCGTGGCTCACGTTGCCGTCGAAGCGCTCGAGCGCCCTCTGGATGAGGTACTGCTCGGCCTCCTCGAGCGTCATATCCTCGAGACGCGCCGCGCCCCGCCGCCGCGCGCGCGGAGCCGAGGTCGCCGGCGCGGATCGCGTCGCCCGTGCGCCATCAGCACCGCGCGCTCGACGGCGTGCTCGAGCTCGCGGACGTTGCCCGGCCAGGCGTGCGCGAGCAGCGCCTGCATGCGCCTCGGGCGTCGAAGCCGCGCGAGCGGCTTGCGGTAGCGCGCGGCGTGCCGGCCGAGGAAGTGCGCGGCCAGCGGCGGGATGTCCTCGCGGCGCTCGCGCAGCGGCGGCAGCTGGATCTCGACCGTGTTGAGCCGGTAGAGCAGGTCCTCGCGGAACCGGCCCTCGGCCGACCTCGGCGCGGAGGTCGACGTTGGTCGCGGCGATCACGCGCACGTCGACCTGGCGCGCGCTGCGACGAGCCCACCCGCTGCAGCTCGCCGGTCTGGAGCACGCGCAGCAGCTTGGCCTGCTGCGCGAGCGGCATGTTGCCGATCTCGTCGAGGAAGAGCGTGCCGCTGTCGGCCAGCTCGAAGCAGCCGATGCGGTCGGTCTTGCGCGTCGGTGAAGGCGCCCTTCACGTGGCCGAACAGCTCGCTCTCGAAGACGCCCTCGCGAAGCCCGCCCGACGTTCACCGCGACGAGCGGGCGCTCCGCGCGCGGCGAGGCCGCGTGCAGCCACCGCGCGACGACCTCCTTGCCCGTGCCGTGCTCGCCGGTGATCAGGACGTTCGCGTCCGACGGGCCGACGCGCTCCATGAGCTGCGAGCATCGGCTTCATCGCCGCGCGAACTCGGCGATCAGCTCCGGCAGCCCGTCGCGCCGGAGCAGCTCGGTTCTCGCTCTCGAGCCGCCGCGCGCGGCGCAGCGCGCGGCCCAGCTCGACCTGCGTGCGCAGGATCGTGATCAGCCGCTGGTTGTCCCACGGCTTCTCGACGTAGTCGCCGCGCGCCACGGCGCATCGCCTCCACCGCGCTCTCGACGCTGCCCCACGCCGTCATCACCACGACCGGCAGCGTCGCGTCATTCGCGCGCAGCACGCTCAGCAGGTCGAGCCCCTCGCGCCCCGAGGTGGTGTCGCGCGTGTAGTTGAGGTCGATCAGGACCGCGTCGAAGTCCCGCTCCTCGACCTTCCGGATCACGTCTGCCGGAGAGGCGACCGTCTCGGTCTCGAAGCCCTCGCCCTTCAGCAGCAGGCGAAGCGCCTCGAGCACGTCGGGCTGATCATCGGCGATCAGGATGCGTGGGGCGGTAATGTTCGACATCGATTCGTTCTCCGCGATCAGAGTACGCGATAGAGCACTTCGACGACGGGCGCGAGAAGCACGATGGTCACCGACAGCTGAAGACCGACCACCATGACCGCATGCGCCGTGATCCTGGCAACCTCGAAACGCCGTTCGTTCTTCCACACGGTTTCCCCCTTCGTTCGGGTAAAGGATGCATCGTGAACTCGGGGGCATGTACAAGAAAGAAGTGGACCGACGCGTGCCATTCACACAACGCGCGACGGCGTTGCAATTTACACGAACCGCTCGCGCGCGCCACCGGTCGGGGAAGTGTCCGGTTATGGGACGACGTGTTCGGGGGCGGCGCCTGGGGGCGCGCCAGGCTAAGGCAAAGGCAAAGAAGGGCTAGGGCAGGGGCACGGGCACGGGCACGGGCAGGGGCACGGGCAGGGGCACGGGCAGGGGCAAGGGCAAGGGCAAGGGCAAGGGGGAGAGGGGGGCGCATTTCCCTAACGCCCAACGCCTATCGCCTATCGCCTATCCATCTCAGCGTCTCCACCCTTCTCACCATGATCGCCCGTTCGCGCTCGTTGGTGGTCATCGTGGCGGCGAGTTCGAACGCCTCCCGCGCCTCCGTGTACCGGCCGAGTTTCTCGAGGAGGTCGCCACGGACGGCGGGGAGCTGGGGGTAGCCTTTGAGCGCGGGCGCGTCGGCGAGGGCGTCGACGAGTTCGAGGCCGGCCGCGGGGCCGAAGGCCATGCCGATGGCGACGGCGCGGTTCAGTTCGATGACGGGCGAGGGCGCGAGCTGGGCGAGCGCGTCGTATAGCGCGGCAATGCGGGGCCAGTCGGTCTCCTCGGCGTGTGCTGGCGCGCGCGTGGCAGGCGGCGATCGCGGCCTGGAGGGCGTACGGGCCGAGCGCGCCGCCGAGCGCGGTCGGCGCGGTCGAGCGCGGCCAGGCCGCGGCCGATCAGGAGGCGGTCCCAGCGTGCGCGGTCCTGGTCCATGAGGAGCACCGGCTCGCCGTCCGGCGCCGACCCGCGCGCGCAGCCGCGAGGCCTGGATCTCCATCAGCGCGACGAGGCCGTGGACTTCCGGCTCGTCGGGCGCGAGCTCGGCGAGGATCCGTCCGAGGCGGAGCGCGTCGTCGCAGAGCGCGGGCCGCATCCAGTCGTCGCCGGCGGTCGCGGCGTAGCCTTCGTTGAAGATGAGGTAGATGACCTCGAGGACGGAGGCGAGGCGGCGGCCAGCTCGTCGCCGCGCGGGACCTCGAAGGGCACGCGCGCCTCCGGAGCGTGCGCTTGGCGCGCACGATCCGCTGCGCGAGCGTCGGGCCGGGGACGAGGAAGGCGCGCGCGATCTCGTCCGTCGTGAGCCCGCCGACCATGCGCAGCGTGAGCGCGACGCGCGCCTCGGTCGAGAGGACCGGGTGGCAGCAGATGAAGATCAGGCGCAGCAGGTCGTCGCCGATCGGGTCGTCGATCGCGGCGTCCAGGTCGCGGCTCGGCATCTCGCCGGTCGACCTCGAGCTCGTGGCCGAGCTCCTCGTGCTTGCGTTCGAGGACGCTGGCCGCGGCGCAGGTAGTCGATCGCGCGGCGTTTGGCTGCGGCCATCAGCCAGGCGCCTGGGCGTTGCGGGACACCGTGCCGCCGGCCACTTCTCGAGCGCGGCGACCAACGCGTCCTGCGCCAGGTCCTCGGCCAGGCCGACGTCGCCGACCATGCGCGCGAGCGCGGCGATGATGCGCGCGCGACTCGATCCGCCATACGGCCTCGATGGTGCGGTGCGTCTCGGAATTCACGAGCTGTACGCCTTCTCCAACGTCGCGAGGTCGACCTTGACCATCTTGAACAGAGCATCGGCGACTCGCCTAGCCCGCGCGGGGTCGTCCGCGGACATCAGCCGGTCCATCGCCGCGGGCACGATCTGCCAGCGCACGCCGAAGCGGTCGATCAGCCACCCGCACGCCTGTTCCTGCCCGCCGCCCTCGAGGAGGGCGTTCCAGTAGCGGTCGATCTCTTCCTGATCGTCGCAAAGCACGACGAACGAGATCGCATCGTTGAACTCGTGGTGCGGCCCCGCGTCGATCGCCTGCATCCGCTGGCCGAACAAGGTGAAGTCGACGATGACGACCGAGCCTGGGGGACCGCTCGGCGATTCGGCCATGAGCGGCGTGATCCGGTCGATTCGGGAGTCCGGGAAGATCGACGTGTAGAGACGTGCGGCTTCCTCGGCGCCTCGCGGGAACCAGAGGTGCGGGAAGAGCTTGGCTTTGGCTGCCATGATCATGGTTCCTTTCAGTGGGAAGTCGTTTCGGCCGCGACTGCGGCGGGTGTCGCAATGGGCCGATAGCTCAGGATCACGCACCCCGTCGCCAGCGGCTTCGACTCCACGAGCCGCATCTTCACATGCTCCGGGAAGGGCTTGAAGAGCGGCTCGCCCGCGCCGAGCACGACGGGCACCAGGCCGATGCGGTACTCGTCGATCAGGCCGTGGCGCATGAGCGTCGCGGCGAGGTCCGCGCTGCCGAAGAGCAGGGATGTCCTTGCCTGGCTCGCGCTTCAGCCGGGCGACCTCTCCCTCGGGCGCATCCCGGACCAGGCGCGTGTTCATCCAGTCGACCTCGCGGAGCGTGCGCGAGAAGACGACTTTCTGGCGGCGGTTCATCTCGTCGGCAATGGCGCCTTCCGCCTTCCGAGAGCCCTCGAAGTAGCCGTCGAGCGTCATCAGGTTCCAGAGGATGAGCCGTCGCATGTGGCCTCTCTTGCGTCGAGGAATGTCAGGGTACAGTGGCCATCGTGGCCCGTGGAGCTACGGGCGCGTGGTCCGGCGGTTACCGCCTTCGCGCGGACCCGCGTACTTCTACGTCGAATGGGTGGCCCGGAAATCGACCTCCAGGATGTCCGCGACCGAATTCAGGTCGACGGCACGTCCGGCGTCGATCGCTGTTGCCGACCATCTCCGAAGTCCACGACGACGTTCGGCGCGGGGAACTCTTCGCGTCGCGGCGATTCGGATGCAGAGTCGATAGGCGTCCACGGCGCATTCCCGAATGCGCTGAAGTCGTCGTATCGGCCCAGCACGTCGAAACGCTCGAGGACGAATGGGACGCCCTCCGCACCGAGCGGCGAATTGGTGTCGGAGACGTGGAAGTGCAGGTGTGGACCGGTGGAATGACCCGTGAAGCCGACCGCTCCGATCACCTGGCCTCGCCGGACGCGCTCACCGACGTGACCCGAACACTGCCGGATTCAGAATGCTCGTAGAAGGCGAAACGGCCGCCCCCGATATCCAGCGCAATGTAGTTGCCGGTAGCGTCCTCGAGCGGATGGCTCAGGTGTCCGGACACCGTCGCGCTCTCCGGCATGTCGTCCCTCGCCGCCACGACCACGCCATCGGCCACGGCCAGTACATCGGCGCCGTAGCCATACCAGTTGTCGATCACGTCGTCATCGCCTCGTGCGAGGTGTCCGTGCTCGTCCAGCAGGATCCAGTCGACGGCGAATCGGCCA
>CAVRSO010000080.1:0-11719 GCA_963723845.1 uncultured Acidobacteriota bacterium
CAGCTTCAGCCTCCGGCTCCCACCCCAGCCTCGCCGGCGTTTGGAAGCTCGACGCGTCGAAGAGCGACTTCGGCCAAGGTCAGGCGCCAGCCAGCCAGGTTGATACGATCGAGGACAACGAGCCTTCCGTGCAAATCGTAGAGGACCAAAAGGGCGGTTTCATGGGCGATATGAACATCACGTCGAAGCTGAGCACCGACGGCACACCCACCACCTCCACTGGAATGGGCGGCGCGCAGGTGACCAGCACAGCCCATTGGGAGGGCGGCTCGCTGGTGGTCAACTCGAAGACCAGCTTTCAGGGAAGCGACGTGACCATCAAGGATAGCTATACGCCGAGCGCGGATGGGAAAACGCTTAAAGAAGTCGCCCACATCGAATCCAGCATGGGCAACTTCGATACGACCAGCGTTTACGACAAGCAGTAATCGAAAATCCGGCCAAACGAGGCCCGCAGCGCTGCGCGCCTCGTTCGCACCGGCTAGCTTCGGGGTTCCAGCTGCGGGGCCAGGCTTAATACTGGAGGCTTGCCGCGGTCAGACGGGCAATTCCTTTTCGACAGATCGGGAAAGACTCGCCTCGACGTATCCACAAAAGCCAAAACCGTCGCCAATTTCTCTGCTTTTCGCCAAGCGATGTGCACGTCGATTTTAGCGTTTGGCTCGTCCAGCGGCAGAGCGACCACCTCACTGCCTTGCGCTGGCCGGCATGCCACTTCATCGGGCATGATGAAAATTCCCTTGTGGCAAGTCAGCAACACAATTTGGGTGTCGCTATGAGGCACGGGATGGAGCGGCACGTGAAGAACGTTCGGCGTGACCCCGGCCTCCGCATAGAGCTCGAACGTTTTATCGTAGAGATAAGTGGAACCATCTCGCTTCGGCATCAGAAGCGTCTCACCCGCGAGGTCCTTGATCTTTAGCGCCCGGCGCTTAGCCAGCGGATTCGAACGGCAAAGATGCACCACAAAGTTTTCCTCAAACAAAACTTCGGTCATCAAGTGTGCCGAATCGCACGAAGGGGCGCAGAAAGCCCACATCGATATCCCCATCAATCAGAGCTTTGTTCTGCCAACTCGAGAACATATCGCGGCATTGCAAGTCGACAGAGGGAAAGTGCTTCGAGTGCTCGACGAGAACCCGGCTGATTGGCTCGCCCAGTCCCATGCCAATTCCGATTTTCACCAGTCCGGCTTCGCCGCACTTAGCCAGGCGCACGCAATCAGTCACGTGCGCGCTTTGAGCTACCAGAGTCTTCGCTTCCCGCAAAAGCATTTGGCCGGCATCGGTTAGCGCAACGTTGCGCCGATCGCGGATAAACAGCTCAATGCCAAACTCATCTTCCAATTGGCGAATCTGGCGGCTCAGCGGCGGCACGGTAATGTGCAAGTGTTGCGCAGCCTTTGAAAAGCTGAGGCGCTCCGCAACAGCGATAAAGTACCTAAGCTGACGAAGTTCCATAAGGCCCCGGCCACCCGTGCCGTATTCGTACCAGTTGGCTACCTTATATTCCCAATCGGTAACAGAAGCAATCAAAATAAGAAATGGACAATTGTCGCAATCCTGATATTAGTGTGCCATTCGTCAGCGAGTCGCTATTGCAAGCCCCAGGGGACGGGTGGGCTTCATCGGGGAGAACTGATAAGCATTCAATTAAATACGCAATATTGTAGGTGCATGCGCAATTCTTAAGGGTTCCGGGTGGGTTATAGGGTTTGAAAACGATCCTAGTGACCGACGATCAATCAAGGGGGATGCTAATGAAGTCACGATTTTCGGGGCGTAGGGGTGTGTTTTCCGGTTTGGTCTGCGTGTTGGCGCTTCTGCTCTGCGTTTCGTTTGCGTGGGCGCAATCCGCCGGTACGGGCGCTCTAACCGGCACCGTTACCGACGCTCAAGGCGGCGCTGTGGCGGGCGTAACCGTAACTGCCACTAACATTGGAACCAACCAGGCACGCTCCGCTACCACCGGCGCTGGCTGGCGATTACAAATTCAGCTTGCTCCCGCCGGGCAACTATAAAGTGAAATTTGCCGCGCCCGGCTTCAAGACCTCCGAGATTGGAAACGTTACGGTCACCACCACTGAGACGGCAACTGCAAATCAGGCCCTGGAAGTCGGCGCCGTCACGCAAACTGTCACGGTGGAAAGCTCCGTCGAGACTCTACAGACGGAAAGCTCCACGCTTGGGACCACGGTTAGCGGAAACCAAATCACCGCCCTGCCTATGGCCAACGGAAACTACACAGAGATTCTCAGCCTTAGTGCCGGCACCAACGCAAGCGTGGACAACGCAACGTCGTTGGGCAAGGGCACTCAAGATATCAGCGCCAACGGCGTGGACCCAGGCTCGAACAATTTCCAAATGGATGGCGTTGCGGTGAACAATATCGCCAATTCGGGCAGCTCGAACGACGGCACAATCTACACCGGAATACCGGTTCCCAGCCCCGACGCCATTGCGGAATTCAAGGTCCAAACTTCCACCTACGACGCAAGCTATGGCCGCAACCCCGGCGCGAATGTGAACGTGAGCACCAGGTCCGGCAGCAACCAGTTTCATGGCTCGGGCTTCGAGTTCTTCCGCAACACCGTGCTCAATTCGAACGACTTCTTCCTTAAGCAGGCGCAGGCAACCAACGGTATAAACAGGCGGCCAGCCTTCGATCAAAACCAGTTCGGGGCAAGTTTGGGAGGCCCGATCAAGAAGGACAAGTTCTTCTTCTTCTTTAGCTACCGGGGCACCCGCTCGAAGAACGCAGTGGCGCCGCAAGGGAACGACACCGGCGCGTTTTTGCTCAGCACTCCCGCGATCAATAACTTTGCGTCACTCGGTTCGCGCGGTACATGTCCTACTCCGGCAGCCCTTCCAGATACCTTGACGGTGGCCAGCTGCGATGCAAACGCCCAGGCGTTCGCGGCTGCCATGGGCATCAGCAACAGCAATATCGTTGGGCTTAGAATGTTCCAGTTGACCACAGGTACGGCAAAAAACCCGACTGCCGGCGGCGTTCCGAATAACTATTACATACCGTCCCCAGTGTCAGACCCTCAGTTCTGTAACGTATCGGGAGTGTGTGATTTCAATATTCCTGCAATCTACACAGAGAACCAATATGTTGCCAATGGCGACTACGTGTTCAATAGCAAGAACACCCTCAGCACCAAATACTTCTACACGCACAATCCGTACACCACGTTTCTAGGACAGGGCGGCGGAAATTTGCCCGGCACGCCTGAGGGCGTCCTGTTCGGCAACCACGCTGCTGTGGCCAAGCTGACGACACTTGTGACTAGCAACTTCGTGAACGAAGCACGCGTATCGTTCCAACAAAATGTGAACGGTGCGACCGCGGCCGTGCCACCCGGCGGGTGCCCGAACGAAGGCACGCTCAGTGGTCTAGATAGATGCGGTTCTCCCGACCAATTGGGAATGCTCTCGGAGGTTCCCGGTTTTTACGAGCCACCAACGTTCCTCAACGTGGGCACGGGGTTTGGCATGTTTGGAGGTCTCCTGCCTGACACAGGCCCAACCAACCAACTCCAGGCTGCGGACCAAATTTCCTGGACCCACGGAAAGCACAGCATCCGCGCGGGGTACGAATACGAGTGGACGAATTGGCCTCTGGCGGACCCAGGTCTGCAGCAGGGTCTCGTACTCATTTTGGGCTACAGCGCCTTCCAGGGCACCGGTAATAACAGCCCCGCGAACCCCGCCGGCCTTTTTGATCTTGGGTGCTTGTTCTGTGTGAAGTCGACGTCGGGATCCCCCAACAAGGCGGGGGTTCTCCACTTTTACCAGCTCAATAACCAAAACACCTATGTGCTGGACGATTGGAAGGTCAGTTCGCGGCTGACCCTCAACATCGGCTTGCGCTGGGAGTACGACGGATTGCTCAGCGACAAATACGGCCACCTCACGCAGGTCTGGCTGGACCGGATGGCGGCAAATTCGCAGATTCCGACGGCATTCTCGGCGACCTCCGCTGCTGGCGTTCAGCAGTATGTCGTTCCCAGCAACTTTATGAACGCGAAGTACGGGCTACCACCCGCCGGTGTTGGCATTTCCCGCAACAAGAACTCCGTCGAGGGACATGCTCCTTACAGCGACTTTGCTCCGCGATTCGGGTTTGCGTGGCAACCGTTGAAAGGCGGCAAGATGGTTGTCCGTGGTGGAGTTGGCATCTTCTACGACCGCATCGGCTTGGATCGCGTGGTTCACGCCTTCGAGCAAGGGTACCCGTATGCGGCCACTTACGATTTCGGGTTCTTGAGTCCTCGGTGGGCGGCTTCGTCGCTAGGCCAGCCCTTGCCTCCGATATCCTTGGTCTGCGTACCGAGCGATCCAACTTGCAATACGGATCCGAACGGCCTCGGCTTCGCGCCACGCTATGCTAACACGGCGACCGCGAACGCCCCCATTCCCCTCTTCCAGGTGAATTCCGGCTTGAACACGCCCCTTATCCCGACAAGCATACATACACCGCTCGTGCGGGAATACAGCCTGGGCGTTCAGTACGAGTTTGCGCCTCGCTGGGTGCTTGATCTCGGCTATGTGGGATCGAGCGGAATCAACTTGACGGATTACAACCACAATCACAATGGAGCACAGATAGTCACTCCTGCCACGGACGTCAACGGGATATGCGTTGGGGCGATCTGCAACACCGCGAACAACGCCTCGTTCCGCACTCCCGTGCTCGGCTACGAGCCTATCGGTTTGCAGGAGTCGGACTTCAACGGGAATTCCGCTTACAACAGCCTGCAAGCAACGGTGCGGCATCAGTTCGGCCGCGGTCTCTCGATGCAGGCCGCCTACACGTGGGATAGGAACTTGTCCGATGTCTTCTTCGGCAACTCAGCGAACATCAACGATGCTCTAGCCCTCAAAACAAGGCCTGGGTTAAATGGGCCGCCGCACGGGCAGTATGGCCCGGTGTCCTTCGACCGGTTCCAGCGGTTCGTCGTGAACTACAGCTACGATTTGCCGTTCGGCAACGGTTCAGAGGGTATGACCAAGAGGCTCATTAACGGGTGGAACGTCTCGGGCGTGACGATTGCGCAATCCGGCAATCCCCTCACGTTCATCGGCGGCGGGACCGGGGGAGCTTACGGCACCAACCAACAGCTCGCCTTTCAGGGCGTTACGACTGCCGAGTTCTGCCCCGGAATGGGGAACGCGAACGCAAAGAGCTCGGGTGGCGCAAGATCACATGTTCTGGGTGGCACCCCTTATTTCAATGCGGCCGCGTTCGGGTGCCCGGCACCAATCGTACCGTTTGGCGATGCCACCGCTACGGATTACGGCAATTCTGCAATCGGCATCGCGACGGGGCCTGGCCAGTTCAACTGGGACATCTCCATCGTAAAGAACACGCAGATCACAGAGCGCCTCAGACTGCAGTTCCGAAGCGATTTCTACAACGCGTTCAATCACCCACAGTTCTCACCTCCGCAGGGCACCAACTTTGGAACTGTCGGGTTCGAGAACGTAGGGAATTTTGGATCTCCTACGGGCAATTTCATAACCGCAACCAGTGTGAACCCAAGGCTGATTCAGTTTGGGCTTCACTTGTTCTTCTAGACGGCAACCCGCGGCGATTTTGCCGCGGCTGAAAAGCAGATCGCATCAGCGGGGCCGGGCTAAATCGCCAGCCCCGCCGATGCAAAGAATGTATCACCCACCACCCAGGGAGTTTGGCGCGGAGCGTAAAACCTCAATCTCCGCGCCTTTGCTCCCTCTTCTCGATAGAAGTCATATCCGCCAGGTCTAACAAATTTTCGCAGTGCCTGACGGCCCTCGCCGAACTCATTGAATGCGCGAGAGCGGCTCGCGGTGTACACTCTCGTCCGCTGCGATTGGAGGCTCAGGCCAGCAAAGATAGCGCCCCAGTTTGATGAGGCTGTTCACTCTGTGGCAAGCTGCGATTTCACTCAGCGCGGGTTTTTAGGAGGGCGGGGTTCTAACCCCGCCGTAAAGCAGCCGCATCAATACGGCTTCAGCCGCTGAAGCCAAGATTCCAGCTGGAAAGCAGGTCCGGAGGTTCGTGTGGCAAATGGCATCGCAGACACTGACCGTCAGCGAAATAATCGACCGCCGAGGCATGGGCGGCTTTCAGATTTGGACGGTGGTGTTGTGCGGATTGGTGCTTGTTCTCGATGGATTCGACGCGCAGGTGATCGGGTTTCTGACTCCTTCGATTGCCAAGACCACCGGCATACCGGTTCACACTTTCGGACCCATTCTTTCCGCGAGCCTGATCGGCTTGATGGTAGCTGCGATGGCCACCGGACCAATAGCTGATCGTTGGGGACGCAAATGGGTGGTGATCGTGTCGGCATTCAGCTTCGGCATATTCTCGTTGCTTACGGCCCGTGCTTCATCGTTCAACGCTCTGCTCATTCTGAGATTCCTCACCGGGCTCGGGCTGGGCGCGGCGATGCCGAACGTCGTAGCGCTGGCTTCAGAGTTCATTCCAAAGCGGATGCTGGCGCTCTGGGTGACGCTGCTGTTCATTGGAATGCCACTCGGTAGCGTGATCTGCGGTTTGGTGAGTGGGGCGATGCTGCCGCGGTACGGATGGCGATCGGTTTTTCTGGTAGGCGGAGTTGTGCCGCTCGTGATTTCGCTTCTGCTGATAGTTATTTTGCCGGAGTCCATCCAGTTCCTGGCGCTGCGCGGTAAGGACTCGAAGCGCGCCGGAAAAATCCTGCGAAAAATCGCGCCGGAAATCGATACGTCCGAAGTGAATTTCACTTTCTTGCCGCAGGATAAGCGCCGCGAAGGCGTCCCCGTAAAATATCTGTTCACCGAAGGGCGCGCCATCGCGACGATTCTGCTTTGGATTCCGAACTTCATGAATTTGCTGCTGCTTTATTTGTTGCGGAGTTGGTTGCCGGCGCTACTGACCGAGGCTGGCTTGTCGATTTCCGCTGGAGTGACGGCGACCACGTTTCTAAGCTTCGGCGGAATCGTGGGGTGCCTCGCGGAAGGTCCGCTGATGACCGGCTGCGGCTCGTACATGACGCTGCTTTTCGAATTTGGCTTATCGGGCCTGTTCATGGGCGCCCTGGCGCTGATCACCGGCTCGCTATCAATGGTGTCTGTGGTCGCGTTTGCGCTCGGCTTCCTGATCACTGGCGCGCAAAGCGGACTCAATGCGTTGGCCGCCAGTTTCTATCCAACATCGATTCGGTCGACCGGTGTCGGCTGGGCGCTGGGAGTCGGCCGCGTAGGCTCGATTGCAGGTCCACTCGTCGCTGGCATGCTGCTCTCTATCGGATGGAAGCCGAGTCAGATTCTGATGGCAGGCGGCGCTGCCGGAATCTTGGCCTGGATTTCCATTCTGGCGAGCAGGTACGTGCGAATCGGTGCAAGTCCGTATTCGCACGCGATTCGCGCAGATAAGAACGCGCGCAAGGAGGCAGCGCGAGCATAAGCGCTCGCCGCTTCCGCCCACTCTGATCGAAAAAGCAGGCAAGGCACGTTTTGGCGTCCGCAGACGCATCGCAGCTGGCCTTCGATTTGGCCGCGAAAATGGGAAAAATCGATATCTGGATGCTTGGAACAATAAATATGTCTAGTTTGAAATAAACCAGGGGCAAGCTGAGAGGCGCTAAGTCCCGTAGGTGCAAAGCGGCGCCCCTGAACGCCACGAATACGCCGTCCCCTTATTCACAGTAAGTGTAGCGAGTGTGGAGCGCTGTTTGCGTCAATCTAGGTACACTTAGTGACACGCCGAAGGGGTCGTGGCTCGCTTATTCGTGCAAAACGGTACTCAGAAGGGACCTGTCAATCTGAAGTCCGCCCTCATACCTGACGAAGCCCATTTTTTTGAATTTATTCATAAAGATATTCACCCGGGAGCGCGTCGTCCCGATCGTTTCCGCCAGGGTCTCTTGCGATACCCTGGGAATAACTTGTGTGCCCTCTTTCTGGTAGCGGGTGAGAAGGAGAAGGGCTCGGGCCAGGCGCTTCTCAGCGGAATTAAAAAGTTGATCGACCAAGTCCCCCTCGATTCGGCTGTTTCTCGTAAGTAGATGAGAAATAAAGAGATCAGAGAATTCGCGGTTGGCGTGGAGCAGGCGAATCATTTCGTCTTTTTCGATCGCGAGCACCTTGGTCGGTGTGATTGCCGAAGCCATGCCAATTCGAGTGGGCTGTCCTGCGAGGCAGCCTTCGCCGAAAAAGTCGCCAGGGCCGAGCATCGCCACGACAGCTTCCTTGCCTATCTCATTGACAACAGACAGTTTCACGCTTCCTTGTTGAATGTAGATCACCGTCTTGGCGGGCACGCCCTGCGCGAAGATGATCGACTTTCTCGGAAACTCAAGAATCTTTGCGGCCATACCGGCGCGCGTTAACCCACCAACCGTGGAATCGGAAAGCATGTTGAAGATATCGTCCGTGCGGTTGATTCCTTAATGCGTGGGTTTGAGGAACTTTGAAGCGGATGTCGTGTGGTGCACCGCACCATCTGTCTGAGGCGGTCTGTTTCAAAAAGGGGCAGATACCAACACTTGGTTAGAATTGCTTCGTCGACTTGTACTCCGCTTTGGCCTGACGGAGTATCGGGATATCCGGGTCCGCGTCTTTCCAAGTGGTGAAGAAATCATCGTAGGCTTTGTGGCTGTCCTCACGGTTCCCTTGCATGGCATAGGCTCGCGCGAGGCCGAGTTGCGCTAGTGGAGCAAAGAGTTCCCAGTCGACCCATCCGCGATGGTCGATGAGCTTCTCGAACTCGACGGCAGCTTTGTCGCCCTCTCCCGCAGCCAAGTAAGCTTGCGCACGTTCATAGGGAATATCCGTTGCGGTACCTTGTTCGTACTGCATGGCCGGGGCAAGTAAATCCGCGGCCTTAACGGCGTTGCCTCGGTCGCGCTCCACGATAGAACGAATTTCCGGCAGACACATTTTCTGATTCCGCGTGTCCTCAGGAAGCAGCCTATCTTTTTCCTCAGCGAGCGCTTCAGCCTCGGCCGCTTCCCCCGCACCGCCGAGTGCTTTGGCACAATTATCGAGCACTAAAGCATCGTGCTCACTCGCCTCATTAGCTTGGCGGCAGAGACTGCGCGCCAAGGCATAGTTTCCTGCGTAGGATTCCACCCGCGCATGCCAAGCAAGCTGGGAGGCAGCGTTTTCCATCCGGTTGGCGCGGCTCTCTTGCTTCACCAAGGTTTCACTGAGAGAGCGAAGTTTGCCCAGGTCACCGCGAAGGAATGCCAGCTGCATTTGCAATTGGAGCCAGGGTCCGTCGTCCCCTTGGATTTTGGGGGCAAGCCGTTCCATCGTTGCAGCATCGTTCTGGATAAAGGCGATCCGGTAGCGCTCAATTATTTGAAATGGGGTCAGTGATCCTTGCTGCTGCCACTGGTCAAGTAGTTTTTTGGCTTCGTCAAAACGGCCGAGGATCATGAGTGCTTGACTCGCATTGGAGTAGTACTGAGCGGAGGGCACCGGCGAATGGTCAATTGCCAAATAGAACTCTTGTAGAGACTCCTCCATTCTCCCCATCTGGGCGTAAGCAATACCCGATAGGTTCAAAGGCGTGGCGCTGCGTGGATACGCTTGCTTGTACAAGGCAAGTACAGCAGTTTCCTTTTCCAGATTGCCCGTTATTGAAGAATGATAAAGGGCAGTGGTCTGAAAATTCTCTTCTTGCGTGAGGCGACGGTCCTTTAGCTCGAAGGCCTTCGAGAAATTCTTCCTGGAAGCCTGGGCGTCACCGACGCTGTGATAGGCAGAGCCCAGCATGGCGTAAGCAGAAGAGAACTGCGGGTCCATCTCGACAGCCGCTTCGAACAAGGGAATAGCCTCGCGCCGTTTTCCGGAACGATACAGAGTCTGCCCAGTTGAGTAGGCTTGCAAGGCCTCGAGGGAGCTGGTGGTGGCAAGATCGAGAGGAGCGTTGTACTTCTCGATGGAACTCAGACTTTCACCCAATCGCCGCCGCAACTGCGAACCTGCTTTGCCGAGGGCGGCGATAACCTGGTCCTTGGTCTGCGCTTCTTCTTGTCCCCGGGCGATGGACTTTTGGTTCGCGGCGTCGATCGCTTCCAGAGTGATGATGTATTTGCCGCCGACGGCATCGATCTCGGGAACTACCACCGCTTTCAGTCCGCGCCGTTTGCAGATTTCGATAGCCAGTTCCTGCGTCACTCGCTCATTTGGATCATGGCGCATGGTACGCATGGTGGCGCGGACATCCGCTTCCGGAAGGAGGCTCAAAAAGGGAGACTCTGTGAGTTTGACTTCGAGGGCTTTGCCCAGGGAATCATTAAAGATGGGGTTGCCTGTGTTGTTGACGAAACTCGCCAAGAGGATGGTGTCCGTCGCGGTTAGCGCCGGCCGACCGAAGAAGAAGCGCCACGAAATGAGGGCGGCAACAATGAGGAGGGCGGCGCCGCAGGCCGTAATGACAAGGCGGCGCTTGTTCCAAAGCTTGGGCGTGGGCTGCGAGGGGAGATCTGGCGCGAGATGTTCTTCGACGGCGACCGATACGGGCAGGTTGCCGTTTTCCACGCGAGCGATAAAACGGTAGCCGCGGCGGGGCAAGGTCTCGATGTAACGGGGTTCCTCGGCTGAATCATCCAGCACGTCCCGCAGTTTCTTGATGGCGCTGTTCAGGCCTGTATCAAAATCAACAAACGTGTCCGCAGGCCAGAGTTCCTGACGAAGTTCGTCGCGGGTAACGACGTCACCTGGATGCTTCAGCAAGAGTGCAAGAATCTGGAAGGGTTGGGGCTGAAGCTTCAGGCGGATGCCGTGCTTGCGCAGCTCACCCGAACGCAGGTCCACGTCGAATGGGCCGAAGCGCGTCCCGTGGGCTCGGGCAGATCCTTCCATAATAGGTCTTCGAAGGTGACGTTACTCTATCACTAATTGGTTACGGCCAAAGGAAAACGTGCCGGGCCGAGGGCCTGTCCCCTGTAACTCCCCTGAAGTTAAAGAGCTGCGCGATCAGAACCAAAACACGCACAGACCATGCCCCGGCCATTGTGCCGCGAGCTGCTTCGCTTCACTGTCGGCGGACTTAGGGGAATCCGTGATCGAAGAAATAGCCGGCGAAGTAGTGATGCAACGAACGAGGCAATTAGAACCTTCCCGGCGGTGGAGAAAGCTCGTAATCTTGGGAATAGCGAGTCTTGTGTCCCTTGCTGGATGCGGAGGCGGCGCGAGTCAGTCACTCGACAATCAGCCCCCACCCCCGCCACCTGCTCCATCAATCACAGCGATCTCGCCGAACAGTGCCGTGGCTGGTGGTGCGGATTTCACGCTTACGATCAATGGGACGAATTTCGTCGCATCTTCGATGATCAACTTCGGCGGGGCAGCGCTTGCCGCCAACGTCGTCAGCGCCACGCAGTTGAGTGCGATCATCCCTGCTTCCAGCATCGCCTCAACCGGCACGCTGGCCGTGACAGTGACCAACCCGCGCCCGGCGGTGGCACCTCGAATGCGATGGACTTCACCGTCTCCAGCGGGTCTTTCCCTGTTCCGACGATCAATTCTTTCTATCCAAGCTGCGTTCCCGCGGGAGAGCAGTTCATCGATGGAGTAGATACTCAGTTGGTGGTAGGTGGGATAAATTTTGTGCCGAGTTCAGTGGTGCGCTGGAACGGCACCGACCGGCCGACCACTCTTTATCCCAATAGTCTGGGGAAAATACTCACCGCTCAGATTTCGGCGAGTGACATTGCCACAGCAGAGACAGCTGCGGT
>CAVRSO010000081.1:0-48677 GCA_963723845.1 uncultured Acidobacteriota bacterium
TTATGTGTAGCGCTAAACTGGTTCGGTTGGTCTTGCTACAAATGTGCCGGACGATGTATATGGGAGGGCCACTCTCCAGTTCAAGCCCAACGAACTCGCCAATTTAACCTTGGCAATTGCCACCATAAATAGCTGGAACAGGCTGAGCATTGCCTTTCGGGCCGTGCCGGGATCGTACAAATCCAGCTTGCAGCGTCTGGAGGCCAAAGCCTGACGCCATCGCCCCGGTCACCTCGCTACGCCCTCCCGCGAGGCCGGCTAGGGTCCCGTTTGCGGCCATGCGCGCAAATCCTCTATACTTTAGAAGTAGGAAGACGAACCCTAACTGACCGCGGCGCACACCGTCCTGGCGCCGCCCAATGTCCAATGCCCGATCTAGCCGACAAAATAA
Organism: uncultured Acidobacteriota bacterium; assembly: GCA_963723845.1. Lineage (GTDB taxonomy): Bacteria > Acidobacteriota > Terriglobia > Acidiferrales > UBA7541 > Palsa-295. Next base: position 392 of record CAVRSO010000081.1, read on the forward strand.
AAAAGAAGCTGCAGGACGAAATAGCTGTCCTCGAGCACGAGCTCGATAGCGATTCCCCAAGGAGATCATGACGGCACGCGCCCATGGCGATCTCAAGGAAAACGCCGAGTATAAGTATGCCAAGGAGAGGCAGTCCTATGTTTCGGCGCGGCTTGGCCAGCTCCACCAGCGCCTGGCCGATATTTCCATGCTCAACCTGAATAATCTGCCCAAGGATCGCGCGGCGTATGGCTCTCGCATCCTCGTGCTGGACGTTGCAAAGTCGTCGAAAATCGAGTACAAGCTCGTTACGGTTGAAGAGGCCGACGCGGCGAAAGGCCTGATTTCTACTACCTCGCCCATCGGCCGGGCGCTCCTCGGGAAAAAAGTCGGCGACGAAGTAAGCGTCACCACTCCGGCCGGCGTAAAGGAATACGAAGTTGTACGCCTTACGACCATCCATGATGAAGATTAGCGGAGTAATATCCCGTTCATGTTGACACGGACCATCGCCCGTTATGGTTCGTGGCCCATTGACCGCATCGCGGCTCTTTTGGCTGTTACGGGAATCCTTCTCCCAACGTAATCACGTGGTCGGCACTGCTCGGCAATTTCTGGGCCGGAGTTCTGTTCGCCAAGGGGCGCTTCGCTGCCGCCGGCGGCATAATGATTTTGGCGGGCCTGTGCGATCTTCTTGATGGACCAGTGGCGCGCCGCCAAAACCGTATCTCCCTGTTCGGCGGTTTTCTGAACTCCATCGTCGATCGCTATGCGGACCTAATCCTGTTCCTCGGCCTGCTCGTCTACTATGCGCAGGTGAACCGCTTCCGGTACGCCGTGCTCGCGGGCGCCGCCATGGCTGGCGCTGTAATGGTTAGCTATGCGAAGGCCCGCGCCGAGTCTCTGGTTCCCCGCGCCGAAGTTGGATTCTGGGACCGCCCCGAGCGCCTGGTCTTGATGATTCTCGGTGCACTCACCAATCGCATGGAGATTGCCCTGTGGTTCTTGGCCATCGGTCCGAATATCACTGTCGTTCACCGTATCGTGCACACCTGGAAGCACACGAAAGCTACCGCGCCGCAGCCCCCTACAACTGTCTCTCAAGAGAGCCCTCGCGGCGAATTGCCTGAGGCCCGCGTCTTCAGCCACTCGGCCGGCCGCGGTCGCGCGTAAAACTCCTGCTGCTCTGTTTAGCGCCTAAGAGATAAGCCCAAGACTGCGGGCTTAGCCTCCCGCTGCGAACCAGCCGAAAAAACACCCTCAAAAATTATTGACTCGAGTAATATCGTACGATATAGTCTGAGACCTATCAGGAGGTGTTGCATGCGATGTGGTAACCCAGCTGTCGCTTGGACTTGGGCAACCGCAGTCCCTTGGGCCGCTTATCGTCCGTGGAATCGGTGGGGCCGCTTCTTTGGTGGTGGTGAGGTTCGCCTGGCCCTTCTTTCGCTCCTTGAGGACGGCCCGAAGCACGGATATCAGCTCATGAAGGATCTCGAGGCGAAATCTGGCGGGCTGTCCCGTGCCAGCGCCGGCGCCACGTATCCTACTCTCCAGCAACTCGAGGACGAGGGGCTCGTCACGTCGGACCAGGCCGAAGGCCGTCGCGCCTACAAGCTCACCAACGCTGGCAGGGAAGAACTGAAGCAGTCCGCCGAAACAGTAAAGAAAATCTGGGATCGGGCGCAATCATGGGGCGATTGGGCGCCGTGGATGGGACCTGCCGGAGGCATGGTCGCCGGACCCGCTGCAGGCGTCATGAAGGCAGCCATGCGAGCCGCCACCCGAGGCGCCGAAAACTCCGAGAAGATCTCGCAAATCCGCGAAATCCTCGAACGCGCCAAGAAAGAAATCGAGAATCTCGGCTAACTACCGGCTACCCGATTGTCTTCGTGCTGGCAGCGCCGGAGGCGCGATTGTAGATAGCCCGGCACGCAGCGAAGCAGAGTGCCGGGACACGGAAACGAAAATTGAAAAGTCCCGGAGGGACGATTGAGCGTAGTGTGCAGGGCCGCTTCGTTGCCAAGTGCCACAGGTTCCAGCGGCCTCGGCTCGGCCGAATTCCCTTGCCGTTACCCGCCATTCACCCGCTTGGGGTAAAATTACGCCGTCCGAAAAACAACTAAGGAGGCAACCCAATGCCAATACGCGACACATTTCTTCCCGAGTTCGAACACGAAATGACCACCACCCGAAAAACCCTCGAGCGGGTTCCCGAGGATAAAGTCGATTGGAAGCCACACGACACTTCGATGGCCATGGGGCGCCTGGCGGGACACATCGCTGAAATGTGCGGCTTCGCAGCCGCTACTTTTCAGGGCGATTCCTTCGACTTTGCACCGCCGGGAGGAACTCCCACGCAACCGACGGTCATGAAGTCCCGCCAGCAGTTGCTCGATCTCTTTGACAAGAACGTCGCGTCCGCTCGCGCCGCCATCTCCAAGGCGAGCGACGAAGATCTGCAGAAAGTATGGACGCTGATGAACGGCGGGAAGACCTTCTTCGCTATGCCGCGCATCCAGGTCCTGCGCGGAATGATTTTGAACCACGTGATCCATCATCGCGGTCAGCTCTCCGTTTACCTCCGGATGAATCAGGTTCCCGTGCCTTCAATCTACGGCCCGTCCGGTGACGAAGGCCGCATGTAGCCGTTGGAATTCGTCGGCTTACGATTTTTGCTCTTAATTTCAACGTTCTCTTGCGGATCGCCGTGACGGCGATCCGCAAGGGAGAGAAGTGCCGCACATCATTTAGCGACGCCGCCACAAGAACGAAAAGCAGAAAGTCCACACAAGCTCCTACTTGTAATTCCCGCCCCTCGTGCTAGCGTTGTCACCGAGAGAACCTATGATGGCGTATTACAAATCGAAGATAGGGGCGGGCGATACTCCCTGCGGAACCCCGGCTCGCGGACCCTCGGGGCCGATTGCTACTCGTCACACTGGACGAATAGAAGGTGCTCTAACTCATTGGAAACAAAGGATTGCTGCACATTCTACCCGTCACACTTTTGAGGTGCCGAATCGGCGCGCTTTTGCCGTTGCTTTCGTGAACGGCTACAATAAACAGCTAGGCATCGCAAGAGCGGTAGCCACCCTCCAATCGCAACAAGTGGATTGAAGACAGCAAACAACCATGGACGTTGAAAAGGTCATAGATAGCGTAGTCGCGGCCTTCATCGGCACGAAGCACGAGCGCGACGTCAAGCGCATCCAGCCGTTGGTGGAATCCATCAACGAGCTTGAGCCGGAGATGCAGAAACTCTCCGACGAGCAGATCGGTGCGCGCACGCTTGAGCTGAAGTCCGAAGTCCAGGCGAGGCTCGAAGGCCTCGAACGCGACGACCCGGATTTCAAGCGCAAGTTGCAAGAAGCACTGGAGCCCGCGCTTGTGCCTGCCTTCGCTCTCGCACGCGAGGCGGGACGCCGCACCATTGGCATGCGGCACTTCGACGTGCAGCTCATCGGCGCAATCGTCTTGCACCACGGCAAAATCGCCGAGATGAAAACCGGTGAGGGCAAAACTCTAGTCGCCACGCTCGCCGCCTATCTCAATTCCCTCACAGGCAAAGGCGTGCACATTGTCACCGTGAACGATTACCTGGCGCGCCGCGACGCCGAATGGATGGGTCCCATCTACAGCATGCTGGGACTGACCGTGGGCGTGATCGTCCACGACCTCGACGACGCCCAGCGCAAAGCCGCTTACGGAGCCGACATCACCTACGGCACCAACAATGAGTTCGGTTTCGACTACCTGCGCGACAACATGAAATACGATCTGAAGGATTGCGTACAGCGCGGTCACTACTTTGCCATCGTGGACGAAGTGGACTCCATCCTGATTGACGAAGCGCGCACGCCGCTGATCATTTCCGGTCCCGCCGAGGAATCCACCGACAAGTATTACCGCATCGACAAAATCATTCCCAAGCTGATCAAAGAAATCGACTACACGGTGGACGAAAAGATGCGGACGGTTACGCCAACCGAGGAAGGCGTCTCGAAGTGCGAACGGCTGCTAAACCTGGGAAACCTTTTCGATCTGGCAAACATGGATATCAATCATCACGTTTACCAGGCGCTGCGCGCACACGTGCTCTTCGAAAAAGATGTGGATTACGTCGTCAAGGACGGCGAAGTAGTGATCGTGGACGAGTTCACCGGCCGCCAAATGCCAGGTCGGCGCTGGTCGGACGGCTTGCACCAAGCGGTCGAAGCGAAAGAGGGCGTGAAAATCGAGCGTGAAAATCAGACGCTCGCGACGATTACATTCCAGAATTATTTTCGCATGTACAAGAAACTTTCCGGCATGACCGGAACAGCCGAAACCGAAGCGCCCGAGTTCAACAAGATTTACAACCTCGATGTAGTGGCGATTCCCACAAACAAGCCGTTGATCCGCATCGAGAATTCAGACGTCGTCTACCGCACGGAAGCGGAAAAATTCGAAGCCACAGTAAATGGAATCCTTCAGGAGGACGGCACGCGAGCAGGCGGCATCCGCCAATATTACGAAAGCGGTCAGCCGGTGCTCGTCGGCAGCATCTCGATCGAAAAATCGGAACAAATCGCCGAACTCCTGAAGAAGTCCGGCATTCCCCATCAGGTGCTGAACGCCAAGCAGCACGAACGCGAAGCGAAAGTAATCGCGCAGGCGGGTCGCAAGGGCGCGGTGACTGTCTCGACGAACATGGCCGGCCGTGGCACCGATATTTTACTCGGTGGCAACCCCGAAGCGATGACTCGCGAGTACTCCCTGAAAAACAAACTCGCGATGCCGTATTTGCCGGCAAGCGCGGTGATCGGCGCGGCGACCGGGTCCGAAACGCCCGCGCAAGCCGATAGCGCCGCGCAGAGCGGCAATGGTGCCAGTCCTGCAGGCTCAAACGGCGCGGGTAATCCGGCGATGGTTCTCTTCCAACAGGAAGGCAAGCTTTTTCAGGTGCCTCTCGAACAGTGGAAGCCGCTTTACGATCAGTTCGCGGAACAGTGCCGCGCCGAACACGATGAGGTGGTAGCCATGGGCGGCCTGCATATTCTGGGCACTGAGCGCCACGACGCGCGGCGCATCGACAATCAGCTTCGCGGTCGCGCGGGAAGGCAGGGCGACCCAGGATCTTCGCGCTTTTTCCTTTCGCTCGAGGATAATTTGCTGCGGATTTTCGGCGGCGAGCGCGTGAAGGGCCTGATGTACCGGCTCGGGATGAAGGAAGGTATTCCCATCGAATCCAGGCTGATCAGCAGCCGCATCGAGAACGCGCAGAAGGCCGTCGAAGCCCAAAACTTCGAAGCGCGAAAGCATTTGCTCGAATACGACGACGTAATGAACAAGCAGCGCGAGACAATCTATTCGTTGCGCGGTTCGTTTTTGGAAGGCCGCGATCAAAAGGAATTCGTCCTCGAACGCGCCGAAGCCATCATGAATCAATTGGTGGAAACCTATTGCCCGCGGCAGCAGCATCCCGACCAGTGGAATGTGACGCAACTTTCCAATGAATTGCTGAATCAGTTTGGTTTCGATTTGAAGACGGCGGAAATTGAACCTGTCGAACTAGGGTACGACGAGCTAGCCGCTGTGCTTCCGGAAAAAATGAAAGCGCGCTACGAGAGTAAAGAAACCCTTTTCGGCGAGCCCACGCTCCGCTGGCTCGAACGCCATATCTTGCTGGATATCGTGGATGCGCAGTGGAAGGACCACCTGCTCACGCTCGACCACCTGAAGGAAGGCATCGGGCTCCGCGGATACGGGCAGAAGGATCCTCTCGTGGAATTCAAGAGGGAAGCCTTCACTCTCTTCGACGATCTGATGGATCGCATTGATACGGAAGCTGTCCGCTTTCTTTTTCTCATGCAGCCTGCCAAGCCTCAGGAAGAGGCGAAACAGATCGAGCAGCGCCAGCGCCGCCAGCAGCAAAATCTGCAATTCCAAGCCGGTCCCGCGCAGGCCGAGGCTCCAAAGCCCGTCCGCTCGGGCGCCAAAGTTGGACGCAACGACCCTTGCCCTTGCGGCTCCGGCAAAAAGTATAAGAAATGCCACGGCGCCGCGGCCTAGCGATTCTTTCGTAACACTTCACCAATACTTCTTCGCTTTCTCACAAATTATGGTAGGCTCGCCCCACTTGCCTCGGAATTTTCGTCGAGGTTTTGCGGGGTTTGCCATGAACGCAGTAGCGCGCGGGAGTTGCCGCAGAGCTCCATGCACCAATCCGATTCCCACAGCCTTGGCCGCCGAGCAATTGTGCCTCGATCATTTTCTTGACGAGGCGTTTCTGCGCACCGACCGCACTTTCGATCGCTGCCGCCAAGGCCGGCCCATGAATCCGGGCGACCTGGAATGGCTGCTCGCGGACGCCCTAGCGATCGTGAAAAACCTTGAAGAAGGCGCCGCCCTGCCCAATCCCGATCAGCGCGATCGGATGCTCGAACTATTGCTGATTTTGGCGAACCTCAACGAATACGTCGCCCACCATTCAGTGCGGCTGGACCGCTCCGCCTGACAGTCCTCAGCCTAGCAGACCGTTCCTCTTGCGAAAGCGTTAATACCGAAAACGTCCGGCATATTGCATTCCGCGAAAGGTCCCTGCAAGCTGGGAACGCTTTCTGAGATCGCCCTATGCCAGACGAAAAGAAGCTCGACCCCTTCAAGCCGCCGGAACCGAACATTCCTGGCGTCCCCCCGACGGCGAAGAAAAGCGTCGCCGCGCCCGGGCCTCAAATCGGAAAGTTTAACCTCTCCGCGATCCCACCGCTTGCGTGGATCATCACAGCGGTAGCAGGGGTGGTGATTATCGGCGGCTTGGCAATTCATTTGATCCGTGCCGGTTCGGCCGAGGCGACCGTATCCCATGCTGCTGCGCCCCTTGCCTCTCCGCCCGCGGCGAAACCCGCAAAACCAAAACAAATCTTGCCGGTTGGGCCTGGAGTGATCGGCACAACTCAGGAACTGAAGCAGACATGGTCCGCGAAACGGTTCCTATTCCCCGATTCCGTTACGGGCCAAATTGACGCGGCAATGGTCGTGCGCTTGCCGCGGGGGGAATATTGGGGATTCTCACTGCAGGCGCCATTTGGAAAGTGCGAGCTGGAATACGTAAGCAACTTGGAAGTATTGCGGCGCGACTATCAGTTTAATGCCGACCACCCGATGGTAGTGAACCCTTGCGATCATACGATTTACGATCTGTTGCGCTACGGATCCTCAAGCGCCGGGTTGGTGCGCGGCGATATTGTGCAAGGGGCCGGAATCAGGCCGCCGATGGCTATCGAAATTCGCGAGCGCGGCAACGCCGTTGTCGCCGTTCGCATGGAATGACGCCCTGTTATTCGACTGTGTGGAAGTTCAAATCCCCGCAGGGGCCATCTCCTTTCGCGGTTTCTTTCCAACGACTTCCAAAAAGCTGCTTGTTGATTGCGAACTCGGGTCTTGCGAGAAGATGTGGAAAGGCGCGGTTACAGGTAAGTCACACGAGCGAACGCGTGCTTGTGCCCAGGCCAGCTTCAGCCGAAAATCAAAGTACCACAGAGCGGCACCATTCTTCGGGCGCTACGGCCGCGGGAGATTAGGCGATGGTCGCATTCAATTTAACTGAACTCGACAAACTGGAGCGCCGCGAGCGCCAACTAACGATCCTGGCAGCCGTTGTTGTCATGGTGATGGCGGCGGGCCTGGCGCTGCTGATGTATCCGCTGGTGTTCGTGCATCCGGACCAAGCGCAAAAGTGGCCGCTGCGTTTCGCTTTCTTCGGGTTCTGCGTCCTCTCGCTCCTGATTGCGGCCTATCTGCTCGACCGTCAGAGGATGTTCCGGAATGTGAAGCAGCAGCTCGTATCGCAGTTGCAGAAGAACGTCGAGTTACAGAACCGCAGCAACACGGATTTGCTGCATACGATTCCGGACCTGAGTCACTTCCAGGATCGCCTGACAATGGATTTCCGTCGCGCTGCGGCAAGGCAGCGAACGTTGTCGGTCCTAGTCGCGAAAATCGTCTTCACCGGGAACGCAGTCGACGCAAACAAAGAGACGGCGGCGCTGGGCGACGTGGCCCGCGCCATCGAGCGCGCCATGCGCCCTACCGACTCGATGTATCTTCTCGACCGGGCAATTTTCGGCCTACTGCTCTCGGATACGGACACGGCAACCGCGAACCGGCTAAAGGCTGGACTGGAGCAATCGCTAAGACTTGCGGGCGCCAACAACAACTTCGCCTCCGTAATTTTCGTCTGCAATTATCCCGACCAGGCAAAAAGCGCGCACGATCTGGAAGAAGCCGTGTTTTTACGTCTCCCCGCGCAGGAGCCCTGGGTAGAAACCACCGAAGCCGAAATGCCCTAAGACATCTCAACCGTGTGGCAAATGGGAATCGTCCCCGCCGGCGCTTGGGTACATACGGTATGTCAAGCGGGCAAATCCCCTAAAAACTTGTCGTAAGGCGCACGGAGTAGCTTCGCGGTGGTGCAATCGCGTTTCCGGAAAATAATCCACCAAAATCGATCACATTCAGCCGATTGTTCAGATTCTCCACGTCAAACTGCGCCCGCATGGCGAGAAAATCTGACTTGTAAATCTCGGCGCCCAGTGAAAAGTCGATGGAGAGCGATGGCCGCACGCGTCCGCGATCGAAATTTACGCGATCCACCACTTTTGACCATACTGGGAAAGAGCCAGGGCTTCAGTGCCATTGAAATCAAATGGCAATCCGCTGCCGTACTGGGCTCCTCCAGCGATCCAAAAGCGCGGCGCGACGTCGTAGCGCGTACGGAAACGAAAGGTGTTGCGCTGGTCCTGAGAATCGGGAAAGTGGCCTGTAACTTGGGTCGTGTCATTGATCGCATCCTGGCCGAGAAACAGCCCGCCGACTACCGGAAACCACGCGTTGCCGACCGTATACGAATAGCTTGCGAAACCTGAAATCCCGCGCCAATGTGGCAGATCGAGCCGCGCCTCTGTGCCGTAGATAATGGCCTTCCGAAACGCGATGGGGAAACTGACACCCGTGCTCAGCAATTGATCGTCGTCCGCGAAATTATTCAGGAGCCTGCGAAAGTAGTTCGCATCCAGTTTGAATTTTCCGAAGAATGCCTTGGTGAGGCCGGCCTCGTAGTAATTCGCGCGGGAAGGCTCTACAGGCAAGCGGAGCACATTCGGATTGAGCGAGAGCACCGCAGGAGAACTGGAAAGAAGAATATTGTCCCATGAGGGCGTCTGAAAGGCGCGGTCGTACGAAGCGTGCAGCACCAAATCAGCGGACGGAAAATATCGCGCCACGGAAAGCCGCGGACTGACGGCATTTTGGTTTACGAGGAGCTGGTAGTGGTCCCAGCGAAGCCCCACGCTGATCGTCCAGTGCCCCAGGCGAATGAGGTCTTGCGCGAAAGCCGATTGCTCAAGGTCGGGACGGCTGCCCGCGCTGAGGTTTGACGGCCCGGGAAAACTAAACGTGAGAGGCGTTCCCGGATCGAAACGCGAAGGATCGGTTATCGTGCTGGTGAAGTCTTCGTGCAAAAACACATTGTCCGATTCGATTCCGATCTTCCATTCGTGGATGCCGTGATGGATGGAAACATCGCCCTTGAAATATCCTTCGCGGAACCAATTGTGTTGAAACGCAATGATCGGTGTGGAAAGCGGATTGGAATACAGGTCATTCGAATTCTCACGCACCATGCCCCGCAGGTCCGCCGACAATATCGGATGAGAACGTGTGCTGGTAGGCGACTACGCCCATGGTTTCGAAATTGTCGCCATTCTGCCGCTGGCCGGCTGCTTGCTGCAGTTGCTCGTTGGGAACGAGATACCGCGAGAATTCGTGGCGAACGCTCAGATTCAGGCGGTCGCTCGGCGTGAAATCCCGTTCGTAGTCGGCGGAAAAATCCCCGGTTGTTCCGGTGTTGGTGAAATTCTGCGGGACCACCGGGTTCAAGTAGTGGCCGCTGGTATTTCCGTCCGCGCTAAAACCAAGAGTGTTCTTTCCCCACACGTCCTGTGCTTGAACGAAGGCCCCCGCTGTATCGAAGCTGCCGCCGGAGAGAACCGCTTGCCCATGGAAACCCGCTTGGGTGTTCTGCTGGGTATTTATCTCCACCACGCCGCCCAGCTTTCTTCCATATTCCGCGGGAAAGCCGGCGGTATAGATACTCATGGATTCCACATCGTCGGCTTCGATTTCCGGGCCGAAGCTCGGGGAGCGGTTGTCCATCAGCGGAATGCCATCGACGACGAATTGCGTGTCGTATTCCGAGCCGCGCGGGTGGAGAACAGCGTTCCCTTCGTAGAGCCAGCCCGGCTGAGAATTGACGAGGTCCTGAAGAGAACGTCCGGGGAGGGAACTCAGCCTATTCTGAATTGTCACCGAACCAATCTGGTAAACGGAGCCAGCGCGATCGGGATCGATCAGCGTATTGTCTCCTGAAACTGTGACGGATGCGGTAACCGACAAAAGCTTCAGTTTTATCGTGTAGTTCTGCGCCAGCGCTGAACGAATCTCGATCGTTTGAGATTCCGTTGCGAAGCCGGGCTGCTGTACCGTAATTCGATAGACGCCGTACGGAAGATTTTTCGCGATCGCGTTGCCGGCATCGTCGGTGGCGAGGGTGCTTCGATACTCGTTGGCAGAACTCGATATTTCGATTTTGGCTTTCAGTCCAAGGCCGGAAGGGTCGGTTATTTTCAGCCGCAACTCACCGGTATTCGTCTGAGCGCAAAGCCCCGAGCCGCTCAACAGAATAGCGATAAGCAAAATGTTCCAGGCGCGACGGGTCGCCGGTCGCATCACCAGCCATTGTGTCACGTGTTCCGGCGGCTAGGACGCGACGTTTTGAACCTCACCACTGTGGCTGGTCGGACCTGGAATCTTCCCAGCTGCTCCATCCCGAGCCCATTCCGTATGGCGCCTGCGTGAGCACCGCCTCGATCTGATGCAACTGGTTATGATCGACCTTGAAAAGCTCCGCAAGTTCCCACGTCCACGGCGTTGTGGGCCCTGCCGTAACCGCGCGTCCATCAGGAGTCTCAAAGTTACGAGTATTCCCCGCCGAATGATCGAAAAAGGCGAAGCTGAAAACAATCCCGCGTTCCTGGTCAACAATGGGATAGCGGCGGTCGCGGATGCGCGTAACAAAGTGCAGCAAGCCGGAGCGAAACTGGTCTTTGCACGACCATCCGGCGGAATACATCGTCGGATTCACGGCCGGATCGTATTTGCGCGACGGGGCGGGCCGTGGTGCTCCGGATGCAGCTAGCCCAGGCATGGGAGTCATATTGTTCGTGGTTTGCATGCCATTTTCCAGGCGATCGCAATCGTCGGCGAAAAATGAATAGTCGCCCTTGCCGTTGTCCTGTTGCATCCCCGAGAAATATTCGTTCGCTGTCTTGATCAAATCAAGCCGCGGGACGCGATCGGTCTCTGGAACATCTTCCAAAAAAGCGCGGCGTGGGCTGCCCATTTTCTCAAGGCTCTTGGCACCGCCGGTAGCCATTGCGCCGCGCGCGACAATCGTTTCGACTTCTGAAACTTTCCGCTCATCAATTTTCAGCCGCAGCGCCACGATCACGGGCTGTCCCGCTTCCTCCATGGTTCCGAGAAAGCCAACTTGTCCCGCGGGCACGTCATCCACATAGAGCTTATATTTTCCCCGCGCAGTCGCAGTTCGCCAGAACCCGTCGCCCAGCTCGAGCTGCTGGCCATTCTCGGTGAACTTCACAAGCTTCGTCACTGGAATCTGCGAAGGATCGTGCGCCACCACCGCATCGAGGTACTTATCCACGAATCCATCCAAGCAGGCGCGGTCGCAGCTGCTCGAAGACATGGAGTTCTCCTGCTTCGCGGCGGCTCTGGCCTTCGTCGCGACGCCGATCACACCAATAAGGGCTATGGCGCTCACACTAGCTAGCACGAAAAGTTTCCTATTCATCGCGTACCTTTCTCCTGTATCGAGGATCGCGCCGACTTATACCAGAACAAACACAGCTTTAGCAATTGCTCGATCACAGACGCAAGATGTACGTGTGAAGTTACGGCCGACTCAAATCGAACGTACTTTCAGAAAGGATGAAGCACCATCGCGTTACTTAGCTGGCGCTGCCGCTCCTGGCGCCGGCCGGTGAGTCCCGATCCCAATTTCCATTGCGGTATTTTTCGGAAACACCACGTCGTGGCCCCGCGCGATGAAGTGCGTATAAATCGACATCCCGCCTCCATAAGCCCCCATCGCCGCGCCGAGGGGCTGCGAGTGAACGGCAAGTCCGAGTGCGATGCCGATCAACTTGTATCCGCCCGCTCCGCCAGCTACGCGGTTGCTCGCGTTGCCTGCGGAGGCATTGCCTCCCGGTCCCGCGTCAGGATCGCCAGCGAAGGAAACCGCGGCCAGGCTTAACGAGACCGCAGTTGCAAGGTAGCGCGACTTTGAAGTAGTGGCCTGAGCACCGCCTTCCGAATCAAGCTTCACATTGCTGGCCTTTCCCGCTTCGACGCCCGCCAGTGTCGCTTCCACTTTCTGCTCCACTCCACTTGGCAGGCTCAATTCGTGAAACGCCATGCGCAGTTGTCCGTTGTGGCTCAGATGGCGCGCCGGCTGCACTTGGACCACCGAACCTTTCAGCAAACTTCCCTGCGGAAGAATCAAGCGCCCTTCGTCAAAGAGCGGTTGCGAAACCATGGCTTCCACCTCAGCGCCTTTTTGCGTGCTCGCCGAACTCAAAGGCGTGATCAGCCGGGCGTGAACCACGCTGCCATCCGGAGGGGGCGCTCCGATCGACGACGCCAGCGCGGGAGTCAGCGGCTCGCTGCCAAAATTGAGCGGCTGTTGCAGTTCGGCGAAATACACCACGCCCTGCGGCAAGTATTGCGGGTGAACGGGAAGTTGCGCCACCGCGTACCGCTCAATCCGGCGAAACTTGCCCGGCTCTTGGACTTGCTTCATCGCGCTGTCCCATTCTTGTTTGGCTTGCTGCTTGGCCGCGCGTGCTTTCATTGCCGCGGCATCCTTCACGCCCTTGCCCTGATTCTCTTCCGCCGCGGAGACGAACTGAATGGGCTGCCCCGATCCGGGCGTAACCACGGTGTGAACGGCCAAGCGTTTTCCGTCGGGCAGAATCAGTTCGTCAAATTCGATCTCGGTTTTGCGCGCGGGCGTGAAATCGGCGTCCAGAGCGGCAGTGGTGCGCCGTCCCGCCGACGGACTCTTGATCTTGATAATCTGCCCGTCCACTTCGGTGCCTACTGGAATCACGATTTTGTCAAACGAATACACTGGCTCCACAATTCGCCCCTCAATGGGCTCGCCGGTTTTTTTCACGCGGATTTCTTTGGTGAGTGCCACTTGCAATGGCGTGCCCTGCGGAACAGTCAAATCCACGCTTTCCGTCGCGGCCGATGCATCCGCTCTGCGCGAAAGCGCCGGATCAGAGCCGCCGGCGGGAACCTGCGCATGCGCGCACGACACAGCCACACACACGCACGTTAGAAAACCGATGACTATTTTGCGTTTGATGGCCATGTCAAACTTCCCTGCGGCGGCGCGGTTTCCTCAGGAGATTCGTTCAGAACCGGATCAAAGATAGATGCCGCAGCTCCAGATGCAGTTGTGCGTTCACTACTCCAGGGGGGCATCTCTATTGTATTACTCTTCGAACCCCGCGTCTGTCGCGATTGCTGGTCGTCGCGCATCAAAACGTAGTGAAGCGACCGCCCAAAGATCGCCCCGCCGCGAAGGATCATCACGGCCCGCCCATTCCATCCAATCCAACGCTTCCGAAACTGCAAGATGCCGCCCGCAATTGCCGCGCTTGCGATTTATGGCGCAATGCCACCCAAACCGTTTTCGGCGCGGGTCCGCCCCGCGCCAAAATCATGCTGATCGGCGAACAGCCCGGGAACGACGAAGACCTCGACGGCCGGCCATTCGTCGGACCAGCCGGAAAGCTGCTTGACCGCGCGCTCATCGAAGCTGGAATTGATCGAACCGAAGTTTACGTCACCAACGCCGTGAAGCATTTCAAATGGGAGCCGCGAGGGAAGCGCCGCATTCACAAGAAGCCAAATTCCGCGGAGATCGCAGCATGCCGGCCATGGCTCGAAGCCGAAATCGCCGTCGTGCGCCCCGAAGTGATCATTTGCATGGGAGCCACCGCCGCGCAGTCCCTCTTAGGCCGCGACTTTCGCGTGACACAGCACCGCGGCGAGTTTATCGAATCCCCGCTCGCTCCCTCGGTGACGGCCACGATTCATCCCTCCGCAATCTTGCGCGCGCCGGACGAAGAAACGCGGCGTATCGAATTCGCCAATTTCGTCGCCGACCTGAAAAACGCCACGAAGCGCCGCTAAGAAATAGTCGTCATTCTGAGCGAAGTGTCCCGAGCCTTTGGTTTTGCGCGAAGTGCCGGGACACAGTATGGGGCCCCCAGGTCGACGGCTAGTCGAGCCTGGGGGATCGTCGAAGAACCTCTCTTGGCAGTGGGAGCTGCCCCGCCGTCCTCTACATCGGCCCTTTCGCCATCACGCGCGTGGCTTCTCGGCCAGCACCAGCGGCGACGGCCCCGGCGCCGCCTGCAACCGCGCGTTCACAAAACCGGTTTCCTCGAGCCACGAACGAATCTCCGCGAACGAGTATGCGTTCCCGTTCCTCGTATGAAGCAGCATGTTGATCGCAAACGTGAGCGGCACCAGCGGCCCGTTGCGGTCGTCATCCACAAGTAATTCGCCGATTGCGATCGTCCCTCCGGGCGCGAGCGCCTCGAATGTTTTCTTCAGCAGCGTTTTGTTTTCCGCCGGACCCAGCATGTGCAGGATGTTTCCTAGCGTCGCAATCGAATGACCCTTGCCGTAATCGACCTGAAACAGATCCCCGCCAAGATCGCGGAATTGTTCCGCGACGCCGTATCGTCCCGCGATCCGCCGCGTCACCGTCAGCACGCTCGGCCAATCCACCGCCGTCACGCTGATTTGCGGCGAAGCCTGCGCCAGCGCGATGCCCCACGCGCCGGAACCCGAGGCCAGGTCGATCACGGAAACGGGCTGCGTTGCGCGCGAGACGCCGAGCACTTCGGCCAGCTTCTGGGCCGGAGGGTAGGCCAGCGGCATAATGTCCACCACAAGCTCTTCAAAAAAGGCGGCCGCTTCCGGCCGTTCGCTTTCGTCGCCTGCCGGAGGCGTGCCCGTGCGCGTTATCTCAGGCAACTGGAGAAAGCTCTCGGCGAGCCGCGTGCTGATCTGGTGGACGAAGCCACCCATGTAGCCCGGCTTTGACTTCACCAAGAACGCCGCGCTTTCCGGCGTCAGCGAATAGCGGCCGTCCGCGGACTTCGCCAGCAGATTGATGTGCGCGAGCAGGTTCATCACCGCGGTAAGGCCGCGCACCGAGGCGCCTGTTTGCTTGCTGATTTCGGCCACGGACTTCGGACCGGAATCCAGCACATCGAACACCCGATTCTGTATCGCGCTATCAATCGCGAGCGGCTGCACGAAGCTCCACGTGATTTGCATCAGCCGCTCCGGATTCACGTGCGTTTGAGGTTGCGAACTCATTTCTCGTCCTTCCTTTTCTGTAGCGCCACCCCTTCAAGGTGGCATCCTACTACACACTCATTTTCCCGCGGTATCGTTCTTGATCACTTCGCCGCCCTTCATCACGAACACCACATGCTCCATCACTGTAATGTCCTCGAGCGGATTGCCCGTCACCGCCACAATGTCTGCAAACTTCCCCGGTTCGATCGTTCCTGTGTCATGCGACGTTCCCAGCAGTTCCGCAGCATTCACGGTGGACGCCTGAATCGCCCCGAGCGGCGTGAGCCCCGCGCGCACTAGGGCGCCAAACTCCTTCGACGAAAAATCCGGATCCTCGTCCGTTCCGTAGGCAATCTTCAAGTGGTGGTGCAGCGCGCGCTCGAAGGCCGGTTGCTGCGCGCGCAGAATCGCTTCTCCCTTTTCGACCATCACGGGGTCGGCTCCGTGCGAAGCGCCTGTCTCAATGCCGTGTTGAAAAGTGTAGAGCGTTGGCACCAGCCACGTGCCTCGTTGCTCCATCAACGTTGCTCCCTCTTCGTCAAGCATGGTTCCATGCTCGATCGAATCCACGCCCGCGCGCACCGCCGCCTTGATGCCCTCCGTTCCTTCGGCATGCGCCATCACATGTTTTCCCGCTCGGTGCGCCACCTCCACCGCGCGCGCCATCTGCGCTTCGCTCAGCTCCTCGAAGCGGTAATCGCTCATCGGATCCATTACTCCGCCGGTGGCCATCAACTTGATCCAGTCGGCGCCGTACTTGATGTCACGCCGTACCGCATCGCTCACTTCGTCCACCGTGTCCGCCAAGTTCGGACGGCGAGGGAGAGCCTTGTCCGGCGCGAGCACGTCCGCATCGCCGTGCCCGCCCGTCAAGCTGATGAAATTCCCTGCGGAGACGATGCGCGGCCCGCGAATCAAGTCTTTGTTGATACCGTCGCGCAGCGCGAACTGCCCGTACGCAAGGTCCGATTCGCCGGCGTCGCGCAAAGACGTGAATCCGTGGGCGAGCCAGATCTGCAGATTGTGGACGCCCCATACCGCTCCCATCGGCGAAGACATCCGCAACCCGCCGGCGGGCGAATCATCCTTTAGGTTTCCGAGAATGTGTGCGTGGCAATCCGCGAGGCCGGGCAGGACCGTCTGGCCCGAGAGATCGATCACCGCAATGCCTGCGGGCGCGGTCGGTTGCACGCTTTCGATCCGGTCGCCTTCGACCACGATGTAAACATTGGCCGCAAAATTTCCGGTGCGAACGTCAAGTAAGCGCCCCGCACGGATTGCCAAGCGGGTCTTCGGAGCCTGTGGGGCCGTTGCGCCGGCCGCCGAAGCATTCTGATTAGGTGCTTTCGCTTGAAGTTGCGTCGCGAAGCCCAAGATAAGGCCAATGATCAGGACAATGATCAGCCCAGAACAAAGAGCAGCCACGGCCAGTTGGCCTTTTGCGCGAGATGTCATCGCAGTCTCCGCCGGAGTGGATTTGAAACCGGCAGCGCACCGCTTCACGTTCACGCTGCGGCGTGAGTGTATCATCGCTTAGCGCGGGTCCATTCCTCCAACACCATTCTCCCCATTTTGAGGCCTTCGGTTTTTGATGTAGTTCACCCCGCTTCCACGGCGTGAGGGTTTTCGGCCGTCGCTCCCGCCTCCGAATCGAGGCCCTGCAACCGCAAATGAGCTGGGCATGTTCCAAGTGAATCGAACCATGGAGCGCGGCCTTCGCCTGTAAGCCGGTCCTGGCACGATTCCTATCTCATTTGTTTCCAATGGCAGCAAGGCTCGAAGGTACATTCCCTTTCCTGGCGGCGTGCGTGTTGCACGGTATATGCCCCGGGGCCAAAACCAATTATGGTGGCGATGTTTGCGGCTCAAGTGCGACGAGAAGGGCCAGAGAGAATCGATGCGAATGCAGATCAATCGGTACTCTGAAACGCCTAGCGCGGGATTTCGTTACTCCGCGCGGAAAGCAAACTTATGTTACTGCTGATTATTCTTCTAGTGCTCTTGTTCGGCGGAGGTGGCGGCTATTGGGGATATTCACGATGGGGATACGGCGGAGGGTTAGGGATTCTCGGCACCGTGTTACTCATTGTGCTCGTCTTGTATTTGCTCGGTGGCCTAGGGCTGAGTCGTTAGATAGATCTGCGCAGTCGACGCCGGATTTGCGGCGTCGAATTGAGAAAGGAAAAGCCGTGAAAGTGCTCAAATTGATAGCGGTCATACCCACGCTCTCTCTTGTACT
Organism: uncultured Acidobacteriota bacterium; assembly: GCA_963723845.1. Lineage (GTDB taxonomy): Bacteria > Acidobacteriota > Terriglobia > Acidiferrales > UBA7541 > Palsa-295. The sequence continues at coordinate 18,114 of CAVRSO010000081.1, forward strand.
AGTCGGCTGCTCCACCACGCCGAAATCGCCGGATGTTTCTGATTCGCTGCGCAAATCGCTGCAACAGGCTGGTTACAAGGATGTGTCGGTCAGTCAGGATCGAGATAAAGGCATCGTCACGCTCAACGGACACGTTCCATCCGACGCGGACAAGTCACAAGCTGAATCCATCGCGAAATCCCAAGCTGGTGGACAGGTCGTCGCGAACCAGATTGAGGTCACTCCGCCGGCTGGCGCGAGTGACGCTAAGACCGTCGATTCCGACTTGGACAAGGCTATTGATAAGAATCTAGACGCCGCGCTCGTGCAGCACAAGCTCAACAAGGGTGTCAGTTACTCGGTCAAAAATGGCGTCGTTACACTAAAGGGCACGGTTAGTTCCGAATCCCGGCGCGCAGAGGTCGCAAAGGTAGCCTCAAAAGTTCCGAATGTCAGTCAGGTAGTGAACGAGCTGCAGATCAAAAACCAAAAAGCTAGCTCTTCGCTTTAGAAGAACGATGCGACTTGATGGTCGGATTGTCGACGTTCTACTCAAGGTCGATTTGCCAGATCGGGCCACCCTCAAAAAGGGGGCCTCGAAATCTGACAAACGTTGGTACCTCATCACGCAGAATCCAAATATGCAGGTCGGGCGGCTCCTTCCCGATTAGAGGAGCAATGGTCTTTGACGCCCCCGTCAACTGTATCTTCACCTCGTAGTCGATCGCTTTGCGTCGTGAGTTTCCAATGTCAAGCGAGTCTTCGCCGGCGCGATTGACCATGAGCTTCACCAGTCGCGGTTTGGGCATTGCAACAAGCATAGAAAAAGTTGCTTGCGCCGCATCCGGGCCAAGGTTCCTAAGCAGCGTGAAGAGTATGCCGTTGGCGAGGTCGGGCGGCAGCGTCATGCGGGCTGTGATTATCTTCTGCTTGCCGTCCTTTTCTGTGGTCTGGATGACGACGTGGCCCGTGGGGCCATCGATGTGAACATCCACCGGCTGTTTGAAAGAAGGGCCCTTCTGGATGTGTCGGTCGGTCAACAGTCGGAACTTTCCGCGCTGCGAGAATGTGATGATCTCATCATCAACCGAGCCGTCCTTGAAGTGAAAGACCAATCGTGAGCTCACTCGGTCACCGTGAGCTGTTTGCATCAGGTCGCCTTCTGCGATTGCATTTCCCTGCTCGTCGCGGAGAATCAGAAAACCATGCGTGATTCCTTCCTGATATCGCACGATTTGCTGCGCGCAAACCGGTGTCGGGAGGAGGAGCATCGTCAACGCGAGCAAACCAACAATTCGCAGATTCCTGCTCGCCGCGTTGTCCGTTTGGTAGAGCAACCCAATCCGCGCGCACCGGAACATGATTGTCAGATGCCGGAATGTGCCCTTCGTGTTACCACTCCACAGTTGCGGCAACCCGGTCCATTTCACGAATCGGGTCGTAATTCTCGTCCGATACGCAGGCGAACCGTGAGATTCCAGCAGCCTCCAACATGCGCTGCCCCTCTTGACACGTGTGTATCGAAAGAAATTCCCGGCGCAGCACTTCCTGCATTTCGCGCGGAACGGAACGGTGAACGACCCAAGGCGGCGCGGGACTTGGTCCAAGCACAGTCACCGTTCGGATCTTCTCGATGATCCACGGCTCCATGGCGAATGCCATCTCAAGAACAGTACTATCGATCGCAGTCGCATCGATGGTGCGCGACAAGAGCATCTGAAGCGAATCTTGATGAGAACCGGACTCGATCACTCGGCCAAAGTATCTGTCTCTGATTCCTTGCGCAGCGAGATGATAGCGGACAAGGTTGTAACCCGAATGGGAGCGAGGTTCGTTGTAAGCCCAAACCGCGCCGCGCAAATCACTAAAAGATCGTAAGCTGCTTTCGGCATGCACAACGATGTCCGAGTAGTAGACCGGCAAACCGCCATAACGCGGATCGGCCATCACTGGAGCCGCTAAGAGTTTGATCGCGCCTTCTCTGATGCTTTTCTTGACGTACGGCAACCCGCAAATCCAACAGACATCAATTTCGCCGAGATCGAGCAGTCGCTCTCTTTGCTGCCACGGAATATCCCCGACGAACTCCGCTGGAACGCCGAGTCTTTTTCCAAGGAACGCTGAAAGAACTCTGCAGAAAGACTCTGCAATCTCTGCCTGACAAGAGGTAAATCTCAACATGGCAAACCCGATTCTGTAATGACCAATCTTTGACTGATTGGGATGTCTTTGACTGACTAGGATGGATAAGAGCTCACCTGAGTCCGAGGGGCTACGCTCAGGTGAAACCACGGAAGGAATCTCGAAGGATGCGGTTGGCGCGATCCATTTCGTCCTTATGGTACACGCTGCTCGGCCGTCTCTTCAACGAATACTACAAAGTCGGCTGGCGCATCTTCTCTTGGCATTTTCCACCATTGAATCGCGCGCTTTCACTGCGACACTGCGTGAAAGAGATGCATTACCCGGCCACTAGCCGCGTTTGAGGCCGTAGGCTGAGGGTTCGGCATTGCCCTCGACGCGAGAACGGTCGCTCGTTCATCCGGGTCGGTCACGGGAGAGAGAATACAGTCATATAATTTGTCTCCGAATTTCAGGCGGACATGCGGATCACGCATGACGTCGGAAACCCACATCTTCCCTTGCGGGAACGGCATTCCCGCGGGGAACATTGATGTCAAATAAAGCTGACCCTTATAAACGATGAAACCCGTTGTCACCGAGTGAGGAATCAAAAACCAAGTTCGGGTCTGCACTTTGTCCGTCCGATATTTCGTGGCGAACGACCAATCGGCGACCGGGGTGGTGACAACCTGTCCACTGAGCCATAACCCCGGATAATTCCTTGGACCGGGCGTATCCCCGATGGGGTTAAAGCCAGTGATGCGCAGAACGACCAACACCAAAACCAAACAGACTAGAATTGCCCCTGCAATCTTCGCTGCCGTCTTCATCTGAGGCTCCTCAGCGCAAGAAGTGTTTCTTTCCACGAGGAAGCTCTAAATTGGCAATCTACTGACGCCTGCCTTATTCCGCTGTCGATTGCACCGGCCGAGCCCAAAGTTCCTGGCTGGCGATCCGCGCGCCCTCGGCCATGGCTTCCAGCTTTGCCCACATGATGCTGAAGTGCACCCGCCGGTTGAACTGCTCCTGCGCAAATCCACAGTCCGTACTAGCGATTACATTCTCGCGCCCGACGACCTCCGCAAACCGAACGATGCGTTCGGCGATGAGTTCCGGGTGCTCCACCACGTTCGTGCCATGGCTCACCACGCCAGGAGCCAGAATTTTCCCATCGGGAAGTTTGACGTCTTTCCAGATCCGCCACTCGTGCTCGTGACGCGGATTCGCCGCTTCGATCAGATACGCGCCCGCGCGCACCTTCAAAATCAGGTCGACGATCTTCTTGAGTGGCACGTCAGTAGTGTGCGGTCCCGGCCAACTGCCCCAACACACGTGGTAACGAATCCGGTCCTCCGGAATCCCTTCTAAGGCGTGGTTCAGCACATCAACGTGGCGGCTCAGCCATCGATGGTAGTCTTCGAAGTTTCCTGGCGGCACCATTCGATCGTAGGTCACCGCGGCTCGCGCGTCGTCGATTTGCAACAGAATCCCGGAATCGGCAATCGTCTTATACTCGGTTCGCAGGGCCTCCGCCAGCGCGACGAGAAGCTCCTCGTCATTGCGGTAATATTCATTCTTCCGGTCCGGGATGGCGCTTGAGGGTGCCGCCACCGGCAGGAACGCCTCCTCGACTTTCACGTCTCGCAGCGCTGCCTTGAAGTTCTCTATGTCGCGCTGCAGCTCGCCCAGGCCCGTGTATTGGATGGGGGCCACGCAGACCACGTCATGCGTGGTCACTCTCGACCACGTGCGTTCGTTGGGCTTTTCCAATTCAGCGTAGAAATCGCGAAATCGCTCTCGATCCGCACCCCGCGCGAAAGGGTCCGCGCCCGGTTTGATGGGGCGCTGCTCGAAGCCGCTCAAGCGGTCCAGCGCGTACAGCGACCAGCTCGTCGACTTACCAAATTCGCCGTCGTCGATCACATCGATACCTGCCTGTGCCTGTCGCTGCACCACTTCGGCCACGCAATCTTTGAGGATTTTGTCATACGCCTGCTCGTCGACGGTTACGCCCTGTTGACGTGCGCGCACAAAAGCGAGCAGCTTCTCTCGGCGGATCAGACTGCCAACATGCGTGGTTAGTATTCGATCCGTGCTTCGTTTCATACGCGGCCTCGCTCAATTGCGCCCGGACGTGACGTGCGTGGCCCCACTCGGCGGCTGAATGTCCCCCAAGAAGCCGGAGTTAGCCGTTCAGGTAGAGGTTCCGAAACTGGCGGCCAGCGCTGAAACAGTCCAATTTCGTACGTGGCAGGTCTTTTTCGCCGCTTATCGAATTGACGCTTTGCGTTCGTATCTCTATTATAATAAAACTGAGCGAACATTTCAGGGGCCTCATGCGCATCAAATTGACACTCGCGACCGTGGTCGGTTTGTTGTTCTGTACTGTCGCAACCATGGAACTTCCTGAATTGATCAATTTGGTCGACGACACGTCGAACGATTTCTCTCTCGTCGTATTCGCACAAAATACCGTGACGGCAGTCAAGACGCGGATGCCCACTCAGGCGCGTCCAGTGTTGGCGGATATCCAGCCTCGACAGGCCGACGAATACTTTCAGTATCTCTCGTTGATCCGGACCTTCCAGGCCTCGGACGACGACATGCTCCACATGTTGTGCGTCCAGCGAATTTAACCCCTCTCCCTCTCGAAGGTCACTCGTTCTCTAGCTAATTCGTGGGTTTGTAATTAATCCAAAACTCCCACAGTCACTAGTGATTCGTCGGTTTGCACAAGATCGTGGGTATCGTCTGGCTGACTATTCAGTTTCGGTTATAGGGAGCTAAACATGGTAATCGCTGATCGTTTGCGTGCTCTACGAGAAGAAAAGGAGCTGTCGCAAGGAGACATTGAAAAGCGGACTGGTTTGCTGCGCTGCTACATTTCTCGTGTTGAAAACGGGCACACCGTTCCGGCAATCGAGACTCTCGAAAAGATGGCACGAGCCATGGAGATTCCTCTGTACCAACTCTTTTACGATGGTGAGGAGCCTCCCAAGACTCCCGTTCTTCCAAGGAGCAAGGCCGGGGATGGCGCAACTTGGGGGCACTCGGGCAAGCATGCCCGTGTTCTCAATCAGTTCTGCAGGTTTCTCGGTCGAATGGACGAAGAGGACAGAAGACTCCTCCTGTCGATGGCTCAAAAGATGGGATTGAAACGCAGGATGGCCAAGTAAGTCGCATGCAGTCGTACCGTTTTCAGTTCTATCGATGAGATGGGGTAACCGGAGAAGTAGAGTACTAGGCGAGTGGAGCACCCTTTCTCGCCGTGGGTTCGGTGGAAGCCCCCTGCTTCAGCAGAGGGAAGCAACGCTTCAATCAAAATGGGCTTCAGCCCCGGCGGCCATCCTGTGCCATTACGTTGTCAGTTGCCGTCGTAGCGGCCGCCTTGATTTCTAGGCGGGCGCCTTTGGTTGAAGGTTTAAACGTAGCGCCGGGTCCTTTAGCCCGGCATCTTTGCCTTACGCCGTCACTCCGAGCGGAGTGTCCTGCGCTTTTGGTTCCGCGCGAAGCGCCGGGACCCGCAGTCGAAGGACCTCTCTTCGATGTCGGCTGGTGCAGCATCCTTTCTCCGTGGGGTTCGGTGGAAGTCCCCTGCTTCAGCAGGGGGAAGCAACGCTTCGATCAAAACGGGCTTCAGCCCCGGCGCCCATCCTGTGCCGTTACGTTGTCATCCCGCCTGCTCGCACCGAGCGTAGGGAACGTGCCCGACGCTTCAGCGCTGCGCCAAAAGTATCGGCCATGCGCACCTACTACTGGACGTGGCCTTTGAAGTTGCCGTCGTAGCGGTCGCCTTGGCCGCTGAGCTGTCATCCCGATCCCGGCCGCCTTTCAGGCCGGTGTGAGGGATCTGCTGTTGAACTTTCCTAGACACCGCCTGACGACGCTCTCAGCGATTTGTGCCTTTGCTCGTCTCGAAACCATTCTTCCGAGAGGTGGCTCCACGCGGAATTCTCGCCCTCTATAACCAGACCTTCCTCTCACGCCGCCACGCCTTGATCTGCTTTTCCCGCGATTGCAGCTCGAATGTCAGTGAAGACTTCGTAGTGCGTTGACTTGCGTCCAACCCGCAACTTAAGATGACCCCGCAATGGCGGAATTACCGGAATCACTGCCCCTAGTTGGCCGGACCGTCTCTCATTACCACGTGGTTGAAAAACTGGGCGCAGGCGGGATGGGAGTAGTCTATAAGGCCGAGGACACTCGGCTCGGTCGCTTCGTCGCGCTAAAATTTCTTCCCGAAGACTTGCTCCACGATTCGCTAGCGCTTGAACGGTTCAAACGCGAGGCCAGGGCCGCTTCCGCACTGAATCATCCCAACATTTGCACCATTTACGAAATCGATGAACAGAACGGGCGGGCCTTCATCGCCATGGAATACATGGAGGGCGTAACGCTGAAACACCACATCGGTGGACACCCGATGGATATCGATAGCGTTCTCGACATTGCGATCCAGATTTCGGAAGGGCTAGATGCAGCGCACAGAGAAGGCATCGTTCACCGCGACATAAAGTCCGCCAACATTTTCATCACAAAGCGAGGCCATGCCAAGATTCTGGATTTCGGTTTGGCCAAGTTGACGCCGAAAAAAGACGGCTCTGCGGCGGAGACCACCCTCGCCACCACAACGCTCCAAATCGCCGAGGAAAATCTCACCAGCTCAGGCACAACCGTGGGAACGATGGTGTACATGTCTCCGGAACAGTTGGCAGCTAAAGAGCTGGATGCGCGCACGGATTTATTTTCGTTTGGCGTGGTGCTTTACGAAATGACTACGGGCATGTTGCCCTTCCGTGGAGACAGTTCGGCTCTCGTCACGGATGCCATCCTTCGTCGGACTCCAGTGCCGGCGGTGCGATTCAATCCCGATGTTCCACCCAAGCTGGAAGATGTCATCAACAAGGCTCTCGAGAAAGATCGCAAGCTGCGCTACCAAAGCGCGGCGGAGATGCGTGCGGATTTGCAGCGGCTGAAACGCGATACGACTGCTCCAGTCACATTCGCGGAACGCCACACGGAATCGGACAGCCCAGCGGACTGCGATCGTACCTCCTGCGACTGTACAAGCTCCACAGTCCGGGTCGAGCTCATCGCAGCAGAGCATCCCTGCAACAGCGAAAACTGCGAGGGCGTTGGAAAATCATCGCACCGATTGCTGCTGTAGTAATTCTCGGGGCCGCCATAGGCGCATGGCTGTTTTTCTCTCGCGGTACAGCGCACGCGCTGGGGGCGACCGACACCATCGTTCTCGCCGACTTCACCAACACGACAGGTGATCCGGTGTTCGATGGCACGCTGAGGCAAGGCCTTTCGGCGCAGCTGGAGCAATCGCCGTTTCTGAGCCTGATTTCTGACGAGCGCATCGCGCAGACGCTGTCGCTGATGAGCCAGCCGAACCACGCGTCGCTAACCCCAGACTTGGCGCGCGATGTCTGCCAGCGCACCGCCAGCGCCGCCACCATTCAAAGCTCCATTTCCAATTTGGGCAGTCAATATGTCTTGGGTTTGAAGGCAGTGAACTGCCGCAACGGCGATTTGCTCGCCGAAGAGCAGGTGACCGCCAACGGCAAGGAGCAGGTTCTCAAGGCTCTCGGGGACGCCGCCTCCAAACTACGCGAGAAACTAGGAGAATCGCTCGCCTCGGTTCAGAAGTATGACGCACTACCGGAGAACGTCACTACGCCATCGCTCGAGGCGCTGCAAGCCTATGCCCTCGGCAATTATACCATCGATGTGGCCAACGACTACGCCGCCGGCATCCCTCTCTTTGAAAGGGCCATTTCCCTGGATCCGAATTTCGCCATGGCTTATTTGGGATTGGCGGAAAGTTATCAGCCCCTGAGCGAACTGGAGCGTTGCGCCGAGAACACTCGCAAGGCATACCAATTGCGGGAGCGCACCAGCGAGAGCGAAAAGCTTGCCATTTCTTCCTTCTACGACCTTGTCGTCACGGGAAATCTTGAGGCAGCCCGCACCTCGTATCAGCTTTGGGCGCAAACCTATCCGCGTGACGAAAACCCGTCAGGCGTACCTGTGGTTCACCTATACCTCTCTCGGAGATTACGAGAAAGCGCAAGCTGCCGCTCTGCAGGCGGTGAAGATCAACTCCGGCAGCGGCAACAATTACGTGAATCTCGCATACGCATACCAGATGATCAACCGGCTCGATCTAGCCAAGGCTACCGTACAAGAGGCTCGTGCTCATCATGTCGACTCGCCTTGGTTTCCGCTGGGTCTTTATAACGTGTACTTCCTCGCGCACGACGCCGCCGCCATGGAGCGGCAGGTCGCCGAAGCGACTGGGAAGCCAGGAGTCGACGATCAGATCCTCTTCCTCCAATCCGAAACTGCGGCATATGACGGCAAGCTCGCGAAGAGTCGGGAACTAATGCGCAGTGCCGTCGAATCCGCGCAACGAGGCGATGAAAAGGAGACGGCCGCCGAGTACGAGGCGCACGCGTCGTTGCGCGACGCATTACTCGGCGATCAGGCTGCGGCGAAGCAAGATGCGCAGGCGGCCCTTGCGCTCACAAATGGCAAGCAAGCCGAAGCCTTCTCGGCGATCGCGCTCGGACTGGCCGATGATTCCGCTGCGGCCGAACGCCTGGCCAGTGAACTTGGCAAGCGTTACCCGGAAGATACGATTGTGCGCTTCGACTACTTGCCCATGATTCATGCCGCCATCGCGCTTCGTAAAGGCGATGCTGGACGGGCTGTCGAGGCGCTGGCGGAAGCCGCGCCATACGAATTGGGGCAGACAAATACCGCGTTCACTTTTGCTTTGTATCCTGTCTACTTACGCGGCCTCGCGTATCTAGCCGCGAAGCAGGGCGCTGCCGCCGGCGCCGAGTTTCAGAAGATTGTGGACCATTGGGGCGTCGTTGGGAACCAGCCCATTGGCGGGCTAGCTCACCTGGGCCTCGCCCGTGCGTACGCTTTGCAAAACGACACCGTCAAGGCACGCGCCGCTTACAACGATTTCTTCACGCTGTGGAAAGATGCCGACCCCAACCTCCCCATACTTAAAGAAGCTAAGGCTGAGTACGCGAAATTACAGTAGATACCAGCGAAGGAACGGCCAACTACTGATCGCGCTCGAAGTGGCTTTTCGCGCCGGACTTTGTATGATGCTACCCATGATTTTTGCACGCTATCACGCGTCAGAAGCTCGCGCGCCCAAATGACGCCTACCCCCAGCTCAACTCGCAAGCGCAAAATCCAGCGCCGCACCGATCCAACCGATTACACGCCGTTCTTTGTCTACCAGCGCGCTGCATCTCGGCAAAAACAGGTCCTGCATTGCGAGGGCGTCGCGCTCACTCGCCTTGCGGACGCAGCCGGCACTCCCACATACGTGTACAGCCGCGCGAGCATCGAAGCCGCGTATCGTCGCCTGGACCGCGCCTTCGGCTCGCTGCCGCATCGGCTCTGCTACGCGGTGAAAGCCAATTCGAATCTTTCGGTATTGCGTGTCCTCGCGAATCTCGGTAGCGGTTTTGACATCGTCTCTGGCGGCGAACTCGACCGTCTGCGGCGTATCGGCGTTCGGGGAACGCGCATCGTCTTTTCCGGCGTCGGCAAAACACGTGACGAAATCCGCGAAGCCCTCCGCTATCGCGCCAGCCGCGCGGCGCCGCCAGGAATTCTGATTTTCAACATCGAATCCGGCGCCGAACTTGAATTGCTTCTCAGCGAATCTGCGCGACATTCGTCCGGAGCCGGCAGCCGCCCTTCCGCGGCGATTCGCGTGAACCCTGACGTCATGGCGGGCGGCCACCCCCACATCGCCACCGGCTCTCACCACCACAAATTCGGCATCGAGTGGCCCGAAGCGCGCCGCCTTTATCTCGCGCACAAGCACTCTCGCTGGCTCGCGTGGCGCGGCATCAGCGCGCATCTCGGGTCCCAAATCTTTAGCATGTCTCCCTATCGCCGCGCTCTCACGCGACTTGCCTCTTATGTCCGCGATCTCGCGGGCCAGGGCATTCAGCTCACCTACCTCGATATCGGCGGCGGCCTCGGCATCCGCTACACGGATGAGTCGCCCCTGGCGCCGGAGAAATACGCAAAAGCGCTTTCAAAGATCGTCCGCCCACTCGGCTGTACCTTACTCGTCGAGCCAGGACGCACCCTTGTCGGATCTTCAGGCGTTCTCTTGACCCGCGTGCTTTACGTGAAGCAGAATCGCGGCAAGACTTTTGTGGTTGTGGACGCAGCGATGAACGACCTGATCCGCCCGGCCCTTTACGGCGCCGCGCACCCAATCACGCCGGCCGATTCGCAGTTCCTCGGCAGCCACCAGAGAAATTCCAGTGGACGTGGTGGGCCCCGTCTGCGAGTCCGGAGACTTTTTCCTCCGCGATTGGCCGCTCGCCCCTGTTCAGCCCGGCGATCTTCTCGTCATCTGGGCGGCGGGAGCCTATAGCTTCGCGCAATCATCGAATTACAATGCGCGTCGCCGCGCCGCCGAGATTCTCGTCGAAGGCCGCCGTTTCCGCGTAGCCCGAAAGCGCGAAACCTACGACGACCTAGTCCGCGGCGAAACCGTGTGATGCGCGACGCGAATCCGCGTCAGTAACAGACCATCGAGGGATCAACAAGGAATCTAGCAAATGCCTCTCTTCCCCGCCTTTCTGAAACTCACTGGACGCCGCTGCCTCGTCATCGGAGCGGGGCGAGTCGCCCAGGAAAAAATCGAAAGCCTTCTTCGAGCCGACGCTGACGTTCGCGTGGTAGCGCCCGCCGCAACGGACCGCGTTCGCGCTTGGGCCCGCGCCGAAAAAATCCGTTGGGAGGCGCGCAAATTTCGCCCTTCTGATTTGAAGGATATTTTTCTCGTCGTGGCCGCCACCTCCTCGCCCGCGCTTCACGCCCGGATTTTCCGGGAAGCGCGGCGCCGCCGCGTTTTGTGCAACGTGGTGGACGACCCCGCGCACTGCGATTTCTACTACGGCGCGGTGGTCCGCCGCGGCGCGCTCCAAATCGCCATCTCCACCGGCGGCCACAGCCCCGCTCTCGCGCAGCGCCTGCGCAAACGATTTGAAAAGGAATTTTCCGTCAAGTACGAAGATTGGCTCGAGGAACTCGCCGCCGCCCGCCAAAAATTGCTGAAAAAGGCGGTTTCGGGGGAGCGGAGGCGGGTGCTGCTGCACCGTCTGGCGAGCCAGAATTCGTTTGAGGAATTCTTGCGGCGGCAAAAGCGCAAGCGAAAATGAATGCTTCGAATGTTAATCGTTCGTGAACGTCACAGCAAAACACGAGATGAATCAATTAGTTAGCGAGATTCGGAAGACGAATCATTTCAATCGATAATTCGACGAACGCGCGCGGGGATTCGTCTGCTAGAGTGCGTGCATTCGCCGATGCGGCTGGGTCGCGGTTCCCCCCCACCCAAACCTTCCGAGGCCCAGCCGGTCGCCGAACCACCCGAAAAGCAGGCCTTCCCGGCGTGTTTTGACCCTCAAATGCTTCGAACTAGTCCGAACATTTGTTTTGATCTAGACGTTTTTTGTGCAGAAAAACAGGCGTGATTTCTATTTTCCGGCGTTCAGGTAGACTTTGAGGAGAGGTCAATGGCGATGCCGGCCACACCCTACGATTCCGACAAAATAAATACGCGCTGCTGCATCGCGGGCGGGGGACCTGCCGGCATCATGCTCGGTTTTCTTCTGGCGCGCGCGGGAATCGAAGTGGCGGTACTCGAAAAGCATGCGGATTTTCTGCGAGATTTTCGCGGCGACACCGTGCACCCTTCGACGCTGGAGGTCCTGTACGAATTGGGGCTGCTCGAAGGATTTCTCAAGCGGAAGCACCAAGAAGTGCGCCAACTATCGGGACATATCGGGCCCTATGAGGTGCCCATCGCTGATCTCTCGCACCTCTCGACGCATTGCAAGTTTGTGGCGTTGATGCCGCAGTGGGATTTTTTGAATTTCATGGCCGAATCCGCAGCAGCGCTATCCCGGCTTTCGTCTGATGATGGAATCCGAAGCTTTCGATATGATTGAAGAAGGCGGGAAAATCCGAGGGGTTCGAGCGAAGACGAAGCGTGGCGAGATCGAAATTCGCGCCGATCTGACCATCGCCGCGGACGGACGCCATTCTCTGATGCGCGAACGCGCGGGGCTCGAGGTGATGCAGCTCGGCGCTCCTATCGATGTGCTGTGGATGCGAATTTCGCGCAAGTCCGGCGACCCGGGCCAGGTTCTGGGCAGGATCGACGCTGGAAAAATCCTTGTGATGCTGGATCGCGACGAATACTGGCAATGCGCATTCCTGATTCCCAAGGGCGGGCTGGATGAGTTGCGCGAGAAAGGTCTCGCGAGCTTTCGCGACGACATCGCCGGTATCGCACCGTTCCTAGCCGATCGAGTGAACGAACTAAAGGAATGGGACGACATCAAACTGTTGTCCGTCGCAGTGGACCGGCTGCGCCGATGGTATCGTCCGGGATTGCTGTGCATCGGCGATGCGGCTCACGCGATGTCTCCCGTCGGCGGTGTGGGGATCAATCTGGCCATACAAGACGCGGTGGCCGCCGCCAATATTCTCGCCGACCCACTTTCACGCAACTCCCTCTCAGAACGCCATCTCGAAAATGTTCAGAGGCGCCGCATGTTTCCCACACGCGCCACACAGGGTCTCCAAATCTTGATTCAGAATCGAGTGATCGCACCCACGCTAAAGAGCACGACTAAAATTCAGTCGCTGCCACTTCCACTCAAATTGTTCCGCCAAATGCCGGTCTTGCGGCGCATACCAGCACGCATCATCGGAATAGGATTTCGGCCCGAGCACGTGGAATCGTCTTCGGTGACGTAGCGGCGTCACCTTGAGTGAAGCCGCGACTGGGCTGATGCTCCAAGGAGTCGACTTTTTAGTACATGCCACCCATGCCGCCACCATGACCTGCCCCTACAGCCGCCATTTCCTCTTCTTCTTTGATATCCGCGATCAATACTTCGGTGGTTAGCATTAAGGCAACAATCGAGGCGGCATTCTGCAATGCGAGCCGAGTGACCTTGGCTGGGTCAATCACGCCCGCCTTGATCATGTCCCCAAACTCACCGGTCTCCGCATTGAAGCCGAAGTTGGCGTCCTTTGAATCGCGCACACGGCCCACGACGATGGCCCCTTCGTGCCCGGCGTTTTGTGCAATTTGACGAGTGGGCTCTTCGAGCGCGCGCTTCACGATGTTCACGCCAATGGCTTCGTCGTCGTGAAGTTTGAGCCCCTCAAGCGCCGGGATGCAGCGAAGCAGGGCCACACCCCCGCCGGGAACGATGCCTTCCTCGACCGCGGCACGCGTAGCGTGCATAGCATCTTCGACGCGAGCTTTCTTTTCCTTCAGTTCGGTTTCGGTTGCAGCACCGACTTTGATTACGGCCACTCCGCCAACGAGCTTCGCGAGACGTTCCTGCAGTTTTTCCTTGTCGTAATCCGAAGTGGCCTCCTCGACCTGTGTTCGGAGCTGTTTGATGCGGCCCTCGATCTCGTTGGCTTTGCCCGCGCCCTCGATGATCGTGGTTTTGTCCTTGTCGATGATCACTTTCTTGGCGCGGCCGAGCTCTTCGACCTTCACGTTTTCGAGCTTGATGCCGAGATCTTCGGTGATGGCCTTTCCGCCCGTGAGAACAGCGATGTCCTCGAGCATTTCCTTCCGGCGATCGCCGAAGCCAGGAGCCTTCACCGCGACGCATTGCAGGGTACCGCGGAGTTTGTTGACGACGAGGGTCGCGAGTGCTTCACCCTCAATATCTTCCGAGATAATCAACAGAGGCTTGTTGATCTTGGTGGTCTGTTCGAGCAAAGGCAGCAACTCCCGCAAGGAACTGACCTTCTTTTCGTGAATCAGAATGCGGACGTCTTCGAGTACACACTCCATGCGTACCGGATCGGTGACAAAGTAGGGCGACAGGTAGCCGCGGTCGAATTGCATTCCTTCGACCACTTCGAGCGCCGTTTCCATCGTCTTCGATTCCTCTACGGTGATAACGCCGTCTTTGCCCACCTTCTTCATGGCGTCGGCGATGATCGAGCCGATCTGCTTGTCGTTATTGGCGCTGATCGTGCCAACCTGAACGATCATGTCGCCTTTTACATCCTTGTGCAGTTTGTTGATTTCCTCGACGGCCACTTCGACGGCCCTTTCGATGCCGCGCTTTACTGCCATCGGGCTTGCGCCAGCCGCTAGGGTCTTTACGCCCTCGCGGAAGATGGCCTGGGCGAGGACGGTCGCGGTGGTAGTGCCGTCGCCGGCGACGTCGGACGTCTTCGAAGCAACTTCCTTGACCATCTGCGCGCCCATGTTTTCGAGGGGGTCGTACAGTTCGATTTCCTTGGCCACCGTCACGCCGTCCTTGGTGATGACCGGTGCACCGAACTTCTTTTCGATTACCGCGTTACGCCCCTTAGGGCCGAGCGTGATTTTGACCGCGTCCGCCAAAATATTGACGCCGCGCAGGATTGCTTGCCGTGAATCCGTACCCGTTACAATTTGTTTTGCCATGTGACTTTACCCTCCCGGGTGTCTGCAACCTCATGTCCGGCCCACAATCTCGGGACCGGAGAAGCTACCTCTTACTGGATGCCGCTTTGGCCATACCGCTAACTTTCGCCAGGATTTCTTCCTCGCGAAGGATCAGATATTCCTGCTCATCAATCGTGATATCGTTGCCGGTATATTTGCCGAACAGGATGCGGTCGCCGGGTTTTACGTCAAGGGGAATGCGTGCGCCTTTCTCGTTACGGTTGCCGGCGCCTACGGCGATCACTTCCCCTTCTTGCGGCTTTTCCTTGGCCGTATCGGGGATGATGATTCCACCCTTCGCGGTTTCCTTCTCTTCCAACCTCCGCACTAATGCGCGGTCATGCAGGGGCGTCACGTTCATAGTCATCGGTCCAACCTCCTTCGATTCTTTCTAAAATTCACCAAAGTCGTGTGCTTACTGCCTGCCGGCGTTCAGGGACGGAAGAATTTCAAATTGTTCTGGCGCGCCGTTTCCAGATCGTCGGCTTCCTTTTTCACGCGAGCGATTTCCATCTGCGGAGCGTCTTCCCGTTCCTGCTTCGCGGCTGCGACACTGGCAGCTTCCGCCTGGTCATTCAGCTGCTTGGCGCATATGACGAGCTGGAAGCCATTGAGAAAGGGACGTGCGCGAAAGGATCACGGAGTATTGCAGGTTTTCCCACTGAGCGATCAGCGTTTGCGTGGCGCCATAGGTTGTGTTCCCCAGAGAACCGGCCGCCACGATCGGTATGGTTGCAGCACCGTATTTCGCGGAGATGGCTCTCACCATGTCTTCTGCGGTTAACCCTTCCGTCGTGGAGCTATCGTAGGTCACTAGCATTTTGTAGAGCGCGCCGTTGTAGAAGGAAAATAGAATCTGCTGGACCGGATCGACAGGCGTGGAGGATTGGTAAGATGGCATGGGCCACCACGTCAGCTCCTGGATCAATGCTGGACTCTGATGGATTACGCTGGCCTCTGCCGGTCTTTGATTAACCTGCCTTGAAATTGCGATCAAACTCGTTCCGAGCGAAAAGTTCCGGTATTTAGAAAGGTCCTGAGTGTAAGCCAATGGAACCGATAGCAATATCGCGGCAACGCAAATCAGTATGTTTCGTACGGTTTTCATTTCGAATCTCCATGAAACAACTACAGACTCGGGACCGATACAACGGCGAGTCTTCTCGCTGGCTCGCTTTTCCTCGCCTCCGGCTTTGGAAGTCCCTTGGTGCGGCTGAGAAACAGGCTTTCCTGAATGTGTCGCGAATGTGCACTGACACTCACGTAGCGCACTCCGAGGAAATGCTTCAGGACGACTCGCGTGATTTCCAGTGAGTTAAACGTCTCGGATTTCGGATTGGCTAAGATTCGCTCGATTACCCGGCGAAGCGTTTTGGGCCCGCTAATACCGAGGGCGATCGTTTTGATTTCCCCAGCCAAGCAGAAGAAAGTCCACCCCTTTTCCCGGATCTCTCGATCCAACCCATACCCATCGAAGTCCTTGACGAGACTCCAGCTCGGCACGCAGGGCTCGCTTTCAAACTGCAATTTTGGGGGCAGGGGTGTGCCGTCCTTGATAAGAATCGCGCCTGGGTGAATTATGTCTTTCATCTGATCCTCGTTTCCCCGGCTGGCTTTCGCTGCTGCACTCGGGCCGTCCTTCCGGGTACGGGCACGGAGTACCGAGCCCGAGCGCCGCTCTTCCCGCGGCCTGATTCCTGCCTCGATCAAGGAAGAGCGGCAATCCTCGGTACCTAGTTACCTGCGTGTTCTTCCGATTCATTCCGAGGTGAATGTTTCTGCAGCACTGAAACCAAGAGACGGCCAGAAGCAGGAACTTTTGCTTCCCCGCCGATCACGATCTGTCTTGCCGTGAACTTGCGACCATAGACGTCCGCCGTGGCGTCGTCATCGGGCCGAAGCGTGGAGCCTTCCAGAGAAATGCCGGCAAAGAGACCGCGCGAACGCGAGTAGCTGAGAATCTCAGCGCGCACGTACGCATCCGTGTTTGCGGAGGCGTCGCGACCCACGGGGCCTGCCGCCACAGAAGCATCGCCGCCCAACTTGACTTTGCTTTCGAGAATGGAACTCGCGCCTCGGTTATTCATGATCAACAGGACGAGATCGGTAGCCTGGCCTCCGATTTGAAAGCCAACACTGCCACCTTCAAGGGCATACATTGCTGGTGCGCCCCACGCTCCCCTAAAATTCTTACCGGTGCGGCAAACCATCGCACCGCGGCCGTAGCTTGCGCCGACCACGAATGCTGCCTTGAGAACCGACGGGAAAACGATGACGCACTCGGCCTTGTCGATTACCTCCTGAGGGATGTTCTCTGGCGTATTCATAATTTCGTGCATCACGACTCCGGCATTCTGGAGCCGCTTTTGTTCTTTGTTGTTTTCCGCAAAAAGTGGCGCGGTTGCAATCAGACCCAAACACACAACGAGAATTGATTTACGTATCATCACTGACCTCCATGATCAGAATTGCGTCTCGGGGGACTCTTCTCTCCAAGACAATTGGCTTGTCCGCGGTGACGCCCGGCGGTGGGGGCAGGCGCTATTGCCATTCCCTACACGTTAGATTGGACCTGTTGAAGGCTCGATATCTGTCTGGTTAAGCACACATTCGCATTATGGTTCCAGAGCTCGTGGATAGGGTACGGAGAGGATTCCAAGAAGGGCTTGAATATCGTTCGAAGTGCGACAGCGACGGGTCCACTTGACCCGGAAAACCGCCATCGAGATTTCGGTGAGATCGCGTCACCGTTGCGAATGTTGCGCATCCGTACTTAAACTCTGGTCGGGCACAGGCGGGAATTGCGGCGTAGGGCTGCCCGCAAGGGCGGGAGCTGAGGTCATCGACTTGAGCTGATCGAGAGACGTCAATACGCCCCGCCAGCGACCCTGGTCCGTCTTCGTCTCTATTGGTGCGGAGAGGTCGGAATAAAATTGCAGAATATT
Organism: uncultured Acidobacteriota bacterium; assembly: GCA_963723845.1. Taxonomy (GTDB): domain Bacteria; phylum Acidobacteriota; class Terriglobia; order Acidiferrales; family UBA7541; genus Palsa-295. Next base: position 35,694 of record CAVRSO010000081.1, read on the forward strand.
GCCACGGAGGTCCGATGACGTCAGATCGAACTTCCGCTCCGCAAGCTGACCCAGCAGTTTTGCATACGTATCGTCCGTGAGCGGGTATTCCGAGGCCCTGGTCCCTTTGCCGCTGTCAAGATCACAATTCGGGAGGTCGAGAGTGCCAGCGCGAACTTCCTCAAGGAAAGCGCGGTATTGGTCAACGGACGTGTTAATGCTCTTGAAATACATATCCTCTGTTTGCGCAGTAGGATTATTAAACGCCAGGGCCTTAAAAGGGCCGATTCTCGGCATGTAGCGCAAGAGCGTTGATAACACGCGGGTGCCGAATCCAGGCTTCGTATAGTCCTTTCCCCACTCCTTCTCATAATCGGAGCGCGACAGGCGGTAGAGGAACTTTCGTTTCGCGAAATTAGGCGTCTCGCGCATGAGGTCCTTCTTATGAGTTTGAAGCGCCACCTTAGTCATCTCTGGGATCATCCGGCTGACTGCAAAGCGATAGGAACCGATCGCGAGATCCTCGTGTGTCAGCGCGTCTTTCAACTCCACGCCGTATACGACCGGAAAGACCCTCTCCAGTAAGGGCTTGGACACTTGGAATCCGATGAAATCGTGATACTGCTGGGACGCATAGCGATTCTTCGCCACCTGCACCATGTCAAATCCGAACTCCGTCTTCAGATGCGCGGTGTGGTCCTGCGCGTACCTGACAGAATTGCCGTACTTCGCCCGCAGCTTAGGATATTGGATCGAAACGGCCTGGTTGACAGCGGGGTGACCGGCAATATCCGAAGCATAGTGCGCGAGCGCCCCGAGGGCAAAGGCGTACTCGTTCGCATCCTCACTTTCCAGTAGTAATTCGCGGACGAAGTCTCCGCTGCGAACGTAATGCACCAGGTTGCTGAACTCCGCGCTGCCGAACGGGTAGTAGCCGAGGTCTTGGATGACGGCACCTCCATACGCGTAGGCATGGGCCTCCTTGAGCTGATCTTCCGACAATTCCGGGAATCGGTTGAGCAAGAGGGGCCGGATCTCATCTGTCCAGAGAAGGTCCACGATTTCTTCGTGGGTGAGAACGGAGTAAGCGGACGAGCCACTGCTGCACATGAGCGTGACGAGAAAGAGCGCGAGCACACGGATCCACAAGAGGCGCCATGCGCATGGAATCAGGTCCGGAAACGCCAGCGCACTAGTTGGATTTTCGGAGTTCACTTACAAGTCCCTTGGCCTCTTTCATCCGTTCTTTATAGAACGCCGGGCTCAAGAACATCCCTTTGTCTTCGGTCCGCAGGTGCTGCTGGACGCCCTTCTTCGACAGGAATAACGCCAGCGCCACATACGTCTTGATTTCTTTTTCCAAGAACTGAATCGCCCGACGTTTAGACTCGTCCATTTTCGCCTCCGGCTGGCAATCCACCGTCTCGTTCCGTCTACGCATTGACCGACGGCATCCCCCTAGAGGCGACCGAGAAGTAAGAGGATGACAACGACGACAAGGACTATTCCCACTCCCCCAGTCGGGAAAATAGCCCCACTCCCTACTGTGCGACCAGCGGGGAAGAGCACCTACGAGTGCCAAGACCAAAACGACGATCAAGATGGTTGCCAGCATTGTTCTCTCTCCTTTGTGAATTCAGCCGTCGATATTCAGCCGCCCCCAGCGGTGCTCTACTTCTCTAACAGAATTTCCCCGCCGGGGGCCCCGGGGTTGCATTGGTCACCACGCTCAGTGCGCGCCTAGTCCAGGTAGAAGCTAATGGCAATGCGATCGTCGGGATATCTGCGGTCGCACAGATAATATCCATTACCGTAGTAGGCCACGTATACGTCGTCGTTGTCGTACCAGTTGTCTGACCAGTATTCCGGCCACGGATCAACCAGACCGAACCAATAGCCGCCGTACTGGAAGCGCTGGCGTCCGCCAACAAAGACTACGGGGAGGGTGTCGATGCGGAACTCATGATCCTGGCCGTAGGAGCCACGGAAACGGTCATCCGGGATGCGGTAGCCGTTGTAACCGCCGCGTTGCTGCCATGTGCGGTGCTCAGACTGCCAGCTATGTGCACGATCACCCTGCCAAGCCACCTGTTGCTGGCGTACCTCAGTAGGGCTCCTCCGTTGTTGTGCAGACCTATTGTCCTGCTGTTGACGCTGTTGGCGTTGCTGATGTTGCTGCTGAACGCGCTGCTGTTGCTGCCTGTTCTGATCCTGTTGCTGAACGCGCTGCTGTTGCTGCCTGTTCTGATCCTGCTGCTGAACGCGCTGCTGTTGCTGCCTGTTCTGATCCTGCTGCTGAACGCGCTGCTGTTGCTGCCTGTTCTGATCCTGTTGCTGAACGCGCTGCTGTTGCTGCCTGTTCTGATCCTGTTGCTGAACGCGCTGTTGTTGCTGCTGTTTGTTCTGATTCTGCTGTTGGACGTGCTGCTGTTGCTGCTGTCTGTTCTGGTTCTGCTGCTGAACGTGCTGCTCTTGCTGCTGTTTGTTCTGGTTCTGCTGTTGGGCATGCTGCTGTTGTTCCGGCCTTGCGGACTTGTCCTGTTGCTGCTTTTCAGGCTTAGCCTGCTGATCCTGTTTTCCCTTGTGCTCCTGCTGATCTTGCCGTGCATAAGCTGGAGCCGTAACGGCGAGAAGTAGAAGTAAAACTGTTGGGCCGATAATTGTAATGCGTCTCATAGGTGTTGCCTCCGTCCCTGCGAATCTCTGCGCCAGGCACTCGTTGCGTCTGGCGCGGTAGTGCTTTTCGTTTCTCTGCCCTTCCTACCTCCACTTACGTCCCGACGCGGATTCTGGATAGAGAGTGAATTATCCCGAAGACGTTCAAGAGCCACAAAACTGTCGCGATGACTACGACGGCGTTCAAGATGGACTTGATCGTCCCCTGCATCGGTATGAAACCGTTAACCAGCCAAAGCAGGATCCCTACCACTATCAGAACTCCCAACACTTGAAGTAACGGCATTTCGCTGTCTCCTTCTCTTTGCGGCGGACACTCCCGCCTACCCAAGGTTTTCCACCTATTTCTGGTACGCTAGTCCGAGAGGCTTGTACTTCTGGGGAAGTCTAGAGGGACGTATTCACTGAACCTCAGACTATCGTTTTCGTTTTGCTCTCATACTTCCCCGCGTGACGCATTCTATGAGAGGTGGTCTTCGATATCTGTCATCTTGCGGACACTTGCTATTTTCACTGCCTAGTCGTGCTTGAGTCAGTAGATCGGAAAGATCCTCAACGGCACTTTCCCTGCCCAGAACCGATGCTCAGGATCAGGCACTGATTTCATCCAGAAGTTCGAGAAGTGTTCCTTTTAGGACAGATCGCTTCCAAGGCGGATGGTACCTTCCAAGGAACAGTTTCCGCTTCAGGGGTTCGTCAAAAGGAGGCTTTGATATGAACCGTACCTACGATATTTTTAGGATACTCCCTGATTTCGCGCCTCTGTGGGTCGACGCCGTGGTTGGGCTGGAACAAGCGAGGAAACGCCCGAATGACCTCGCCGATGTTGAATCCGCGAACTACTTGATCTACGATTCCCACATGGCGAGGTTCATCGAGCCGCATCCTGCCGGCCTGGCCGTTCACGCATCAGGAATAGGAGATAGGCTTTGAGGGTGGCCGGACTTTTCCCGGTAACTAGCTCTTTGTTTCGTGAGGTTTCGCCGCTTCAATTTTGTCGCATCTTCGTAAGCGAGTGCTACGATGCCAACAACTAAGATCGCTCCGAGAATCGCCAGTGGTTCGTGATGGTGGGAAAAGTAATGGGAAGGCGGCATTTGACGCCCAGGCTTTCCTCGAATCGGCGGGTGTGGCTAGAAAGATTGTTGAGTTTCCCAGAAAGGCAACCATCTTCGCACAAGGGGTTCCCGCTAAGACCGTCATGTACATTCAAGAAGGTGGGGTGAAACTATCGGTGATCAATGAGGTTGGCAAAGAAGCTGTCGTGGCGATGCTGGGCCCTGGCGACTTTTTTGGAGAAGGTTGCCTCGCAGGACAGCCAATTCGAATTGGGATGGCCACCGCGATTACGCTGACCACGGTGCTTGTGATTGAAAAGAATGAAATGACGCGAATCCTCCATGCGGAGCACGAATTCTCCGATCGCTTTATTTCTTATATGCTCACCAGGAACATCCGAATCGAGGCGGATTTGGTCGATCAACTCTTTAATTCTACTGAAAAACGCCTGGCCCGAGCCCTTCTACTGCTGGCTCGATACGGTAAGGATGACCAGCCTCAAAAGGTTCTTACCAAGGTCTCGCAGGAGACGCTGGCGGACACGATCGGTACGACGCGCTCCAGGGTTAATCTATTCATGAATAAGTTCAAGAAGTTGGGCTTCATCAAATACAACGGCGGCCTTCAAGTCAACAGTTCCCTCCTGAGTGTGGTCCTCCACGAATAATCGAAGCAACTAACTGTTAGCGCTCCCCCGGTTCTGTGGGCGTCATTCAAACGCTTGCGCATCTGTAACCGCTTGGCAATATTGAACAGCCCGCGGGACGCGTGCTAATCTGCACGTCATGTCGGCAGCCCGACGTGTTTCCGTTAGGGTCCGTCGCCCCCTGCCCAAAGGGAATCCAAGAAGCCTTGCTTTCGATGCCCAAGTGTTTCTCGACTCGGCCGGGGCAGCGAGAGATGTCAAAAAGTTTGAGAAAAGGGAGCTCGTCTACTCTCAAGGTGATGCGGCTGAGAGCGTCATGTACCTGCAAGAAGGCGGTGTGAAGCTTTCCGTCGTCAATGGAGCTGGCAAAGAGGCGGTCATCGCCATTCTCGGACCGGGAGACTTTCTTGGCGAAGGCTGTCTGGCAGGTCAGCCTATTCGCATGGGGACGGCTACCGCCATTACGCCTAGCACAGTCCTTGTTATTGAGAAGAATGAAATGTTCAAGGTGCTTCACGAGCAGCATGCCCTCTCCGACCGGTTCATCACTTTCATGCTGGCGCGAAATATTCGAATCGAGGAGGACTTAGTCGACCAGTTATTTAACTCGAGCGAGAAACGGCTTGCCCGCACTCTTCTCTTGCTCGCCCGTTACGGTGAAGAAGACAGACCCCACGGACTACTCCATAAAATATCGCACGAAACGCTGGCGGAGATGATCGGCACAACGCGCCCGCGAGTCAATTTTTTCATGAACAAGTTCAGGAAGCTCGGTTTCATCAAGTACAACGGCGGTCTTCAGATTAACACTTCTCTCCTGAGCGTTGTCCTGCACGACTGAGTCAAGCCTCAGGCGCGGCCGAAACCCACGTTATTGACTTTCCTACCGAGGTAGAGGTTAGTTCGGAAGCTGGTTGAAAACACGCCCTCGCATGAGCCGCTTCCCATATACGGCACCATTGCCGTGAGGACCTGCTTCCTTGTGATGTGTGATCGCGATTGCGGCCAGATACGTTGCTCGTTCAATCAATTGAAATTCCCAGGATGACGGCTGGCGCGGAACGCAACAGTACATTTCCAGCGACCCAAGCAGTTCGTCATTCTCGCCAACAACGCCCGCAGAATAGAAAGGATGCATACCAAAAAGCGATGCATTGAGCGCAATCGCGGCGAGATAGGTTGCATCGTCATTTCGCACGGAAATGAGCGAAACCAAGTTGCCAATCTGACAATCGAGAGCCCGGCAGATTTCATTCAGGACTTCCGGGAGGGGCGCGCAGCCGGAAATCGATCGAAGGATGTGCTCTTCCGCCCCCGCCAGAAACTGGATCCGTTCGCCGGAATTTGGATGCGGCTGGCGTTCTTGAGGCCGACCGCGCCGACGAAAGCGATGTTCGCCCATTGAACCCTCTCCTTTTCAAGTCGTATACCTTGTGGATTCAGCTTGGTCCGGCCCGAGCGGCTCTTGACCGTGTGTGTTTCATCGTATAGAGGGCCGCATCCGCTGCGTATAAAAGGGCTCCAATGTTCTCAGCATCCTTCGGATAACTGGCAACTCCTACGCTGACGGAAAGCGCTGGCTCTTCGGTATCCTTCGCGAGGAGATCGCAAATTCGTCCTGCCACCAATGTGGCCGAAGTTGAGCTCGTCTCCGGCAGGACCAGGGCAAACTCGTCTCCGCCTTGCCGCGCTGCAGTATCTACCGACCGGCTGCAGTCAGCTAGGATCTGCGCCAACCTGCAGAGCACCCGGTCCCCCGTCAGATGACCAAATCGATCGTTGATCTCTTTCAACCCGTCAAGATCGAGCAGCAGAAGCGAGAATTCCCGTTCCGTGCGCTTGGATCGGCTGATTTCCGCATGCAACACCTCGAAAAGCCGGCCATGATTGGCCAAACCGGTCAGCGAATCGCTCAATACCTGACGACGCAGATGATCCTCAAGACCGCGCTGTTCTGTAATGTCGACAACGATGATTTCGTAGCCAGAAAAATCTCCAATGTCGCTAAAGACACCGCGGCCGCTGAGCCTGGCCTTCAGAATCGTTCCATTCTTTCGCTTCCACTCTATTTCCACCGGCTCGATTCGGACCGATTCGGGCGAGCTTCCGGGCAATGGCTTCCCCTGTTTAAGATCGAGGACGATCTCGGACGCACCGTCCGCCGCCAAAAGCTCCTCTTTCGTGGAGTAACCAAGCATGGTCAAGAGAGCCTGGTTGACCTCGAGAAACTTCCCCTCCGCGTCGCACCGGCATATTCCGTAAGCGGGATTCTCGGCCAGCGCGCGATACCGCGATTGCGAGTGCCGCAAGGCCTTTTCTGCCTGTTCCAGCTCAGCGCGCAGGTTCTTTTCGTTTACGGCTCGGCGAACCGCCATCGGCAAGTGAGCCATGTGCTCCTGTTCCACGTAATCGAAAGCGTCATGGCCCGCTAACTCCGCCAGGGATTTACCTCCCCGGATGGTGGTCACAAAGAGAACCGGCGTATCCCGCACGGTCTGATGTAGGAGTTGCAAAGCCTGGGAGCCTTCCCAGTTCCGGCTCGGGTACTCGGCCAGCACCACATCATAGGATTGGGAGCGCAGCTGTTGCATGCACCCTGTTAAGTTCAAAACCACATCGGCGGTGACAATGAACAGCGCTTTCTTCAGCTCTCGCAGGCAATTGTCTACTACCTCTGTATCGCCGTGGACGAAAAGGATGCGGATAGAGCGGCGTCTGTGAGAAGCCGTGTCCTCCGTTGGGAAGGTGGCCAGATGAAGCTGCAAATCGTTCGGCACTAGGTGTTGACCCCAAGATGGATCAACCATACCGCCTATGGAATATCCGCGTGCGCGGCTAAGAGGTATCCACTTCCTGTTCACGATAAGCCGGTAAGAAAACGGAATCTGTCCACTTTTGGACACTTCCGACATGAACGCAACCCCAATGAAACGCAGGGCGGCCAGATGGGAACAGTGTTCGCAGAAAGGAACGAATCCAACGTGTGCGAATTAGGACAGACCGTCGCCATCAGATTCAGCAACTGACAACTTCGCAAAGAAGCGCCCCACCCCTTCCGCTCTCACCGCGCTATCAAGGGCAGGGAATGCAAAAACAACTCACTTCGTTAGTATCCCTCCGGCGAGTCATCTGTCAATGTCAGCGGAAACCTTCGCTCCAGAACATCTGCTTGGTGGAACACCGGCTTGCCGAGACTGCGCCCTATAGCTCGAACGGAACCGACAACGCTGCTCGCGGCATCTTCCTGCCGCCCAGCATAAATTCCGGAAGATCCGGTTTCGCCTTTCAATTCGCACCAATTCGAGCAGGTTTACGAGCTAGTGACCAGGACCTGGAGAAGTCCGGAGAGCTTGTCGACTACGCGCCAGGTTAAGACTTTGTTTCTCACGGAGTCGAGCCTTCCGCTTGTTCATTCTTGGAGTGGACGTCTGCAATTTGATGGAGCTTTTACCAGCATGCTTCACATGCAAAATGTGCAGCTTGGGCCTTCAGCCGCGGGCGGCTTGCGGGACTTCGTTCTGCGCGCCAACGTTATCCCGGCGGGCCGCGTTCGGCTCGATTTCTTACGGCGTTAGCCTGAGCTTCACTTTGGGCGAGACGCGACAGATCGGACGTCCCACGCAGATATGGAGGCGCCTCGCGCCAATTGTCAGCGCCATTCCATAGTCGACCAGACGGGATCGCGAGCCGAGCGCCGATGGAACTTCCTTCCACCGGCCATGCTACTTCCGGACGCCGATAGTTTATGAAGACGGGAACAAGCCGAAGCGCCTGAAGTAGAGACGTGTGCGCAAGAGAACAGAATCTGACTTTCCCCGGCCTCACAGGCATGGAATCCAAGGCGGCGTCTTTCAACGTGATTTGCAGGGGCCAATCGCGCGCGCTTGATGTTTATCTACTTCGCAGCTGCGATATGCACTTCGGCTCAGACACACAGTGCGTGGTTTCGACAGTCGCAATGTCGTCGCTCGGATGGCGCATGCTCAGGCCGAAAACCGCGATAACGTACACCCCATATATCGTCACGCGTGACTACAAACTATTCGGCCAGGAGAGTTCTCTTGAGTCCAAATCCCACGTGATTGCCGAGATAACCGTTGTGCCTCCGGACTCCAAGAATACATCATCGAAAATGCCAAGGGATCCGAATTGGGAGAAAGAGTTGCTCGCAAAATGCTCGACGGGGAGGTAGCGTTCTCGCAAGGACTGGCTCGACCGACATCACGAGCAAAAACTATGATTCCCGCTGGTCGGCGAGGATTACCGAGGGTCAGCCCTGCTATGTGCTCGAGCCATACTTCCAAGGCGAAGTTCAAGGACTCGCTGGGGAACGATTCGGGTGGACGCCAATACCTACCTGCCGCGTCGAGTCGATGGCGAACCTGCAAGAGTCGCTCTGGTGGTTGAGGGATGTGCAGACTCACCGGTTCCAGTCTATGACGTTGGCCCCATGTGGCTGCCTGACGCTTCGGAAGCGACAGCCACGTTCGAATACTCGGACGATCCACCATGGTTTGGCATGACGTGAGCTATCAAATGGGCTAGTCACCCCGGGAGCTTCCGTGGCCGAGACCAACGGTTTCAGGGGGATGGGACAATCGCCGGGGATCAATGGTGTCCCCCTATGCGGCAGCTTCCTCCGGGCGGAAGCTCGACGTCGTCAGAGGGGCATCCTGCCTGCTCGAACGCAACGACATGATCGAGCTTGAACGGCGCGTGCAGGAGAAACACGGGGCTTCGCAAAGTCAGAGGGGCCGCCGGACGGTTAGTGCCGACACTGGCGACGGAACTCAAGTATCAGGGCGGATCATGAAATCGATTTTCTCGATTCCTGCAGAGGGAGCCCATGCGGCTGACTGACGCCGACTCACAGGTGCTGCTCGAAATATCGCGTGCGGTCAAGCCCATCATCACCGTATTCCAGAAGGGCGTTACTTCCTCCTCCATATCAATGTGGGCCAAGTTCATCAATAAAGTCAATTGACGGCAAGTGGCATTACCTTGCGACTCGCTAACAGGAGACCTCCTGTAACGATTCTCAGGCTACTCGGAATCCTCCTTACTGGCAAATCAAAGTGATTCACGAAGCCACCCACCATATTTACTGCTGTCACCGTTTTCGATGTATGGAGCCGATTCCGTGCTGCAAAGCTGGCCGGTCCATGGGGCGAGAGTAATTGCAAAGAGACGAATCCAACCTACAGCTTTCTGTTGAGATGCAGAGTCTGTGAAGAAGAAGGCATCGACTCAGTCAGCGACGTTCATGATTTCGAGGGAGAGCCCACACCTCGTCGCTTAAATAAGCACCGGAACCATACGCGTGATCGGGAATTGCCCGGCGGCTTTCACTTTCCAGGGACTGGGCAACCTGCCGCGCATAGCGGATGAAGTGATGACCGGAGAGAGCAAGCTCGAGCCCAAGTCGTCTTTTCTGCGGATGCAGTCCCCAGCCAGCATGAGCCGTCCCACATAACGCCAATACGCTCGACGATAGCCCGAGAGCAAGCCTCGCTTCCAAACAGATTTAAGTAGCACTCTCGATAAATACCGCAAAGAAAGCGCTGGCGCTCCTCTGTTCAGGTCGGAGATCCCAGCGTTCCAGGGAGATCTCAGCACACGTTCGTAGAAGCGGTGTGGGGTCGTAAAGTGTAAGCAGCATCGGTCTCGTACCCGTCAGGAGCTCCGGGGAGTGGGAAGAACTGTCCGGAAATTCTAGGGTTAAAGTTGCTCGGTTCCGGGGTCGTTCTGAAGGAGCCGTCCCTCTCTTTTCATGCGTTCATACAGCGGGGCGGCGGGTGGTGCCTGCAGGACACCCGTCATCGCCCAGGGATGGCGGCACGTCTACAAAACTCAATCCGCCGGTCAAAAATATCCGGCGGATCGCTATCAAAGCCGACGATGAAGCGACCGATGACCCAAAGACCGATGCCGCTCGAATCGAGCGTAATGACCTGTTCAATAGGTTCCGGCGGAGATTCTGAAACTTTTTCGTTTCCTTCAGCGACTCGGAGGGTGATTCGATCCCGATGAATACACGACAGAATTCGCTTTAACCATCGCCTCCAGCGTAGCGCCGGCCGCGAGGCAAGATCGATGGGAAGTCTTCGGTGAAGAACCCGAACGGATACCGGTTGCTGCGCTGCCACCGTTCCAACTCCTGCACGAGTTCCAAGGCCGCCCTGTGATTTCCAATAAAATTATCGTCGACAACGAATACATCTTGCCGCCAGCCGAGCTGCAGAAGCGCGTCGAGTTCTTCGATCAATTGCGCTGGCTATTTCGTCCTTGGGCGACGTACCGTAGATTGCGATGATGTCGCAGAACTCACACGTAAACGGGGCAGCCTCGCGAAAATTGCACCGACATGAGGGTGAATCCGTTCAGCGCCAAAAGGTCGAAAACGCGGTACAGGGGTGCGACCTACATCGGGCTTTTCCGTAATACGGTACAACTTGCGGGCTGAGCCTTGCTCGAGATCTGCGGCGATCTCCGGAAGATTTCATCCGGCTCACCCACGACTACATGGTCAGCCAGCGGCAGTAGCGCCTCCGGTTCGCTGCTGGCATAAGGACCTCCGATCATGGTTCGCCGATTCAGTTTGGAAGCGCGTTTGAGCGTTTGGCGCACGCCTTCGCGCTGAACTGCCATCGCACTGACCATCACAAGATCGGCCCAAAGGATGTCCTCATCGCTCAACTCTTCAAATGCAAGGTCGACGAGGCGGATTTTCCATTGCTCGGGACAAAGCGTGGCCACGGTGATGAGCCCGAGCGGAGGCACAAGGGAACGCTCTGGGACGATTTCCACCACCTCCGCAAGGCTCCAAAACGAGGCAGGAAAGCGCGGCCAGACCATCAGAACTTTGATAGCGGACCCAGAGGCGGGAAAGACTTGACGTCTTCGAGATCTCGGTCCATGAATTAACCTCGTCGGAGGCTGTCCCATCCCGATTACCGGCAGAACGGTAAACGTACACCCACTGTCGTCGGCATTCCAGGTTTTTGGGTGCAGCGCCTTTCAAGGCTGCGGCAAAATCTCAAGTATCAGAGATTCCTCGGCGGACTCTCTTCAACGAGCCTGAGGTCTCGGAGAGACTAAGTTCCTGGAGATCTGTGCCAACTCCTGGGTGGCCAGACCAGCAAAAGGATGTCTGGCTCTTCTTTGAGTAGGAACCGCTGCCCGCGAGGCACTTACAGCGAGCCGAAAAACCCGAAGAATTTCTACCGCGTATTTCTTCTGTGCCGTCTGCTCATTTGTGTGCCGACTGTCCGCCGATCCTTGCACGCGCCTTCAAGATTCCGTTCTGAAGAGTAGTCGCTTTGGACGAACACGAGGATCACACAACATTGGAACCCGCGGATGATTTGGCTAACGGGAATCTTTTGTGGCTCTCGGGTGCTCGGCACAGACATGCGATGTGTACTCGTTGTCGCGCTGCTCTTCGTAGTGTATCTTCATCTCGTCAATTGATTTGCCAACGAGCGGGCCTAAAGGGTTGAACGCCCATGCGCATTCGGTGCAAGCCCAGCCCTGAAATTCCGTTTTTCGACCCATACCAGTCTGCGACGCATCGCCTCTATGGCATACCTCTAGATTTGAGGCCGAACATTAACCATAGAAGGAGGCTGCTGTCTGTGGGTATCCCACACTGGCAGGAATTGCTATCTCAATCCGAGGTCATCCTCGAACTGCTGAATCACGTCGTAGCACTCACAAGCGGATTTTTCGAGTTTCCTCCGATTCACAATCTTTACCGCACGTCGCACGTATTCTATAATCCCCTTTTTTTGCAGAACTGACGCTGCCAAGCTAACAGTGGATCGGTCAGTACCCATCATGGTCGCAATGAAATCGTGGGTGATCGGAAGCACTCCGGAATCCACTCTGTCCTGTGTCATCAGCAGCCACCTCGAGAGACGCTGCTGTATATCGTGCAGCCGATTGCACGCCGCGGTCTGTGCGACTTGCATTCCTTGAAGCCCCGTATGCCTGCTCAAGATCATCTGTAACTGCGGGGCCGACCGCAGAATTCGTTCGAGCGCATTCGCCATGATTCGGAAGCCATCGCCGGCGATTTGGATTATTTCGCGCACGGAACTTCTGCTCAAGCCGGCTGCCAGTCCCGCCCCAAGGTAGCCCTCCTTGCCCACCACACCCACTTCGACGGTTCGACCATCTTTGGTTACGACAACTTGAGAGACCATTCCTCGGTTCGGGAAGTAGACGAACTCGATATTTTGCGTCGGCTCATGAAGGCTGAGATGATGCGGCAGATCGATATGCATCAACTCAGGGCGCATCAACTCGTATTCATTATCGGGCGTTGCCAACAGTACTTTGTTCCTTACCGGTTTTCCCTCGACGTTGGTCCGTTCGCCTGCCTGTACGACTCGAAAGTTCTTCCCACTCATGTCAATCCTGACGGCACCGGTCTGGTCCAACAAGCGGACACCAAAGGGTGCACAGGCCCCGAAAATCCCGGGGCCTGCCAATTGTAATGTGACGCCTTTATGGACGTGCTGTCATGGGGAGGCTTTGAGATACGGCCCCGATCGTCGTGCCGATTACGTCCCCCGATACGACCATTTCTACACGACGGTTCTGCTGTCGTCCTTGGGCTGTAT
>CAVRSO010000082.1:0-83737 GCA_963723845.1 uncultured Acidobacteriota bacterium
CGAACAATCTGACGGCGATGGCCTTCGGCTACAAGGCGAAGCCGAACTTCACGGTCGAGAACGAGAAGGAAATCTCCACGGCGCCGAAGGTGGACTTCAACCCGACGCCGGCGCCCGCGAAGTAACGGGGTGAACAGACGACGACCTGCGATGAACGCTGCAAGAGCCTCCCTTCTTGCGCTGCTGCTGTGCTGGGCCTGTTCGGCCCTGGCGCTCGTCGCGGTGCCGCCGCTGACGGGAAGCGTCGTCGATCAGACCGGCACGCTCTCGGCTGGCGACATCGCCTCGCTGACGCAGACGCTGAAGGACCTGGAGACCCGAAAGGGCAGCCAGGTCGCGGTGCTGATCGTGCCGACGACCGACGGCGAGGCCATCGAGCAGTATTCGCTTCGCGTCGCGGAGGCCTGGAAGATCGGCCGCAAGAAGATCGACGACGGCGCGCTGCTCGTCATCGCCAAGAACGACCGCCGCCTGCGCATCGAGGTCGGTTACGGCCTCGAAGGCGCGCTCACCGACGTCACGACCAAGCGCATCATCGACGAGGACATCACACCGAAATTCAAGGCCGGCGATTTCGGCGGCGGCGTTGCTGCCGGGGTCGACAAGATGGTGCGGATCGCCAATGGCGAGAAGCTGCCGGAGCCCGAGCCGCCGCACTGGCAGGATTCGCGACTCGTTCGATCCATCGGATCTGTTCAATCCGTTTCTCATCATTCCGGCGATCTTGTTCGGTGGACTGTTGCGGAGCCTGATGGGACGTCTGCTGGGCTCGGCGGCCGCCGGCGCGCTGACGGCCCTGATTGCCTGGTTCATGGTCGGCTCGGTCATGGCGGCGGTGATCGTCGGTGTGATCGCGTCGCTCTTTGTGTTGATCAGCGACGGTTTCACGTCAGCAGGGCCGGGGGGCCGTCGGGGCAGCACTGGCGGGTGGTCCGGCGGCTCCGGCGGCTCATGGTCCAGCGGCGGCAGCTCGAGCAGCGGCGGCGGCTTCAGTGGCGGCGGCGGCAGCTTCGGCGGCGGCGGCGCATCGGGGAGCTGGTAGCATGGGCATCAAGCGCATCGGCAGGCATCTCGTCGAACACCGCTGGCGGCTGCGGCGCATCTTTCCGCCGCCGGTGCTGGCGAGAATCGAGCAGGCGATCAAGGCGGGCGAGGCCACGCATTCCGGGCAGGTGCGTTTCGTGGTCGAGGGCGCGCTCGACGGCGCGCCGCTGTTTCGCAATCAGCCGGCGCGGGAGCGGGCGCTGGATATCTTTTCGCAATTGCGGATCTGGGACACCGTCCACAACAACGGCGTCCTGATCTACCTGCTGCTGGCCGACCACGACTTCGAGATCGTTGCCGACCGCGGCATAGACGGCAAGGTCGGCCACGCCGGCTGGGAAAAAATCTGCCAGCGAGATGGAAGCGGATTTCCGGTCAGGAGATTTCGAGCGCGGCGTGATCAAGGGCATCGAGGCCGTATCGCGCGAACTGGCCGCGCATTTTCCGCGCAGCGGTGCAGGGCCGAATGAATTGCCGGATGCGCCGGTGGTGATGTAGGTCACCGCCCTATCCACGTCATCGCGAGCGCAGCGAAGCAATCCACGTCTCGGCTATGCCGCGCCACTGGATTGCTGCGCTGCGCGCGCAATGACGGTGAGAGAGTTTCATTACGCCTTCGCCGAAGGCCGCTCGGCCACCCGCGCCATCCAGGCCACGATGTTGCGCGTTGGCCGCATCCAGCGGCTGGCCGACCTGCCGGCGAAATCGAGCCAGCCGTAGAGCAGGATGTCGGCCAGCGTGAAACGCTTGCCGCAGATATATTGGCGGCCGTCGGCCATCTGGCCGTTGAGCCATTGCAGGCGGTTGGCGGCGACCATCTTCAGGCCGGGCGAAGCTTCGGGTGCGCAGGCGATCCGTTTCTCGAAGAACTTCAGGCCTTCGCCGAAACGAAAGCCGTTGCCCATATGCTCGCAGATGTTGAGATCGACGCGGCGGGTCCACATCCGGCATTCGGCGCGCTCTTCCGGCGTCGCCCCGATCATCGGCGGGCGTCGGGTGCTTCTCTTCGAGATATTCGCAGATCGCGGTGATCTCGGAGAGATAGCCGCCGTCGTCGAGTTCGAGCGTCGGCATCTGGCCGTGCGGATTGCGCTTCAGATGTTCGGCCTCGCGATTTTCGCCCTTGCGCAGATCGACGGTCTGCTTCGGAATCTCGATGCCCTTCTCCGCCATGAACATGCGGACGATGCGCGGGTTCGGTCCGACCGAGTCGTAGAACTTCATGGTGCTGTCTCTCCCACCGTTTTTAAGCAGTATTGTTGGGAACCGTTGAACAGGCCGCCGTGCCATTTGTCAAATGGGCGGATCACGACATTCGATGCTGCGGAATATGCTGCGGACCGGTGGGCCTAGCTGTCGTCGAGCTTGTTGAGGTCGCGCACCGACTGCATGATCGGCTCGAAGTTCGATCGCGCATCGAGCGCGTCGAACAATTGCGCGGTGTCCGACAGCAATCCGTGCGAGCGCTGGATCGCGATCCGCACGTCGTCCTGCGGCGTGTCGGATAGCCGCCCATGGCCCGACAGCAGGATCTTCGAGTTCAGGCCCTTCAGCCGCTCCAGCGACTGGATGTAATCGGCGATGCTGCCGGAGCCGAACACGCCGCCCATCACGCCGCCCGGCATCAGCGTGTCGGCAGCGAACAACAGTCCCTTGTCCGGCTCGAACAGCGTGATGCAGGCCGAGGTGTGGCCCGGCGTGTACATCACGTTGAGGCGGAAATTGCCGAGGTCGATCAGATTGCCTTCTTCCAGCCAGAGATCGACATTGATCGGCACGTTCGGCTCGTTGAACATCTTGCGCAGCATCGAGAAATCGTCGCGCAGCATGATCTTGTTGGCGGCCAGCCGATGCGCGGCGATGAAGGCGCGGCCGTGGAAATGATAGGCCGCGCCGATATGGTCGAGATGCTCGTGGCTCAGCACCACCATGTCGATCTCGTCGGGCTGTCACGCCGATATGGTCGAGGCATGTCAGCAGATGCGGATAGTTCGAGGACAGCCCGACATCGATCATGATGGTGCGCGAGCTGCCGCGCACCAGATAGGCGTTGGCCGCGCGGTTCTTGAAGCGGATCTGATAGACGTCCTCGGCCGCCTCGATCAGCGTGCAGACGTCGCTGTCGAACAGGGTCTTGAACGGGCTCGGCTTGCGCTCGCTCATGAAGTGGCCGCGGCCCTGAAGGCGACCGCGTTGGAGGCCCGCAAGCGCTTGCTGAGCGCATCCATGATCATCAGCGCAAAGGCCGGCTGCTGGCTGACCAGATAGACGAAGCGGGCGTGGTTGATCCGCATCACGCGGGTGTTGGGCGCGGCGGCGATCGCCGTCGCCGAACGGGACGAGCCGTCGATGACCGCCATCTCGCCGAAGAACTCGCCCTTGCCGAGCGTGACGATCACGGTCTTGCTGGCGCCGTTCATCTTGGCGATCTCGACCTTGCCGTCGAGCACGACGAACAGTTCCCGCCCGGTCGAGCCTTCCTCAAAAATGACGTCATCTACATCAAACTCGTTGATGCATTTCTCGATGGTCATGGCGCGCCTCCTGCCTTCTGGCTGGTCGGTCGGTCCATGTTAATCGGGAAACAGACCGGCGCAAACGGAACCGGCGAGGGATGCCGCAGGGCAGCATGGCGGATCGGGACCGCGGCCGGCCGGCATGCGGCGGCCCAAAACCGGGCCGGACGAGTTCCTAAAATTTCGGTAAGGCCGCGGCCGGTAACGATTTCGCAAGCAATAAAAGTTACCAAATGGTCAACCAATTCTGGAGAATCCAACGTGAGCGAACAGCAGCCCGAGCCCACCAGCGGTGAAACCGGAACCCTCGGCGCCGGGCCGGCCGCTTCCGACACGTCTGCAGCCGGGCGAGCCGGTAACGGCCGCGGCTGAGGTCGAGGCGCCGAAACTCGCGCCCGAGCAGGAAGCGACCTCGCCCAAAGCCGGACGCACCCAAGGTGGACGCACGCCAAGGTGGACGCGGCCAAGGCTGGAAGCTGCCGAAGGTCGAAGCTCCCAAAGGCTGAGGCTCCCAAGATCGACGCCGTGAAGCCGGAAGCGCCGCGCTTCCCCGGCAAGGTGATGATCATGTCGCCCGGCGACCGCGTCGGCGGCCGATACGCCAAGGCCGACGCCGGCCGAGGCATCGTCCGGCAAGCGCCGGATCGGCGCGATGGCGGCCGTGGTGGCGCTGGCGACGGTGGCGGGTGCGCTGGGCGGCGCGCTGGCGACCGCGGGCATTGGCAAGCTGATGGCCGGAGATGCCGGTCCAGGCGTCGGCAAAGGACAGCGCGCTCGAAGCCTCGGTGGCGCGGATCGATGCCGATATCGTCGCGCTGAAGGCCAGCCTCGAGCATACCTCCAAGACGGCGACGAGCCAGTTCAACAAGACCAGCGACCGCCTCGACAAGGTCGAGAAGGCGCAGGCCGAGCCGGCCGCGAAACTCGCCAAGCTCAGCGAAGCCGTCGACAAGCTCCGCGCCGCGCCGCGGCGTCCGCGCCGGCGGCTGCCGCCGCGCCGGCTCGCCGCGAAGGACGTCACCGGCTCGATGCCGCACGCGGCCGCGGCCGCAGCCGCGCGCCGCGCCGCCGCGCCGCCCAAGCCCGAAGTCGCCCGGCTGCCGACGGTCGAAGGCTGGGTGCTGCGCGACGTCGCCAATGGCGGCGCGCTGATCGAAAGCCGCCGCGGCATGTACGAAGTCTATGCCGGCGATCCCATTCCCGGGCCTCGGCCGCGTCGACGCCATTCGCAAGCAGGACGGCCGCTGGGTGGTCGTGACCAGCAAGGGCCTGATCGTCGCGCGCTGACGGCACGACATATGCAAACACGAAGGCGCTTCACGGCGACGTGAAGCGCCTTTTTCCTTGAATAGGCCTCTTTGCGCGGTGTTAGTTGGGGCATGAGCCGCGCGCCGCGATTTCTCGCCATCGTATTTGCTCTGCTGTGCGGCGCCTTGCCGGCGCGCGCGGCGCAGATGCGGCGCTGGAGCGCGGCACGGCCATCACCGATCCCGCGACGCTGCGCGAACTCGATGGCGGACGATTTCGCCTCGACCGCATGCTGCTGCCGGAGCGGTCGGCGGATATCCCGCTCGCCAACAGCGCAGTTGTTCGCCTTGCCGTCGATGGCGCCGGTCCGGCAGGCGATCGATGGCGAGTTCGACCGCTATATCGCACGGCACAGAGCGAGCCTGCCGAAGGAGACGATCGGCGTCGGCGAGGGCTTTGATTTCCAGCTGTTCGATCGCGCGCTGCTTTATTCGGCCGAGACGCGGTTCGTGCTGGCCGGCATCGTCAACCGCATGGACCGCGCCTATGTCTCCGGGGCAAGCTGCGGCGAGATCCGCCTGATCTATCGCCTGACGCGGATCAGCAAGGCGGCCGGCGACGACAGCTGCCGCTCGCCGCGGCTGCCGATGACGCTGAATCTCGTGCTGAAGGCGAAAGGCGCGAGCGTCGATCGCGACGGCGACGATCACCTGCGCCGAAATCGCGCGGCGCTGGCTCGCCGCCGGCGAGCTGTCGCTGACGGGCGGAACTTGCCGAAAGCTGCAGGCGGACGGCCCGCTCGATCTGATCGGCTACGAGAACATCGACCGCATCGAGACCAATCTCCAGATCGCGCATGCGCCGAAATCCGCGGTGCGCGATTTCCGCACCGATTATCTGTTGAAGGTGTTTCGCTACGATCGCGCAGACGCACGCGTCTTCGCGGAAGCGCCGATGGAAAACCAGATCGACCGCGCGCGCCTTCTGGCCGACGATGGCCTCAAGCGCGAGTTCAGGGCGTGGCTGCTCGATCCCGTCAATCTCGCCGAGTTCGATCGCGGCACCGTGCTGATCCCGGAAAAATTTCTCGCCAACGGCGCGATTGCGCCAACGCCGGTCGGGCTTCGATCCATCGGACCTGCAGCCGGAATTCGGGCTGGTGCAGGGCGAGGGCGCCGCTGTTCAGCGAGGCCGACGTCGTGGCTGCGCTGAGGAAGGCTGCGGAAGCTGGCGTGAAGCTGCAGAACATCCGCTCGCCTGCCGGGTTCGAACGCCGGCTGAACGACGTGACCTGTTCCGGCTGCCACCAGACGCGCGGCATCGGCGGCTTTCATTTCCCCGGCGTCGACTGGATGGCGGAAAAGCCGTCCAATTCAACCGTCGTGCCGGCGTCGCCGCATTTCTTCGGCGACCAGATCCGCCGCCGCGATATTCTCGCCGCCTTGCGTGACGGCAAGCCGCCGGATTATTCGCGCGGATTTTCCAGCCGCCCGCAATTGCGCGGCAGCACCGAACTCGCCGGCACCGAATTATGACGACGGCTGGGGCGCGCATTGCTATGTGCAGGGCAAACCGGCCGCCGGCAATGATGCAAGTTTCCGCGACTGGACCTGCGCCGAGGGGCTGGCCTGTCAGGCCGCCGGAAAAATCTCGCGCATCGGCATGTGCTTCGTCAAAAGCCGCTAAAGGTCTTCGCGAATTGTGCTAAGGAAGGGCAGCAGCGAGCTGAGCGGAGATTGGCGATGAGCTCTCCCGACCAGGACAGGCAACGCAATCGCAAGATCGCGGAGAACGAAGCCGATCGGCAGGTGATCGGCGACGTCCGGGTCAGCGTCTGGGCGATCGCGGTCTCGGTCGTTGCCGGGGTGATCGTGCTCGGCATCGTCTGGGCGTGGCTCAACCGCTGAAAATTGCCTGAGCGATCACCCTGAGTTCACTTGGCGTAATGCGTCAGGCGCTTGCCGGGCAGCAGATCATAGGCCGATTTCCAGCCCGGCAATTGCGCCATGCGGCTCGAGCCAGGCGTTGATCGCGGGATGGCTCGCCGCCAGATCATAGCCGGTCTCGTCGGCGGGATAATGCAGATAGGCCATCATCGATATGTCGGCCACCGTCGGCCGCTCGCCGATCGCGAAGGCATTCTTCTGCATGTGCTGTTCGAGGATGGAGAGGAAATCGTCGAGGCGCCTGCGGAAATGTTTCAGCACATGCTCGTCCGGCGATGGCGTGAACGCACGGGAATAGCGGTAGGTCGCCATGTAGCCGGTGAGCTTGTGGTTGTCCCAGAACAGCCAGCGCAGCAGTTCGAACTGCTCCTGTTCGGTCTCGCCGCCGAACCGGCCGAATTGCTTTGCCAGCTTGAGCAGGATCGGCGCGGTCTGGGTGAGGCGTTCGCCGTCCACCTCGAGCACCGGAATTTCGCCCATCGCGTTGACGTCGCGCCGCCATTCCGGCGTCCGCGTCACGCCGCCGCCGAAATCGGTCCAGACCGGCTCGAAGCTCTGGCCGCACAGCGTGAGCATCAGCGCGAGCTTGTAGCTGTTTCCCGATTCCGGGAAGTAATGCAGGCGATAGCTGGGCATGGCTTGCTGCCTCACGCCACCGCGCCGGACGCGCGCAGCTTGCCGATCGCGGCTTCGTCATAGCCGGCGTTGCGCAGGATCTCGTCGCTGTGCTCGCCGATGCCGGGCGGCTTGCGCGGCTGCACCTTCTTGCTGCCGTCCACCCAGATCGGGCTGGAGATCGTCAGCATGGTATCGTTCTCGAACGGCACCAGCACCTCGTTGTCGATCATCTGCTTGTCGTTCGGAATATCGTCGAGGATGCCGACCACGCCGAACACCAGGCCGTTGCCGTCGAGGATCTTGCGCCACTCGGCGAGGTCCCTGGTCGCAAAGACTTCGTCGAAGATCTTGATCAGTTCGAGCGAGCGCGCATGGCGCTCCTTCTTGGTCTCGAATCGCGGCATCGGTGACGAGGTCCTCGCGGCCGAGGCAGCGCGCCAGCGTCGGCCATTGCCGGTCCTCGTTGAGCAGCGACAGGATCAGCCAGCGTCCGTCCTTGCACTGGTAGTGATTGGTGACCGCGTTCAGCGCGCGCTCGCGCGGACGGCGTTCGCCGAATTTTGCGCCGACCAGTTTTGCCTGCGCCAGCACCGAAGCGGCCCAGACGCCGTTGGCCATCAGGTTGGAGCTGACATGCGAGCCCTTGCCGGTGCGCTCGCGCTTGTAGAGCGCGGTGACGATCGCGCCGTAGAACGCCATCGCGCAAGGGTGGTCGCCCATGCCGGCGATCGATCGCGCCGGCGTGGTGTGCTCGTCCGCCCGCACCAGGTCCATCAGGCCGGAGCGCGCCCAATAGGCGTTGCAGTCGAAGCCGGGCTTGTTGGCTTCCTCGCCCTTTTCGCCATAGCCGGTGAACGACGCGTAGATCAGGCGTTCGTTGTGTGGCGCCAGATGGTCATGGGTGATGCCGAGCCGCGCGCGCACCTGCGGCGGATAGTTGGTGATGAAGACGTCGGCCTGCGGCTGCCAGCCGGTGCAGCACCGCCTGGCCCTCGGGTTTCGAGAGATCGAGCGCGAGGCTCTTCTTGTTGCGGGCTTCCAGCATCCACGCGAAATTATGCTCGCTATGCGGGTAGCCCGGCAAGTTCGGCAGGTTGCGATAGGGATCGCCGGCGCCGGGCGGCTCGATCTTGATGACGTCGGCGCCGAAATCCGACAGCACCGTCGCGGCGGCAGGCGCAGCGATGAAGCTCGCGCAGTCCAGAACCTTGAGGCCGTCGAAAATACCCTTATCCATCGTGGCGCCGCTCCGTGACGTTTGTTGCTTTTGTCGGGATATCGCTGATGGGCGATCCCGTTCAAACGCCATTTGGCCCATCTTGGCAGGGGCGATGCAACTACTCCCCGCCGGACATCAGCGCTGCATTTCCGCCGGCTGCGGCCGTATTGACGGTCACCGTCTGTTCGGTTGCAAAACGCGCCAGATAATGCGGCCCGCCGGCCTTGGGCCCGGTGCCCGATAGGCCATGGCCGCCGAACGGCTGCACGCCGACGACCGCGCCGATCATGTTGCGGTTGACATAGATGTTGCCGACCTGGAGGCGCTCGATCGCGTCCTCCACCGTATCGTCGATCCGGGAATGGATGCCGAGCGTCAGCCCGTAGCCCGAGCGCTCGATCGATTGCAGCACCTGATCGAACCGCTCGGCACGGTAGCGCACCACATGCAGCACCGGGCCGAACACTTCTTCCGTCGAGAAGGCCGGCATCGGACAATTCGAAGATATGCGGCGCGACGTAATTGCCGTTGTGGCGCGCTGCCCGCAAAATGCACCCGGGCTTCCTTCTTCATGCGTTCGATATGCGCGTCCAGCCGCTGCCTGGCCTCGGCGTCGATCACCGGGCCGATATGGGTGGCGGGATCGCTGGGATCGCCGATGACGAGTTCGCGCGCCGCGCCCGCGATCATCTCGATCATGCGGTCGGCGACGTCGTCCTGCAGGAACAACAGTCGCAACGCCGAGCAGCGCTGGCCGGCGGAGCGGAACGCCGAGGTCACGACGTCGTCGGCGACCTGTTCGGGTAGCGCGGTGGCATCGACGATCATCGCATTGATGCCGCCGGTCTCCGCGATCAGCGGCACGATCGGTCCATCCTTGGCGGCGAGCGCGCGGTTGATCGTGCGGGCGACTTCGGTCGAGCCGGTGAAAACGACGCCGGCGATATCGGGATGCGCCACCAGCACGCCGCCGATCCGGCCGTCGCCCGCCACCAGATGCAGCGCCGACGCCGGCACGCCGGCTTCATGCAGCAGCCTGACGGCTTCAGCCGCAATCAGCGGCGTCTGCTCGGCCGGCTTCGCAACGACTGCGTTGCCCGCCATCAAGGCCGCCGTGACCTGGCCCAGGAAGATCGCCAGCGGAAAATTCCACGGCGAGATCGCGACGAAGACGCCACGGCCGCGCAGGCGGAGCACATTGCTCTCGCCGGTCGGTCCCGGCATCGGCTTGCCTTCGCCGAACAATTCGCGGCCCTGCGTCGGCATAGTAGCGGCAGAAATCCACGGCCTCGCGGACTTCCGAGATCGAATCGTCGAGTGTCTTGCCACCCTCGCGTTGCAGCAGCGCGATGAAATGCGCCGCGCGCTGCTCCAGCAGATCGGCGGCCTTCTCCAGCGCCGCCGCGCGCGTCTCGGCGGGCGTTCTGGTCCAGCGCTTGAAGCCGCCGCGCGCAGCCACGATCGCCGCATTGGCCTCGCTCTCGGTTGCGTCGGCGATGCTCCCCGCTGCAGGCGTTGGTTCAGTGGCGATGGCCGAAACGAGTTGCTCCAGCGCCGCGCGCTCGCCGAATTCGATCCCGCGGGAATTCTTCCGGCTGGGTCCGTAGAGATCGCGCGGCAACGGAATGTTTGGATGCGCGGCGTTTTCGGCGCTGCCGATGATGTCGGCCGGACGCCGCAGCAATTGCGATACCGGCACCGCTTCGTCTGCGGCGAGCGCGACAAAGGATGAATTGGCGCCGTTCTCCAGCAATCGCCGCACCAGATAGGCCAGCAGATCGCGGTGGCTGCCGACCGGCGCATAGGTGCGATGGGCGATGTCGGGATGGTCTTCGCCGAGCTTTGCATAGAGCGCCTCGCCCATGCCGTGCAGCCGCTGGAATTCGAATCCGCTTTGGTCCGTTGCCAGTTCGAGGATGGACGCGACCGTCAGCGCATTGTGGGTGGCGAACTGCGGAAAGATCCGCGGCCGCAGCGCCAGCAATTGCTGCGCGCAGGCGAGGTAGTTCAGATCCGTCATCGCCTTGCGGGTGAACACGGGATAGCCGTCGAGCCCGCGCTCCTGCGCGCGCTTGATCTCGGTGTCCCAATAGGCGCCCTTGACCAGCCGCACCATCATTTTGCGGTCGAGGCTGCGTGCGAGACGATCGACGTAATCGATCGCGTCGGAGGCGCGCTTCTGGTAGGCCTGGATCGCGAGGCCAAAGCCGTCCCAGCCCGCAAGCGATGAATCGCCGACGGCCGCCGCTATCACGTCGAGCGACAATTCCAGCCGGTCCGCTTCCTCGGCATCGACGGTGAAATTGAGGTCATGGGATTTGGCTTGCCGGGCGAGATCGATCAGGCGCGGGACCAGTTCGCTCATCACCCGCGCGCGGCTCACCGCCTCGAAGCGCGGATGCAATGCCGAGAGCTTGACCGAGATGCCGGGCCGGTCGGGCAGGGGACGGTCGCCGGCCGTGCGGCCGATCGCCTCGATCGCGCTTGCATAGGAGTTGAAATAGCGCGCGGCGTCATCGGCCGTGCGCGCGCCTTCGCCGAGCATGTCGAAGGAATAGCGTCGATGGCGCGAGGAATCCGGCTGCGCCCGCGACAGCGCCGCCTCGATGGTCTCGCCGAGCACGAAATGATTGCCCATCAGCCGCATCGCCTGCCGCGTCGCCGCCCGCACGGCCGGCGCGCCCAGCCGCTTGGTGAGCCGTCCGATGGTGCCCTGCGGCGTCTCGCCGGGCTGGATCACGCGGGCCGACATCCCGAGCGCCCACGCCGAGGCATTGACCAGGAAGGCGCTGGACCGCGTCTCGTGATGGATGAAGTCGCCCTGGCGCGAGCTTGTCCTCGATGAACTGGTCGGCGGTGCGGGCGTCCGGCACCCGCAGCAGCGCTTCCGCCAGCACCATCAGCGCCAGCCCCTCCTTGGTCGAGAGCGCGAACTCGCGCAGCATGTCCTCGACGCCGCCGAGCGGATCGTCATTGGCCCTGATCGCCTCGATCAGCCGCGTCGCCGTGCGATCGATGCGCGCCTCCTGCGCCGCATCCAGCCGCGCGGCCGCGAGCAGGCGGGCGGCCAATGCACGATCGTCGGGCGCGTAGGGCGCGCTGAAGGGCGGCAAGGGCGAGGCGGGAATCGGCATGGGATTCTCTGGCTGCGGCCAGTCTACCGGGGCCGGGATGGCCGGAACAGGCCGCAATTCCCTCCGATTACCCAAGGGGCGGCCCGATCGTCCGCCCAGGGACTGCGGACCGACTGGCGCACGGAAAACACAGCGGGCGGAATTTCGCGCGGCGCGATCCACAGATC
The DNA here is from genome assembly GCA_963723845.1 of uncultured Acidobacteriota bacterium. Classification (GTDB taxonomy): domain Bacteria; phylum Acidobacteriota; class Terriglobia; order Acidiferrales; family UBA7541; genus Palsa-295. Next base: position 11,893 of record CAVRSO010000082.1, read on the forward strand.
GCAGGCTTGCTGGTTGGCAGCGCGGGAGCGCCGCGCTAATCGTCAGCACGCCGCCGTCTGGGAACCGCAGGGATCATGCGAGACGCCGCTCTGCCGATATGGGGAAGCCGCACGCGGAACAGCTTCGCGGCCGTGCTTGGCGTTCTCGTCGCTGCGGCGTTTGGCGCCCCGGCGAGGGCCGCCGAGATGAGCTCTGCGATCGCCTACCTCTACAGCTCGGTCTCGATCTATCCGCCGTCGCGCCAGTCCATGACCGTCTGCTACGGCTTCGTCTGCCGGCGCCGCGAGATCCTCGATTTCACCGCCGGCGACCGCAGCGCGCTGACACAGATCATCGGCGGCGGGCCGTGCCTCGGCCGCGGCCGAACGGGCCGCGGTGCAGAAGGCGGTGATGTGGTTCGATCGCCGCATGGGGCCGATCCTCGGCACCAACAAGCGCGTGGCGAAGGCGGATTTCCGCTACTTCGACGACAAGCACAATTACGATTGCTGGGACACCACGCGCAACACCACCAGCCTGTTGCTGGTGCTGCAGCAATGGGGCCTGCTCAAGCATCACGCGGTCGGCGATCCGCAATATCGCGGCAATACGCTGGTGTTGCAGACGCCGCACAACACCGCGGTGCTGGTCGAGCGCGCCACCAAGGTCGAGTGGGTCGTCGATATGTGGCCGCGCGGCTATCTGCAGCCGCCCGACGTGATGACGGTCGCAGAAATGGGTTACGGAAGATTGAGCGGCCGGTTGTTCAGCGCACGCGTTGATTCACGTGCGTGCAGGAGCGGTGCCCGCTCCGCCGAACGCTCACAGTTTTTTGGAAGTTTTTTCAAGCCCCGCTCCCGGATTACGTCCGAGAGTGCGCCGTTGCCGATCGCGCGTTGTCGCGCTAAACCTTGAGGTTCTCGGCCGAGGTCTTGCCGCGGTTGGCGATCTCTTCGTATTCGACGGTCTGCCCTTCATTGAGTGTCGAAAGACCAGCTTTCTCAACTGCCGAAATATGAACGAAAACGTCCTTGCCGCCGTTCGAGGGCTGGATGAATCCATAACCCTTGGTCGGGTTGAACCACTTCACCGTACCTTTAGCCATCACGTCGTCTCCGCGGGATCAAAAAATGATAACGAACCGCCGGTCCCCGCACAACCGGCATGTCCGAGGCGTCAGGATACGCCGGTTGCGGCAGGCTTGGTAGCTCAAACGACATCGCGATTTCGGCCAAAAACGTCATATCGCACCGAATTTCGCCGTTTTGCCGGTTTTGCGGCATTTGCGCGGCAAATCGCCGATGGTTCCGGTTTCTCGCGGGGAATCGCGGCCCTCGCGCAATACGGTGCGCCACCGGCGGTACTTCAATAGGTCGCGGCGAGATAATCGACGATCTTGCCGACGTCGGCATCGTCGATCGGCGCGCCATAGACCTTGATCATCTTGGTGACTTCGGCCTGCCAGAAATCCTTCTTGAATTTCTCGCCGCGCGGCTGGGTCTTGATGTAATCGGCGGAATGGCAGGCGGTGCAATTATTCTGCACCACGTCGAGATTGGCGCCGGGCTTGAACGCCGCGGTCTCGTCCGGAAGCTTGTAGGAGACCGGCGCGGCCTGCAGCCGCAGACGAGGCCGAAGCGGGCTGACGCAGTGAGGGCGAGGAGAGCCGATTGTCGCATGATCATTCTCCTCATGCCGCCGTGACGCGAACGGTTTCGACGACGTTGCGCAGATAGCCGGCCGGATTCCAGAACGGCGTCATCGGCTGCACGTCGCCGGCATTGTTGGTGGCGCGCACCTTGAGTTCATGGGCGCCCGCCGCAAGCTTCACCGGCAGCTTCCATTCGCGGAACGAATATTTGCCGAGATCGCTGCCGAGCTTTGCCGGCGTCCAGGTCTTGCCGCCGTCGGTGGAGACCGCGACTTCCTTGATGCCCTTGCCGCCGTCGAAGGCGATGCCTTTCAGCATGGTCGTGCCCGGCTTCAGCTTGGCGCCATCGGTGACATTGGTGATGAAGGAGCGCACCGTGAAGCGGTTGATCGGGATGGTCGCCTTCGGCGCGGTGCCCGGCTCGACGCTGTTGTTGGGCGTGTCCGGAATCCGGTAGGCGGATTTCATCCAGAAGCCGTCGAATACATTGTCGATCACGGTGATCTCGTTGAGATGCTTGACCCAATAGGTGCCGTAATAGCCGGGCACCACGAGGCGCAGCGGAAAGCCGTTGAGAACCGGCAGGTCGTCGCCGTTCATGCCGTAGGCCAGCATCACTTCGCCGTCGCGGGCGTGATCGATGTCGAGCGCTTTGACGAAATCGGGCGTCTTGTCGCTGACCGGCCCGTCCATGCCGTTGAAGGTGACCTGCTTGGCGCCCGCCTGCACGCCGGCCATGTCGAGCACGGTCTTCAGCGGCACGCCGCGCCAGCGCGCATTGCCCATCGCGCCGTTGCCGAGCTGGCCGCCGGCGACGCGCGGATTGAAGAAGCCGCGGCTGTTGCCGGAGCATTGATTGACAGCGACGAGTTCGACCGCCTTGCAGCTTCTTGATGTCCTTCAGCGACAGCTTCAGCGGCCGATCGACCTTGCCTTTCACCTCCAGCGTGAACTTGTCGGGATCGATATTGTAGCGGCACGTCGGCGAGATGATAGCGGACGAAGAACGCATTGTTCGGCGTGATCGGCGCCGTCGTTGAAGACCGAGAACGGCGTCTCGAGTTGCGGCGGCCGGCTGCGTCAGGCCGATCATCGGGCGCTTCTGCGGATATCGGACCAGCGGCCGTTCGCCATTGTCGAACGGCAGCGTCACGGTATCGAGCGCGAACGCCCGCGTCGAACCCAAGCCCGTCGCCAGCGCGGCCAAGCCGGCGCGCTTCATCAATTCCCGTCGATCGAGCATCGGGCTTCCTCCGAAGCTTCTTGTCGAGCCGGTCATCACCAGACTCATGGAAGCCAAGTGTCGCACCGGCGCAGCGCAAGTCAATTGATGCTTTCGCGAGGTGCGCAGCGCACGTTGCGTTGCAGCAGCGACGAACGGAAAACCCCGGCCGCGCGGGCGGCCGGGGCTTCCGACGGAACGTCAGCGGCCGGATCAGTAGCAGACGTTGACCGTGCGCCAGCGGAAGCCGAACGGCGTCAGCACGAGGCGGGTCACGTAGCAGCCGTCATAGCCGCCACCACCGACGAAGCCGAGGCCGAAGCCGTGGCCATGACCCCAGTGGTGATGATGATGCCATGCCGCGCCAGAAGCCACGCCCGCCGAAGCGGCGGTCGGAGCCAGCGCCATCGCGCTGAGGGAAGCGGCGGCAACAGCAGCGAGAGTCAATTTGCGAAACATGGTCGTTCTCCAAATGATGCGCGTTCGACGTTTTGCCTTGGCGCGGGTTTCAGTTTCAGTCTTACCCATCGCCAATCAGTCGCCTGCGTCACAGAGTCGGGTTCGTAGACAATTTCCTGAACGATTATTCAGATGTGAAAAACATCACACAGGCGTTCGAACCGCTATCGCCGAAGCGATTTCAGGCGGCGGCGCTTTGCTCGTCGTTAACCAGCGCCGACAGCGTCTCGCGCATCGGCCACGGTGCGCACGATCATCGGCTCGTTGCGTCCGCGGATCGCGACTTCCTGCTGCGGCAGCGCGTCGGCGGCAAGGCCTGCGGTGGCGCGAACTTCATCCGAGACGACGACCTCGCATGCAAGGCTCTTGGTCATGTCCTGCAGTCGCGCCGCGACATTGACGGGATCGCCGAGCGCGGTGAACACCATGTGGTCGCGATAGCCGATGTCGCCGACGATGACTTCGCCGCCATTGATGCCGATGCCGAAGCGGATCGGCTCGCGCAGATCATGCTCGAGAAATTTGTTCAGCTCGTCGACATTGGCGGCGATCATCGCCGCCGCGCGCAACGCCTGACGGCAGGCCTGCTGCCGGCTGGTCGCAAGCCCGAACAGCGCCAGCATGCCGTCGCCGACGAACTGGTTCGGCCGGCCGCCGCTCTCGATCACCGCCTGCGACACCGCGCCGAGGAAACGGTTGACGATGAACACGGTGTCGAACGGCAGGCGCTTTTCCGCCAGCTTGGGTCGAGCCGCGCATGTCCACGAACAGGCTGACGAGATAGCGCTCCTGACCGATGCGCGTCGGATTCGAGTCGTGGCCGTCGGCGGACATCGTGTGCGGCAGGAAAAGCTGGAAGAACGAGAGATCGCAGTTCGGCCGCAACTGGCAGGCAAGGCGGATGGAAGGATCCGGCGTGCCGACCCGGCCAAGCACGAACGCCTCGCGCTGCGAGGGTTCGGGCAGGTCGCTGTGGTCGCCGATGATGCGGATGCGGCAGGTCGAGCAGCGCGCCCGGCCGCCGCAGACGCTGGCGTGGGGAACGTTGTTGCGCAGGCTCGCCTCGAGCACGCTGAGGCCCTTGGGAACGCGCACGGTGCGGCCGTTGCCGTAGGAGAGATTGATCATGCCGCGGCGGCGCTCGTTGATGGCGCGGGCGCCGCGGGCCAGCAGTGCGACGCCGATCAGGCCGAGATAGCCGTACAGGAAATAGTCCGTGATGCGATCGAGCGTCTGCGCTTCGGCACGTGTGCCGATCTGGCTCTCCGACTGGGTTTCCGCGCGCCATTCCATGCTGTCGTTTTCGATCACCATGCGTCCGCTCTGATAGAAACCCAGCATGGCGAGCGTCGGAATCAGCACCGCCGTGGCGAGCAGGAACGGCGCGGCGCGCTTGTAGAACGCGCTGCATCCGCAGCCAGAAATACAGCCCGATGCAGCCATGGACCCAGGCGATGGCCATCACCGCGAGCATCATCGGGATCCGGTAGGGCGCCCAGATCCAGTACAGGAACAGCACCTGCGGATAGAGCTTTTCATGTCCGAACAGCGTCTGGCCGAGCCGAACGCCGATGATATGGGCGATGATCAGCATCGGCACGCTGAGGCCGAGTGCGAGCTGCAGCGGCTCGATCGCCTTCCAGCGGAATTGCCGGCGTTCGTAGAGCGCCCAGATGCCGAGTGCGGTATGCACCACGCACGCGGTGTAGAACAGGATCGTGACGGGGAGGAACTGCCAGAACAAGGTGTGCCAATAGACCCCGCTCGCCAGCGCCTCCAGCGAGATGTTGCCCAGCGCATGGTTGAGGAAATGGCTGACCAGATAGGCAAACATCACCACGCCGCTGACAAGGCGGACCTGCCGGACGCTGATGCTGCGCACGAAGGTCGTGATGTTTTCTCTGGATAGGGTGGCCATGCGGTCCATACGGTCAATATCGGCGATGGTAGCGTTTTATTCCAGCGGTGAATACGATTCTCACCGTCGTCCCTGCGAACGTTCGCAGACGACGACCGATCAAACCGTTTTTTCCGTCGCGGCACGTTGACACCTCCGAGGGGCGAGTCGAGGAGAAAGCGCCGTGACGACAGCCCCGCCCGATAACAGCCAGAAGCCGGACCGCCTGCCGCGCGGTCTGCCTCGCCATGGCTTGCCGTAGCGTTGCTGATCGCCGCGCTGACGGCGATGCGGCTGGTCTATGCCGGCGTGCTCGATCTGCGCACGGACGAGGCCTACTACTGGACCTGGTCGAAGGAGAGCGCGCTCGTCCTTCCTCGATCATCCGCCCGGCATCGCCTGGCTGATCCGGTTCGGCACCGCGATCTTCGGCGACACCAATCTCGGCGTTCGGTTCGGCGGCATCGTCGCGATGCTGGTCACGCAATTGCTGCTCGCCGACATCGTCCGGCGCGTGACGCACGATGCGCGCGCTGTCGTGTTCGCGGTGCTGATGCCGGAAGCGGCGCTGTATTACGGGCTGTTGATGGCGAAGGTCGCGCCCGACACCGCGATGATCCCGTTTGCGGTCGCGATGCTGTGGTCGCTGGTGCGGCTGCACGAGAGCGGCAATCCGCGCTGGTGGCTCGCCGCGGGCCTTTTCGCCGGCCTCGCGATGCTGTCGAAATTCACCGCGATCATGCTGCTGCCGGCGGTCGCGGCGTTCACGCTGGTGCCGGACTGGCGGCGGCGCTGGCTGCTCAGCCCGTGGCCGTGGCTGGCGGCGCTGATTGCGGTGATTGTTTTTCTGCCGGTGCTGATCTGGAATGCAGAGCACGACTGGGCGTCGTTCCGCTTCCAGTTCGTGCGCGCGGTCGCGACCCATCCATTGTCGTTCCGCACCGTCGGTGAATTCATCGGACTTCAATTCGGTCTGGTCGGCTTCGTGCTGTTGCCGGTGGTGCTGTCCGGGCGTGACGCTGACCGCATGGCGCGGCTATCGCACCCGCGAGCCGGTCGCGATCCTGCTGTCGACCGCCGTGCTGGTGCCCTTCCTCTATTTCCTCTGGAAGTCGCTGACGCTTCGTGTCGGCGACACCTGGCCGATGTTCCTGTGGCCCGCCGGCTTTGCCGCGACCGCCATCAACCTCGTCCTGCTGCCGCGCGAGGGCTGGCCGGACTGGATCGTGAAGTCGACGCTTCTGGTGGGCGAGGGTGCTGTCATCTCGGGCATCGCCTTCGTGGTCGGCGTGTTCTTCTATTATGTCGCAGCGCCCTGGAATTTGATCGGCAGGACCGATCCGGTCGGCGGCGAGGCGGGCTACGAACAGGTCGCGGCGCGCGCGCAGTGAGCAGTTGCGAGCGACCGGCGCGACCTGGATCGCGACATCGGACTATCGCACCTACGCGATGATGCGCTGGCATTTCAACGGCCAGGTGCCCGTCATCGAAGCAATACCTAACCGAGCCAGTAATAGGCAAAAAAACTTTTTGCTCCTGTTCGATGCGCCCGCGGTCACCGGTACTGTAATCAGCACGCACTCCGTGGTGGAGATCGCGCAAACTGTCGTCGACCTTCGGTGCAACGCGATGATCACCAAGGACCAGTACATTGCCGTTGATGACGGAGAGGAGTCCTGTCCCGATGCACCATGCCCTGCTGGTGGCCCGAAGGCTGTTCCCGCGATGGAGAAAGACCATTGGTGTCGACACCTCCAAGGTCACGCTTGTGTAGACGTTCACCAACCAGTACGCGGACGTGGCCCGAAGTAGCTCGGATCACGCCAACTACGACGCCTTGCGGTGAACGGTCGAGCGTCTTCACAACCGGCTTGGTGGTTGCATCCGCGCGCGGGCCCGTCCCGTCTCTCCTAGGAAGGAGGACCCCATCGTGATCACGCGAGGCGTCCGCCCGCCCACCGCCGCGCTGGCGCGGTCCTGGCTGCTCGTGAACGCGATGCGGGTCGTGGACTTCGCCACCGCCCTCGACTCCGGTGCCGATCAGATCGTCCTCGACCTCGAGGACGCCGTTGCACCTGCCGGGAAGGATGCGGCGAAGGGAGGCGCCGCAGCATGGCTGGAGAAGTACTCGCCTGGCCGAGGCGTCTGGGTGCGGGTGAACTATCGCACCTCGTCGTTCTGGGCGGCCCGACCTCGAACGGCTGCTCGGCATCCCGCGCCTCGCGGGCGTCATGCTGGCGAAGACCGACCTGGCCGACCAGGTCACCGAGACGTTCGACCTGATGAACGGGACCGTGCCGGTGCTCGCCCTCATCGAGTCCGCGGTCGGCATCAGGTAAGCGGTCGCGATCGCGCGAGCGCCCGGGACGTTCCGCCTCGCGTTCGGCTCCGGCGACTACCGGCGCGACACCGGGACCAGCGACGACGACCTGGGCGCGGCGCTGCGCCGACCACTCGTCGTCGCCAGCCGCGTCGGCGACCTCCCCGGCCCCGATCGACGGGCCGGCCGTCGGATCCGCGGGTGGGGAGCTGCGGGAGCGGGCGCTCGTCCCGCCGCGTCCCTCGGTCTCACTGGGAAGCTCTCGTCCGACCCGACGCAGGCCCCGGTGCTGAACGAAGCGCTCAGCCCCGCGCGGGCCGACATCGCCTGGGCGTCCGCCTTCCTCGCCGAGTTCGACGCGCGTGGCCGCGTCATCCGGGACGGGTTTGTACTTACCCCGCCTCGGCCGGGCACGACGGATTGACCGGCTCGCGCGAGCGTTCGACATCGTCCCGGAATCGGTCGGAGGCGGCGGCGGTAGGAGATGATCGCTGCCGGCCGAGGTTCCGGCCGTTCGGGCGGTCAGCTGCCGGAGTTCGAAGCCGCGCTCGCGACGATGGCGATGATCCAGAACAGCGCGGCGAGCACGCCGATCGCGAGGGTGAGGCCGCCGGTGATGAGGCCGGTCAGGGCCGCGCCCCGGCCGACGTGCACCCGGTGGGACTGCCGCAGGCCGACGAGCCTGAAGATGACGCCGAGTACCGCCGGACGAAGCTGACGAACGCGAAGGCGAGTCCGACGATCGGGATGACCATCCAGACGCCGAGCACGATGGCGACGATGCCGAGCACCATTCCGGCGATCGCGATGCCGTCTGAGGGCGGCTGCACGCACTCGCGGATAGACCACCGGCTGGTCGCCGGGATATGCGCCGGATCCATAGGGCGAATACATATACCGAACCGTATTGGTCCAAGGTCCGCAGAACAACGCCCCGGAAGCGGGTCTGCGGCACCCGCGCCATTCGGCGCGTTGAACTGGAGTGGCATCCGAGCCACGGTCGGAGATGCGCCGAGCCGTGGCGCCTTCATCCGCTGCCGGGCTTGAAGGTGAGGGTGATGCTGTGGCCGTGGGTCGCGAACGCGCCGCCGCCGGGCGACATTCGGTCACGACCTGGAACTCGATGCCGTCGGGCGTCTCACGCTCGAGCACGCGTGTGCTCGATTCCTGCAGATCGCGCCGATCACCCGCCAGGCTGCTCGCCGTAACGCCCGTCTGCTCGCTTCGGTGCGGTGTCGTAGGTGAGCGCGATCCGGTAGCCGCCGTTCGCCTCGGCGCCCTGCGAATCCACGGTCAGACCGACCTCGTGCGCTGCGGCGGCCAGGTGGGTGCCGAGATGTGCATCCGGGCTCCGTGATCCAGCCCGGCAGCAGTGCGAGGTCCCGCAGCGCTTCGATGGCATCCGCCGACTCGCCGGCCTGGCCGACGCCGACGCCACGGGTGTCACCGTCCCACCGGGCCTCGACCATGGACGCATGATGGCACGGGGTCGCGTTCGGCCCGCTCCGATCGGCGTCGCGGGGGACAAGCACGGCCCCCTCGAGGGACCGGAGATCATCTCGTGGGTGCGAGGCGCGCCGCCCGTGCAGGGGCTACCGTGCGCGGGTTCGGAGGCGACATGCGTCGCGTTGTGCTGAGGCGAGTGGTGCTGCTCGGCCTTATGCCCAACAATACGACTGAGCCGAAGCGGCGGCAAGAACATCGCCATCAATTGCCGTGCCCACAGCGCTCGCGCACCAAGCGCGATACGGGCGCATCGAGCCCCACCGCTTCGCCGAGATCCGCCGCAATCTTTACGTCTTTCGCCATCAGGCCGAGCGCGAAGCCTGTGGCGAACTTTCCCTGAAGCACCTGCTCTTTGATCATCACCTCGGTGGTGAAATTTCGCCCTGTGGAGACATTCAGAATATCCACCATCACGTTCTGATCGAGCCCGAAGCGCTGGCCGATCAGGAGCGCCTCCGCCACCGCCGTGTATCCCGCGGCCGCGATGTAGTTGTTGAGAGCCTTCATTGCATGCCCGGAACCGAGCGGCCCAGTTTCGAACAATTGTTTCCCCATGGACAAAAGCAGCGGTTTGGCGCGCTCGATCGCTTTCTTATCGTCTCCGCCAATCATGATGGCGAGAGTGCCGGTTTTCGCGCGCGGCACGGCGCCTGATACTGGCGCATCAATCAGAACGACGCCTTCCCGGTCCAGAACTTTTCCGAACTCGCGCGTTCCCATTGGTTCCGAGGAACTCATATCGATCACCAGCGCGCCCGGCCGCAGCGCCTTGGCGAAAGCACCGCCTTCATCTTCGAGCAACGCCTGCCTGACGATTTGTCCGGTGGGCAGCATCGTGATGGTAACTTCATTCGCCGCGATCTCGCCCACGCTCGATGCCGCGCGACAATTGTGCTCGCTTGCGAACCGCGCTCTGCGATCGGCGTCCACATCGAACACCGTCAGCTCGTGGCCAGCCGCTGCAATATGACCGGCCATGGGCCAGCCCATGTTTCCTATGCCAATGAAGCCTACGCGCATTGCGTTATTCGCTCCCTACTCCAATCCCAATTCCTTCAGCACTTCCGTGGCGTGATTGAAGCTATCAACGCCGGCGGGCACTCCCGCATAGATCATGCTGTGCAGCAGCACCTCGCGAATTTCATCCTTGCTTAGGCCATTTTTCACCGCGCCGCGCACGTGCCCCTTCAGTTGATTGGGCTTGTTCAACGCGACGAGCAGAGCCATGGTGAGCATGCTGCGCGTGCGGCGGTCGAGCAGAGGCCTGGCCCAAACTTCCCCGAAACAATAGCGAGTGACCATCTCTTGCAGCGGTCGCGTGAAATCCGTGGCAGACTCCAGAACCTTGTCGGAAAGCGCCGGCCCGAACATGTCTCGTCGAATTTGCAGTCCGGTGGCGAAGTCTTCTTTCTTATCCGCGGAGGCTTCTTTCGGCGGCAGCGCTTGCGCGTCAAAGTGCACTATCGTCACGCCACCCGTGGCGTAGTTGGCCACGTCCGCGGCTACTTTCTGCCCTATTGGCGACTGCATCGCCGCGCCCATGGCCGCTGCGTCCGCAAATTCGCCCTCCCAAATGCAAAAGTAGGGCGAAGGAGCGCCCACGGCTTCCACCGCGAAGGTGTAGCGGCTGGAGATGAGCCCGGGCATCTGCGCCGCCAGCGGCAAATGCTTTTCCTCGTAGTATTTCTTGAAGTGTGCGGGATCTTTCGGCTGCGGATACAGAGCGAGTACTTTGTGCATGTTGGTTGATTCTCCTGTGAGGAGGGATTTTTGTCTGTCCGATTTCAGAAATTGCGAATGCTTGGCTAAAGGCGAAAAACTCTGCGCGCATTCTCACCTAGAATGTTGCGCTTGGCTTGTTCGCTTAGAAACGGCAGCCCCGCGATTCGCGCCGGCACATCGAAATCCCAGTGCGGCCAATCGGAGGAATACATTAGCTGCGTCTCTGCGTGCACGGCCTTGAATGTGGCCTCGAGCATGTGCGGCATCGTCACTTCGAGCGGCTGCGACGTGAAAAACATTTCCGCGATGTATTCGCTGGGCAGCCGCTTCAATAGCGGGGCGTCGGACTGCCGCATGAGGTATTCATGATCGAGCCGCTGCATCATGAACGGGCACCCACGCGAGGCCGCTCTCAATCCAAATTACTTTCAGCTTGGGAAAGCGTTCGGGCGAGTCCATTTACGATCCAGTTGGTCATGTGCGTCATGTTGCAGGTGACGAACGACATCGAATGCACTGCCAAAAAGCGGTTCATCGTGGTCGTCATCGAATCGCCCCAAGTGGGGCCGGCGTGAAACGCGAGCGGCAGGCCGCGCTCTTCGAGCTCTTTGTAAATCCGCATGTACATATTTTTGTGGACGCTTGCGTGGCGCTGGCTCGTGATCATGAAACCCACCACACCTTGTTTCTCGCCGAATTCTTGGATCGTCTTCATGCATGCTTCGGGATCGTGAAACGGCATGCACAATAAACTTTTCACGCGCGTTTCGCGCGGCAGGATCGTATCCGTGAACCAGCGGTTGTAGGCGAAGGTCATAGCCGTGACGATGTCCGGCTCGGGATGCAGGCCCATTTCCAGCATGGGCTGCGGAAAAATTACCTGCATTCTGATTCCCATCGAATCCATCGCGCGGCGCACCAGCGTTAGATCACGGTGTTCGTCCGTTTTCTCCACGTACTCGCCGAGTTCGGCCTGGTGCGGGATGCGGCCGAACACATCCTGGAACGTCAGCCCGACCGGATGATTGCTGAACGCCAGTTGCTTCGCGTTGGGCCAGTGCTGCGTCATCGAAATCGCGTTGTGCCGCAAGACGGGGTTTTCCAGGCGCTGCAGGATTTCAGCCCATGAATCGAACTCGACGTGGTGCGCGTCGACGTCCACGATGAAATAATCATTCAGGTGATAGCGCTCGATATCCTGGCGCGCGTTTGCGAGGATCTCGCGCGAATCGGTGCGAGTGGTAATTTGCTGAACTTTGTGTTCGGTGGCGCTGCTCACGCCGTTTGCTACGTCGGTTTTGCTCATCGTGCTACCTCACCAATTGGTCTGGTTGTCGAAATGTGTCAACGGCTGCCACCTGCCGTGCGCGAAAACCACAGCGCTAGATCGAACGGGTTCAAATGATGTGCGCGCAGCAAAGCGCACGCGACCACCATCGCCTCGGTTGTCGAAACGGTGGCGTCGATCACCGGCACATCCGATTCGGCTTCTTCCGCGGAGGTCGCATAAAGTTTCACCGCGCCGCTTACCAGCGCGGCCACGTCCGGCCGCGGGACATCGGCCACTTCGCCTGCTTTCACGGTTTCGTCGATCGTTTCGCTTAATTGCGCCACCAGGGCCGATAGCCGGGCTGCTTTCTCAGACGTTGACATAAATCCCGTCGGCCGCTTCTTCCACCGCTACTCGGATCAATCGGGCCGCTGGCCGCCCTGGATGCACGCCCGTCTTGATATCGTACTCGAAACCGTGCCACGGGCAGACGATATGCGGGCTCGATTCGTCGAACGCGAATCCGTGGCTTTCGCCGCCGCCATCGATCACTTCGGTCACACGCGGAATAATCTTTCCCTGGCAAACCGGTCCGCCCTGGTGGGCGCAGCGGTTGAGATAGGCATAGAGCTTGCCATCGACGCGGAAAATCCCGATCGTCGTCTCGCCGACGTCAATCACCAGGCGTCCGCGTTCCGGCACCTTTTCGCCGGGCCCCACGTAAACCCTCTGCGATGTAGCTGGCATATTGCCCCTTAGTAGCGCCTCTGAAGCTCGGCGACCCACCGCCAGCGCGCGAAAACAAGTCCGGCGGTGACCACGAAAAGCGCGACCATTTCCCGAATCGCGGCTATTGTATGTTGAGAACTGGGGGTTATCAACCCACACGAACTGTGGTATACTGCCTTTGCGCTTAACACAGCGGTTGTGTGGTGTGGTTGCTCTCGTCGGTTATCTGCTGAGAATGCCCCGCCTTTAGTCCCATCCGAAGTCTTCAGCGTAATTAAAAACAAGGAATGGAACTGCAGCTTAGACTGCTCGCTAGGACTCTATCCGGCGGGTTGCAGCTCGGTTCCAAAGAAAACACTTAGAAAATGCAGAATTTTTCAGAATTACCAATTTCGGACTACAGCAAAGAACGTCTGTCGTCCGCAAACTTTTCAATCCCCACCCCGGTGCAAGCTGCGGCGATTCCGCACGCGCTCGCGGGCAAGGACGTGCTCGCCACCGCTCAAACCGGGACGGGCAAGACGCTCGCATTCCTGATCCCAGTGATGGAGCAACTGCTTCAGCACAAAGCTCCTGGAATCGCGGCTCTCGCTCTTGTTCCCACGCGCGAGCTCGCCATGCAAGTCGTGGAGCAGTACAACGCCCTGCGCGGCAGACTGCTTCCGCCCGCGGCTCTCGTGGTCGGCGGCCTTTCCGAAGGCCAGCAGCTTACTGCCCTGCGCCGTGGCGCCCGGCTGGTGGTTGCTACTCCGGGCCGACTCGAGGATTTCCTCGATAGAAAGCTCGTGAATTTCAGCACGCTGCGCATCCTTATCCTCGATGAGGCCGATCGCATGCTGGACATGGGCTTCCTTCCCGCGATTCGCCGGATCGCATCTGTTCTGCCCAAGAATCGGCAGACGCTCTGCTTTTCCGCGACGCTCGAGGCGTCCGTTGCCCATCTGGTTCACGATTACATGCGCCAACCGATGCGCGTTGCGCTCGGCTCGACTCTAAAGCCTTCCGAGAATGTGCGCGTGCAAGCATTCGAAGTTCCCTCTGATCGCAAACAGGAATTCCTCGAAGGCTTACTCGCCAAGGAATCCGGGCGCTGCCTCATCTTTACGCGCACCAAGCGCGGAGCCGAGCGCCTCGCTTTGAGTCTCAGCCGCGAAGGTTTCTCCGCGGCCGCGATCCACGGGGACCGTTCGCAATCGCAGAGAAACGCAGCGCTGGCCGGCTTTCAGCAGGGCCGCCACCAGATTCTGGTTGCCACGGATGTCGCCTCGCGCGGCATTCATGTCCAGGATATCGCGCACGTAATCAACTACGATCTTCCCGGACCTGGCCGAGAATTTCATTCACCGCGTCGGCCGGACAGGCCGCGCAGGCGCACAGGGTCTTGCCTCCACTCTTTTCGGAGCCGATCAGCGCGGGGAATTGCTCGCGCTGGAGCGTACTCTCGGCATCCGCATCGAGCGAATGAAAACCGCCGATCTGCCGGAGCGAAAGTCGCGGAAAACATCCGACCTTCAGCGCGGCATGTCCGCTGCGAGGTCCAGAATCAGTAGGCTCCCCGGCGAAATCCTGCAGGCCCAAGCCTAATTCGTTCACTCCTCATCAAGGAATGAAAAGTTAGACTCGACCCGAAGGGCTGGAAGTTGACGCTTCCGGCCCTCTCGCCTGCTTGACTACTCTTTTCTCCGCCTTTGCCAGCCGTCAGATGAGCTCGCACCGTGAATCCAGCAGTGGAAGTAACTGGTTCCAACAGCCATCTATTCGGCCTCACACATCCGACTCGGAGTAAGGAGCCGACAACGTCATCTAATCAGCCGGATCATCGGCGGGCGATGGAGATTTCGGCGTGCAGACCTTGACGCTTTCTTTGAAAACTCACCCCGTAATTGGGATTTTGCTGGAAATGATAATCACGAGGATTAGATGGTGAGAGGCGGGCTATATCCGCAATATAGGTGTGGTGGACGGTTTTACGGGCGCAGAGTGAACTGCGAACATGTGCCCCTCCTCCCAGCAAAGATTGTGGGACAGATGCTCGATGATCCGCGACAAATTCCATATCTCCTTATCTGGCGAAGTCGTAGTGACGGCACAGTGCAAGAGGCTGTCCGCATATCCGCCCACATCGAGCCCCCGGTTCCCTTCCCGCCGGATTGGACAGGCGTCGTCGAGGTGAAAAGGCATGATGGGACGCGCTATTTCATCCGTACAGCGTTGCGATCCCTGCCTCGTAATGGCGGACGCGTTCGATTGTGGCTCTGTCCGTATTGCCAGAAGCCGCGCCGGGCGCTCTACGGTTGGGAGCCTGGCGGGGACTACACCAGCAGCGCGCGACGCTGCATCTGGCAGTGCCGCTCATGTGCTGGTCTGCGCTATGCGTCCGAGGGCGACGCGCTTGTCCTCCATGCTCGCGGGTCCTGGCTTCAGGCGCTCGAAATGCAATACGGCCCATCTCAGTTCGGAGCGCCCCCAACCGTGGCTTCCCTATGTGTTCACCTCGCCCGAACAAGCAGCGGAAGCAGGATTCTGCACGTTCGCGGACGTTCTCGCGTCGCGTTGAACTAAATCCAAAAAGCATAGAAGTAATTGAATCTGCACCACGTCTGCGAGTTGATGGACGAGGTTCTTCGGAAAAGAATTCGTTTCGAGCATTACGTTCGTGAAAAACTGAATCGCCGTTTTGCTATCTGACACAAAATACAACTAAATTCCTTTGCCAGCCGTCAGATAGTACGGCGGGACTACAGAACTAAAGCGACAGAATAGCGCACCCTTCTGGGAAGCGAAGAGTGCGGCACCCACTAAGTTTATTTGAGGCTCGAAGGGAGATCAGGTGTGGCTGCGCATGCGGAGATGAAGGATGCGCCACGCCGCCTACCAGCGGATACTTCTCGGCGAGTTATCTTGCAACCGCGGAGAGATTGCGAACTTCTTTCAGTACCAGAACACGCTTTGGAACCTTCTTCGGCTCCCATCTGAACATCCCGACGAAGGTTCCTGTGATGGTTTTATCCAGAGTGCCCGGTCGCCCGGTACTGAGGGCTTTCGTCAAGGCGGCTTCGCCTACGAAGTGTTCAAGGCGTTAAAATCGCAAGCCATCGTCTTTGCAGTGACCTGTGGGTGAGATCCCTTCTCTCTATCCCGTCGCTTTCATATCGGGCGGAAACAACGACTACTTTGCCGGCAAAACGTGCCGGATCGGCTGAGATCGCGCAAACCGTGGTCTTTCGGGCTCTAGCGTTATGTTCCGTCGCACCTTCCGTGTAAGTGCCAAAAATGAACGCTCCGCAAATTGCAATGCCGAGAAAAACCTGCGTTCGGGTCATTGGCAGTTTCCTCCTTCCTGACACCAAGCGGCCGTTGATTGATTGGCGTAGTCGTTTACAGCCGCAGGATTGAATCCTCCCTGAACGGTCCACAATCCGTAGGCGGAGTTGTCTTGCTCGCCCTTGTTGACATACGACTGCACCGTATATGCGTCAAGTTCCCCCGCTTTCTCCTGAGCTTTGTTCTGGGGCATTCCGTGCTCCTGCTGTGTAACGCCGTGCTCACCCTCATGAGTAGCCTGGGCGGCCGCTTCAGTGTCCGCTGAGGCTCCGTTCTGGCGAAAAACCGGGTCGGAGAAAACAGCCTTCAGGCTCAAACTCACAGTCGTGTGACCATTTTCAGTCACTGTACCGCCAGCGATCGCACCTCCCCTCTGAAAAGTTACGGTCACGCCGTTGTCCTTGCCTTCTTTACCATAGAACTTGAGCACCTTGTTCAACGCCTTTTGCTCTTTCGATCCCTTGTCCAGATTTGCTGCTGCTTCGCGGACGTTGGCTAAAGCCTCTCTCAACAAAGTGCAATTCTGCGAGCTACCATGGCACGCGTAATGCCCGTCGAGGTCGGCGAAGGTTTCGGGATTATCGCTGACCATGGCGTAGAGATTGAGCGTCTGCGGGTTCGTCAGGTTCGCGTAGGGAACCGGTGCAGGCACCGCGGACCAATCCGCGGAGAGCCAGCGGCCGAAGCGCGAAGAGTAGTAGCGAGCGCCGAAGTCGTCGTTGCCCGTTTCGGCGTCGCGCTCCTTGCCCTCGAATTTGTAGTTCTGCGGGCACGTGTTCGCAACAACGTGCTCGCCGCCAAAGGGATAGAAGTCTGCGTCGTAGCAGGGAACTGTCGCTCCGTCCTGCACGATGGTACGCGAGCTGCCGAGCATGTCCTCGATGTAGTAATAAACGTTGGAAGACGACGAGCCTGTTATCGTTTCCCTTTCGCATTCCCACCGGTCTTACGGTATATATGGCGCTGCAAATTCGCTCGCCATTCACTCTAACCCTGGCCAGGAGCGCCGCCATGTTTGAGCAAAGCCTCAATCCGACGGGCCATCTCTGGTTGACGATCCTGGCTGCATTGACCCCGCTGGTTGCGTTGATTTTCATGCTCGCCGTTTTCCGTATTACCGCATGGCTCGCTTCAACCTTGGCGGGAATCGTGACGATCGCAGTGGGCGTGGTGGTCTGGCACGCTCCGCTGGCGAATACGCTGAAGTCCTACCTGTTCGGCGGCCTCACGGGGATTTGGTCGATCGACTGGATTACATTCTGGGCGTTGATTATTTTTAACACGCTCGTCCTCACGGGATCTTTTGGCCGATTCAAGGACTGGATGGTTCATCACGCGACAGCCGACATTCGAATCCAGACAATCATGCTGGCCTGGGCTTTCGGCGCGCTGTTGGAAGGGTTGGTTGGATTCGGCTTTCCGTGGGCAGTCGTGGTGCCCATTTTGGTGGGACTCGGAATCACTGATCTCGAAGCCATCCGCGTGGCGGCGCTGGCGAATAATGCGCCAGTTTCTTACGGAGCGCTCGGCACTCCCATCATCGGCCTTGCCGCAGTCACGGGACTGCCACTGATGGCGCTATCGCGATCGATCGGCAATGTAGTCGCGATCCTCGCCTTGCTGCCCCCGTGGGTGCTCATTTATCTCGTAAGCGGCTGGGAAGGAGTAGCCGAAGCGTGGCCGCTCGCGATTGTCGGCTCGCTATCCTATGTCGCCGGCCAGTGGCCCGTGGCCCACTATCTAGGTCCCTATCTTCCTGACCTCAGCGGCGCGCTCGTTTCTTTCTGGCTGTTATTTCTATTTGTGAAGGTCTGGCGTCCAAAGACGATTCGCGGTTTTGGTGGAGTGCCCCTAGCGCCCGCGGTTGCCGCCTCGAATGGTTCTCAACCGGTTTCCGCCCGTGAAGCGTTTTCCGCGTGGATGCCTTACATCGTGCTTATTCTCGTCGTGGTTGCCTGGACTGGTCCATGGTCGCATCTTCCAGCTATCAGCTGGTTCAAATTATCGATCGCTACCAAATCTTCGGTCACCGGAAAAGCACTAGCTTCCACGTTCAACTTCGCGCCGTTCACCGCGGGCACTTCGATACTGGCTTCCTGGCTGGTAATCTTGTTGATCCTCCGACCCTCCGCCCAGATTCTGAAACAAGTTTTCTCCAAAACCTTCAAGCAAATGTGGGGCGCGTTGCTCGTCGCATTTTTCATTTTCGCGCTCGCCTACATTTTCGTTTATACCGGAATGGCGAATTCGCTGGCCTACGGTTTCTCAAAGATGGGAGTTTTCTTTGTGGTGGTTGCGCCGATCCTCGGCTGGATCGGCGTGGCGCTCTCAGGAAGCAACACCTCGACCAACGCAATGTTCGGACCGGTGCAAATGGTGACCGGCCGGCTGCTGAATTTTCCGGTGCTGCTGCTGCCGACATTCAATTCGGTGGGAGCTGAAGTTGGCAAGCCGATTGCGCCGCAGACGGCCAGCGTCGGCGTTTCAACGAGCAAACTGGTGCGTAGCGAGGGCCAAGTAATTCGTCACAATATGGGATGGACGTTGATCGTTCTCGCGTATCTAATTCTGATCGCAGTGGTCATCTACCGCTTTTTCCCGAACTGGATGTCGCTGGGATAAACGGCTACGAGACGAGCGCCGTTGGATTGGTGACGGCCATGCGGCGAACATCTGCGGCGCTGAAGCCCGCATCGAGCATCTTCTGCGCGAACATCGCAAATCCTTCCGCGACGGGCGGGTTAATCGTCTGCCCCAGATCGGTTGAGAGGACCACGCGCTCCGGGCCAACCTTGCGGACGCTATCGAAATAGGCGTCCCAGGGAGCTTTGTTCGTGTACATCGTGGTGAAGCAGTGTTCGATCATCGCACCCAGATCGGCAACTTCGACCTGCTCTTGGGCGGTCATGTTCTGCGAGGGAAACTCCGCGTGGGTGACGAGGACTCGCTTCAGCCCCATTTCCTTCGCGGTTTTCACCAACGCGTGAATTTCTTTCTTGCTCAGATGCCCTGTGGCGAGAATCATGTCGTGCTTGCCAATGAGCTCGAGGCAGCGGCGGGCGGGGGCGGTTACCTTCCCGTCGGTCCCGACTACCGTAAGGGGCGGCGGCGAAATACCTGTCGCCGAAAGTTCGCGCTGAATCTTGGCCCAGAAGGGCAGCTTGTCGGTAGGGCCGTCGGAGCGGCCCGCCGTCTCATTGGCCGCGTCGACTGTTGGCATCCACACGATCTTGTTGCCGGAGCGGCCCGCGATTTCAAGCGCCACAGGATTCAGTCCGCCGACGCTGTGATTCAAAGTGATTGCGCCGAAAGCGGTGATACCCGGGCTGGCTTTGGTGACCACCTTCGCGCGCTCGTAGGTGGGCGCGTAATGCGACTTCAGCACGAAACCCTTGAGCTTGTGGGCGAGAAAATCCTTCGCGAGATCCAGATCATCGGTGCGGCGGGGAATTACATCCGGCGAGACGTGAACCTGCAAATCGTAGCCGCCTTCGATTGCTTTGCCATGCGGTATCGGTCACTTGAATTGCGGGGGCAGCTGCTTCTACGGCCATAATGGCGTTCTCCCTGGGGTTCCAATTTTCATTTCACGGGGCCGGTAACAAACACGAGGCCCCCCTCTACTATTTATCCCACCTACGCTCCGCAAAAGTCTAGAGCGGCTGGCCCGCGAGCCAAGACTTGCCGCGCGCGTAAAGAGCCTCGACCTCTGGACCTGTCAATCCCGGCATATCCATTTTGATCTTGTAACCGATCTGCGTTTGCAGATAAGCGAGGTGGCGATAGCCTTCTCGAAACGACATGAGAAGCTTTTGATCGAGGCTGAGTTTGCCGCCGGATCGACGGGATCCATTCGATCCTTTTCGTAAATCGGCTGGCGCAGAACCAATCCCCAGCGGCCTCCCCGCTTTTCCCAGAAATCGACGAAACGCCCGGTGCAAACAACGTCGCACATTACGTCGTGAACGGGGGCGCGCTGATCGATCTTCATTTTGGTCTGCGAGAGCGCACGATTGCCCTTCACTTCGATCGTGCAGCCCCCGAGAAAATGCAGGATGCGCACGCCCTTCGCGAAGCCCTGTTTGCTCATCTCGATGAATTCATCTGCAGTGCCCTGCGTCCAGGTGGCCATCATGCGGCCGTCGTCGTGCCAAAGGCTGCGAAACTCCTTCCACATCAACGCGTCTCGCCACACAACCCAGTTTTCAATCATCTCGCGAATCGTCAACCGCTCAATCATTTCGTCATTCATTGGAACTCCACATTCCATTGATCTCAAAAACCGGCCAGCCCCCATGTTTCGTGATGCAAGCAATTCTGTCAAGCAGGCGTGCCTTTGGACTCTTGAAGAAGGCTAGGGTTTGAGTAGTGACTCAGTTTTCTGGTGGCACAGCCATTCGCGTGGCTTACCGATTGCCTGGACTTACGCGCGCAGGCAAGAGTGCCCGCGCCACGGCCACGCGGCTACCACGAGGTGGCAACAACGACGACGGCCAAGAGAGTTACTTTGTCGGTTGCCACAATTCGACGAAGCCGCCGACGTCGGGATCCTGAAGCATCACGGCGCGTCCGTCCTTCACCTTCACGATGCCATCCGACACCGTTTTGGCGCCCGCTGCTTTGGTCTTTGCGTATACCGCGTCAATGTCGGTGACCTGAAAGCCGACGTAGTTGACGTTGATATCGGCAAAGTGCTGGTCCGGTGGCTGCTTGTCGCGATTTTGCGGCGAGCCGAGCAATTCGAGCCGCACGTTTTCATCCGTGGTTGCCTGGGGATACCAACCATTGAGCATGGTCATTCTTGGCGGCTTGCCGTCCGCGGCCGGCGGGGGCAGCGGTGGATAATCTCCGCCCAAAACGCCCTGATAAAACGCGAGCGCCTTCTCCGGATTAATAATGTTCAGGCCGATGTGATTGAAACCCGCCTGCTTCCCGAGCCTTTCGATGTTGGCCTGGGTCGCGGTGGAATTCGCAACCTTGGGACCTTCGGGAGGGGCTCCGGGAGCGGGCGGAATTTTCGCGAATAGCTCGATGAACCATCCATCGGGATCCTGCACGAATACGAATCTGCGCGGCCCGTTCGGCGGCCCAGGCGGAAATCCCATCTGAGGGACGACGAGCATGTTGACGGCCTTGAGCTTATCCATTACGGGGTTGCAGTCGTCCAGCACCGTCACGTCCATGTGCCCGGCGCCAAGGGCCGCAGAATTCAGCTTGCTCCAGTCCTGGCGGTTGATTCCGCGATATTCGCGCAAAATCAGCGGGAACGGTTTGTCAGACACGGAACTGGGCATATTAATGATCGCGGTGCGAGACTGCGCGCCCTTTGTGCCGCCGAGCTCGTTCGCTACCTTGTCGACTTTCCAATCGGTTCTGCTTGCCACTGGATAGCCGAGCGTCTCGTAGAACTTGACCGTGGTATCGAGATTCGCTACCTGGTGGCCGTCGAATGCCATGCCGAGCACCAGTGGCGATCCAGTGTCTGCTGCGGCGTTCGCCGCGCGCGCCGACGACCGCGCGAAACCCACCGTCGCGATCGCGACCGTGAGAACGGCAGCCGCGACGATAACGCCGAGCTTGCCGAAAGAATTCCCTGACTCCAACTTTTTCATGAACATTCCCCCCGTCTATTACCGGCTCGACTGCCGGGCGTTCGCCCGCATCGCTGGATTCTACACCGAGTGGCCTGCTTCATAGAGACGCGTTTTTGGTCTTCTGCGTTTCACGTTGCAGCAGATCAGCTTGTCAATTCGTTCGTCCCGCGTTAGCGTGTTTCGTCCCGATGGTTATTGACGCTGCCGACAGCAAATCGCGTAGACGCGCTCCACCGAAGCGCTGGTACGCGCAGCTTTGGGTGCATGTGCTCGTTGGGATGATCCTCGGAATCGCGCTCGGCAAGTTTTATCCGAGCGCCGGCGTGCGCATGCAGCCGCTCGGCGACGCGTTCATCAAACTGATCCGCATGTTGATCGCGCCGATCATCTTTTGCACCGTGGTTCACGGGATCGCGCGCATGGTGAACGTGGCGCGAGTGGGCCGCGTGGCCCTGAAAGCTATCCTCTATTTCGAAGTGCTCACAACGGTTGCATTGGTAATCGGACTTGCCGCCGTCAATCTGTGGAAGCCTGGCAGCGGGATGAACGTGGATCTGGCGCACGTGGATACGTCCGCGGTGCAAACTTACGTGGCGCACTCGCAGAGTACGAGCGTGACTCAGTTTCTGGTGAATATTATTCCGAGCACATTCGTGGGAGCGTTCACTGAAGGAAACGTCCTGCAGGTTCTCCTGGTTTCCGTGCTCTGTGCATTCGCGCTGATTCAAGTGGGCGAACGCGGCCGGCCAGTGGTCAATTTCGTCGAATCCGCATCGCAAATGCTATTCAAAGTGGTGGGAATCGTTATGTGGACTGCGCCGATCGGCGCGTTTGGCGCGATCGCTTTCACGGTGGGCAAATTCGGCGCGGGCTCGATGGTCTCGCTCGGCAAGCTGCTCGGCGGATTTTATGTGACTTGCCTGATTTTCGTGTTCGGCATTCTATGGCCGGTCGCGCACTGGTGCGGGTTCAGCATATTCAAGCTGATCCGCTACATTCGCGAGGAGCTTTTGATTGTTTTCGCGACCACGTCATCGGAAACCGTGCTACCGCAATTGATGGAGAAGCTCGAGCAGCTTGGCTGCGAGGAAAGTATCGTCGGCCTGGTAATTCCGACGGGCTATTCGTTCAATTTGGATGGAACCTGCCTCTACCTCGCAACCACCACAGTATTTCTGGCGCAGGCCACCAACACGCACCTGGGTATCTGGCAGCAACTCGGGCTTCTTGCGGTGTTGCTGTTGTCATCAAAAGGGGCGGCAGGAGTGGCGGGCGCGGCCTTCGTTGTGCTGGCGGCGACGATTTCCTCGACGGGAACGATTCCAGTGGCGAGCGTGGCGCTGGTGCTCGGAATTCACAGGCTCATGTCCGAAGGATTGACGCCAACGAACGTGGTGGGCAACGCTGTGGCAACCATCGTGGTGGCAAAATGGGAGAACGCGCTCGATGAAAAGCGCCTGCATCGCGCTCTCGAAGGCACGCCGGAACTTGCGCCTGTCGCGGAATTAAGCCTTTGAAGTGGCTTTCGCCGCGGAGTTGAGGATTTTTTCGAGCCGGTCCAAAACTTGCATGGCCGTGTAACACTGCGCGACGCTGGCGTTCGGCTCGCGCTTTTCCTTGATTGCCGCGAAGAATTCGCGATCCTGCAGCTCGATGCCGTTCATGGAAACGTCCACGTGGGAGAGATCGATCTTCTTGTCCTCTCCATCCACCAGATCATCGTAGTAGGCGATATAGGTGCCGTTGTCGCAAATGTAGCGGAAGCGCGTGCCCAATGGCCCCTTGTTATTGAAGGAAAGCGACAGCGTGCAAATCGCTCCAGACGGGACCTTCATCACGATCCCCATATCCATCGCGATCTTTAGCTCAGGATGCATCGGGCCCTGCACGGCGTAGCAATCTGAAACTAATTCGCCGGTCTGATACTGGAACAGGTCCACCGTGTGG
Source organism: uncultured Acidobacteriota bacterium (assembly GCA_963723845.1). Taxonomy (GTDB): domain Bacteria; phylum Acidobacteriota; class Terriglobia; order Acidiferrales; family UBA7541; genus Palsa-295. The sequence continues at coordinate 35,514 of CAVRSO010000082.1, forward strand.
CAAGCGTGGTGCCAGAGGAGATGATCGGTCCAGCTTCGGGGCTTGCCTGCCGCGTTCATGTTGGTGCGCCGGAAGAAGTAGGTTTGCACGTTCATCTGCTGGACCTTCAGTTCGCCAGCCTTAATTTTCTTATGAACGTACTGATGACTGGGATTGAAGCGGCGCGTGTGGCCGCCCATGCAGACGACGCCGGTCTCTTTCTGCACCTTCACCAGTCGTTCGGAATCCGCCAGCGTATCGGCAATGGGAATCTCAATGTGCACGTGCTTGCCGGCTCGCATGCACTGCTCTCCCTGCTTGGCGTGCATTCCGGTGGGCGTGGCAAGAATCATAGCTTCAAGGCCCGGCTGTTTCAGGCTTTCGCCGAGATCGCCGGTCCAATGAGGGATTTTGAATTTCTTCGCTACTTCCTCGGTCGCAGCCTGATTTCCGCCTGTCAGAGTGATGACTTCTATGCCCGGAATGGCGGCCATGGCCTCCAAATGCTTCACGCCGAAAGCACCTTGTCCAGCGACACCGACCTTCATGTTCGCTCTCCCTCACTCTAAGTTTTGGATCAGTGGCCGTTGAAAATGCGTTGCGCACTCCGCGGCGTCAAACGAGGATTCTCTTCGTCTTGGGGACGAACCTGACACCAGCATAGCGAAGGCGCTCGCGAGTTATTAGGCCGCGCCCGCTTTTTCAACTTCTGCCTTGGCGGCACGAAGTTTGCGCAGCTCGGCGTGCATGCGAATCACGGCCATCCACATGCCCAGCGGATGCGCGCCTGCTTCGACGAGCGGATGGACCTGACCGTCTCTGAACTTCTCGATGTCGTCGTCTTGGAGAGTCTCCAGAACTTTGGCTTCCTCAGGCGTCATGCCGTATTCCTTGGCGACGGACGGAAGATCGTGCACCAGGCGAAGCCGAAGCTCGCGCTTGAACCGACTATCGTACAAAACCTTGTTCAGCTTGTAGGCCGCCGGAGAGGGGTGCTTGTAGAACTCGTAGCCACCCTTGAATTCATATTTCTTGGCCGCCTCGGCGCCTTCCTTCGAAGGACCGGTTCCCTTGAGCGGCATGAAGCGCATCACCGCGTGGCCGTGATGCCACGTCGGCTGATAAGTGACCAGCTCGCCGGGCTGATTTCCAATCGCGCCGAACATGATCATCCACGAGAGCATCTCAGTGTTGCCGACCTCGTCTAATTGCTCGTTGGTCAAATTGATGAGCGTCTGGTGATTTCCTTTTTCCATCTGCGAGATGGCCCAGTAATCGAAGTCGAAGTCGGGCTTCGGATATTTCCAGGTGCCCGGAAAATGCGACATTCCTCCGCTGGCGACGATCGCGACTTTCTCAGGGCGTGCCGCAATGATTTTGCCGATGGCTTTGCCCAGCTCCGCGCAGCGCTGGGCCGTCGGCAGGGGCGGGAGATATGCGTTGACGAAAATTGGCACGACTGGAATCGGGCGCTTCTCGATCACCCACTCATATACCGCTGCGAAAGCATGTCCAAGGACAGCGTCTTGCGAGTAGCCCAGGTCGAAACCTGCTTTCATGAGTTTGTCGAGCAGGTCTTCAGTAAGAGCCTCGTGGATTTTCAACTCGTACTTCCGGCCGGCAAACTCAGCGTGCGAATATTCGCCGGACAATATTGCAAATGTGGGAACAGAACTCAGGAAGAATGTCTCGAGATGGTCGCTGCCAATCACAATCACCGCATCGGGCTTGGTTTCCTCCAACTCCTTGCCTATCTGACGCATCGCGGCGATATCGGCATCGAGTTGCTTGGGGTCCTCGCTCGGCGGACGGTCAAACAGCTGCGGGGCGTGCACGGTAGCGTATGCTGCGACAATTTTTCCCATCGTTGATTACCTCGTCATTCCTGTTAGAAGGCGCTGCAGCCGTTCTTCGTTGCCCAAACCTTGAGTTAAGAGCGTAACGCTCGAGGCGAGCCGCTTCTTTAATTGTTGCGGAAAGCGGCTGATTTCGTCAAGCGAAACCGCGCTAAGTCGAGCGGCACGCGGACTTTGCCTAGGTCGTGAGCGGGTCCGCTTTTTCCACATCAATTTCAAGGTCCTTGATCGCTTGTTGAACAACCGACCCTTGAATTTTTCCCTCGAGCAACAACTCATGAAGAGTGGCCAAGGTAATGAAGCGCGCGTCAACCTCGAAAAAGTTACGAAGTGACGTTCTGCTCTCGCTGCGTCCAAATCCATCCGTGCCCAGCGAGGCCAGTCGTCTCGGCATCCACCGGCTCACGAGATTTGGCAGCGCCTTCAGATAATCGGTGGCGGCCACAAGAACGCCGGGAGCATCCGCGAGGCACTGGGTCACGTAGGGCACGCGCGGTTTCTTGGTTGGATGCAGAAGGTTCCAGCGCTCCGCTTCGAGGCCGTCGCTGTAGAGCGCTTTGTAGCTGGTAATGCTCCAGACGTCGGCGGCAACGTGGTATTTCTCCGCCAAAATTTCCTGCGCGCGGATCACCTCGCGAAGGATCGCGCCGCTTCCGAAAAGCTGTGCGCGAAGCTTGGACTTGGATTCGGCGGCAGGCTTGTAGCGATACATTCCCTTCAGGATGCCATCGTGCGCGCCATCCGGCATGGGAGGCATCGCGTAGGGTTCATTCATCACCGTGATGTAGTAAAAAATACTTTCGCCCTTGTTGTACATCCGGTCGATGCCGTCTTCGATGATCACCGCGAGTTCGTAAGCGAACGCGGGATCGTAGGCTTGGAGAGTCGGTATGGGAAGCGCGAGCACGTGGCTGTTGCCATCCTGGTGCTGCAGACCTTCCCCTGCGAGCGTTGTACGGCCAGCGGTGCCTCCCAAAAGGAATCCCCGACAGCGTGTGTCCGCTGCGGCCCAGATCAAATCGCAAACACGCTGCAGTCCGAACATCGAGTAGAAAATGAAAAAGGGAATCGTGTTGATTCCATGAGTCGCATAAGCGGAACCTGCCGCGATAAACGACGACATGGACCCGGCTTCGGTGATCCCCTCTTCCAGGATCTGCCCGTCCTTGGCCTCTTTGTAATAAAGCAGCGTGTTCATATCAACGGGCTCGTAGCGCTGTCCTCGGCTGCTATAGATTCCGACCAGCCGAAATAGAGACTCCATGCCAAACGTGCGCGCCTCGTCGGGAACGATGGGTACAACGAGTTTGCCGATTTCCGGATCGCGGAGCATCTTTCGCAGCATTCCGACGAAGGCCATAGTCGTCGAAACTTCCCGCCCTTCGCTTCCAGTCAGAAATTCCTGGAACAAATCGCTGCGATCTCCCACCAAGGCCTTCGAACGTACTTTGCGTTGCGGCACGTAGCCACCGAGCCTCGCGCGACATTCCCGCAGGTACTGAATCTCCGGGCTGTCTTCAGGTGGACGGTAAAACGGCACCGTGGCGATTTGATCTTCGGTAATCGCCAGGCCGAAACGCTCGCCGAAGTGTCGCAGAGTATCCTCGTCAACTTTCTTCTGCTGGTGCGTGACGTTTCGCCCCTCGCCCGCTTCACCAAGTCCGTAGCCCTTGATGGTGCGCGCCAGGATGACGGTCGGGGATCCCTTGTGTTCGACCGCAGCTTTGTACGCGGCGTAAACTTTCTTTGGATCGTGTCCGCCTTGGCGCAGTGTACGAAGCTGCTCGTCCGAAAGGTTCTCCACCATTTTGAGCAGCCGCGGGTCTGACCCAAAAACGTGTTCGCGGATGTAGGCTCCGGACTCGACGATGATCTTTTGATATTCGCCGTCGACCATTTCAGCCAACCGCTTGGCGAGCAATCCATCAACATCCTGCTCGAACAGCGGATCCCAGTCGGAGCCCCAAATCACTTTGATCACATTCCAACCGGCGCCTCGGAATGCCGCTTCCAGTTCCTGAATAATGTTTCCGTTGCCGCGCACCGGTCCATCGAGGCGTTGCAGGTTGCAATTGATCACAAAAATAAGGTTGTCGAGGTTTTCGCGCGAAGCGAGAGTGATAGCGCCCAGAGCCTCCGGCTCATCTGTTTCGCCATCTCCCAGGAATGCCCAGACTTTTGCGTCGGTGGCTGGCTTGAGGCCGCGATCTTCCAGGTAGCGGTTAAATCGAGCCTGATAGATCGCCATGATCGGACTCAGGCCCATCGAGACGGTGGGAAATTCCCAGAAATCGGGCATCAGCCATGGATGCGGATACGACGATAGCCCGCCGCCCGGCTTGAGCTCGCGGCGGAAATTCTCGAGCTTCTCAGCGGACAGCCGGCCCTCGACGAACGCGCGCGCATAGACGCCAGGCGCGGCGTGTCCCTGGAAATAGACGGTGTCACCCTCAAAATCCTCGCTGCGGGCCCGGAAAAAATGATCGAATCCCACTTCGAAAAGCGTTGCAACCGACCCATAAGTGGAGATGTGACCTCCAATGTTGTGCTCCACGCGGTTGGCTCGCACCACCATGGCAAGAGCGTTCCAGCGGACCAGGCTCTTGATCTTCCGTTCGATATCCTGATCGCCAGGAAGGCTGGGTTGCTGGCTCACGTGAATTGTGTTCGCGTACGGCGTATTCGCCGTAAAGGGCAGCGCGACTCCGGCGGCGAGCGCTCTGCCGCGGATTTCCTGCAGGATTCTGGACGCAAGCCCAGGCTTGCCGCTTTCGACCACTGCGTCGAAAGACTCAATCCATTCCCATATCTCTTCGAGTTCATCTACTTCTGACGGTTGCGTGATAGGGCCGACGACCATTGAAACCTTCCTCAGTTGGATTCCGAGACTACCATTTCACTTCAGCACTCCGGATGCTTCTAGGATACACCTCTTTTCGCCCGAGAATCCGCGAATGCGCTGTGTTGCGAAGAACAGTTATCAGCGTCAAAAAGGATTCTGGCTGACGCACGAACGCGGCTCCAGCGTCGCGTTCCCATTCGAGTCCTGCTGGCGGGCTGTCCATTTGGCCAGGCGAAGAACGAGCGGCGGTAATCGTCTAAGGACACGCGATCCGATTGCGTGCGTCAAGACCGCTCCCAATCTGTACGCTGTGATTAACAACCCCACACACTCGGGAGGCAATGACCATGCGATCGAAAACGTGGATGGCTGTTTGCGCTACAACTGTCCTTCTACTTGCATGCGGTCCGAGAATCGCGCAGGCCCAGGGAAAAGGCCATGGGCACGGACACGACAAAGGCGATGATCAGGGCCGTCACGACGACAATCACGGCCGCCAGCAATTCGCCTACCGCGATCATGACCGCGAAATGCGCAGCTGGTATCACGACCACGAGAGTCATCTGCCGCCGGGTCTTGCCAAGCGCGATCGATTGCCTCCTGGACTCGAAAGGCAACTCGTAGTCCGCGGCACGCTTCCGCCCGGGCTTCGCAAACAGATTGTGTCCTGCCCGCCTGAGCTAGTGCGCGTGCTGCCTCCGCCACCTCCGGATTGCGTGCACGTTGTAATCGGAGGAAATTTGGTGCTGGTCAACCGCCAATCGTGGCAAGTTGTGGACGTCTTCCAGTTCAACCTCTAGCACAATCTTCAAGGCGTGAAACGGCCTGCTGGTGCCGGCCAAACTGCGGTCGGCCTCATGCAGGCCCTTTCATTTCCACGCACGCCCGCTCTGCTGCGTGAATGCCGCGCTTTACGCCATCTCACCTAAATTCGCGCCCCGTCTGGCACCGGTGCGGCGCTTGTACTATGATTCGCCCACCTTTATTGCTTTCCAGCACATCGGGAGGTTTCATGTCTGTTTCTTCGGCGCCAAGCGCAACGAGCCCAAATCTTGTAAGCGACATCATGCAACTGGCCACTGGATGCATGTCGACGGCCTGCCTCCATGCTGCCGCGAAACTGAAGATCGCTGATCTTCTTGCCAGCGGATCAAAAACGGTCGCCGAGCTGGCCGGAGCTTGCCGCGTGAAAGAAGACGCGCTATATCGTGTTTTGCGCGCGCTAGCATCCGTCAAAGTGTTCCGCGAGACGGCACCGAGGACGTTCGTCAACACGCCCATATCCGAACAGATTCGGAGCGACGTTGCAGGATCGGCCCGCGACACGGTGCTTTTTATCGCCAATCCGCTGCACCTGCGCGTTTTCGGTGAGCTTATGCATTCGATCGAATCGGGCGAAACGGCATTTAAGAAAGTGACGGGCCTCGATGCGTTCGAATTCTTCAGGAAGAACACAGAGGAGAACCGCGAATTCAATGCCGCGATGACGTCGATCACCACGAGCTTCATCGGACCGGCACTTGCGGCCTACGATTTCGGCGAATCGGGTACGCTTGCCGATATCGGCGGCGGCCACGGTTTCTTGCTCACAGCAATTCTGCAAAAACATCCCGGGCTTCGTGGGATCGTCTTCGACTTGCCGCATGTGGTGGAAGGCGCGAAGCCGCGGATCGAATCGTTAGACCTCGCATCGCGCTGCGAGATAGCGGGCGGTGATTTCTTCCAGGCTGTTCCGCGCGCCGATAGCTACGTGCTCAAATCCATCATCCACGATTGGGAGGAGACCCGCGCCCTCACTATTCTGAAAAACTGTGCTACAGCGATGCGCGGGAACAACGGCAAGGTGATCCTTTTGGAATTCGCGATTGATCAGGGCAACGAGCCGAGCTATGGGCAAATGGATCGACTTGGAGATGCTGACGATGGCCGGCGGGCGCGAGCGCACCGAGGTGGAATATGCTGAACTCTTCGCTAAAGCCGGGCTGAGGCTCGCACGAGTGGTTCGCACTGCGTCTCCGCAGTGCGTGGTCGAGGCCGTGAAAGCATAGAGGAGCGATAAATCATGAAGACCAACTATTGGGCGATCCTCGTTTGCGCTATCGCGTATTGGCTATTCGGAGGCCTGTGGTACGACGTTATTTTCAGCAAGCAATGGATGGCGCTTGAACACATGACCGAGGCACAGGCGAACTCCGCGAATCCCGCGTGGATTTGGCCATTCATCCTCACATTTCTCTTGAACCTGCTGATCGCATTTGTGCTGGCCCAGATTTGCATCTGGCGGAATGCGAACACGGCGGCGCGAGGGGCTGCCATTGGAATCCTGCTGTGGATCGGAATTGTGGGGCCGATCGTCTACACAACATACATGTACGAGACGCGGCCCAAGGAGCTTTTCGCGATCAACGAATTCTACCCGCTTGTGGGACTTTGTCTAATGGGAGCAATCCTGGGGGCGTGGAAGAAAAAGATCGCGTAGCGCCAGCACCAAAAACCGGCCCGCGCTTAGCGCGGTGTTCCTGGCAAGAAACCGCGCGAGTTCCTCGTTGTTTTGTTACGAGGTTGGAGTGAGATTGGCCTTCTTTTGCTTGATGGCCTTCACGCGATCCACCAGATTGTCGGCTTCCTGTAGATCGGCGTCGCGAGCTGAAGCCGTTGTCTCCATGTCAGCTTTCTGGCGATAGACCAGGTTCAGATAGGCCATGGCGTCATCGTAGTCCGATTTCAGAGTGATGGCCTTTTGAAGCTGGGTGACCCCGTCGTCGACTATCGAGCCATACTTCTCGGAGAACGGCTTGGCGAGCGCCGGCGGCATCGGATCAGTTTCCTTGATTTGTTTCTTGGACGTTCGATTGTAGGCCTCGCGCATATCCTTATTGCCACGGTAGGCTAGCGACCAGTCGATTACGCCCACCCAGTAATAAGGCTCGGGATCGCCCGGCTGAAGCTGGATATGCTTTTCGTGATAGGACTTCGACTCATTCATCTTCGCCTCGTCGAAAGGCGAGCCCGCCATGTTGAAAAGGATAGAGCCGATGCCATCAATGGCCGGCAGATTGTCCGGGTTCTGCTGAAGGATCGCTTTGTATGCGTCAATTGCAGACTGGCCGTTGCGCATATTCTCCGGTGACGGCGCGCCAGGAATGTACTGATTGGCGTACGCAGCGGCAAGGTAGAGCTGTGCGTTGGTGAGCGTGGGATCGTATTGCTCCGCCTCCTTGAAATCCTCGATGGCCACGTCAAACTGCGCGTTCTTGTAGGCGTTCACGCCTTTATTGAGTTTGTCGCGCGCGCGGAGCTTATCACAACCCGCACCGGCGGCCAGTGCGGCTACAACCACGGCCACAGTAAAAAGAACAGAAAACTTACGCTGCATTCCCGCTCTCCTTCGGATGATGGCTACGCTAGCACGGAATTACCCGCGGGCGTCCCAAACCAGCCCCGCAACGTTACTGCCCCGCCTCGATTTTGGCGGTGATGAGGCCCACGTGGTCGATGCCCGATCCGCGCATGATATCGATAGCACGCGCGACTTGAGCAAAATCGATATTGTCGTCACCCTTGATAAAAGCGATCTTGTCCGCACGCTCCTTGAAGATGTCGAAGAGGCGCGGCCCGAGATCGTTCCAGTTGCTCTGATCCTGGTTGATCATCAACTTGCCGCCGGCCATTACTTGGACGACGATCGTCCGCTGGTCGGGTTCGGTCTGCTTCTGGTTGGGCGGCGGGGGCTGAGGAACCAGGGTCGGCAAGCCCGTCGGCGTTCGAGGCGTAATCACCATGAAGATGATGATCAGCACGAGCAAGACGTCTATCAGAGGCACGATGTTAGGTTCGGAAACCGGTCCTTTGTCGCTGCCGCCAACTGCCATTCCCATGGTAAGACTCCTTAAAAATGATGCTGATCGTGCTTACGGCTAATCCGATCCACTTGTTGGCGGAGGAGGCGGTGCCTTGTTCGCCGGAACCTTTTCCGTTAGCAGGCCCAAGTTCTCCACACCCGCCGCGCGTACTTCGTCAACCGCCTTCACCACGTCGCCATATTTGGCCCTGGCGTCCGAACGAACGTACACGGTCTTATCCAAGCGTCCGGTAAGCAAGTCCTTTACGTCGCCGGTGATCTCATTCAAGCTGATTTCCTTATTGCCAGGACTTAGAAACAGCCTGCCGTCCCGCGTGACCGCAACGATGATGGCATCGTCCCGGTCGGCGTTGGGCATCTTATCGGCGTTCTCAGCCTTAGCCATATCCACGGGAGCGCCATGCTGCAACATCGGCGTGATCACCATGAAGATGATGAGCAGCACCAGCATGATGTCCGCCATCGGGATCACGTTGGGAGCCGCCATCACCGGCGGTGCTTTTGGTTTGTATCCCATGGGTTACTTCTTTCCGCCTCGCCGCGTGATGAAGTAGTTGATCAGTTCCATCGAGGAATTGTCCATCTCGACGTCGAAGGCTTCCACACGATTCGTGAAGTAGTTAAAGGTCCAAACGGCAGGCACGGCGACCAGCAAACCGAGAGCCGTGGTGACCAGGGCTTCCGCGATACCGCCGGCCACCGCCGAAAGACCGGTAACCTTCGAGCTGGAAATGCCCTTGAACGCGTTGATGATGCCCATCACCGTGCCGAAAAGGCCGACGAAAGGCGCCGTGGAGCCGATCGTAGCGAGACCGGAAAGCCCGCGCTTCATTTCGGCGTGGACGATGGCGACGGAGCGTTCCAAGCCGCGCTTAGCCGCTTCGATCACTTCCTCGTCGCTCACTTGAGCCGAAGCCGCCTGGAATTCGGAAAGGCCCGTCGCGACAACCTTGGCGATGTGGCTCTTCTTGTTGCGCTCAGCGATGGAGATCGCTTCGTCGAGCTTATTGTCTTTCAGCGCGCCGGCTACCTGCTGAACGAAAATCCGGGACTGCTTTCGCGCTGCGCTGTACATCAGCGCCCGGTCGATCATGATGCCCACCGACCACGCGGACATGATGAATAGGATGAAGACCACCGTCTTCGCCGGGTAGCCCATGTTGTGCCACATCGTAATCAGGTCCCAGCCGACCTCGGGAGCCTGGTCCTGAAACATCGCCACCAATAGTAGTAGTACGTTCGCGAGCATCACGTTCGATTCCTCCTCCGTCCCATGCCATCGATCTCGGCAGTTATACTGCCGGTCGCCAATCCCTGCCTCTACTAGATAGATGACTCAACTCGTCCCGCGTCACTCAAAAAGCTAACTCCGCGCGGGCGCGGCCCTGCCCTAACCGCCCAGCGAGAAGACGACTTGAATGGTCGTATCGACTTCCACCGGCTGGCCATTCAATTGTGTCGGTTGGTAACGCCACTCGTGCACCGCGTCCATCGCGGCCCGCATCAGCAATGCCGGACCGGAAATGTACTGAAGCTCTTGAATCGTGCCGTCTTTGGCAATAATCGCGTGCAACATCACCGTGCCGGAGACGTGCGCGGTCTTCGCGATTGCCGGGTAGACGGGCAGCACTTGATGGACCAGCTTGGCCGCCGCAACGTTGCCGCCGACGCGGATACGCTGAGGCGTGGGCTTCGGAGGAGGTGGTGGACCTCCGCCGATAATTCCTCCCAGAACGCCACCCGTGCCCCCGGGAACTCCCACTCCGCCGGCCACTCCGGCATTCACGTCAGGCGCCTCATCCTTGATCATCTCTACTTTTTTGGGGATCACTGTGGGCGCGACCATCTTCTGCGGCGTGATGATCTTTGGCCTTACGATCGCCTTCACGGGCGCTGCTGGAGGAGGCGGGGGCGGGGGCGGGGCCGGAGCCACCAGAAAGGTGTTCAGCATTCCCTTGGGGAGCGCTTCCGTGTAAATCAGCGGAATCAATATCATTACGCCCACTATCGCGCCCTGAATTATCGCGGACATCGCCACAGTCCACTGCTTGTGCGTTTTGCTGCCGTGTGCACTGGAAACAACAAGTTGATCGAACATGTTTTACCTCCTTGCGACCGCCGGAACGCGCTTTTCGGTTGCGGATCCGACGCGCACGGCCACTCCCTTCCCACCGTGATACTTATTCCAAACTACAACAATCGGCGCCGCGATGCCAAAACTGGAATACGTTCCTACCACAACTCCCACTACCATGGCAAAAGAGAATGCGCGCAGCACCTCGCCACCCAGCAAATACAGAACCAACACAGTAAGAAACGTCAAACCCGAGGTCAGTATCGTGCGCGAGAGCGTCTGATTGATCGATTTATTCACGATCTCGACAAACGATTCTCGCCTCATAATCCGCAAATTTTCGCGAACGCGATCGAAAATCACTATCGTATCGTTCATCGAATAGCCGACCAGCGTGAGCAAAGCCGCGATTACTGTAAGAGAAATCTCATAATGAAAGAGCGAAAAGAAGCCCAGCGTGATCAGCACGTCGTGAAACACTGCGATCACGGCCGCAGCACCATATACCCACTCAAATCGGAACGCAATATATATGAGCATGCCGCCCAGCGCGTAGAGCGTGGCCAGAAATGCCTGCCTGCGCAATTGCGATCCGACCTTCGGCCCCACGATCTCGGCATCACGAATGGCGAAATCGCTCAGGGAAAAATTATTCTCCAACGCGCCGATCACCGAAGTGTTGGCGCCTTCCACGTTTTTTAACTCGTCAAAATTAGTGACGATCCCGCCGTGCTCCGTGTCTCGCGCAGCAGTCAGCCGGTTTGCAAGTTGCGTGTAGCGATCCGCGGCGGTAGGTCCCAGCGAGAGGGGATCTTTCTGCGTAAGGAGGGCGGCTAGCTCGGACGGCGTCACGGAATTGAAATCCGGCTTCCCGGATTTGTTAATGCCAAAAGTCGCGTGCAAAACATCGAGAATCTTCTGCTTTCCGGCGTCCAGGGATTCGTCGCTCTGGTTCTGCTGCTTCTGCTCGAGACCGATCACCACGTCATTCTGTGAGCCCACCGCGCGCGAGTCGCTGATCCCCTGAATGGTGCTGTTTGCCAACCCCGCTTGCTGAAGTCCCTTGCGAATTTGATCGATCGGCGGCTTTCCGGAAAAACGAACGTACACCAGCGTGCCGCCGCGGAAGTCAATCCCATAAAGTGTTCCGTGATCGGCGACAACCCGCTTATAGATTGAGACCCATCCGACGGCGAGAAGAATGAGGGACAAAGTGACAAAATACTTCGCCTTTCCCATCCAGTTGATGTTCACGCCGTGAAAAAATTCCATGCCGAGTCCTATCCGTTTATGTTTGACACCACCAACTACCTATTTGTGCCCCACACCCACATCTCAAACGCTGGGTGCAGTACTACAACCTTCTAAATGCTCAACTGGGCTTGGCGATCCATCTGCGAGAGGTGGTAATCGAAAATCACTCGCGACACGTAAATCGAAGTAAACAGGTTGGCTATCAAGCCGATCGTCAACGTCACTGCGAACCCCTTCACAGGCCCAGTACCGAAGAGAAATAGAAACGCCGCGGACACCAGAGTTGTGATGTGCGTGTCAATGATGGTCCGAAAAGCGCGCTCGAATCCCACATCGACGGCGGGCGCGGGGAGCTTGCCGTTGCGCAATTCCTCTCGAATGCGCTCAAACACGAGCACGTTCGAGTCCACGCCCATGCCGATCGTCAGCACTACGCCCGCTATGCCCGGCAGGGTGAGGACCGCTCCCGCGAACGCCATGAAGGCCACCAGGATCAGCAGGTTCAGCAGCAGGGCCACAACCGCATTGACACCGCTTAGGCGGTAATAGATCACCAAAAAGACCATCACGACAATCAAGCTCCCAACCGACGCCCGAACGCCTTCGCGAATCGAGTCCGCGCCAAGCGACGGGCCCACCGTGCGTTCTTCTAAGTATTTGATCGAAGCCGGCAACGCCCCGGCCCTTAGAACAAGCGCCAAGTCCTTCGCTTGATCCTCAGAAAAGTTACCAGTGATCTGCCCGTTGTCTTCAATGCGGCCCCGTATCGTGGGCGCCGTGTACACCTTGTGATCCAGCACAATGGCCATGCGCTTCCCGATATTCGTTTCGGTGAAGGGACCAAACCGCGCGGCTGCGGCCGTAGATAAGTGAAAGTTAATTTCGAATTGCCCCGGATAGTCGGTGCTGGGCTGGGGTGTCGCTCCTACGAGGTCCTGGCCAGTCACGATTGGCGCTCGATCCAGGATGTAAAAGACCTGCGACTGGTCGGAAGCGGACCCACTATCGGACTTGCCGGGGACAATCTCTGTGCCTTGCGGACGCACCCCGCCATGTGCAGCCAGAGCGGCGATCTCGGAGGGATAGGTCTGTTCGTCAGCCACCAGAGTTAGTGCGAGCTGCCCGCCTGCTTGAATCACAGACTTCGCGCGCGTCGGATCGCCCTCGCCGGGAAGCTGCACCAGGATTTCGTCGTCGCCGCGGCCAGTAAAGGCGATCGTCGGTTCAGTAAGACCCAGTCCGTTGATGCGGCGTGTGATGGTTTCAAGCGACTGGTCCATCGTCTGCGTGCGGAGGTCGGCGATCACGGAGGGCTTCAACGCCAGCAGATAGCCGTTGTTTTCTCCCGCAGCCGGAGAAAGAGTCCAGTCCGTCAGTTGGGTGTTGACCAGGTCACGAAAGTCCGCGGAAGTTGCGGGATCGACGTCGCGGACCAGTATATGCGTATCGTCCACGCGCCGAATTTCGCCAAAACCGATGTGCTTGTCGTGAAGCTGCCTGGTCAGCAGATCGATGGTCTGGTCGCAACGCTGCCCGATGGCTTCTTCAACCTGCACCTGCAGCACCAGGTGGCTGCCGCCCTTCAGGTCAAGTCCCAGCTTGATGCGGTCCGCAAGGTTCTGCTTCACCTGTGTGCCCGAAGTGGGGAATACAGGCAGCCCGATCACGCCATAAATGCAGAGAACGATAGCGCCGGCAATCAAAACAAACTTCCACTTGAGCTGGGAACTCATGCGAGCTGGCTAGCTCTCCTTATTTTCGGCTTGGAGCCCCGCGATAGCGCTTCGCGAAACCTTTATTTTTACCTGTTCGGCGATGCGCAGTTGAATGGCATCGCTCTCCAGTCCAACCACGGTGCCATAGATGCCGCCGTTGGTAATTACCTTGTCGCCGTTCTTCAAGTTGCTGAGCATCGCCGCGACCTTCTTCTGGCGCGTCTGAGCGGGACGAATCATCAGAAAATAGAAAATCCCGATGATCGCTATCATGGGGACCGCAAGCCCCAAAAACGGATTCGATTGGGTTTGCGCTTGGGCGAGCAAGAACGCACTCGCGGGAGTCGCAATTCCGGCCATTTCTATCATTGCGCCTTTTCCGCCGCAGCGGCGCCCGCCCAAACCGGCAGGCTAACGGAAGCTAGCTCACCGAAGATGTTACTCCATTCTTTACCACACCCGGCGCCCGCTTGGGTTTGCCTTCGAGAGGCGTGCCTGAAGATCAGAACAGGAGTCTTTCCAGCTTCCCAAAACGGATAGCCTCTCGGATTCGCCTCATCATGTCAAGGTAAAAGTAGAGGTTATGGTGGGTGTTCAAGATGATTGAGAGAAATTCTCCGGTGGAATAAAGATGCCGCAGATACGCGCGAGAATACCTGCCGCATACTGCGCATCCGCACTTCTCATCGATCGGCCGCGAATCGTTTGCGTAGCGCGCGTTGCGAATCAGCAGAGGTCCTTCGGAAGTAAACAGACAACCGTGTCGCGCGCTGCGCGTGGGAAGCACGCAATCCATCATATCCACGCCCAGACTCACGTAATCGGCAATTTGTTCTGGCTTGCCAACGCCCATCAGATAGCGCGGGCGCTCGCGGGGAAGCCGCGATGCCGCGATGCTTGCGATCTCGCAAGTGACCTCGTGCGATTCGCCCACGGCAAGTCCCCCGATCGCGTATCCGGGAAAATCAAGATCAACGAGCGCGTCCGCATTCTCGCGCCGCAGTGCTGGATGCACGCCGCCCTGCACGATGCCGAAGAGCATCTGCCGCTCGCGATTTCCGGAACGCGCGAAATAATCTCGTGAGCGCCGCGCCCAATCGAGCGTTCTGCTGGCCGCTTCGCGAGCGCGCGACTCACTTGATGACGCCTCGATGCACTCGTCCAGCAGCATCGCGATGTCCGCGCCCAGCGCGATTTGAATTTCGAGCGATTTCTCCGGCGAAAGAAAATGCTCCGATCCGTCCAAGTGCGACCGAAATGTTGCGCCTTCATCGGAGACTTTCCGCAGCGAGCTTAGGCTGAAAACCTGGAATCCGCCGGAATCCGTCAGAATCGGGCGCGGCCAGGACATAAATTGGTGCAGCCCGCCCATTCCGCGAATCAGTTCGTGGCCTGGCCGCAGGTAAAGATGATAGGTATTGCCGAGAAGAATTTGGACGCCGAGGTCTTCCAGGTCTTGCTGAGTCTGGCCCTTTACGGTGGCCGCCGTTCCCACCGGCATGAACACCGGCGTCTCAATCACGCCGTGGGGCGTCGTCAGTCGCCCCAGGCGCGCGCCCGTGGGATCGGTCGCGAGTATCTCGAAGTGAAAACCCATCCGGGCGAGTGTATCAGGAGAAAGCGGCCGTCAAGCCTACCCTCACCAGCACGTACACCACCCACAGTGAGAAAATCCAGGAGAATGCCTTAACGAAGGATAGCTTTTTCGGTGCCGCCGCGCTGTACCCGATTCCTAGCAAAATCATCACCCAAAACGAAAAAAGATCCACCGGCGTCAGCAGGGCAACCAGCCACTTTGGAGAATTATCGGCTAGAAATGCCCCCGCATTCGATGCCACCAGATTGTTCAAGTCGATGGTCGCGGGATCCTTGACGAGCAACACCACGATGCCCAGCAGTCCGGAAATCACATTCGGCATCCAGGAATACGATACGATGCCGAGTGACGTCTTGAAATTGAGCCTTGTCCCGCCCAATCCATTTAAGACGCCGAGCAAAATCCCCGAAAGCAGCAAGGCACCGGCAAAAGGCGCGATGACCACTTCCGCGTACGCTACTCGCGGCGTCCACTTGAGCTGCGCCTCAATCGTCCGTTGCTGCTGATCTGCAGGCAATTGCTGAAAACGGCTCGAGTTCGCCACCTGTTTATCGAGGTAGCTGCGCCATCCGACTCGATGGCTGAAAAGCGCCACCACGACTAGTGCCATCAGGCAGGCCAAAATCACCGGCGGAAGCCAGGTGGGCGCCGCGCAATCGACTCGAAAGTTTTCCGCGGGCTGAAAAGCGCCCCCAACATTCTGCCGATGGCGTTGGAGGATTCGGGTGCCTCAACGGCTACAACCGGAGAGCTGGACATTCTCTTCTCCTTGCTCGAAGGTGGGGGTCTTTTCTCCCTTAACTACGCGCGGCGGGACAAAAAAATTACACGGCAACCATTAGTAGCGGTTCAGCACGCGCGTGACGCTGGGCGAGACAAGTTCGTAGCGGATATTGCGCCAGCGAATCCGCCGCGTCAAGAGCGACGCAATGAAGTTCCATGTGTACAGAAACGGCACCACGGGTGCCAGTACGATCCAGACCCAACTCCACTGGTTGAGCTGTTCCCGCCACTCGGGCAGCATCTCCACCACTGCAATCGTTCGAAGCGCGCCCTTGATCGCGGACAGCAAAACCACCAAAAACGCCATCAGCGCAAACTGCACCCAGGGATCACCGCTAGCCATCGTCATCAGGACCACGACAGCCGCATAAATCAATGTCAGGGAATAGCTGACGTTCGCCGCGGCCCCCAGCAGCCAGCGTCGTGGAGCATAAACCCTGGTGATCAACATTTGCCGGTTCGTAAATCGAGCAGGCTCGCGGGCGTCCACGGATGCGTGGTCGCGGCAAGACATTCTGCACAAAACAAAATCGGCTTTCCGGCTGCCTCCAGAGTACGCGTCAATGCCGAGATCGTCGCTTACAGCTCCCTTCCATGCTTCGAGGACCTTTTCGTCCTCGAACGTCTTCCGCCGGATCGCGGTGCCGCCTCCCCAGCAGAAATTTTCGCGTGACCGCCGAGCAACGTCGCAATCGCGCCGTTCCACGCCGATGCCAGCGCGCTCGAGAATCCTCCGGAGCCGATCGAACGGCTCGGGATGATCCATCGGTACGCCGTGGTTGCGCCCAAGCGGCTGTTTTGCAGCGGAGCAATCAGCTTTGCCAGCCAGCCTCGCGAAAGGCGCGCGTCCGAATCTACGAAAACCAGCACCTCGATATTCTCCGGCAGCGACTCCACGGCCTTTTTAAGGTTTTGCACTTTGCCGCTGCAACCTTCGGGAGGGCCCGCAAAGACGATATGAACAGGCTTCTGGCTCGCGTCCTTCACTTCCCCGGCGATTTTCGCCGCGGGATCGCGCTCGCTGCCAATTGAAAAATAGATTTCGTAGTTCGGATAATCGAACTGCGTTAGCGCGGCAAGGTTTTCCTTCAACCCGGGCTCGACTCCTTTGCACGGACAAATCACCGCTGCCAGGGGCGCATAAAACCCTGCATGTGAACGCAGTCGCCGTCGCACCATGCGAAACCACTCGAACCCATCCCAAAGCGAATAGAGCCCAGCGCGATCTGCACTACAATCAGGATGTAGAAGACGTAAAGCATCGCCGCGAGGATAGCAAAAACCGCAACGAGTGGCACTTCAGCCACTCGTTGACTTGCTGAATCGTCACCGGTAGAATCCGCCTCAAGGTTGCCTTTTCCCGATTACCCCCACTGGAGGAAACATGTCTACACCCGCCACCCAGCCGCTCAATGAAGCCAGCTCCACGATTTTGTGATGAAAGCCGTGGGAGAAATGGGAGCGGCCATGAATGCCGTCCTCATCCTCATTGGCGACGAACTACGGACTCTACAAAGCAATGGCCGGAGCCGGGCCGATACACGTCCGCGGAACTTGCGGCAAAAACCAAAACACCGAGCGCATATGTGCGCGAATGGCTTTCGGCCCAGGCCGCGGGCGGATTCGTCACCTATGACGCGGCGTCTGGAAAATTCACTCTCCCGCCTGAACAGGCGATGGCCCTTGCCAACGAGCAGAGTCCCGTCTTTTCTCCCGGCTTCTTCCAAATGCTAAGCTCCGCCTTCGCGGACGAGCCGGAAATCTCGGAAGCCTTCCTCACGGGCAATGGCGTGGGCTCGGCATGAGCACGATCATCGGCTCTTCGCCGGAACGGAGCGCTTCTTCCGCCCCAACTATCGCGCTCACCTGATTACCGAGTGGATCCAGCCCTTGGCGACACGGAAGCGAAACTGAAAGCAGGGGCGAAGGTTGCCGACATCGGTTGCGGTCTCGGAACTTCGACGATCCTGATGGCCGAAGCCTTCCGAAATCCACTTTTGTCGGCTCCGACTATCACCCGAAGTCCATCGAGATGGCGCGAGAGGCCGCAGCCAAGGCCGGCGTGGCAGATCGGTGAAATTCGAGGTCGCGAAAGCGAAGGACTTTCCGGCAAGGACTATAGCCTCGTCGCGTTCTTCGATTGCCTGCACGACATGGGCGATCCCGAAGGCGCCGCGCGGCATGTGCTGGAAACGCTCGCCCCCGATGGCGCGTGGATGATCGTCGAGCGATTCGCTAACGACAAGTTGGAAGATAATTTGAATCCGATTGGGCGTGTTTACTACGGCGCTTCAACCATGCTTTGCACGCCCGCCTCACTATCCCAGGAAGTGGGACTCGGGCTCGGCGCGCAGGCCGGCCAGGGACGGTTGACCAAACTGCTCACTGCGGCCGGATTCAGGCGCGTTCGTCGCGCCGCGGAAACGCCGTTCAATATTGTGCTCGAGAGCGCGCCCTTAGGTCTCAGGGCCCGCGGCCGGGAAAAAATTTTCGAAGACCTGGTCGGCAGCCTCGTTCAGTTCAAGCTGGGAATTTGCCGGCGGCCTGCCGAGCCTGCTCCATGAGCGAAGGATCGAGCAGCAGGGCCACTCGGTCGACAAATGGTCCTGACGCGCGGACGCGTGTGGCGCGCCCGTAGTGGCGTACTGAATCCGGGGCTGAGAGTTTCTCGTACAATTCCAGATCGTGCCAGAACTCTCGGGCGTCCTCGTCTGTCCAGTCGAGCGACTGGCCCAATGCCACGAAAAATTCCTCGCGAAAAAGATCTAGAAAAGGTATTGCCAGCTCGAGGTTCGCTTTCCTTTTCGGGCGCGAAGCGCCGCCCTTTTTTCCCTTCTTCTTTTTTCGCGGGCTCTTTGGTCCCCGCACCGTCACGCTTACTTTTAGCCGTGCCGGAAGTGCCGTTTCAATTCGCAGCACCGTCGCCAAAATCGACTCGCGGCGAATCGTCTGGAGCTGCTCGCGATAAAAAGCCGGCTGATCGGCGCGCCCTGGCCGCCGATTCTCGGCCGCATACATGTCCAGAAAGCGGGCAACCATCTCATTGCGATCGAGTGTCGCCAGCAAGATCGCAGCCGCTTCGCGGGCCCGCACCACGAGTTCTCGGGGACGATAAGGCATGAATGGTTCCACGCCGCAAAACGCTCGTCGTGGCTATCACTTAGGTACGCGAATGCGGCCTCGCCCGCAACAGGAAACGCTCGTTGAGCGCCAAAAAGAAAAAGGCCCGGGCATTTCTGCCCGGGCCTTCCACTGCGCTTCCCTTAATTGATCTCGCCCTGGACCTCGGCCATTTAGTGTACGGGACCCGCCGTGGGGCGGTCTTCCTTGGCGGCCTTGCCCGGCACTGGTCGAACCGGCTTGTCGAATTTGCCTAGAGCAATTTCGAGCGCCTGTTCCGCTGTGCGGACGAAGTGAATTTCAACACCTTCGAGCATGTGCGCCGGCAAATCTTCCTTCACGTTTAGCTCGTTTTCCGCAGGCAGAATTACTTCGCGGATGCCGGCCCGCTTCGCGCCGAGTACTTTTTCCTTGATCCCGCCGACCGGCAGCACGAAACCGGAAAGTGAGATTTCGCCCGTCATCGCAACGCGCGGTCGCACCGGCCGGCCTGTAACAAGCTGACCAATGCCGTCACCATGGCGACGCCGGCCGAGGGCCCGTCTTTCGGCACCGCGCCCGAGGGCACGTGAATGTGCATGTCGTGCTTGCGGAAAAATCCGGATCGATGCCGTAGCGCTCGGCGTTCGCACGCACCCACGACAGTGCCGCCGTCATGGATTCCTGCATTACCTCGCCCAGATGCCCGGTCATGGTGAATTGCTTTCCGCCGCGCATGCTTGGTGGCCTCGATAAAGACGATGTCGCCGCCTACCGGCGTCCAGACCAATCCCACCGCACACCCCCGGCTGCTTCACGCGCTCTTCCACTTCCTTTTCCGCGCGGAATTTCGGCACCCCGAGCGCTTCGTGCACTACGTCGGGCGTGACGATCAGCTTATCGGTCTTACCCTCGGCAGACGCCGCGCCTGCTTGCGAGTGAGCGTGGCAATTTCGCGTTCCAGATTGCGAACGCCAGCCTCTCGCGTATAGTGGTGCATCGATTTCACGCAGCCCTCGTCGGTAAATTCGATCTGCTCTCCGATTTTGAGCCCGTGCTCGTTGGTTGTTTGGGAATCAGGTACTTTCTTCGCGATGTGTAATTTTTCCACTTCGGTGTAGCCCGCCAGCTCGATAATTTCCATCCGGTCGCGCAGCGGTTCCGGAATCGGATCCATCCAGTTAGCGGTGGCGATGAACAGCACTTTCGAAAGATCGAACGGCACGTCCAGGTAATGGTCACGGAACGCGCAGTTCTGCTCCGGGTCCAAAACTTCCATCAGTGCCGACGACGGATCACCGCGGAAATCCCGCCCCAGTTTGTCGACTTCGTCGAGCATGAAAACCGGATCGTTTGTCTCCGCCCGCCGAATGCCCTGAATAATCTGACCCGGCAGTGCTCCGATGTACGTCCGCCGATGGCCGCGGATTTCAGCTTCGTCGTGCATTCCGCCAAGCGAGATGCGGACGAACTTGCGTCCGAGCGCCCGCGCGATCGATTGCCCGAGCGAGGTTTTCCCCACTCCTGGAGGCCCGAGGAAGCACAGAATCGGACCCTTCATTCCCGGCTGCAGCTTCTTCACCGCGAGATAGTCCAGAATGCGTTGCTTGACCTTTTCGAGGTCGTAGTGATCCTCGTCAAGAATCTCCTGCGCCTTGGCGATGTCGATTTCCTCGCCAGCCCGAAGATCTTGTTCCACGGCAGCGAGGTCATCCATTCAAGGTATGTCCTCGAAACCATGTACTCGGCGGAAGCGGGAGTCATCTTCGCAAGCCGCTTCAGCTCGCGGTCGCATTCCTTGCTTGCTTCCGCGGGCATTCCCGATTCTTCGATCTTCTTGCGCAGCTCTTCGATTTCCGCCTGCGAATCGTCCGATTCGCCCAGTTCCTTCTGAATCGCTTTCATCTGCTCGCGCAGCAGATATTCACGCTGGCTCTGGTTTACTTGCTCCTGCACCTGCTCTTGGATCTTGTTGCGCAGCTCGAGCACTTCCTTTTCTTTCGAGAGTTCGCGGATCAGAGTTTCCAGACGCTTGCGAACGCTGAAGGTCTCAAGCAATTCCTGCCGGAGCAAGGTGTAGAGCGACGGCAGAGTTGCGGCGATAAAGTCGGCCAGCCGGACCGGCGCATCGATATTCTGGCTTCGGTCTGCAAATCGTCGGAA
Organism: uncultured Acidobacteriota bacterium; assembly: GCA_963723845.1. Lineage (GTDB taxonomy): Bacteria > Acidobacteriota > Terriglobia > Acidiferrales > UBA7541 > Palsa-295. The sequence continues at coordinate 56,738 of CAVRSO010000082.1, forward strand.
AGCTGCGGCGAACGCGCGACGACCTCCTTGAATAATTCGAGTACGTTGCGTTCGAGCGCCGTCAGTTCTGCATCGCGCTGATTTTCCAAGTCGGGCTGCGCCTCTATGCGTGCACGCAAGAAAGGCTTCAACCCGGTCACTTCGAGCACGCGAATCCGCTCCAGTCCTTCAAGGAACGCCACCACGTTGCCGTTGGGCATCCGCACCATTTTGTGAACCTTGGCGAGCGTACCCACGCCGTGAAGGTCGGAGCCTGTCGGAATCTCGACCCGCGGATCGAGCTGCGCCACCACACCGAGAAGCTTTTCGGGCCCTTCGAGTGATTCCAACAGGGCCAGCGAACTCTCGCGCCCAACCGGCAGCGGCATCACCGCGCCTGGAAACAGAACCGTATCTCGCACCGGGAGAATGGCCAATTCACCGGGAACAACTCTTGTTGTCGCCACTTTGACCCCCTAAGGGCAATTTCGCCGAAGCGGGCTGAACCCGCTCTCCCACTCAAACTAATCGGCTGCCAACAAACTTAGATGCACAGGAAAGCAAGAAAGATTTATCTCATTTCACAAGACATTGTCAGAAGAGATGAGCATGATACACTCATAAGCCTAAAATGGCAACACCGTCCTGTGACTATTTATAAGTTGCTAATTATAAAGCCACTTATCCATCGGCAAGCTCCCGCGCCAGGCGGACTGCCCCCTCTCGATCATTGACGGTTCCGTCTAGCTGGGCTTCCTCGACCCGATCCAAAATCGCTTTGAATTGCGGCCCAGGTCTCAGTCCTAGTCCTATCAGATCATCCCCGCCCAGTAGCCGGGGGGGTCGGACCTGCTCGGGCGGAGTCTCCTCCAAAAAGCGCCGAACGAACTCATAGTTGTCCAGATGTCCGTGGCTCGAAAGGCAGTCCAGCCGGTGCAGTTGCAGATGCTCCTCGAATCGCGGCAGGCGCACAAACCGCTTGAGCGTGGCGGGCTTCATCTGGAGAACGTCCTTGAACCGCATGTGATTGGCCACCAGCGCGGCGATCTGAGCGGTATCGTCGTTCGAAAACCGCAGGCGGCGGCAGATTTCTTCCGCCATTCGTGTGCCGATTTCCGCGTGCTCATTAAAACGTATCCGGTCACCCGGCCCGGAAGGCGGAGTAAAGGTCGAGGGCTTGCCGACATCGTGCAGCAGAACGCCCCACGCCAGTGTGGGCGGGCAGCCGGCGGGCAGTCCTTCGATCATCATCAGCGTGTGCGTCCAAACGTCTCCTTCCGGGTGGATCCGGCGGCTGCTCAACGCCTTTCATTCGGGCAACTTCGGGCAAGAGCTCGGGCAGCAGGTGCGTTTCGTCGAGAAACTCGAAAGCCCGGCGCGCCGCGCCTTCGGTAAGCAGTTTGGTAAGTTCGTCGCGAAGCCGCTCAGGGGAAACCTGATGAATCTGCGACGCCAGCTTTTGGATGGCGCTGAAAGTATTGCCTTCGATCGCGTACCGAAACCGCGCTGCGAAGCGAACGGCGCGGACCATCCGCAGCTTGTCCTCTGCGAAACGGTCCATCGGCCGCCCGATCGCGCGAATGATTCCCGAGCGCAAGTCGTCCCGCCCGCCAACGAAATCGAGCACTTCATCCGTCTGCGGATCCAGAAGCAGAGCGTTCACCGTGAAATCGCGCCGCTTCACATCTTCTTGCGGCGACTTCGCGTACATCACGTGGTCCGGATGCCGTCCATCCGAGTAACCCACGTCCGAGCGAAACGTGGCGACCTCCACTTGCAGCCCGCCGCTTCCCTCGGAATTTTCCGTAACCACGATCACGCCGAATTTCGCGCCCACTGCGAGGCTATTCGGGAAGAGTTGTTGCACGCGATCCGGCGTCGCGTCGGTGGCCACGTCGTAGTCGGCGGGTTCGCGTCCGAGCAGAATGTCGCGCACACAACCGCCGACGAGGTAGGCCTGATATCCCTCTTGGCGCAATGTGTCGCAAATGTGGTTCGCAAATTGGCGCGCGTCCATAGCGTTATGCATCGATGCGAAGAACCATGCCGGTAATGTCATCGTGCTGCCGTGCGTAGCCGGTGAATGAGTTCACTTCGGTGATCACGCGCTGCCAAGTGCCGGCCGCAGGCTCATCTGGCGCGGATCGAATGCAAGGAAGCAACCGCGCTTCTCCAAATTCCTCGCCCTTATCGTTGATTGCTTCCACAAGCCCATCGGTAAAAATGAAAAGCAGGTCGCCGCGGGCCAGCTGTACTTTTGCAGACTCGTAAACTAAATCGCTGTCGGTGAAAAGCGGCAAGCCAAACGGCGGCCCGCCGGCCGAGAGGCGTTCCACCAGCCCGGAAGCACGCCGAAGAATCGGATGATTGTGCCCGGCATTGGTGTATTCCAATTCCCGCGTTTGCGGATCGATCTGAGCAATAAACGCCGTGGTGAATCGACCGCCGTCCATATTGTTGGCCCGCGTATACCGGTCCAAGCCGGAAACAATCTCGCCGAGCGAGCTGGGAGTCGCTGCCAGCGCGCGCAAGCTGGCTTGAAACGTCGCCATCAGCAGCGCGGCCGGGACACTTTTTCCCGCAACGTCCGCAACGACGATAAGCAGCTGTCGAGTTCCTGCTGAATCCGGTAGCGGACGCAAGAACGCGTCATAGTAATCGCCTGCGACGGTGTTTTGCGGTCGCGTAGCAAAAGCGATATCGAAGCCCGCGACATTGGGCGGTTTCTGGGGCACAAGCCGTTGCTGAATCTCGCGGGCGATTTCGAGATCGCGCTTCATCGTTACGCGATCCGCCAGTTCAAGGGCCAGCAGCACGAACAGAATCACCGTACCGATCCAGCCAAGTCGCATGCCAACTTCGTGCGTGCCTGAACGAACATCTGGCATCACCAATAAAAACACCATCGCAATCAGGAGAAGGACGCGCCGCGCGGGCGTCAGCTTCATGAGCATCGCTTGAAAGACTGCCCACGAGGCGCGCCAGAACCTCCGTGCCCCGCGTTTGGTTCGGCCGATTTCGTCCCAGTCCACATCCCTCGAATAGAGGTCGTAGCTGGCCTTGGCTTCTGAGAGGAACTGTCCCCAAAGCTGCTCGAGTTCGAGGCCTTCGGTAATCCGTGACCAAAAGGCTCGAAAACGATTCGCTCGCTTTCGTGGCGCGCGAGGGATCGGGTTGGCTGCGGTCGTTGTCATAGGACGAGGTTCAGTGTGTATCGGGTCCGCCATGTTTTCGGGTTTCGAGTGAACCACCCAGCTGCACTTTCGAAAATCCAAATCGGTCGCGCAGGCGGTCGGTCGTGCGCGCCAACCGTTCGAGTTTTTCGCGCCGGCCCGGATCGAGAAGATCGAGCTGCCCCGACCCTGAGGAAAAAGAAGAGAACGCGACGCCGACCAAGCGCAGCATGGCCGAACCGTCCCACGCTCCGGAAAAAAGTTCGCGGATCACGCCGAGCAGCACGGAGTCGAGATCGCAAGGCTCAGCAAGAGTGTGACTTCGCGTGATCGTTCTGAAAATCGGTGAATCGCAGCGTCAGCGTGACGGTCGAAGTGTGAAGCCCGGCATCGCGCAAGCGCTTGCAAGCTTTTTGGCACAGATGGCTCAGGGCTGACTCCAACTGCTGCCGGTCATTCGTATCCTCGCCGAAAGTCTGGTTGTGCGAAATCGACTTGGGCTCGGCATCGACGAAAAATTCGTAGGAATCAATCCCGCGTGCTTTCCGATACAGTGCCGTCCCCCAGCGCCCAAAGGAATCTTCCAATTGCGCGAGTTCCAGCGCTTGCAACTGCACTATGGTCTCAACACCGATCGCCTTCAGCGCCGACTCCGTGACCCTACCTATTCCCGGAATCCGTCGCACCGAAAGCGGAGCGAGGAACGAAGTTTCACTGCCGGGCGGCACCCAAACGAGTCCCTTAGGCTTGGCTTGCTCGCTCGCCACTTTGGCAACGAGGCGCGTCACGGCGAGTCCTCCTGAGCACGGCAGTCCAGTGACTGCCGCGATCTCTCGAAGAAGTTTGTGCGCTGCGCCAAGCGCCGGTCCATGCAGGCGCTCGGTGCCAGTCAAATCTAGATACGCTTCATCGATCGATGCCATTTCAACCACCGGCGAAAATTTCGCAAGGATCGCCGCGACGCGGTCGCTCCATTGGCCGTAAAGCTCGTGATGCCCATCAAGGAAAATGGCCTGGGGACACAACTTCCCGGCGGTGCGCAATGGCATCGCGGAATGAACGCCAAACTGCCGCGCTTCGTAGCTGGCAGAGGTGACCACGCCGCGCTGGTCGCGCTGCCCACCCACAATCACAGGCAAGCCCTTCAGCTCCGGACGCGCAAGCAATTCCACGGACACAAAGAAGGCGTCCATATCGATATGCAAAATCGAAGGCGCCGATTCAATTGCGAATGTCTCTGGCGCGGTGCGCTTCGCTCGAAATTGAGCCAGCTTCGGCATGGCCCTCAATATAGCTCCAGATACGGATGAAGTGGGCATTTTCGGGGTCCCAAAGTGTGACGGGTAGAATGGTCCGCCGTGCTTTGTTTCCAATCACTTAGACAGGTTTCTACTCGGCAGGCGTTGCGATTAGAGAAACAGCGGCGGGTTCGCCTCGCTCTCCCCCTCACGCGACCGAATAGGCCGGGGATGCAGGTTCCGGTACACGTCACGGTGCTCCTTTGCCAGCGTTCTGTCTCGATGCACGTTTCTTATCATTGCGAGACTACGTTAGCAGGAACCCAAGGAAGCGTAAGGACGAGTCCCTGTGGACTCTCGGCGATGGGCCGCGCCTCGCGGCACCGCGGCAGCAGCCTTGCAATTTGGCCTACGCGCGCTGCTCCGCATCCGCAAACTGTCGGTGGTAAAGGTCCGCGTAGAGTCCCTGCCGCTCGATCAGTTCTGTGTGGGTACCGCGGTCCACAATGCGGCCGTCTTGCACCACCAGAATCTGGTCCGCTTCGAGGATCGTGGACAGCCGATGCGCGATCACCAGGGAAGTGCGTCCGCGAAGTGCGACCTGAAAAGCGCGTTGAATTGCGGCTTCTGACTGAGAGTCCAAATGCGCCGTAGCTTCATCGAGAATCACAATCTCCGGGGCTTTCAGAAGCAGGCGCGCAATCGCAAGCCGCTGTTTTTCGCCGCCGGAGAAACGGTACCCGCGCTCGCCCACGAGGGTATCGAGCCCCTTCGGCAGCGATTCAATGAGCGGCAGAATTTGCGCCGCGCGCAGAGCGTCTTTGAGTTCCGAATCCGTGGAATCGGGTTTGGCGTAAAGCAGGTTCGCTCGAATCGTATCGTGGAAGAGGTGCGCTTCTTGCGTGACCGTTCCAATTTGCTGATGCAGGCTTTCGATCTTCGCGTCGCGAACGTCGATTCCGTTTATCGTCACTGCTCCGCTTTGAACGTCATAGAGCCGCGGCACGAGCTGCGTGATGGTTGTCTTCCCGGCGCCTGAAGGACCGACTAGCGCTACAAGCTCGCCCGGCTCGGCCACGAAACTGATGTCGTGCAATACGGTTTTCTCGGGCAGCTTCTCCGGCACGGCGACCGATTCAAGAGAGGCGAGCGAAACCTCCGACGCAGTTGGATAGCGGAACGTAACGTGTTCGAAAGCGATTTGCGCCGGGATCTTCGGGACGGAAACCGCATTCGGCTTTTCCTGAATCATCGGAGGCAGATCGAGCACTTCAAACACGCGTTCAAACGAAACGAGCGCCGTCATTAAACTGACCTGGATATTCGAAAGGCCGGCTAGCGGACCGTAGAGACGCACGAGATAGGAAACCAACGCCACGACGGTGCCAACGTCCAGGATGTGCTTCACGGCCAAGACACCGCCCCACCCGTAAGCGACCGCCGTCGCAAAGTAAGCCATGATCATCAATGCGGTGAAGAACAACCGGCCATAAATCGCCCGCGTCACGCCAATGGCGGAAACGCGGGAGGCCTTTGCTTCGAAGGCCGTGCTTTCGTCCTGCGGGCGGCCGAAGAGCTTCGCCAGATGAGCGCCGGCGACATTGAAACGCTCGACCATTAAGCTGTTCATCGCCGAACTGAGGTTGTAGCTCTCGCGCGTGATTTGTTGCAGCTTGCGTCCCCACAAGCGCGCCGGAAAGAGAAAGAGCGGAATGAGGATCAGCGCTGCGGTGGTGATTTGCCACGAGAGCACAAACATCGCGCCTAAAACCAGCGCAACGGTGATGATGTTGCCGACGACATTGGAAAGTATGTCCGTGTATGCGCTCTGCGCCCCGGAGACGTCGGTGTTAAGCCGGCTCACCAGAGCCCCCGTCTGCGCGCGGGTAAAGAACGCCAAGGGCATTTTCTGAATGTGCTCGAAAAGCTTGGTTCGCAATGAGAGGACGATGCGAGCGCCCACCGAAGCCGACAAGTAGGTTTGCGCAACTCCGAGCGCTGCGTCGATTGCGCCAAGAATCCCCACGAGAATTGCGAGGTGGACAATCAGCGGACTATTGCCCTTGAGAATTCCATTGTTGATGAGATCGCGATAAATCAGCGGATTGACGATGCCGACGATCGCATCCACGATGACCACGAGCAGAAATAGCGCCAAAAGGCCGAGATATGGCGAAGAAAAGCGCAGCATGCGCTTCGCGGTCCCCGGCTTCACCTTCTGGTTCAGGACGGAATCGTCGCGCCTAAGTGAACGCATCGCTCCCATTAAACGTGTGGATCCCATATTCGAGCCTCTTTTGGTGCGTCGATTGTAACAACTTAACGAAGAACGATTCGACTCAAGTTGTGAAGCCCGGGAAAGTGCTCTCGCCGTGACTTTTACATACCCTTTCGCGGACAACTACAGCGAATGCCTCATCGCATGCGGCGTTGCACATTTCTAAACTCGTACAAGGGAGAGAGACCTAGCGGAGAACCAAAGGTATGAGCGAGTCGGCCATGGAGGGTAAACGTCAAAGGAGCTACATTCCAGCGGCGGGCTACCACTGGCTCTTGCCGGTGTTTGATTTGGTTACCAAACTAACGGGCGCCGATCCGGCTCGTAGCGCTCTGCTGCAGCAAGCCGAGCTGCGGCCGGGTCAGCAAATTCTGGACATTGGTTGCGGCACGGGCAGCTTCGCAATTCTCCTGAAGCAGACTCATCCGAGAATTGATGTAGTTGGCCTCGATCCCGATCCAAAGGCACTCGCGCTCGCCCGCCAAAAGGCACAACGAGCGTCAGTCTCGCCCCACTTTGATCAAGGATTTTCGGACGCGCTCGAATATCCGGCTGATTCCTTTGACCACGTGTTTTCTTCCTTCATGTTCCACCATCTGAGGAGCAATCAGAAGGAAGACACCCTCCGCGAAATCCGGAGAGTTCTCAAACCTGGGGGCTATCTACATCTGTTGGATTTTCGCGGACCGAATACTGGTGATACTCGCCCGGTGACTCGCTGGTTTCATTCACGCCGCATCCTGCGGGACAACGCGGAGAACCGCATCCTCGAGCTAATTAATAACGCTGGACTAGCAGAAGCACATGTTGTCCATAGGCAAACCGTTGTTTTTGGGTTCGCGCATGTCGCGTACTACCAGGCGTGCGCATTGAAGTCACCTTTCAGCAAGGAACCATCCAATCTTGTTCGGTTTCCCGAGCGATTAACGCAACGATGAGGCTATCGCTCACTCGGCGTTTCAGACGCCTTTCCCTGGATCGAGACGAGCTCGACTTCAAAGACTAAAGTGGCATTCGGCGGAATCACGTTGCCCGCCCCGCGGTCGCCATAAGCGAGGTCCGGAGGAATGAAAAGCTGCCATTTCGATCCGACCGGCATCAGCAGCAACGCCTCCGTCCAACCCTTAATGATCCGGCCCACCGCAAACGTGGCGGGCTGGCCGCGTTTGTACGAGCTATCGAATTCCGTCCCGTCGAGAAGCGTGCCTTTGTACTGGCAAACGACCGTATCGGCCGCAGTTGGTTTCGGCCCGGTGCCCTGCGTCAACACTTTGTACTGAAGGCCGCTCGGCAGGGTCACGACGCCTTCTTTGGCCTTATTTTCGGCAAGGAATGCTTCGCCGGCCTTTTGATTCTCCGCTGCGAGCGCCTGCAGTTTTGCGTCCGTGGCCTTCTTGACCTGGTCCTGCAACTGCGCAAGGTCCGCGGCAGCCTCCTCGTCGGTAAGAAGGGGCTTGCTGCCGGACAGTGCATCCTTGAGGCCACGCGCGACGGCAGCGCTATCAAGGTCCACTGGTTGCTTGCTGAGGCCCCGCCCGATATTCAATCCGAGGGCGTAGCTGGCCTTTTCCTTGTCGGTGGTGAGGGCCGGCGCGGTGTTGCTTTTGCTTGCGGGCGTATTGCTCTTGGTTCCAGGCGCCGTGTGAGACTTCGCCGCAGGAGCTCCTGGCGTTTTCGAAGCGCTGGAAGGTTGGGAGTTTGTAGCAGGAGGCTGCTGTGCAGTGGAAGTTCCGACTGACAGCGCCATTCCCGCCACCAAGGTTAAGCTTATTATGGATAATTTTCGCATTTCGCTATTGTGGCACCCTCAGGACAACAGCGCAAATCGACCCCTCCAAAGGAAATGCCCCCAGAAGAGGTGAGGTCACAACTTGGAAACGCGCCCTTTAGTTTTCTGCTGCAACAGTGGCGATCTGAACCATACTATGAGCCGTCCGCCGGGATTACGACCGCAGCCAGCCGGAAACTTCACAGACAATCAGGGTGTCTGCACATTTAGCCGCCTCGTTCACCGCCGAGGCCAAGCGAAGTGCGCGACCCTGTCACGGCCGGCAATCTGCGCCGCGCCAACTGTCTTCCAAGAGGGCTGCGAAGATTATGAATATCGGCAATTCCGGAACCGGGCGAATCGGCCCATTCGAAGTGTTTTATCCCACCGAACCTGCACTGCGGCGGCCGCAGCACTATGAAAATCAAGACTTTCCGGGACAACTATTTGTCGTGGAAGGAATCGACGGCTCGGGCAAGTCAACTCAGCTCACCCTGCTGCACAAGTGGCTCGAATCACGGGGCTATGGAGTCATCTTCAGCCAGTGGAATTCTTCGCCCCTCGTCAAAGACACCACGAAGCTCGGCAAGAAAAAGAAAATGCTCACGCCGGCGACCTTTTCGCTGATTCACGCCACGGATTTCGCCGACCGGATCGAGCGCAGCATCCTGCCGCTCTTGAAAGCCGGGGCGGTGGTGCTTTGCGACCGTTACATCTATACGGCCTTCGCCCGGGACGCGGCGCGCGGAATGGACCGGCGATGGCTCCGGGATCTTTACGGCTTCGCCGCGAAGCCTACCGTCGCATTCTACTTTCGCGTTCAATTGGAAACCGCCATCAAACGCCTCGTCGGCGCGCGCGACGGATTCAAATTCTACGAAGCAGGAATGGACTTGGGACTGAGCGACGATTCCGAGGAAAGCTTCCGGATTTTTCAGGGCCGGATACTCGGCGAGTACGAAAAGATGATTCCGGAATTCGGATTGACCGTCGTGGATGCGACGCTTCCCGTGGAAGTGCAGCAGGCCCAAGTGCGCCGGATCGTTAGCACACATCTTGAAAATGCGAGAGAGTTGAGGGTTCGACCATGAGACACAGCTATGGAAAACAATTGCCCGGAATGAACTTTTTGGATCTCGCCGGAAAGCTGATTGTGATCGAGGGAACGGACGGCGCCGGCCGCACCACGCAAATCAACCTGCTGAAACCTTGGCTCGAAGAGAAGGGCCATGCTGTGCTGGATACCGGCATGACGCGCTCTCACCTTGCGGGCGAAGGCATTCGCCGCGCAAAAGAGGGGAATAATCTCGGCCGCGTGACCCAGAGCCTATTTTACGCCACCGATTTCATCGACCGCCTCGAGAATGAAATCATGCCGGCTCTGCGCGCTGGTTTTATCGTGCTCACTGATCGCTATATCTATTCGCTGATGGCCCGGGCGATTGTGCGCGGCGTGGACGCGGCGTGGATTCGCAGCATCTACAGCATGGCGCTGGTACCTGACGCCATTTTCTACTTGCGGGTCGGCGTCGAGGAGCTGATCCCACGCGTCGTTTTCTCTCGGGGGTTCGACTATTGGGAATCCGGCATGGACGTCTTCCCTGGCCACGATATGTATGAAAGCTTCCGCAATTATCAGGGCGCGTTGCTCGCGGAATTCGACCGGCTCAGCGCGGAGTTCAATTTCGAGACAGTGGACGCCTCCGGCGCTGTCGACATCGTCTTCGCGCAACTCAAGAGCAAAACTCAGCGCATCCTCGAAAGCAATTCGCGGGCTACGTACGTTCCCAAGCCTCGTGTGGAGTCCGCGCTACCTGCCAACCACCACTTCGAGAATCCGTTCGTATCCGCACTCGTCGCCAGCGCCCTCAAAGAGCCGGAATTCTCCTTTACGGCCGCTGCGGCAAATAATTCGACTGGAAATGGAAACGGGCACCGCGTCCCTCAGCTGAAATAGACTCGCGCGCGCGACGCAACCTCAACTACAATGTTTGCGGGCGTGGGGTTTCCGAGTTCGGTTCACAACCCTTTAAGCCAATTAGAATATGGCCCTGAAGCACGTCAGCCGGAGATTGTTCCGGCTCGCTCTCATATGCTTCTTTGTTTTCTCCTGTGCGCGGGTGTGGAGCGCGACAGGAGGAAGCATCTCTGGCACCATTACGGACCAAAGTGGCGGCGTGATTCCCGGCGCGAAGTTGACGCTCGTGAATCTCGATTTGGCAACCAGCTATAAAGTTACTGCGGACGCGCAGGGATTTTATTCCTTCCCAACTCTGCCGGTGGGGCGTTACGAGCTAACTATCGAGGCCACCGGATTCAAGACGCAGAAAAAAACGGGCTTGACCGTTGATGCGGATGCCGCCACCCGCGTGGACGCGAAACTGGAGGTCGGCAACAAAACCGAGACAGTCACCGTAACGGCCACCGCCGCCCAAGCCCAAGCGCAGGTGGACACCGTCGCAACTCACCTGGGCGAAGTAGTGCAGTCAGCCCAGATCACTTCCCTGCCGCTCAACGGCCGCAGCTACACCGACCTTCTCGCAATTCAGCCAGGCGTAAGCCCTGTGACCACGCTGACGTCCACGTCCGTGATCATGTCCGGCGTCACTGGAACAATCAATCCGTCAGGCGATCTCAACCCCGGCGATGTTTCCATCAACGGCCAGCGCGAATCCTCAAACGGATTCATCGTGAATGGCACGGACGTCCAGGAACACATGAACGGCGGAACGTCCGTAATTCCGAACCTCGATTCCATTCAGGAATTTCGGGTGCTAACCACCAACTTCGATCCCGAATACGGGAATTACAACGGCGGAATGATCAACGTAGTCACCAAGTCCGGCAGCGATGTCTTTCACGGCAATGTTTTCGAGTTTCTGCGGAACACCGCCCTCGACGCAAAGAATTTTTTTGCAGATACGCGCGGCACCTTCCGGCAAAACCAGTTTGGCGGCACCATTGGCGGCCCAATCAAGAGGCAAAAACTTTTCTTTTTCGCCGACTATCAGGGGACGCGCACGGCGCAAGGCGTTACGTCGCCCGTTACGTCTGTGCCATCGCTGGCCGATCGCACCGGCGATCTTTCAGACGTAGAAAGTTCGCTCACTGGAAAAGTCAGCGGACCCGCGCTCGCCAGCCTGCTCACCACTAAACTTGGTTACCCGGTCTCGCAAGGTGAACCGTATTTCACGACCGGCTGCACCAGCGCGAATTGCGTTCTTCCCGGCGGACAGATTCCGATGAGCGCCTGGTCGGCGCCCGCCACGAACCTCTTGCAATACATTCCCGAACCCAATCAGCTTGGCAATGCTTTTTCAACTGCCGCCTTCGATAAAACCGTTCGCGACGATAAGCTGGCCGGCCGGGTGGACGCCAATCCAGGACTGGGCCAGTTTTCCTTCTACTATTTTCTGGACAACTATCGCTTGGACAATCCCTATCCGGGCGCGCAAGGTGGCGCCAGCGTTCCAGGTTTTGATGCCTTGACGATCGGGCAAGCACAGCTTTTCACCCTTGGTTACACCCGCGTATTGGGAGCGCAGACCGTCAACGAATTCCATGCCGGCTTGATCCGTAATTCGAACGATATCGGCCGGCCGCACGGCGGCCTGGGCGTCACGCTGGCGTCGCAAGGGTTCGTAACCGGAGCCGGCACTCCTGGGATTACGGTGCAAGCGCCGCAATATGAAGGCGTCGAAAATATCGTGTTCCCCTCATTCATCATCGGCGTGCCCATTACCAATACCATTCAATGGAACAACACCCTTTATCTGAGCGACTCGATTTCCAAAGTGATCGGGGCGCACACGCTTAAATTGGGCGCCCAATTCCATGCCGATCAGGTGAACGAGCACCCCAACGCCACGTTCAATGGCACGTTCAATATTCTTGGCACCGAAAGCGGCTCAGCCTTCGCCGATTTTCTTTTGGGCGTTCCCAGCAACTTCACGCAATCCACCGGACAGCCTTTCTACCTTCGCAACCGCTATGCCGGAGCGTTTTTTGAAGATAGCTGGCGCACCCGCAGCGATTTGACCTTGAACCTCGGCGTTCGCTGGGACCTGATCATGCCGTGGTGGGAAAAGAACAATAATATTCAAACGGTCGTGCCGGGCGAGCAATCCGTTCTCTACCCGAATGCGATTCCTGGACTGGTGGTGCCGGGCGATCCCGGAATACCTTCCACTCTGTCGCCCTCCAACTATCACAATTTCGCGCCGAGAATCGGCCTCGCCTATTCGCCGCGCTTCGGTCGCGGGATCCTAGGAAAGATCTTCGGCGGTCCGGACAAAAGCAGCATTCGCGCCAGCTACGGAATTTTCTATACGGCGTTTCCTGGGTTGTCGGCCGGAATCATGTATTCCGTTCCGCCATTTGGCTACAACTATCTGAGTCCTGCGCCGCCGCTCTTCGCCACGCCCTTTATCAACGCCGGTGACGGCTCGCAAAATCTCAATCCTTATCCGATCACGTTCCCGCCCAATACCGTTTCGGCCAAGAATCCATACACCGCGTTCAATTGGGCGGCGGTCACTCCCATCAGCGCCGATCCCTATTTTTACCATCGCAACGCTGTGCCCTACACGGAAGACTACATGTTCTCGATTCAGCGCCAATTTACGCCAAGCATCCTGCTGACGATGAGCTATGTGGGCAACCAGGGGCACCATATCCTCGCGCTGCTGCCTACAAATCCTGGGGATTCTGCGCTGTGTTTGAGCCTCAGCCAGCTCAGTGAAGTGGCTCCCGGCAGTTCCACCTGCGGACCATTCGGCGAGGATGCCGTTTACACCTCTGCTTCCGGTCAGGTACACGATGGCACGCGGACCGGACTGGGCTCGAACTTCGGAGCCACCACGGCGCAGCGCACGATTGCCAACTCCAACTACAATGCTCTCCAAACGAATCTTCGCTACGTCGGTAGACGAACCACTTTTCTCCTCGCCTACACTTACGCCAAGTCGATCGATCAAGCTTCCAACCTGGGCGAGCAGCTTAATCCCTTCGATCCCCGGCTCACTCGCGTCGTTTCCGCGTGGGACATGCGACACAATTTCGTCGCCACGTACACGTACGATCTTCCGTTTGAACGCCTCTTCCATGCCAACCGCCTCACCCAAGGGTGGAGCATTTCCGGCACAACTCGTTTTTCCAGCGGTTTCCCGGTCACGCTTTATGACGACTCCGATAATTCGCTGCTCGGCACGCTGGGCAACGGGGTGAATAACCAGTTGCTCGATACGCCGGCGTTTACCCCCGGCCCGCTCCAGATCAATACCAATCCCCGCAACGGACGGCCCGCATTCAACACATCACTATTTCAGCCGGAGGCGCTCGGCCAATTGGGCAATGCGCCGCGACGATTCTTCTACGGCCCGGGCATCAACAATTTCGATATTCAGCTCACGAAAAATTTGCCGTTAACTGAGTCCAAATCGCTCGATTTTCGAGTGGAAGCATTCAATGTCTTCAATCACGCGCAGTTCTATGGATCGGCGGCTGTGGATGGCGAAGTGAATGACTCCACGTTTGGCACGATTGTGAGCGCGGCCGATCCGCGCCTGATTCAAGCGGTGGCGAAATTTAATTTCTGAGGAAAGACTCGATCACTGCTCTTGCGGTTTGCCGTTGATCACAAATTTCATCACGGACCGGGAAGTGGCACTGATGCCGAGAGTAATGCCGTTTCTGGCAGGATGTGTTTCGGCGACGACCATGTCGCCGGGCATCATCGAATTCCTGGTCCAGCCCGCGCGAGACATGGTGTAGGGAGACGCCAGCTCCAGCGTCCAGTGCTCCACCTCGCCATCCTTGTCTTTCACGTCCATGTGGACCAGGCAATGCGGATTGCCCCAATCGAAGCCGGTTACCGTTCCAGTTAGCGTGATGCTTTTCGCAAGATCGTAGCGCGAGGTGCCGTGATGCGCGAAAGCCGCGCCTGAAATCGCAGCAAGCAGAATTGCCACAGGCAGGAATTTCGGTCCCACGCCTCTCATCTGATTCCTCTGCACCTCCTCTATACACTCCTTCGCGCCGCTGGACAAGTGCTGGCGGCTCCAACCGCGCAAATCTCGATCACTTGCCGGACGGGCGTGGGTTGCCGCCTGCCAGTCGCGGTGCGATAATGAGGCCGCGTTGCGGCGCGTACAGGCCGCGGCGCTTTTTTGAGTGAGGACTTATGCCACTGAGGGATACATGGATTGAAAAGCGCACCGCCGCGATGAACGGCGGCGCGAGAAATTTCTCGCAAATGCATTTTGCGCGCGCGGGCGTCGTCACAGAAGAGATGCAGTACGTGGCATTGCGCGAAAAAATCTCGCCGGATACAGTCCGCGATGAAGTCGCTCGCGGCCGCGCCATCATTCCCGCCAACATTAATCACCGCAACCTCGAGCCGATGGGCATCGGCGTGGCATTCGGCTGCAAGATCAACGCGAACATCGGCAACTCCGCCACCACTTCGAACGTCAGCGAAGAGCTGGAAAAACTTCACCGCGCCGTGCATTACGGCTCGGATACGGTGATGGATCTCTCCACCGGCGGCGATATCGCCATGATCCGCAAAGCGATCATCCAGGCTTCGCCTGTGCCGATCGGCACCGTGCCGATTTACGAAGCGCTTTCTCGCGTCCGCCGCGCCGAGGATTTGACGATCGGCGTGATGCTCGAAGTAATCGAAGAACAGGCCGAGCAGGGCGTCGATTACATGACCATTCACGCCGGCGTGCTCCGCGAGTTTCTCCCGCTGGTCCGAAACCGCATCACTGGAATCGTCAGCCGCGGCGGCGCTTTACTCGCGCAGTGGATGAGCTTCCAC
Source organism: uncultured Acidobacteriota bacterium (assembly GCA_963723845.1). GTDB lineage: Bacteria > Acidobacteriota > Terriglobia > Acidiferrales > UBA7541 > Palsa-295. Next base: position 71,994 of record CAVRSO010000082.1, read on the forward strand.
AAAGCGCAGAATTTCCTCTACGAGAATTTCGACGCCATTTGCAAAATTTTTCAGAAGCACGATGTCAGCTTTTCCCTCGGAGACGGGCTCCGTCCCGGCTGCCTAGCCGACGCGAGCGATGAAGCGCAGTTCTCAGAATTGCGCGTGCTCGGCGAGTTGACCAAAAAAGCTTGGGAATACGACGTGCAGGTGATGATCGAAGGTCCGGGACACATCCCGATGGACCAGATTGAACTGCAAGTGAAAAAGGAAAACGAGCTTTGCTACGAAGCTCCCTTTTACACACTTGGCCCGCTCGTCACCGATATCGCTCCCGGCTACGACCACATCACCAGCGCGATTGGCGCGGCCATGATCGGCTGGCACGGCGCATCCATGCTCTGCTACGTCACGCCGAAAGAGCATCTCGGCTTGCCGAATGCGGACGACGTTCGCCAGGGCGTAATCGCCTACAAAATCGCCGCGCATGCCGCTGACGTGGCCCGGCACCGTCCGGGCGCGCGCGATCGAGACGATGCTCTCAGCTATGCCCGCTTCCTCTTCGATTGGAACAAGCAGTTCGATCTTTCGCTCGATCCCGAAACCGCCCGCGCCATGCACGATGAAACGCTGCCCGACGATTTCTACAAGGAAGCGAAATTCTGCTCGATGTGCGGACCGAAATTCTGCTCGATGAACGCCACCCAAATCGCCGAAATTTATCAGGGTCACGATCAGAAGGACCGCGAGGCCAAATTCGCCGAACTCTTGGCGAAAGTGTCTGGCCAAGCCAGCGTTTCAACCGCCAGCGGAGACTAATTCAACCCGCAAGCCGGAAGGAGCAGCCGATGGCATTTGTGCGAGCGGCGCGGAAAAGCGAAGTCGCGCCGGGAACAATTTGCGAGTTTCAGGTGGCCGGAAAGCCCGTCGCCGTCGCCAATGTCGCCGGTAAGTTCTGCGCTCTCAGCAGTATATGCGCTCACCAAGCCGGGCCCGCTGGGAGAAGGCGAACTCGAGGGCAACGTCGTCACCTGCCCTTGGCACGGCTGGCAGTACGACGTCACCACCGGCAAAGTCGTCATGAGCCCGTCGCTCGGCGTCGATACCTATCCGGTCGAAGTGCGCGGCGACGAAATCTTCGTGGACGTGGGTTAAACGGAACCCGCGCACCCCAATTTCTACCTCTCCAACCAGCAACTCTCCCCGACTTTGTACGATTCGATAGAAAATTTCCGCAGATTTTTCCACCGCTTACGTGTATAGTTCCGCGCGATACTTCTTTCACGGATGACGCAACCTCCCCCAAAACCCAAGCGGTGGCTTCTGGCCGTTGACCCACGCGTCTACCATTGGGATACCCTCTTTGTGAAGGGTAAAGAGATGTGGAGGCATGCCGGGAGTCGCCCGGATGCCGCGCGGCAGCTCAAGCAGGTCCACAAGGGTGACCGCGCCTTGTGCTACCACGGAAAGCCCGAGCACTCGCTCTACGCCCTCGCCGAAGTTACCCGCGATCCGTACCCTGACCCTCACGATGCTGAAGAGAAAAAGTTCGTGATGGACCTGCGAGCCATCGAACGCTTGCCGCGGGTGGTGAGCCTCGTCGAAATGCGCGAGAATCGCTCGCTGCGAAAAATCAAATTCCTGAAGAACACCCGGCTCACTATCTGTCCGCTGACCGATGAAGAGTATGCGGAAATCCTGCGAATGGCCGGAATCGTCGCCTCTCCGGGCATTCCACTCCCCTGAAGTACGCCCGCAGCTAAGCATTCCGAAGCAGAAGTCTCGCCAACGAAAGATTAGGGCAAAGCGGCTGACTTACGTGGATGCAAATCCTGTAGTGCGGCCACTTCGACAGCATGGCCGGCCATGGCGCGGATGCCGCGAGCGGCCGCGCTGGCGGCGGAGAGAGTGGTGATGCAAGGCACGTTGTAGCGGACGGCGGCGCGCCGGATCGACCGCTCGTCGTAGAACGACTCGCGCCCCAGCGGCGTGTTGATTACCAGTTGAATTTTCCCGGTCTTGATCAGATCGACCACATTGGGCCGTCCCTCGTTCACTTTGAAAACCGCCTCGACCTCAATCCCCGCCCGAGTGAGTGCTGTGGCCGTGCCGCGCGTGGCGAAGATTTTCAGTCCCACCGCAGCCAGATCTTTCACTACGCTGGCCACGTGCTTCTTGTCGTGATCGTTTACGCTGATGAAAACGATCCCTTCGAGGGGAAGCCGCTGGCCGGCCGCCAACTGCGCCTTCGCGAAGGCCAGTCCAAAAGTGGAGGAGACACCCATCACTTCGCCGGTCGAGCGCATCTCTGGACCTAGAATCGTATCGATGCCCCGGAATTTATTGAACGGAAAAACCGGCGACTTCACGGCGTAGAAATCTCGGACGGCGAGTTCCTGGATGCCATTGGTCTGAATAACAGGCAAATGAAGGTCCTTTAGTTTGCGGCCGGTCATAAGGCGCGCGGCAACTTTCGCGATCGGAACGCCCGTGGCTTTGCTCACGTACGGCACCGTGCGTGAGGCGCGCGGATTCACCTCGAGAACATAAACCGTATCTTGCTGGATGGCGTACTGCACATTCATCAATCCCACCACATGAAGCGCTTTGGCGAGACGTGCCGTATAGTCGCGAATGTGAGCGAGCACTTCCGGCTTCAAGGTCACTGATGGCAACACGCACGAAGAATCGCCGGAATGAATCCCGGCTTCTTCGATGTGTTCCATGATGCCGGCGATAACGATATCGTCGCCATCGGCAAGAGCATCCACATCCACTTCCGTGGCGTTTTCGAGGAACTGATCGATCAGAATCGGCCGCTTCGGATCGGAGATGCCGCCAATCTGCGCGGCGTGCGTCACGTATTCCTCGACGGTCTTCAAATCGTATGCGATCACCATGGCGCGGCCGCCGAGAACGTAGCTCGGCCGCACCAGAACCGGCAAACCAATTTCGGCGGCTGTGACGACGGCTTCCTGGGGCGCCAACGCCGTGGCGCCGCGCGGCTGCGGAATATTCAATTCCGCAAGCAACGCGCCAAATCGGCGGCGGTCTTCGGCGAGGTCGATCGATTCCGGATCGGTGCCGATTATTTTCGCGCGGTTGCGTTTCAGTTCGAGAGCCAGATTCAAAGGAGTCTGCCCGCCGAACTGTACGATCACGCCCTGGGGTTTTTCGCGCTCGAGAACCGCGAGCACGTCCTCCAGCGTGAGCGGCTCGAAGTAAAGGCGATCGGAGGTGTCGTAATCGGTCGACACAGTTTCAGGATTGCAGTTGATCATCACCGTTTCGTAGCCGTCTTCCTTCAGCGCGAGTGCCGCGTGGCAGCAGCAATAATCGAACTCAATTCCCTGCCCGATGCGGCTGGGGCCGCTGCCGAGGATCACCACTTTGGGGCCGATCCACGGCGCCTGATTCGTCTTCTTCCTCATACGTGGAATAAAGATACGGAGTGAAGGATTCGAATTCGGCGGCGCAGGTATCGACGCGCTTGAAAACGGGCACCACACCAAGTTCGTGGCGCCGTGCGCGGACCGACGCGGATTTCACGTTCCACAGTTTCGCGAGTTCCTCATCGCTCGCGCCGGAGCGTTTGGATTCAAGGAGCAATTCCCGCGAGCATCCACGCAGCGAACTGGCGGCAACGCGCCGGTCGATCGCGAGCATCTCCTCCATTTGCTGAATGAACCACGGATCGATCTTGGTGAGCGAGCAGACTTCGTCGCGCGTCATCCCGCGATCGAGCGCTTCGAAAAGCCAGTGGATGCGGTCCGGGCCCGGTACGTGCAGCTTTTCGCGCAAAAGCGCGGTTGTGACTTCGGCCGGAGGCCGCCACGCCGAGCTCGGCTCCAGCGAACGAATCGCCTTGCAGAGCGATTCCTGAAAAGTGCGGCCGATGGCCATCACTTCGCCGACAGAACGCATCTGCGTGGTCAGCGTCGTCTCGCTTCCCGGAAATTTTTCGAACTGCCACTTCGGAATCTTAGCGACCACGTAGTCGATGCTCGGCTCGAAGCACGACGGAGTTTTGCGTGTGATGTCGTTGGGAATTTCGTCCAGCGTCATGCCGACGGCAAGCTTCGCGGCGATTTTCGCGATGGGGAAGCCGGTGGCTTTGCTCGCGAGAGCGGAACTGCGCGAGACTCGCGGATTCATTTCGATCACCACCATGCGCCCGGTTTCCGGGTCGACCGCGAACTGGATATTCGAGCCGCCCGTCTCCACGCCCACCGCGCGGATGATTGCGGCGGCCGCGTCGCGCATGCGCTGATATTCCTTGTCGGTGAGCGTCTGCGCGGGAGCCACGGTGATCGAATCTCCCGTGTGGATTCCCATCGGATCCACATTTTCAATCGAGCAGATCACCACGAAGTTGTCGCGAAAATCGCGCATCACCTCCAGCTCGAATTCCTTCCAGCCGATCACCGATTCTTCGATCAGCGCCTGTCTCACCGGACTGGCGTCAAGGGCGCGCGCGATGGCGTCTCCAAATTCCTCGTGGTTGTACGCGATCGATCCACCTGTGCCGCCCAGCGTGAACGAAGGACGAATCACGACGGGATAGCCAAGCTTGTCAGCCAGATCAATCGCTTCGGGAATGTTGGTGACGACAGCGGAAGCGGGAACTTCGAGACCGACTCTTCGGCAAACGTCCTTGAAGAGCAATCGGTCCTCGGCAATTTTGATTGCCTCGAGCTGCGCTCCGATCAGCTTCACTCCGTATTTTTCCAGGATGCCTGCTTCAGCGAGCTCGACGGCCAGATTCAAACCGGTTTGCCCGCCCACGGTGGGCAGCAGCGCGTCCGGCCTTTCAGCAGCGATGATGGCTTCCAGATATTCCTTGGCCAGCGGCTCTATATAAGTTCGATCGGCGATTTCGGGATCGGTCATGATCGTCGCCGGGTTCGAATTGACGAGCACCACCTCGTAACCTTCCGCGCGCAAGGCTTTACACGCCTGCGTTCCGGAATAGTCGAATTCGCAGGCCTGGCCGATCACAATCGGCCCGGAGCCGATGATCAGGATTTTCTTAATGTCAGTGCGTTTTGGCATGCAATCTTTTCGATTCGCGGATTCCGGGGTTTTTGGCGATTAGAATCGGATCTGCTCCTTCTTTTCAGCGAGTTGCAGCGTTTCTACTCGCCGACTTTGGCGATTAGCCGTTCGATTGCCGGTGCGGCCTGAGTGCGCCGATAATCCGCCCGCCGCCATCGCTCTTTTCTGCACTTGTAGTTCGCTAATCATGGCGATCCATCTTAGGGAGTGGCGCGTGGCGGCGCAAGCGGTTGTTGGTGTAAAGAATTTTTGCAACCAGAAGATCAGGGGCCGCGGCGAGCTTCTCAACCCACATTGCTCGGAGAGTTGGAAGGGCGGGCCTTCCAGGCGGGGCTGGAAGCCCACCCTCCCGTCTCATTCACTCTCTTCCTCGGGAAACCCGCGTGTTCATCATCGCGATGAAATCGTCGAAAAGGTAGCGCGCGTCGTGAGGCCCCGGAGACGCCTCGGGATGGTATTGGACACTAAACAGCGGGAGCGAGCGATGGCGCATTCCCTCGTTCGTGTGATCGTTCAAGTTCACGTGCGTGATCTCAACGTCGCTCGACGGTAACGAATCCGGATCGACGCAGAACCCGTGATTTTGCGCGGTGATCTCCACTTTCTGCGTGAGCAGATTTTTCACCGGATGATTCGAGCCGTGATGTCCGAATTTCAATTTGAAGGTGCGGCCGCCGAGCGCGAGTCCGCAAAGTTGATGCCCCAGGCAGATGCCGAAAATGGGGACGCGCCCAAGAAGCTTGCGAATGTTTTCGACCGCATAAAGAATCGGCTCGGGATCGCCGGGACCATTCGAGAGGAAAACGCCGTGCGGCTTCAGCGCCAGGACGTCGGCCGCGGAAGTTTGTGCGGGCACTACCGTGACGTCGCACCCGTGATCGACCAGCAGCCGCAGAATATTTTGCTTGATTCCGTAATCGTAGGCGACAACGCGATAACGCTTTTCATTCTCTTTCACACTCGCCGGAGATGCGACGCCTCCGGGCCCGTTTCCACGGCGTTTTCCGTTTGTCGAGCCGCCAGCCCCCGACAAATCGCCTGCGGCGGCGCTGGCAATAGGCGCCGCGAGATCAATCGATCCCCGCGTCCAATCATATTTCTTTGCCACGGTGACGCGGCTCGCAAGTTCCTGCCCGGCCATGGTGGGAAGCGCGCGAGCCTCGGCAATCAACTGCTCGGCAGGAGCGCCATCCGTGGAAAGTATGCCGCGCAGCGCGCCCACTTCGCGCAGGTGCCTGACCAGCGCGCGCGTATCGATATCCCATATTGCCGGCACGCCATAGCGCTCGAGATATTGCTGGGCGGATTCGTGCGACCGCCAGTTGGAAGCCAGCACGGAAAATTCCCGGACGATGAGCGCCTCGATCCAGGGCTTGGCGGACTCTTCGTCGTCCAGATTCGCGCCTACATTTCCTATATGGGGATAGGTGAGACAGACGATCTGCCCGGCGTAGCTGGGATCAGTGAAAACTTCCTGGTAGCCGGTTAGGCTGGTGTTGAAAACGACTTCACCGCCGCGGCGCGTGCGAGCGCCCGCCGCGCGTCCGTTAAAAACTCGTCCGTCCTCGAGCGCGAGCGTCGCGCGTCCAGCGAGGGCCTCGTTCAGTGTGTCCTCCAGAAAATGTGCAGAGTGTCATTTCGATGCGGCGCTGACGGTCGAGGATGAGGTCAGCGAACCAAAGTGATCCGCGGGCCAATAAGCGAACACCGCTTTGCCATAGATGAATTGCCGCGGCACCGGACCGAAAACGCGCGAGTCGTTCGAACTGTCGCGATGATCGCCCATCACGAAGTAGCCATCCACCGGAATGCGGTGAGGCGCGTACGTGGATCCGTCCAAGTAGTTCGCGGGAACGTACTGATCGGTCAATTCCTGGCCGTTGATGTAGACATGGCCGTCGCGAATCTCGATGCTTTCACCCGGAAGCCCCACCACGCGCTTGATGAACGATTTCGAACGGTCCAGAGGATACCAGAAAACGATCACGTCGCCGCGTTCGATCGGCTCGAAATGATAAACAAATTTGTTGATGAAAATCCGCTCCTGATCGCTCAGCAGCGGATTCATGCTGGTGCCTTCCACCTTTACCGGCTGGTAAAGGAAAATCATCACTACGATCACGAGTCCCAGTAGGACGGCAAGATCGCGCGTCCAACTGCGCAACTCGCGCCGCAATGGAGGCGGCTGCTGTAATGGGTCAGACGAATTCGCCGGGCCAATAGAAGGGTCGTCCATATTTCAGTACGTTTATTTATATCATGCCCGCCCAGATAGAGGCAAAGAACGCGGGCCGCACATTCAGTTGGATGCTGTTCATTACGGCGGCGCCGCCTCGGAAGTCGCAAAAGTCACTTCCATCAGCAGCGCGGTCAGCTTTTCATGGTCGGAAATAGGCGGATAGCATACCGTCCCAACGCAGACCAGAGCCTGCGGCAGCGTTGCGTCGAGATGGGGCAGCGTTTCTCGCAATGCGGAGGGCAGGTTGCTCGATGCAAGCCTTTCCGGCGTGACTCGCAACACCGCCTTTCCAAACCGGTAGACTTCGAGCGCGGCTTTTTCGAGTTCCCCGGCTCTTGGATCGCCGGTCGCGCCCGTCACCACAATCTGTAACGAATGGCGCGCATGAAGCAGCGCGGCGAGCGCGTAGGTGCCGGCAAAAAGCCCGTATCGCGGGATCAGCCCAATGAAAGCCTCCAAAGTTTTCGCGGCCCACTGATGATAGAGAGGCTCTCCCGTGTAACCGTAAAGCCTCTCGAGGACAATCGCTGCAACCGAATTTCCGCCCGGCGTGGGCGAATCCTGAAGCGGCTTGCGGCGAACTTCGAGCCCGCCCATCGGCGCGGCATCACGGGCGCGATCGAAAAATCCGCCGCCTTCGGGGTCGCCGTACCTTTCGACGGCGAGGCGCATCGCGCTCTCGGCCGCGTGAAAATAGCGTGGTTCGAATGTCAGCTCATACGCATCGAGAAGCGCGGCGGCCGCAAGAACCTGATCGTCCAGCGAGCCTTCCAGGCGCGGCCCTCCGATGCGATGCAGAAAGCCCTTCGATTCATCCCACGCTTCCGCGAGCATGCGATCGAGCGTCTTCAGTGCGAAATCGCGGCAATCGGTCCCGAGCGAGCACGCTGGCCGCATCCAAATATGCGGAGATGAACATTGCGTTCCAGCCAACATAGAGCGTCTGATCGATGGCCGGCACCGGGCGTCGGCGGCGCCGCGCGGCAAGCAATTTTTCTTTCGCGCGCGCGAGCAGCCCATTGGCTTCGTCCACGCTGATATTCAACTTGCGCGAAATGTTCTCCACGTTATCCGCTACCCACAAAACATTTTTCTCGGGATTGTGATGCATCTCTCCTTGCGGCGCGATATCGTAATACCGTTCTACAACCCGCCACTCTTCCGGCGCGACTTCGGCGCGCGCCTCCGCAACTGTCCAGGTGAAATAATCGCCATCATCGTCCAGAGTTTGGTCCGCATCCTGGCTGGCGTAAAACCCTCCGCGCTCTTGGTCCGATAGAACTTCGTTTATCCAGGCGACGATGCCTTCCGCGGTTTCACGGAAAAGCAATTTCCGAGTTACCTGAAATCCATGTAGAAAATTCCGCAGAAGTTCGGAATTGTCATACGACATTTTCTCGAAGTGCGGAACGCACCAGCGCTCGTCCACCGAATAGCGGTGAAATCCGCCGGCGAGCTGGTCGTACACGCCGCCCAGCGCCATGCCTTCGAGCGTCCGATCGGCCAGGGGAAGCAGTTGCGGATTTCGCGTCGCCTGAAACCGTTCGAGCAACAAATCGACAGTGCTGGCGTGCGGAAATTTCGGCGCATCGCCAAAGCCGCCATGCCTTTCGTCGAATTGGCGCAGCGCGGACTCGATCACCGCATCGACCACGCGCACGTCGAACACGCCGCGCGCCCCCTGAAAAATCTCCGCTTTGGCTACGGCTTCCTCCAGCGCCTGCGCGGAGTTGTCCACTTCGCTGCGCCGGCTTTTGAAAGCCTCGGAAACGGCGTGCAAAATGCGCTTCAGGCCGGGCCTGCCGCCGGCGTCCTCAGGAGGAAAATACGTGCCTCCGAAAAAGGGCTTGCCGTCCGGAGTGAGAAAAGCGGTGAGCGGCCAGCCGCCCTGCCCGGAAATCGCGCTAACGGCGGATTGGTAACGCGCGTCCACATCAGGACGCTCGTCGCGATCCACCTTCACCGGGATATAAAGCTGATTGATGGCCGCCGCAATTTCCGGATTTTCGTAGCTTTCGCGGTCGATTACGTGGCACCAGTGGCACCACACCGCACCAATATCGAGCAGGATGGGTTTCGATTCGGCACGCGCTTTTTGAAACGCCTCCTCGCCCCATTCATGCCAGTCCACCGGCTGATGCGCCGCCGAACGCAGGTAAGGGCTCGCTGAATCCTTCAAGCGATTCCCCGGGGCATTTGTCATTTCAGCCTCATAGACCTAGGTCCACGCTACCACAAAAGCCAAATGAGGTCTGATCGCGTATGGATGGACTACTGGATGGGGTTGCTGTAGCCAGCGTCGCGGGGATCGATCGGTTTGCGGCCGGAAAAACCTTCGTCCTGGCGATGGTAAAAACGGATGCGGTCCTCGCCGAGGCGCCAGCAAAGGTAGACGTCCTCGCCGTTCATCCTCGCGGGAAAGTCCAAGAGGCCGATCTCCAGATCCTTCACGATGCACCCGGTGGAATGAATCTGCTCGATGGCCGCCTCTATGATTTCGGCCAGTCGATTGCGTTCCAGCCGCCGGCCGGCGGTTTTTTCGTAGGAAACAAGCAGACCGCCCGAACGCATGATGCGCTCGCGAAGAGTGCCAAGTTCCTCATCAAGCTCGGCCAGCTTCCGGCGCGATTCGATGGTCTCGACCAGCACCGGTTCGATTTGGGCGCGCAGGCGCTCCGCCTCGGAGAGCGAGAATAATTTGGATTCGTTCGGTTCCTCAGCCATACACCTTTAGCCTGGCATAAAACGCATGACGAAAAGCTGATTCATCATGGCTAGTATTTCAGATGCGGGAGACCGCGAGAAGAGTACAACATCAGCCGCCAATCGATACCATCGTTCGTGAAGGTGGCAGGAAGTCTGGCTCGTTGATGCGATGCCCTTTCTCTTTCTGCGCGACGATGTCGCAAATTCGCTCGCGAATTTCGCGATCGGTTGAGCCGTCTCGCAGCAGCGACCTCAAATCGTGATCGTCCTTGCTGAAGAGGCAGGTGCGCAGTTTTCCATCGGCGGTAAGCCGGATGCGAGAGCAGAATCCGCAAAAAGGCTGCGACACGGGAGAAATCAGGCCGATCTCTCCGCGCCCGTCGGCGAACCGGTACTTGCGCGCCGTCTCGCTGCGTTCGTGCGCCACCGGGACCAGCGACCATTGCGCCGAAATTCGTCGATAGACTTCGTCGCCGGGAACAAACATCTGGCGCGACCACGCGCGGTCCGCATCCAGCGGCATGAATTCGATGAATCGCATGATCAAATCGCGATCACGCGCAAAGGCGGCGAAAGCCTCCACCTCGTCGTCATTCACTCCGCGGACCAGCACCGCGTTCACCTTCACCGGCCGCAGCGCCGACGCCTGCGCCGCATCAATTCCCGCGATCACCTGATCGAATGTTTTTGTGCGCGTGATGCGTTCGAACTTTTGGCGGTCCAGCGAATCGAGGCTGATGTTGATGCGGCCCATTCCCGCCTCAACGAGGCGATCGCAGCGTTCGGCCAGCATGTAGCCATTGGTCGTCATCGAAAGATCTTCCACGCCCAGCGCCTTCAATCGCCCGATGAAATCCTCAACGCCCGCGCGAACCAGCGGCTCGCCGCCCGTCACGCGAACTTTGCGAATGCCCATGCCGACGAGTATGCGCACCAGGCGTTCGTACTCGTCCCACGCGAGCAAGTCCCGCGCCGGCATATGCGTTTCCGGATTGGCGGAGCGGCAATAGACGCAGCGAAAATTGCAGCGGTCTGTGACCGACACGCGCAGGTCGGTGATTCGGCGGCCGAATTTGTCAGCAAGCTGCATTCCGTTTTTGCACCCACAAAACAAAAAGCCCAAATCCGCGTTTGGAATTTGGGCTGCACGCCGGCGCAAAAACGCGCCAGACATTCCCCTTTCCAAGCACGGGAGGCCCAGGCGTTTCCGCCCGAACCCTCAGCTCCACCAACTCAAGGAGCATCGCCTCCCGGCCATAGGATTTTTCTCCGTCAGGTCCGAGAGGTCGGAGAACTCAACCAAAAGTCTACCCTTTGCGCGGGGGCTTAGCAAATCGCATAGTGAGCAATACGTAATGGAGCCAGTACAGGGCATAGACATAACCGGATCGTCAACGGCGTGGGCATCCACGGCACCGGCATCCCCGGGTCGACCGGCAGCGCGGCGCCGGCACGGCTGCATCCGGATGACCGTGCCGGACGTCATCCTGATCCTGTACCCCCGCGTGCCAGTAGGCACGCCCCGCGCCCGCCATATCGCGGCATAAACTCCCGACAACCAGCAACGCCCGTATACCCACTCCGGGTAGGGTCGCGCGAAGATGGTGGAAATACGCACACAACTGGAAGGTTGATCGGCTCGCCGTAAGGCTGCCCCTGCACGCCGGTGCTCGGCCTGGATACGGAGAGCAAACACGTAAACCGAGCCAAGCAAAGATCAGCGACAGCAGCAGGGCAATTGCTCTGGGCAGCGGCAGTCCGCCAG
>CAVRSO010000083.1:0-88472 GCA_963723845.1 uncultured Acidobacteriota bacterium
TAAAGGACCGAAACGTCCTGGTCGGCGCGGCTACCGGGGACGATGCCGGCGTCTATCGCATCGACCGGAAGCGCGCCCTCGTGCAAACCACCGACTTCTTCACTCCGATTGTCGATGATCCGTATTCTTACGGACAGATCGCGGCAACCAATGCTTTATCAGACGTATACGCGATGGGCGGCCGTCCGCTCACGGCGCTTAATTTGGCGGGAATGCCGGCGGATACGGTCTCGCTCGAAGTGGTGAATCAAATTCTGCGCGGCGGGGCGGAAAAGATCAAGCAAGCGAAATGCATCTTGATCGGAGGACACACCATCAAGTCGCCTGAGCCAATTTTCGGATTTGCTGTCACTGGCGTCGTGTCGCCGCGGCGCATGATGACCAATGCGAATGCCCGCCCCGGCGATACGCTTGTCCTTACAAAACCGATCGGCACTGGAGTCATCACGACGGCCATCAAGCGCGGATTAGCCACGCCCGAGCTTGAAAGCAAAGCCATCGCCACTATGTCGCGTCTGAACGAAATTGGCGCGGAACTGGCAGAGCGCGGACTCGTAAAAGGTGCCGTTGATGTAACGGGTTTTGGCCTTTTGAGCCACCTTGGCGCGATGTGCGCCTCGAGCCACGTTGGCGCGGAAATCGACGCGTCCAGCGTGCCGGTGATCGGCGAGGAAGTTTTCGATCTGATCGCGCAAGGCTGCATCCCAGGCGGCAGCCGCGATAACCTCGCCTACGCGAACGAGTTCACCGAATGGGATGGGACGAGCAACATTCAGAAGGCCTTGCTCACCGACGCCCAAACGAGCGGTGGCCTGCTGCTCTGCGTCCCGCAAAAGCGCCTCCCGGCTGTCCTAAAACTTTTGAAGGCCCGCCGCACGCTTGCCGCGGCCACGATTGGCCGGATCGTGCGGGCTACGAAACCGCGAATACGAGTTCGTGCATGAATGCCTCCCGGCTCCGGGCGATACCCTCCGTCGAGAAGGTCCTGCAATCGCTCGGCGACGCCGGGCTCCCTCGTCCGCTAGTCCTCGACCAAGTGCGCCGGGAGTTAGGCGCCCTCCGCAAGCAGAAGACGATTCCGGAATTTGACGCTGTCGTCTCGGCCATTCAAGCGAGACTCCGCAATTTGTCCGCCAGCCGCATTCAGCCTGTGATCAACGGCACCGGGATTCTCATACACACGAATTTTGGGCGCGCTCCGCTAGGCCCAGCGGTGATCGAGAAACTGAAAATAATCGGGTCCAGCTATAACAATCTTGAATACGACCTTACAGGCGGAGCGCGAGGCGGCCGCGCCGCCTATCTCGAGCGAGCATTGTCGCTTCTGTGTTCCGCTGAAGCCGCCACGGTGGTGAACAACAATGCGGCAGCCCTGGTCTTAATTCTGCGCCATTTTTGCGAAGAGCCCCACGCCAATTCCGGGCAGCGCATCCGCAAAGGCCGGCGCGAAGCAAGAGCGCGGAAGAATGAAGTGATCATTTCTCGCGGCGAACTCATTCAAATTGGCGGTGGATTTCGGATTCCCGAAATCCTCGAATCCAGCGGTGCGCGGCTGCGCGAGGTGGGCACCACCAACCACACCTCCGTCGGAGATTACGCTCGCGCGATCACGCGCGAAACAGCCTTGATCCTGAAGGTCCATCGCAGCAATTTTTTCATGGGCGGTTTCGTCGAGTCGCCACAGCCGCAAGAAGTTGCGGCGCTGGCGCGGAGAAAACACATTCCCTTTGTCGAAGACCTTGGCAGCGGCGCAATCGTCGAAACCGAAGGAGCGGCGGGAGTAGAACACGAACCTACCCCCGCCGAAGTTGTACGCCGGGGAGTCGATCTAGTCTGTTTCAGCGGAGACAAACTGTTCGGAGGACCGCAGGCCGGCATCATTGCCGGAAAAGCCGCGCTCGTCGGTTCGCTGAAACGCAATCCCCTGTTTCGCGCGCTCCGGTGCGACAAGCTGATCCTATCTGCGCTAGAAACCACCGCTGATATCTACTTGGGCTCGTGTGGCGCCAGTTCGGGTCTGTCCGAAGAAACCGCGCGCGCCGCGATGCCTATTCCAGTGCTGGAAATGCTGAACACGCCGGTCGATGCCCTGCGTTCGCGGGCTGAAGCGATTGTTTCCGCGCTTGGAGGCCTTCCGTTGAGCGCCACTGTGGGCGCCGGGCAGGCGCAAATCGGCGGAGGAACCCTGCCACAGTCGGTGATTCCCTCGGTGACGATCGATCTTTCCCACAAAACACTTAAGCCTCAAGATTTCGCCACAAGGTTGAGGGAACACACTGTTCCGGTGATCGGTTACATCGCACGCGGCAAGCTGAAGCTGGACTTGCGGACGATTTTCCCGCGGCAGGACGCGGAATTGGCGGCCGCCATCCGAGCTCTGGCGTTCGATTGAGCGTTTGACGAAAATCTGGCCGCCCGGCTTCATTCGTGTGGACGTCAGTAGGAGAAGAGAGAATCGTTAATGTTAGCTCGTCGTCATTTCATCCTAGCCACCGCGGGCCACGTGGACCACGGCAAGAGTGCCCTGGTAAAAGCGCTCACCGGCACCGATCCCGACCGCTTGCCCGAAGAGCAATTGAGAGGAATCACGATCGACCTAGGTTTCGCGCATCTCGAGCTGCCATCCGCGGGCGGCGAATCTTCGATTGTTCTCGGAATTGTCGACGTGCCGGGACACGAAGACTTCGTAAAAAATATGGTGGCCGGCGTCGGTTCAATTGATCTTTCCTTGCTGGTTGTGGCCGCTGACGACAGCTGGATGCCGCAAACCGAAGAACACATGCAGATTCTCACTTATCTAGGAGTGAAGCGTGCGGTCGTGGCACTGACCAAAATCGACCTGGCGCAAGACGAGCAAGGCGCCGTAGCCGCGATCCGCGAAAAATTGCAGCGCACACCGTTCGCGGACGCGCCCATTGTCCCAACGTCCGTCATCACTGGCCGGGGGCTTGCCGACGTGAGGACCGCTCTCGCGCAAGTCCTTGCAGACGCCCCAGCTCCGGCGGATATTGGCAAACCGCGCCTTCCCGTCGACCGCGTATTTAAACTGCAAGGCATCGGCACGGTAGTGACCGGTACGTTGAGCGGAGGAATGCTGCGCCGCGGACAAAACGTGGTGATCCAGCCTTCGGCGAAGACCGCGCGCATTCGCAATATCCAATCTCACAACCGCGACGTGGAAATCAGCGGGCCCGGCTCTCGCACCGCTCTCAATCTTTCTCTCGATGCCGTCGAGGACGTTCATCGCGGCGATGTGATTACCCTCAGCGACTTCGGAGGGCCGAGTAGCATCATCGACGTGATCCTGCAGATTTCGCCGAGAGCTTATCGCCCCATTAAGGACGGCGCGCGCGTGCACGTTCACCATGGCAGCGGAAACACCGCTGCTCGAATTGCTTTTCACAACCGCGAGGATTTGGCTCCTGGCCAACGCGCTCTGGCCCAAATGCGAGTGGAAGCCCCGGCCTTCGTATTTGCAGGAGATCGGTTCGTGTTGCGGGATTGGTCCGAACACAGCACTCTGGGCGGCGGGATCGTTCTAGACCCGGATGCCGGCCAACGGCTCTTTCACAGCGAGGCTCGGTCGCGATTTCTTTCTCCGCGCGCGCAGGCGCCAGACGACGCGGGTGGCTTCGTCACTTCGCAATTAGCGCGGGATGGCGCCGCGAAAAAATCTCAGATGCTTCGCAAATCGCGATTTAGCGCGGACGCTGTTGCGTCCGCCGTTTCGCGACTCCAAGCGGAAGGCAGCGTCATGGTTGCGGGAGAGATGGTCATCGAGGCTGCCCTCTGGAAGAAAGTCCGGCAGCACGCCGTCGATGCGATCGACGCTCGGCACCGGGCGCACGCTGAGCAACTAGGTCTGCCCCTCACGGATTTGCGCGCGGCGCTCGAACTGAAAGCACCCGTTGCGGAAATATTCGACGCGATCGTCGCCGATTTGTGCGCGCAAGGATTCGCTCGCTCGGGCAACGCGATTCGCCGCGCGGCTCATCGACCCGCTCTCTCGCCGCAGCTTCAATCAGCCAGCGCGCGAATCCGCGCGATGCTCGCTGCGAAGCCATTCGATCCGCCGTCCCGCAAAGATGTGGCCCCGGATATTGCGTCGCAACAGGCGTTGCGATTCCTGATCGAAAGTGGCGAGGTATTCGAGGTCAGTTCCGAAATAGTGCTGGCCGCCGATAGCGCCAAGCGCGCCACTGAAATGGTTCGCGAGTTCATCCGGTCCCACGGACCGGCTACGGTGAGCGAATTACGCCAAATGCTGGGTAACAGCCGCCGTGTTGCACTACCTTTGCTCGAACGGCTGGACCGCGACGGTGTCACGCTGCGTCAAGGCGACAAGCGGTCTCTGCGCCAGCCGCTTCCGCAAAAAATCCACTGAACGCCGGGCACACAAATCCTGTCGCAGCGATCTGCGTGTTTTAGCCTTAAATTGTGGGCACGATTGCGGCCAATCGCTTCTTTCTCTTGTCGTCGACAGTGTAAGTCGCTTATAGATAAGCACTTAGTGGAATACAAATCCCTCCACGAATATTTCGCGCTACGAGAAACCATAGGGTGCTATACTGCATCGTAAAGCCATGAGCCAAAAACGCAAAGGAAGTGGACGTTTAGTGCCAACCCGGCCAACGGGCGTCGAATACCGCGTAAATTACGGAATTCACGTCGTTTCCGAACCGCGCAAACACGGGCGAGGTATCAGTCCGGCCCGCTGGGCACGCTGCTCGGTGCGTTCTTCAAGCGCCCACCGGATCCCCAAGGGAGATTATTTCCTTCACGCTGACGAGGGTGGAGTCTTCCAATTAAAGTATACCGGCAACGTTTGGCAGTATCTCGCCGCCGCGTAACGCGTAACCCCTTCTCTGATTTGTAATTGCGGCTCCGCTTACCGGCGGAGCTGCCTTCATCCGGCAAAAATCCCGGCAAAATTAGTAGAGAAAGCTGCGCAGAGCTTCTTGTTCGTCCGGGAAATCGGTGAGGATGGTATGCAGGTTCGTAAGTTGGACAACCTCCTGGGCGCGCGGGCTTAGATGGATGGCCTTCAGCTCCGCGCCACTCTTATTGGCCGTGCAGAAGCCGCGCACGAGCTGCCCGATCCCTGAGCTATCCAGATAGGAAACGGCCCGAAGATTGAGCAGCACCTTCTTTCGTCCGTTGCGAAGCAGATCCACGAGCAAATCATGGATCGCCTCTCCTTCGTTTAATGTAAATCGCCCTTGAACGTCGATTACCGTAACATCGCCAAACTGGCGAGTGCCTACGCTGAACCCCAAGATGGACTCGTCCTCCGATAGTTATTCTAATCTACACACGCCGCAATCGGAAGGCCGAAAGCCGGGCGAAAAATCCCTTCCCCGGTAAGCACTAGAACAGACGAGAAAGTTTCGCAAAAAAAGTTTATGATGGCGCTCGTCCAAATGGGCGGGCACGGCCGGTAGCGGCTGCCCGCGTCGCGGGGAGGCACCATGAAAACCATCGACGAAAACACAATTACGGATGCAGCGCTCGAGCAAATGTCATCGACTCCAAGTCCACGCCTTCGGGAGATCATGGCGTCCTTGGTGCGGCACTTGCACGATTTCGCTCGCGAAGTGGACCTCACGCCGGCGGAGTGGCTCGAAGCAATCAAGTTTCTCACGGCGGTTGGCCAAGCCTGCACGGCGCATCGCCAAGAGTTCATCCTTCTCTCGGACACCCTGGGCCTGAGCGCGCTTACCAACGCCTTGCACGACAAGCGCGCCACGGAGGCCGCCACGAAGTCCAGCCTGCTCGGCCCGTTCTATCGACAGGACGCGCCGATGCTAAAGCTTGGCGATTCGATCATTTTCAAGACCAAGGGAACCGAGGTGGTGTTTTACGGAAAGGTGGTCGATTCCAACGGACGCGGCATCCCGAATGCGCTCGTACAAGTATGGGAACCCGATGAGACTGGGAACTACGACTTGCAGCAACATGACCCGTCGGAGATGGATCTGCGCGGATGTTTTCGCGCCGATGAGCAGGGGCGTTACTACTTCCGCGGCGTATGCCCCACGGGCTACATGATCCCGATGGATGGGCCCGTCGGCGACATGATCCGTGCGCAAAAGCGCCACGGTTATCGCCCCGCGCATATTCATTTCGTGATCGGCGCGCCCGGCTATCGCGAACTCGTCACCGCGCTTTACGTGGCCGGCGACGCGCACATCGATTCGGATACGGTGTTTGGCGTCGATGAATCGCTGATCATCACGCTGAACAAGACCGATCGCTCGTCGCCGCTGCCGGATTTGCCGAGTATCCGTTACGATTTCCGTCTCGCGGCGGCAAAGGATCAAATGACGGGCCGCGTAGGCGCGGACCCCTCGCAGATCAGCGGCAAAGCTACAGGAAGCGTTGCATCGCACTGACGGATCGGCTCGCCGGAATGGAAGTTATTTTTCATCGGAAGGATCAATCCCAAATGAGGATTTCCGCCTTCCGGCTAGTCGCCGCAGTTCTTCTATGCGCAAGCTCGGCGCTCGCCCAGACGCAAGCCCTGGGTCCCAAAGACACATTCGCTGCCGCTCATCTGTCCGCGAAAGAGATCCGCGAAATCACGGATGGCGTGGAGCAATCCGCCTACGACATTCCCGATTCTTGGGAAAGTGAGTTGCGCGTCAGGCGAGTCGACCTCGGCAATATTCCCGGCATCGTGGTGCAGGGAACGAAGCTACTTTGCGGAGGCACCGGAAATTGCCAGACCTGGGTTTTCCGCAAAGCGGAAGGCAAGTGGGTCTCGATGTTTGGCGGCGATCAGGCGCCAGTAGCCGATAGCTTTCAGTTGGGTCCCATTTCCACCGGCGGCGTAAAGGACTTCACGATCACGGCCAATTTGAGCGCCGAAGCCAGCCATCGCGTCACCTATAAATTTGATGGCAAGCAATATCGAGCGAAATAGATCGCTCGACGGTGTGAACTCTCGATCCATCAAGCGACCGATTCAGTTCGCAGCGCGGCGATGAATCTCCGCGCGCACCAATTTCGCCCCGGCCGCGAGCGCGCTAAGCTTTCCAAACGCGACATCCGCGGGCAGATACTTCATTCCGCAATCAGGCGCAAGCACCAGCCGGTCTGACGGCACAAACGGCAGCGCGCGCTTGATTCGCGCAGCCACAATCTGCGGCGTCTCCACTTGATGTGTCGATAGATCGATCACGCCCAAAATGATCGTTTTCCTCGGCAGCTTCGCCAGCACGCTGGTATCAAGTGACGATTGCGCCGTCTCAATCGAAATCTGGCGAACGGGCGAGTCCGCCAATTCCTCCAGAAACGAATAAGCCGCCGGCCGTCCCGGAACCAGCGCCGCGTAGCCAAAGCAAATGTGAAGCGCGGTAGTTCCGCCGATGCCCTCGACCGCCCTTCGCAGCGCAGCCAGCCCGAATCGCCGCGCTTTTTCCGGGTGCGCCTCCATCCAGGGCTCGTCGATTTGAACGATATCCGCCCCAGCCGCGAAAAGGTCTTTCATCTCGGCATTCACCGCGGCAGCATAATCGAGTGCCATTTCCTCTTCGGTGTCGTAGTAGTCGTTCTGCGCCTGCTGCGACATCGTGAAAGGCCCGGGCACCGTGATCTTCACCGGCCGCGATGTATTCGCGCGCAGAAATTCCAGGTCGCGCACTTCCACCGGATGTTTGCGGCGAATTTTGCCGACCACGCGGGGAACGGACGTCTCGTGTCCGCTACGGCTGATGATTTTGCCGGGATTGTCGAGGTCCACTCCATCGAGCGCGGTGGCAAAACGGTTCGAGTAGCTTTCGCGCCGCATCTCGCCGTCCGTAATGATGTCCAGACCGCCCAGTTCCTGCGCGCGAATGGCGAGCAGCGTGGCATCGTCCTGCGCTTGTTCGAGAAATTCGGGCGCCACACGCCACAATTCCGATGCGCGCGTTCGCGGAGGCATCCGGTGCGCGAGTTTTTCGCGGTCGATCAGCCAGTCCGGCTGCGGGTAAGATCCCACCAGCGAAGTAGGAAGCAGAGTCATCACGGGCATCAACTGTGGGATTCGCACGGCGCACTTGTCAAGCGGATTCGCTACACCGAATGAGCGGAAACAGCCGATTCAGCCGCGTGGCGCAGGCACTCTTGCCTGCGCTCTTGAATTTGACTGTGGTACGGGCACTCTGCGCACGTAACTCGAGGCAATCAGAAGCCAGAGCCAAGAGCGCCACCAGCAAACTAAGTCACTGCGCCTCGCTAGACCGAATGAGCAGCTGCCGACTCAGCCGCGGCGGCGCGCCGTGCGCGCACCCGAAGCACCTTTCGCTGATTGGCCTCCAGCACTTCAAACCGCAGCCCGTCAAATTCAATCACTTCACCAGTGCGTGGAACGTGCCCGGCAACTCCGTTCAGCAACCCCGCGATAGTAGTCGCATTCGCGTGCAGCGAGGCTGCATCCAGTTGGACGCCAAAAAGTTCGCCCACCCTGTCCACGGGTACGCTGCCGCGCAGAACCATTG
The DNA here is from genome assembly GCA_963723845.1 of uncultured Acidobacteriota bacterium. GTDB lineage: Bacteria > Acidobacteriota > Terriglobia > Acidiferrales > UBA7541 > Palsa-295. The sequence continues at coordinate 8,481 of CAVRSO010000083.1, forward strand.
CGCCTCCCGCTTCGCGAATCACATCCGGCACGGACTTCCGGTCCTCTTCGCCAATTTCTCCCACGATCTCTTCCACCAGGTCTTCCACCGTTACCACGCCTGAGACCAGTCCGTACTCGTCAATCGCAATGGCCATCTGCTGATTGGTCCGCTGCATTTCCTTCAGCAGTTCGGAGCCGAACTTCATCTCGGGAACAAAAAGCGCGGGCCTCATGATCTCGCGGACGGTGCGGCGCGCGGCGTCCCGGTCCGGCACCTGAAGCATCTCCCGCGCCATCGCGATCCCCACAATGTCGTCGAGTGATTTCTCGTACACCGGCAGCCGCGAGAATCTCGTGTCCACCACGCGCTCGCGAAACTCTTCAAGCGTGGACTTTGCGGAAATGGCAATCACGTCGGGCCGCGGCGTCATCACCTCGCGCACGCGCTTGTCGCCAAACTCCACCACCTGTTCGATCAGGCGTGCGTCGTGCTGTTCAATGATTCCTTCCTCAGTGGCGGCGTCCACGAAGGCCTCGATTGCCTGCTGCTCGTTTGCGGGTGTGCTCGGCTCCTCATCGGAAAGTCGGAGCACGGAAAGAACCAGATCGATGAACGCGTGAATGGGCCAACTGAGCCACAAGAACGCTCTCACCACCGGCACCAGCGGCGCCGACCAGTTTCCGGCAGCTCCCGCGATCAATAGCATCGGCAGCAGGTGCATGGCCACCACAACTTCGGTCCCCAGCAACAGCGCGGCTTCCACCACGGCTTCCCAGCGATCGGGAACGAATACAAACACCCCGAGTGCTGTCACTGAGGCCACCACCACGAGCCAGAGGCGGGCCAGCAGGCTGAACGCCAGAGCGGCGTGCGCTCGCTCGATTCTGAATCTTGGCTCGATCTCCGATTCGAATGTTTCCAGATGACGGTGTATGCGGCCGAGCGACACGCGGCCCAGGTCCCGATACACCCGGTCGAAATATGAAGCGACCACGAGCCCTGTCGTGAGCACCAGAACCCCGATCGTGTAAAGAAGGATCTCCATTGCTAAACCAGACCGAGCAGGCGGCGCATCTTCCGTTCCCGACGGTCCATTTCGCCACTGTCTGTCTCGTGATCGTAGCCCATTAGGTGCAGCATGCCATGAAGCGCCAGGATGTGCATCTCTTGCTCGAAGGTGCGGCCAAGACGGTGGGCGTTGCGTCTCGCTACAGCCGGAGCGATTGCAATATCGCCCAGGTAGTTGCGGTCGGCGAGTCGATTTCCGCTCGGTCGCGGGCTTTTGCGTCGGCGCGGCTTGCGCGCAGCTTCAGCCGGGAACGACAGTACATCCGTAGCGCCGATCTTACCCCGGTAGAGGCGGTTCCAGCGCGCGATTTGAGCGTTCGTAACCAGGCTGACGGCGAATGATTCCTCCCGCAGGCGCAGCGCTTTTCCCGCGCGGGCCAGAAACGAATGGAGTTTTGTCAGCGGAACTCGGACCTGACGCTGGCGGTTAAGAATCATGGCGCAGGTGCACTGAGCGCAAACGCTGGTAACTGTACAGGGCCTTTCACCTTGATCGAGACCAGACCTGCAGAGAACCTATCAGGAACAAAGCGAATAAAGTTGCCAAGCTCATCCAAAAGATCCGTACGAACGGATCGTTCCATTTCTTTAAGAGAAGCCTGTCCAAGGTTCGGCCTCTCGCGTTGTATTTGAAGGACAAGAACTCATGCGCCAAGTAAGACACGTAGAGAACTACATATGCGGCCACAAAGAACGGATTGTGAGTGAAAACGCGATAGGTCCGATAATCAGCCCCTCGTACCCACCTAACTGTCAGCTCGTATGCCAAATATGGCGCAACAAGATACGCGCCGAGACTTGTCACAAGTCGCGGTACTCCAATTCGCGTCAGAGAATTAGGTTTTCCCCAGTCGCGGCTGGTCCACCAATTCCAGAATTCAGTGCCCGTACTCACGGATGACACACCGGCGCCACCTAGTCCTCCAAACGCGCCAAACACACCGCTTGCGGCACCCCCTTGAATCAGAATCGGCCGCCCTTTCAGCTTGAGGTTCTGCTGACGGCCATTTGGCGTCATATGAGTACGTGTCCCGCGGCAGTTTTCGAAGGACTAACCGCCATGGATATTGAAGCGGGACCTATCTGCCACGCGACCTCTTCGCAGAGGTCTTCGCTTTGGCGCGGATGGGCTTCGCTGCTGTGCGTGCAGCGCTGGCGCGTTCGTGCTTGGCCCGAGCCTTCGCTCCAATGGCCGCGCCGGCCGAAAGATGCGCTGTTTCGTCCGCGGCGGATTTTGCGGCGGCGGGCGCCGGGGCGGAGTCGCCCGTATGACCCTGCTTGCCGCGATGCTTCGCGTCCACTTTTGGACTTGCGGTGGCCTCAGCTCCTTTGCGCTTCTTCTTGTCTTTTTCTTCTTTCTTTTTTGGTTCTTCCTTGATTCCGGCGAGCGATCGAAGAGCTTTGGTCCGATCTTCCGGCGTGCGCGCCTTTCCGCGAAGTTGTAAGTCGAAGACTTGCTCGATGATCTTGTCGAACTTGGGACCATGAGGAACTCCGAGCGTATCCAGTTCGGCGAAAGGAAGCGCCAGGCGTAACGGCCGCCATTTTTGGATATAAGCGCGAATTTTCGAATTGACCGCCGAACTCGGCATTTCCGCTTCGATGAAAACCAGCATCTCTGGGGGCACGGAGGCCATGTAAAAGTAGGCGTCGCGCGGCGAATTGGTTTTGCGGCCCTTAAGAACCTTCACGATCTTCTGCGCTTCGGGGGCCAGTTCCGCAATCGCGTTGATTTCAGTGGCGCGAAAATCGAGCTCGCGCAGAGCCGCTGAGGCTTCGCGCGATTTCAGGCGCCCCAGGGTCGCGTTGATTACCGCCGTCTGCAGGCGAGGACGAATTCCAGCGGCAACAAAGTTTGCCCGGATGCGGACGAGTTTGCTGAGGCTGTCGTAATCCGGCTTGCGATGTTGTAATTGCGGATGAATCGCGGCTAGAAACTCTCGTGCTTCCCACTGCTTTAGCGTCGCCGCGGGATTTTCCTCGCGTGCCAGCGCGCGAAGCTCGCCACCGGCGTCCGCTCCGTCGATATTCCGGTGAAGACCGCGCTCGATGGCAAGGTCGAACCATTCCTGGGTCCGCGATTCCATCTTGCAACCCATGCGCGCACCGAAGCGAAGAATGCGCATCAGCCGGATCGGCTGGTTTGTGAACGCATGAATCGAAAGCGCTCGCAACTCCTGCCGCTCCAGATCGGCGAGGCCATTGGTCGGATCAAGCAGCAGGCCGCGAGACTGCACATTGAGAGAAATCGCAATGGCGTTTACCGAAAAATCGCGCCGCCGCAGATCCTCGGCAATCCCGGCGAACCGATGCGCGGGCTTCGCCCCAGGGCGGTCGTACACGTCGTCGCGCGCCGCGGAAATCGAACCGTCCACGTCCCCCGCGAAGATCATGTCGTAGTGGCGCAACGGCTCGTTTTCCCCGGTTACCCGGGCGCCTCCTTTTTCAAGCTCGCGAACGATGCGAACAGGGTTGCCCTCCACCGTGAAATCCAACTCGCGAATCGGTTGTCCCGAGATAAGATCGCGGATGGCGCCGCCGCTCAGATAAATGTTGAGATCCTGCGCCCTGGCAAGTTCCTGCACCCGCTCGAGCGTGGCCCGTTGTTCCGGGGAAAGTCTGCTTTCCAGCAAGTAAATGTAATCGGGCATGAAATGCCCCTCCTAGTGCGCGAATGATTCAGGCCCGCGGATGATGCGCCTTGTACACCTGCTTCAATCGGTCCTCGACCACGTGCGTATAGATTTGGGTGGTCGCTATGTCGGCGTGGCCCAGCATCATCTGGACGGAACGAAGATCGGCGCCCCCATCCAGCAGATGAGTTGCGAAGCTATGCCGCAGCATATGTGGCGTGACCTCTTTGCGAAGCGCGGCCTTCCGCCCGTACGTCCTTAGCATTTTCCAGAACGTGATGCGGTGCATCTCCCCGCCCTTCTGATGCAGAAAAAGACTAGGCGAGGAAGCGTCGCCCAGCAGCTTGGGACGCGAGTCGCGGAGATATTTGGCGACAATTGCGAGCGCCTTCTTACCTACTGGAACCAACCGCTCCTTGTTGCCTTTGCCAATGCAGCGGAGGCAGCCGTCTTCCATCCGCAAGTCTGCTACGCGCAGCCCGCACAGCTCGGAAACTCGCAGCCCGCATGAATACATCAGCTCGATCATGGCCCGGTCGCGCAGGCCGACTACCGTACTGGCATCGGGCTGCTGCAGCAGGCGCTCCACTTCTGCAAGGCTGAGAAATTCCGGAAGATTTTGACGGAACTTGGGTGACTGAATGGTCGTCGCGGGGTCTTCCTGAGTGTACTCCTCCATCATTGCGAAGCGGAAAAAGTGCCGGATGGTGACGAGATGGCGCGCCACTGAGCGGCTGTCCAGACCTTTGCGGTACAGTGAAGCGAGAAACTCTACAACGTGGCTCCGCTCTATTTCCGCCGTCTTGAGATGGCGCTCGCTCATGAAAGCCATGAATTTCAGCATGTCGCGCCGGTAGGCCTGGATGGTGTTCTCCGAAAGGCCTTTCTCAACGCGCAAGCTGTTCACGAACGCTCGAATCTGCGCTTCCACAATTCCTATCCTCGTCTCCCGCTGTTGCCTCGTAGGGGCACAGCATGCTGTGCCCGGCAAACCTACTTGGCTACCTGTACCCAATTCGCCTCGCGCAAGCGGGCGCTTTTGGTTTTCAACGTAGCTCACCCCGCCTTCAAGGGGTGAGGGTGTTCGACCGTTATTTCGGCTGTCTGGCGGGTCGGTTCCCGCCTCGGCTCATGTAGCTCACCCCTTCAGGGGTGAGGATTTTCGGCCCCCCCGCGCCGTGCCTCGCGCCTTCCCTAAGCGTTCGCACGCTTTTGTCTTTACGCCGTCATCCTGCTTGCCCTGACGAAGGAAGGGAGCGGAGCTCGCGCGTCTTTGCCTTTCCCGCGGTTTTTGCGGGCGCGCGAACGCAGTCGAAGGACCTCTCTTCGATGGACCGTACCTCGCCGCTGCCTCGTAGGGGCACAGCATGCTGTGCCCGGCAAACTTACTTGGCTACCTGTACCCAATTCGCCTCGTGCGAGAGGGCGATCCTCACGGCGGCTGCCACCCGAAGCTACGCGGCCCCAACCTTCCCGCGCCGAAGCAGCAGGAAGAGCTCCGAAAGCTCGCCGCAACGAAAAATCCATGCCAACAGCAGATAGGCCGCGGTTGAGGCCCCGATCATCGCGGCGAGCAATCCCGCCTGCGCAGTCAAATGCCGCGCGTCCGAAAAATGCGACAGACCCAGCACGGCGTAGCACGCGGCTCCCATCGCCGCGGCGCAAACAGAAATCTTCGCCAGAGACCGCAGCAGAATCCGCCCGTTCAATCGCCCGTGGCGTTTGCGAAAATAAAAATAGAGAGCGGCGAAATTGAAGTAGGCCGTAAGCGAACTCGCCAGCGCCGGACTTCCGTTGGAAAGCACTCGAAATAGAAACAACAGAAATAGTGTATTGAGAACGATATTCAGTCCGAGCGCATAAGCGCCCACACGCGCGGGAGTGGCCGTGTCCTGAGCCGCGTAATACATCGGCGTAATGATTCTGATGGCCGCGAACGCCGGCAAGCCCAGTGAATAAAACAGAAGTGCGTGCGCGGTCAGCGACGTCGAGGCCGGATTGAACTGCCCGTGCTGGAAAAGCACCTGAATGATCGGGCGGCGGAGCAGAAACAGTCCCACGGCGGCCGGAACGGTAATGAACGATACGATTCGCAGCGAGAAGCCAAACGTGTCCTTCACCTGCTCGCCTTCTCCGGCGGCCTGCTGATGAGACATCGCCGGCAGCAGTGCTGTGGACATCGCCAGCGCGTAGCTTCCCAAAACCAGTTGCATCACGCGATCCCCCAGGTAGAGAGAGGTGACGCTGCCGGCCGGCATGCGGGAAGACGTTGCGAAAATCGTATCCACAAAAATGTTGATCTGGTACACGCCCATGCCGAAAAAGCTGGGCCCCATCAACCGCGCCACTTTGCGCACGCCGGGATCGGAGAACGAGAATTTGGGCGCGAAACTCATTCCGCGCCGAATCAGCGCGGGAACCTGCACGCCGAGTTGTAAAATGCCGCCGAGCAAAACGCCCACGGCGAGCGCCACGGCTGGACCGCGGAACCCTCCCGGGATCCAACGCAGCAGCGGCCGGTAGATCACGCCGAGGGAGCAAACGATGAGGCCCAGGTTGAAGAAAACCGACGATGCCGCTGGCACCGCGAACGCCCCAAGGCTGTTCAGGATTGCCGCTGCCAACGAGGCAAGGCCTATGAAGAAGATTGCCGGAAAAATGATCCGATTGAGATGGGTGGCCAGATTCCACGCCGGACTGTTTCCTCCCACAAATGTATATAATCCAATAACTTGGCGCGAGAAAATCGTTCCAAGAGCGGCGATCAAGGCCAGGAAGAGCGCCAGGTCCCAAAATAGGTTTTCCGCGAACGCCCACGTCTCGCGGCGGCGGTTGTTCCGAAGATACCCCGTGAACACGGGGATGAAGGACGCGCCGAGCGAACCCTCCCCCATCATGCGGCGCACGAGGCCGGGTATCCGGAAGGCGAGGACGAAGGCGTCCGCCGCAGGCGACGTGCCGAGGAGGAGAGTTACCCGTTGATCGCGTAAGTATCCGCAAATGCGGCTGATAATGGTAACGAAGGCTACAACGGAGGCCGATCGTAGGATTTGTCCTTTACTTTCGATCAGCGGGCTCCGGCGCTAACCCTTTAAGCACCAATGAGTTGACAAATACCGTGACAAAGATAACATAGTCCCCGAGAACATAGCAACCCTCCGTCCCATAAAAGGCTTAGCGGCGTGAAAAAACGTGGTGCAGCATCGACCCTCAAAAAGGTGGTCGTACTCCTCCTGGACGGAGGAACGCTCAAGGGCTACCTGGACACTGGGAGCCTTGGCCATTCCGACGCCGTGGACCTCTTGACGGCCGACGGCGAGCATCGTTCCATCCTGGTGAAGGACATCAAGTCGGTCTATTTTGTCCGAGAGTTCAGCGATCCCTTCGAACCCGAGCGCAAGGCCTTTCTTAGCCGCCCCAAAATAGACGGGTTATGGGTGCGGCTGCGTTTTCAAGACGAAGACGTAATGGAGGGTATTGTTTCCAACGATTTAATCGAACTGCTGAACGGGGGCGTTCGGCTTACGCCTCCCGATCTGCATGGAAATGTCCTGCACATGTTTGTGCCGCGAACCGCGCTAAGCGAGCTGAAGGTGCTCGGAGTCGTTGGGGCGGCGCGGCGAACGCCTCGGCAGCCACGCGAAATCCGCCCCGTCCGGGAAGCGCAATCGAAGCTTTTCAGCGAGTGAACCTGCCGTAAGCCTGCCTTGAAATGTGTCTAGTTCGAATTCCAATTAGAAGTATCTGTGCGTCAAGCTAGTCCAAACTTTGGGTGAAAACCGGTCCAAATTGGCTCTTTACAGGCTTCTAATGTACTATATATTGGCCTGAAGGAAGGAGCCAATGTTACCCCTTCACTTGCAGCCAGAAAGCCACATCCCACTGTATCTCCAATTGCGCGATCAACTTCGCGGCCTCGTCCATTCCGGCGAACTCCAAACCGGCGACCGCATTCCCGCAAGCCGCGAACTGGCGGCGCAGCTGGGCGTCCATCGGACGACCGTCGCGAATGCTTACGCCGAACTCGAATCAGAGGGGCTGATTCAGGGCATGTCGGGCGGGGGACGTTTATTTGCGGTTTGCCGCTGAAACAATTTTCGCCGGCGCCGCGCACGAGCGGAAACGGAGGCCCCGCGCGGTGGGATGCGCTTTTCGCGGACGAGCGGGGAGACGAAGGGTTGAGCCGTCTGATGCCGGAGGTGCCCGCGGGCGCCATCGCTTTTACTTGCGCGCGGCCCTCGGAGGAATCTTTTCCGCTCGAGGAGTTTCGGCGCTGCACGAACGCGGTCCTCAAGCGCGAGGGCCGGCGAATTCTGCAATTCGGAGCGACGGATGGATACGAGCCGCTGCGATACGCATTGATTGAATGGTTTCGCAGCGAAGGGCTCAACATAAAAGACGAGCAACTTCTGATAACTGACGGCGGGCAGCAAGCGATCGATCTGGTGTGCAAGGCTTTCATTCGCGCGGGCGATTCGGTTGCGCTGGAAAATCCGGCCTATCCGGGAGCGATTTCGATTTTGACGGGGGCGCGCGCTCGGGTGCTGCCAGTGCCGGTCGAAACCGATCCCGAACGCTCGGGCTATGCGGGGTTGGATGTGGACGCGCTCGAAAACATTCTGCTGCAGAATCGCGTGAAGTTCATTTTTGTGACGCCGGATTTTCACAATCCCACCGGCACGGCGATGCCGGCGCCTCGGCGACGGCGGTTGATCGATATCGCGGCTCGCTATCAGGTTCCCATCATCGAGGACAGCGTCTACGCGCGTACTCGGTTGCGGGGGAGTGCGCTGCCGCCACTTCGATCGCTCGATACGAACGGCAATGTGATGCAGATCGAGAGCTTTTCGAAAATTGCATTTCCGGGACTGCGCGTCGGCTGGTGCATCGGAGCGCCCAGCGCGATCGAGCGGTTGCGACTGGTGAAGCAATCGACGGACCTGCATACCGATCAGCTTTCGCAAGCGGCGCTGGCGGAGTTTATCAGCCGCGGACACTTGACGCGCCATCTGGCGAAAATGAAGAAAGTGCATCTCAGCCGGCTGGAAGCGATGGAAGCGGCGCTTGAAAAGCACATGCCGGAGAGAACCACATGGACGCGGCCGGAAGGCGGGATGACGGTGTGGGTGACGCTGCCCGCGGGATTCGATGCAGGCGATTTGCTGATTCATGCGCGGGAGCGGGGGATTTATTTTGTCCCGGGGCGGCACTTTTATTCGCAAAGTCCCCGCGCGAATACGCTGCGGCTGGGATTTACCAGCGTGGACGAAAAGAATATCACGCGCGGAATTGAAGTTTTCTGCGATGTGGTGAAAGAAGAGCTACGCAAGCGGCAGCGAGGAGTTCGAGACGAGGTTCACGCGCGCGTGGCGCTGGTCTGACAAAAAGCGTCAGGGCTGCAAACAAAAAAGGGGGAGGGTGGAAAATGAACGTCGCCAGGAACAGTGCTTTGTCGATTGGATTCACTGCCATAATTGCAATTACAATGCTCGCGCCCGCCTTGCGAGCCGAGGTGTCCAATGAGGGACGATTCAAGCTGCCGTTCGATGCGGAGTTGGGAAAGACGGCGCTGCCGACGGGCGATTACACATTTTCGTTGGACCGTTCCGCCGGTTCGTACGGCACGATTGTGATTTACCGAGACAACCGGACTCTGGCGATAGCGGTTCCGGAAATGCTTGACCGGTACGATAGGCAAGGCGTTCACCCCGAGTTACTCTTTGTCCGTCACGACGGACGGGTCATACTGCGGGCTTTGCGGATGCCGGATCTCGGCACGTTCTATTTCTCGCTACCGAAAGATCTAAAGAAGTTCGTTGAGCAGGAGCCGCAATTGATCGAAACAGTGCCGGTGCAGATGAAATGCTCTTGAAGCCGAATCCGGCAAACCATTGCTTTGGCTGTGGCGGCGCGAATGCGCGGGGAATGCAACTTACCTTTGAGCAGGACGACGAGGCGCGTCAAATTCGCGGGGTCATGCGTTTGGGAGCCGAATATCAAGGCGGAGTGGGATTCGTGCACGGCGGAATTGTGGCGACACTGTTGGATGAGGTGATGGCCAAGGTGAACCGGTTCGGCCAGGATTACGCGGTAACTGCGCAGCTCACGATCGAGTATCTGAAGCCGGTTCCGGTGGACGAAGAATTGATCGTGAAGGGATGGGAAGTGGAACGCGATGGGCGCAACCTTCTTCGTGAAGGCGAGATTCGCGATACGTCGGGAGTACTGCTGGCGCGCGGAAAAGGGCGGTTTGTCTCAATTGACCCGAAGAAATTTCGGCCGGGGATTGCGACAGCGGATGCAAGCGGCCAAGCGGACGGCAAACGGATTTAGATTCGCAAAAGCTTCCGGAACGGATTCGAATCGTCCGGGAGAAAAGGTGAACGATCATGGAAGCGATGAATGGCAATAGCTTGTGGCGCGTGAAGGTGGGACTGGCGGAAATGCTGAAGGGCGGCGTGATCATGGACGTCACCAACGCCCAACAAGCGAAGATTGCCGAGGAGGCGGGAGCCTGCTCGGTAATGGCCCTCGAACGCGTGCCTTCCGATATTCGCAAAGAGGGCGGCGTGGCGCGCATGGCGTCGCCGCGCGTGATCCGCGAGATTATGGAGACGGTTTCAATCCCGGTGATGGCCAAGGTGCGCATCGGACACTTCGCCGAGGCGCAGGTTCTGGAAGCGCTGGAAGTGGACTACATCGATGAGAGCGAAGTGCTGACGCCGGCGGACGAGGAGCACCACGTGTGGAAGCATGGATTCAAGGTGCCGTTCGTTTGCGGCGCGCGGAATCTGGGAGAGGCTTTGCGGCGCATCGGCGAGGGCGCGGCCATGATTCGCACCAAGGGCGAAGCCGGGTCGGGGAATATCGTCGAAGCGGTGCGGCACATGCGCGCGATTGTGGGGCACATGAAGAAGCTCACTACGCTGGGAGAGGAAGAACTGATGCATGAGGCGAAGGAACTTGGTGCGCCATTCGAGTTAGTTCAATGGGTGGCGAAAAACGGAAAGTTGCCCGTGCCGAATTTTTCGGCGGGGGGCATCGCTACTCCGGCGGACGCGGCGTTGGTGATGCAGCTTGGGGCCGAGGCGGTTTTTGTGGGCTCGGGAATTTTCAAGTCCACCGATCCGGCGGAGCGCGCGCGGGCGATCGTGAAAGCAACGACGCATTACAAGGATCCGAAAGTGGTGCTGGAAGCGTCCGAAGAGCTTGGCGAGGCGATGAAGGGGCTGGATGTGAGGCAGATGGACGAGAAGGATTTGCTCCAGACGCGGGGATGGTGAAGAGGCAGTGGTTAGTGGCGAGTGACTAGTGCCTAGAGAACCCAAGGTCGAGATGAACTGTGGGTTCTGTTGCACGCGTGCGTGATAGCGAAGGTATCGCCAAGCATGTTTGCCTTACGGCATGCCGGTGCTCTCGCGTGCGCAGGGTTGCAGCACGTCCGGGCAAGCCCGCACGGCAAACAGCGGGAGCAAGCTCCCGCACTCCACATGAGGCCCCGCGATTGCGAGGCGGATGGCACGTAGGTAGCCAAGTATGTTTGCCGGGCACAGCATGCTGTGCCCTACGAAGCGGTTCGTGAAGCTTCCTCGCTGGTAATTCCAAGAGAGGTTCTTCGACTGCGTGTCCCGGCGCTTCGCGCAAAGGCAAAGGCGCGGGACACTCCGCTCAGAATGACGGCTGCGAATTGGTGAGGCGATGAAAGTTGGGATTGTTGCGATACAGGGGGACTACGAGGCGCATGGGCGCATGCTCGAGCGGCTTGGTGTCGAGCACCGTTTTGTGCGGCGACCGGACGAGCTTCTTGGACTCGCTGGCGTGATCCTTCCGGGCGGCGAGAGTAGCACTCATTTGAAGGTGATGACCGAGGAAGGCCTCTTCGACGCGCTGAAACAATTTGCGGCGAATGGCGGATCATTCTTTGGTACTTGCGCGGGAGCCATTTTGCTGGCGCGCGAGGTGCATGGGCCGGCGCAAGCATCGCTGGGGCTGCTCGACGTTTCGATTTTGCGGAATGGTTACGGGCGGCAGCTTGCGAGTGACGTCCACATGGGGCCGACGAAGCTGCGCAAGGAACCGCTGGAGATGGTTTTTATCCGCGCGCCGATTATCGAATCGACGGGCGAGGGAATTGAAGTTCTTGCGGAAGATGCTGGGCATCCGGTGCTTGTTCAGCAGGGACGCGTGCTGGCTGCAACCTTTCACCCCGAATTGACCAACGACACGGCGGTTCACGAATATTTCATCAGCGGCTTGAAATAATCCCCGGACGACGACCGCAGCATATCCTCTGTGGTGATTCCAAGAGAGGTTCTTCGACTGCGCGCGCCGACGTTCGCTAGAAGCGCGAACGAAAAACAAAAGTCGGCGCACTCCGCTCAGAATGACGCCGCGCGACTTCGGTGCGAAGCGTGGGATGGCCGCCAGCGCGCGAAAACCCTCACCCCGTAAAGGCGGGGTGAGCTACATTGAAATCCAAACGCGGCATCGGGAGATTGGCGATGGGCTCCTAGTCGTAGTATTCGGCGCCGAGGTGGGTGATTAGTTCTTCGCCCATCATCCAGCGTAGGGTGTTTTTCAGCTTCATGAGCTGGATGAAGAGGTCGTGTTCGGGATAAACGGTGCGCGCGCACATCGGAGATTTGAAATAAAAGCTGAGCCATTCCTGAATGCCGCGCATGCCGGCGCGTTTCGCCAGGTCGAAAAATAGCGCGAGGTCGAGGACGATTGGGGCGGCCAGGATCGAATCGCGGCACAGGAAATCTACCTTGATCTGCATCGGATAGCCGAGCCAGCCGAAAATATCGATGTTGTCCCAGCCTTCTTTGTTGTCGCGGCGCGGCGGATAGTAGTTGATCCGGACCTTGTGATGGATTTTGCCGTAGAGGTCCGGATAAAGACTGGGCTGCAAAATGTATTCGAGCGCGCCCAGTTTCGATTCTTCCTTGGTTTTGAAAGAGCCGGGATCGTCGAGCACCTCGCCATCGCGATTTCCCAAAATATTCGTGGAGAACCATCCATGCAGGCCGAGCATGCGGGCTTTGAAGGCCGGCGCGAGAACGGTTTTCATCAAAGTTTGGCCAGTTTTGAAATCCTTGCCGCCGATGGGCACGTTTTTCGCCTTGGCATAATCTTCGAGCGCAGGAATATCCACGGTGAGATTGGGCGCGCCATTCGCGAAGGGAACGCCTTCGCTGATCGCGGCGTAAGCGTAAAGCATGGAAGGCGCAATCGACGGATGATTCGTCTTCATGGCCTTCTCGAAGGATTGCAAATCCTTGTGGACGTCCTCGGGCTTCAAGAAAACTTCCGTGGAAGCGCACCAGACCATCACGAGGCGGTCGAGTTTGTTTTTCTTTTTGAAGTCGCGGATGTCTTCGCGGATTTGCTCGGCGAGATCGAATTTGGTCTTGCCCTTTTTTACGTGAGTGCCCTGAAGATTTTTCACGTAATTCTGATCGAATGCGGCTTTCATCGGGCGGATGTTCTTCAGGAGTTTTTCAGCTTTGGCGAGATCGCGTGTCGTCGAGAACTCCGGCCTTGGTGGCGGCCTGAAAGGCGCTATCGGGGAATACGTCCCAACCACCGAAAACGATATCGTCGAGTTCCGCGAGTTTCACGAAATCTTTGATTCGCGGGATGCGGTTTTCCGTTCGCTTGCCGAGGCGAATCGTGCCCATTTGCGTGAGCGAGCCTACCGGCAGGGACTCGCCGCGCCGGACAAGTTCGACGCCCGCCATCAAGGTGGTGCTCACGGCTCCCATGCCAGGGGTCAAAATCCCCAATTTTCCTTTTGGCGGAGCAATGCTTACGGGCCTGCGCATTCAATTTCCCCCTGACTCGTTCGAGAATGCCGCGCCGGTTTAACCGCGGCTTCGGAGCGCGTCTCACCCCAGGCGGCGCGCCGGTGGAACGGAGCACAGCATGATGCGGCATCCGGCATTCTTTTGCAAACCGAATCCAAGCCGCGCTATTGTTGCACTAAGGGGTTTGCGCTCGGAAGTCGGATTCGAAGAGTCGCAGCGCTTACAGTTTTATGAGCAACGATCGCAACACGGGACGGCTTTCAAAGGCATTCAAGGCGGCAGCGGTTGGCGGTTTTGAGCGCGCCTACCAGCAAGTGCGAGTAGATCAGGGAAAATATTTGCGGCACTTGCAGCGCGCGCACCGGTTGCCGGTTCAGTCATGGGAGGAAATGTTTCTGCTCGGGCCGGAAGTTTTGAATCCGATTGCGCAGCGGACGATTTCGGCGGCGTCGAAAATGGCCGCGCTCGAGGGAATGGGGCTCGGACTGGGCGGATTTTTGACTGTGGTGCCGGACATGGGAATCCTTTCCGCGATTACGCTGCGCATGATGCAGAAGCTGAGCTTGCTCTATGGATTCGACTACGCCAGCGAAGATGAGATGGTCGCGCTGTGGATGGCGACGGCCAGCGCGGCCGGATTGGACTTGGGGCGCGATTTCGTCGAGAAGCAGGCCATGGAGCGGCTGGTCCCGCGAATTATTGACCGGGTTGCGGTGAAAGTGGGAGCCGAGATCGCGGAGAAATGGGCCGCTCGAATCGTCCCGGTGCTGAGTGCGGGCGCGGGCGGCGCGATTAACTATTATTTTGTGCGAGCCTGGGGGCGTCGCGCGCAACGGCATTTTGTGGCGCGGCATCGTTCCACGGCGGCGCAGCGCGGAGTTTTGCTGAGAGGCGCTTCGTCTTCGTTTCGCGCGCAACTTCCGCCTGCTGGATCAGCGAGCCAGCTTTAAGTTGCGCGTTCGAGCGCGGCGCGGTCCCAATTACCTGAGATTTGCAGCAGCCTCGTAGGTGGTTTGCGCGAATTCGAGGAGCGCGGCCGCAGGATCGCTTGCGTCGCGCACGGCATCGTAGGGCAGCAGGAACTGGCCAAACTGCGCGTTGTAGAATGCCTGTGCAGGGCGAACTTTGCTCTCGCGAAAACCGGGCGGCTCCGGCGCCGCGTAGGAATAAAACATCGGCGCGTCGAACCCGCCATTGCCGGGCCACCATCCTACGCTGCTCACTTCATGCGAGTAAGCTTCGTGAGTGATCGCGTCCGCACCGGGGCGCTCGGGCGCGCGGCGGCCTGAAAATCGAGTGGCGGCCAGATCGAAGCTGCCCCAGAAAAAATGTACCGGGCTGGCCTTGCCGATGAATCGCGCGCGAAATTCTTTCAAGATAGTGTCCGCGGTGGCGAGGATTCGCCAGAAGCGATTGGCATATTGCGGGTCGTAAGAATCATGCGTGGTATCTCGATCGAACCTGATCGGATTTGGAACCTCAACGGGCATGGGCCACATTTTGACTTCGATACCGAGGCTCGCGAGATGGTTCATGAACTCTTCGTAAAAGCGGGCGACGCTGCGGGGAACGAGATTCATTGTTTTCGTTTCGCCGCGGCTGGTGACGATTCTGAGGACGTGATCGATGAAATCGAATTCCACTTCGAAGATTCCGAGCGGGTAGGGAATCGGCGAGGTGGTGAGGCCGCGCGCGCTGACGTACAACGGAACTTCCCACCAGTGATTGGTGAGAGGGCTCAGCGCGAGGCGGACTTTGCCGACGATTTGAGTCCACATGTGGAGCGTGTCGCGGGTGGCGCTCCATTCGGCGAGCGGTAGCGGCGGCCACGCTTCGATTTTCGATAATTGCGCGGTTGTGGATTTGTCGGCCATGTTGGCGTGCGACAGAATTGCGATTAGACCTCCATATTATCGACGTAACACCAGCGCCAGTCTTCTCCAGGCTCAAAGGATTTTATGATCGGATGATGCTGGGCATGAAAATGTTTTGTGGCGTGCTTGTTTTTCGAACTATCGCAGCAGCCGACATGGCCGCAGGTGAGGCAGAGCCGCAGATGAACCCAGTCGTCGCCAATTTTCAGGCAATCCTCGCAGCCGTCGGCGCTGGGCGTGACATTTCGGATTTCTTTCAGATGATGGCAGGTTGAAGCCATGGCGCCTCCTTCGAGATATGGTAAAAAAGCGTGCCGAGTATCGTGCCCGAGTATTCATTGAACGCCATTCTGAACCCGGCCGCAAGTGGGGAGACGCGAAGCATCCGGCGGCTTCAGCGCGCGAATTTGCCCGCGGATACGGTGGAACTGGCGCGTTATCTGATTGGCAAAACTTTGGTGCACGATTTGCAAGCTGGGCGAATGGCCGGACGGATCGTGGAGACGGAAGCGTATCCGGTGGGTGATGCGGCGGGACATGCGTTTCCGGGATTGCGAATTGCGAATCGATCGCTATTTTTGGCGCGGGGGCATGCGTACGTTCGCTTCACGTATGGTTCGTGCTGGTTATTCAACATCACGGCCGAGACGCCCGGCGTAGGCGCGGGAGTTTTGATTCGAGCCATCGAGCCGCTGGAGGGGATCGCGTTGATGATTCGCAATCGCGGCGTGTCGCGAGTGACGGACTTGGCGCGCGGTCCTGGGCGCTTGACGGCGGCGCTCGGGATCGACAAACGGTTTGACGGAATCGACCTGTGCGATCCGAAGAGCCCGGTCTGGCTGGGCGCCGGGCTAAAACCTGCGCCGAGGATAGGCGTTAGCGTTCGCATTGGAATATCGCGCGCGGCGCACCGCAAATTGCGATTTTATGAACGAGGCAGCCCATTTGTGAGCGGGCCGCTGCGGCTGCGAGAGTAGGTTCGGGACGCCCTGCATCGACGGGGGCGATGGTTCGGAGCGGCGTGCTAGAATCGTGTGTTTGAAGTGATTGAGGGGACGCGCTGAGATGCCTAAGGTTGGATTCGTGAGCCTGGGATGCCCGAAGAACCTTGTTGATAGCGAGGTGATGATGGGCACGCTTGCGCAGGCGGGCTACGAAATCACGCGGCGGGCGGATGAGGCGGATGTGGTGGTGGTGAATACTTGCAGCTTCATCGAGCCCGCGCAGCGGGAATCCGTCAACTCGATTCTGGAAATGGCCGAATATAAGAAATTCGGGCGAGCGCGAAAACTGATTGTCGCGGGATGCATGGTCGAGCGGTACAGGAATGAAATTCGCCAGCAGATTCCGGAAGTGGATGCAGTGATCGGGACGGGAGAAATCGACAAAATTCTGGAAGCCTGCAGCGGCGAATTTCGCGCGGATGAAGGCGCAAGCGCCGAGCTGCCGACATATCTTTATCACGACCTTACGCCGCGAATTCTTGCGACGCCGCGACATACGGCATACATCAAAATCAACGAGGGATGCGATCATCCTTGCACGTTTTGCGTGATCCCGCAGCTTCGCGGGAAATTTCGGAGCCGCCGATTCGAATCAGTGGTGCGCGAGGCGGAAAATCTAGCGGCATCCGGCGTGCGCGAAATTTCGCTGATCGGTCAGGACACCACGTACTACGGCGAAGACCTGGGCCTTCGCGACGGCCTCCCGCTTCTGCTTGAACGGCTGGCGCAAATCGAGGATTTGCACTGGATTCGGTTTCTCTACTGCTATCCGAATCGCATCACGCCGAAATTGCTGGAGACTATTGCGGCGCATCCGCGTCTCGCGAAGTACCTGGATATTCCGCTGCAGCATGCGAGCCGGAGTGTTCTTGCGCGCATGAAGCGGGGCTCGAACGCAGAGGCGTTCTTGAAAATGCTGGCTAAGATTCGCGCCACCATTCCCGGCGTTTCGATCCGGACTTCGTTTATCGTGGGATTTCCCGGCGAGACGGAGGAGGATTTTGGCGAGCTGTGCGATTTCGTTCGCGCCGCGGAATTCGACTGGATGGGAGTTTTCTCCTATTCGGATGAGGATGCGGCGAGGAGCTTTTCGCTCGAAAACAAAATTGACTCCAAGACCATTGAGCGCCGCCGTAGACGAACTGATGGCCATTCAGAAGAAAATCTCGACGCGCAAACTGAAGCAGCGTGTCGGCCAGCGGTTGCAAGTGATGCTGGAAGGGCCGTCAAAGGAGACGGACCTGATTTGGGAAGCGCGACTCGAGGGCATGGCGCCCGAAATTGACGGCAAAGTCTATGTGACCGAGTTCGAAGGCGTCACCGATGCGGCTCAGCTTCCGGAGCCGGGCACGCTCGCGACCCTTGAGGTGACTGGAACGAAGGATTACGATCTGATTGGCCGCGTAGTTGAATTTGCGGCGCCGCCGGCCACGGCAGAAATTCCGATCCCAGCGAAGGATTTCTTCCCGATTCTCGCGTCGCGCTGAAAGAACGTCCTGGAAATGGCGCGCAGAAGCAGCCAAGGAACGAGCGAATGAGCACCACCGTCAGCCAACAATCAGTTCGCGTACCAGAGCCCGATCTGACGCCGGATGCGATGATCGAGCGCGCGACTGCGCTGCAGCCGCGACTCCGCGCCGAGCAGGATGAGACCGAGCGCCGGGGACGCTACTCCGAAGCTCTCCATCAGGAATTTCGCAAGGCTGGATTTTATCGGTGCTTGCAGCCGCGACGCTTTGGCGGCTACGAATTCGATGTGAAAACTTACTACCGCCTCGGAATCGAGCTTTCGCGGGGCGATCCGTCGGTGGGCTGGGGCCTGCTTGTCGGCGCGGGGCACACGCTGATGCTCGGCTCGTATTTCAGCGAAGAGGCGCAGGCGGAGGGTTTTGGACCTACCGGTGATTTCGCGGCGCCGTCCGTGGCGGCTCCGAGTGGAACAGCAACGCCGACTGATGGCGGATGGCTGATGAAAGGACAAGTGGGGATACGCGAGCGGCGCGCCGTACGCGACGCATTTCATGCCGAGCGTCCTCATTTTGAGCGAACAGGGGCCGCCGCGCGCGGGCCTTGCGCTGATTCCGCGGTCGCAATGGAAAATGCTGGACGACTGGGGCGCGATTCTTGGGATGCGCGGGAGCGGATCGAACTCGATTGAAGTGGAACAAGCGCGCGTGCCCAAGAACCACGTGATCGAGCTGGACATGCTTAACGTGGACGTGACGAACGGAACGCCGGGCGCGCGGCTGCACGGGAATCCGATGTATGCGGGACGGTGCTTGTCTTTCTTTCGCGCGGAGCTTGATGCGATCCTGGTCGGCGTGGGCTACGCGGCAATTGATGAGTACGAGAACCTGATCCGCACCAAGAAAACGCTCTATCCGCCGATGCAGTTGCGCTACCTGCATCACGATTATCAACGGCATCTGGGGCTCGCGCTGGGCATGCTGAATGCGGCCAAGAGGCTGGTCATAAGCGCGGGCGACGTTTACATGGATTATTGCCGGCGCGGATTCGAGGGGGGAAAACCGTTCAGCCTTGAAGAAGACCTGGAACTTGTCGCCAGCCTTCAGCACGCCGGACGTCTTTCCTGGGAAGCCATCGAATTGCTGGCTCGCACTTCCAGTTCGAGCGCCGCCAAAGACGGCGAGCGCATGCAGCGCTACTATCGCGACGCTTCGGTTTACAGAAGTCATCTTTCGTCACAGTACGAAATGCTCGCGCAACGGCTCGGGCTAGTCCATCTCGGCCTTGACCCCGGCATGTCAACCAGCGACCGCGCCGCCGCGCCGAAAGGCGACGGCGGCAGCCGGTAGCCGGTTTCGGCCCTCCGCGCGAGTGTCGAGTAGAATGTGCCGCCGTCCTTTGTTTTCCGTGACTTGCGACACGTTCTATTCGGCACGTGTGTCGATCAGACCGTCAGCGGCTGAAGCCGGCCTTGTTCGGAAGCTTTCCGGCACGACTGCCCTTCGTTCTTCAGGACGAGAAGTCGTGCCCTGACGAAAATCCATCCATCACACCGACCCGGTCCGGCCTCCGGGGCCGGGGGCAGTGGCCTCCGAAAAAACCCGGGGCGGACGGGGAAGACCCGCTCGATTTGTCTGCGCTATTCAGTTGTCAAAGAGCAATCCTTCCGACCCTCGTCAAGAGGGCGGATCACGTCAACGTCGCGATTAGGCTGACAGGTTGCGGAGAACGCTTCAAGTGGTTGTGGTGTGGACTTTTTCTGGAAGCTTGAGGCTAGAGGCTGGATGCTGGAAAGTACCGCACACCGGTGTGATCTTGGCTGGCGAGAGTTGGGCACAAGGGCTACACTCAGCAGCCGTCATGCAACGTTCGAGGCCGACTGCGCGTCGCGAGTTTCTGAAGTTTCTGGCGGCGAGTCCCTATGTAGCGACGTTGGGCGGAGTTGCCGCTTTCCTCGAGCGAAGCACATTCGCGCAGAATCCAGGGGAAGTCTCCGACGTCATTTCAAATCCTGCGCAAGCCCTCGATGTGATGGATTTTGAGGAAGCGGCGCATCGCAAAATCCAGCCCGGCCACTGGGCATACATGGCGAGCGGCGTGGAGGACGATGCGACCCTGCATGCCAACCACGAAGCGTACAAGCACGTGGAGTTACGACCGCGGCGTCTGCGCGACGCCACCAAAGTGGACATGCGCGTGGAGTTATTCGGCGAGGCCTTCAGCAGTCCAATTTTTCTGTGCCCGGTTGGCGGCGAAGGAGCGTTTTTTCCCGAGGGCGAATTGGCGGCGGCGCGAGCGGCCAAAGCGCACGGCACGATGCAAATACTCTCGACGGTGACAACGACGCCCGTTGAGGATGTAAACAAAGCGCTGGGCCGCCCGACGTGGTATCAGCTCTATGCGCCGAATTCGTGGGAGGCTTGCGAAGCAGTCCTGAGACGCGTGGAGGCTGCCGGTTGTCCTGTGGTCGCGCTGACTGTGGATAACACGACGGGCCGCAACAGCGAGACGTACCTGCGAATGCGTCGGAAGGACGCGAGCCAGTGCGTGGCCTGCCATCAAGGCGAGCCCGGCAGGGACACGGGGAAATTTCCGATGTTCGACGGCATCAACATGAAGGGCGTGAGCGTGACGAATCCTGCGATGGATTGGGCGTTTGTCGATCGGCTGCGCAAATTCTGGAAGGCCAAGCTGATGATCAAGGGCATCGACACGCGCGAAGATGCGCGGTTGTGCGTCGAGCACGGCATCGACGGAGTTTTGGTTTCGAATCACGGCGGACGCTCGACGGAAACGGGGCGCGCGACGATCGAGGCCCTGCCCGAAGTTGTGGCCGAGGTCGGCAATCGGATTCCCGTATACGTGGATGGTGGCGTGCGGCGGGGCACGGATGTCTTCAAGGCGCTGGCGATGGGCGCGAAGGCTGTGGGGATCGGGCGTCCTTTCTTGTGGGGAATGGGAGCGTTCGGCGAGGCGGGCGTGGAGCGCGTGATTGAAATCCTGCAGGGCGAATTGAAATTGGCGATGGGGAATTGCGGAACGCGGACGGTTGGCGAGATTACGCGCGAGTATGTGGTCACGCCCGATTGGAAAATGTAGGAGGCTTTGCCCGGGTATAGCGGAGCGAAGGCAGCATGGCGGCGTGGGCTACATCAAAGAGAGGTTCTTCGACTGCGCGGGCCAACATTCGCTAAAAGCGCGAACGGAAAGGCAAAGTCGGCCCGCTCCGCTTAGAATGCCGGTGTGTGAGGCGCGCTACTTGGGGGGCTCAGCGTTGGAGTTTAGGACGATTGTCAGGGGCGGGATGTGGTCGGGCTTGGCGTAGCGGTTCACGAGAAAGCGTTTGCCGTCCTTGGCTACGTCGTAGGTGAAGAGGTCCGTGGATGAAATTTGGGCGCGGCCGTGAATCTGGAAGAGAGGTGCGGGAGCGCCGGTAGAAAACGTGCCGCCGGTATTCACCGGGACGGCCATCAACATACCTTTCGGGCCGAGATAAAAGATTTCCTTGCCGTCGCCGCGCCAGCGAGGTTCGGTGCCGCTTCCACGAGATACCTGCCATTTGCCCTGAGCGTCGGGAAACGTGGTGGCGTAAATTTCCCAGTCGCCCGATTCATTCGAGGCGTACACCACCCATTTGCCGTCAGGGGAAATTTGCCCGTTGGTTTGGCTGGCCGTGGAAGTGATAAACGGCGTCATCTTTCCGCCCGGGACGGGGAACAGCATCAGACTAGAGCCGCCACCACTGCCCTGAAAAGTGGCGAGAACCTGCTTGTCGTCCGGGGACCATGAGTTGGGAATAAGATCATCGCCGCCATAAAACTGCGCAATCGCCTTCTGAGGAACAAATCCGGCAGTCTTTTTCAAGTAGACGGATTGTCCTTTACCGGCCGAACGGAAAGCGATCTCGCTGCCATCGCGGGACCAGACTCCTGAAACTTCTTCGGCGGGATCAAAAGTGAAGCGGGATGTACTGCCGTTGTTGAGACCATAAATCCAGATATCTACGTTATTCGCTTTTACGTCCGTGACATCGAGGGCCACGGAATTGCCATCGGGCGAAATTGTGGGATTGGCGAAGACTCCAGGTTCGCCTACGTGGCCGAGTTCCTTGCCGGCCCGGTCGTACCACGTCAAGACGGATAGCGCAGCGCCGCCGCTTGTGTTGTAGACGACAGTTTCGTTTTCCGCGACGGTGAATGCCGCCCAATAAGTAGAAGGCTGAAAACCAACTCCCTGGCCAACAACCTGCGGCTCGCCCATTAGCTTTTCGGCATCGATATCCATCGGTTGAGAAACCAATGCGCGCCTTTCATCCATGTAATACAAATTTCCGGATGCATATCCTGGGTTCGAGTGCGCAAGCACGAGCAACTTCAGCTCTTTGGTCCGCAATGAACCGAGATAGATGCCGCTGACGCGATCGTCTGGGGTGTTTGTGAAGATGCCGGAAAAAAATAGGAAATGATCTCCATCAGGAAGAAATACGGGCCAGCGGTGCGAGACAGTTGTCTTAGGGTCAAACATCTTGTCGGTGAGCCCAGCGGCGCCGCTGCCATCGGCATTCACTTTCCAGAGCGGACCGCCCGCGTCAGGCGAGTAAATGATGACACCACTTATGCTCCAGCTGCCACCGCGAGCGTTCGGCGCGAGAGCCAGGATTTGGGGACTTCCACCGGATGCCGCTATCTTTTTGAGTTTGCCATCGGCGAAGAATCCCACGGAGGAATCGTCAGGCGACCAGAACGGATAATTTGCGCCCTCGGTGCCCTGAAGAAGGGATGCGACAGGGGAGCCGACGCGCTGGACGGTGAGCATGTTCGCGCCGGAAGCGTCGTCGGGGGAAACGAAGGCGAGCATTTTTCCATCGGGCGAGAGTGCCAGATGACTGACTTCGCTCTGGACGGGAATCGCAAATTCGAGGCGCCCCAAAGAATTCTGCTTGTGTGGCCGGAGCGCGAATACGAGCAATACGAGCAAGGGCAGCGCAGTCACGATTGCTACGCCAGCACATCCCATCCACAGCCAACTTCGCCGTTTGGGAACCGGCTGCAGCGGCTGAGTCGGCGCTGGCGCTGTTCCGCTTCCGGAGAGCGCGCCGAGAGCGAAGGCCAGGTCGCGCGCGGACTGGAAACGGTTGGCGGGATTTTTCTCGAGGCAGTGGCGCACGATGCGCTCGAGGCCCGGCGAGACTTTCATTTGCTCAAGGTCAATTTCGGGAGGCTCCTCTTTGAGGATGGCGTTCATGACTTCGACGCCGGAGTCGCCCTTGAATGCCCGCTTTCCTGCGATCATTTCGTAGAGAATCGCGCCGAAGCTGAAAATATCGGACCGGCTGTCGAGCGGTTGCCCGCGCACCTGTTCGGGAGACATGTAACCGACGGTTCCGAGAACGGTCCCGGGCGCGGTGGGCGTCGGTCCGGCGATGGTGGCGGTCTCTCCGGTGAGTCCGGGGATGCTCTGGGATTGCTGTTTGGCGAGCCCGAAATCCAGAATCTTTACGTGTTCATCGCGGGTAACGAAGATGTTTTCTGGCTTTAAATCGCGATGCACGATTCCCTTGTCGTGCGCGGCAGCGAGTCCATTGGCGATTTGCAGCGCGTATTCGGAAGCCTTGCGTTGGGGGATGGAACCGGCGGCCATGCGGTCGCGCAGCGTCTGACCCTCGAGGAATTCCGAAACGAGATAGTGCAACCCGTTCTGAGTGCCGACGTCGTAGATCGCCAGAAGATTTGGGTGGCTTAGTGTGCTGAGTGAACGCGCTTCTTGTTCGAAGCGCTGCAGACGGTCGGCATCGTTGGCGAGCGCTTCAGGGAGAACTTTGATGGCGACGATGCGTTCCAGGCGCGTGTCGCGCGCACGGTAGACTTCGCCCATGCCGCCCGCGCCGAGCTGCGACATAATTTCGTAGGGACCTATTTTCGTTCCGGAAGTCAGAGCCATAAAGTGCGGGGCATTATACTCCGAGAGTTAACATACACTCGCCGGCCTGGGCACGGAATCCGAGATGAACCGGAGCGCGCTTGAACGGCAGCGCGGTAATTTACGATGCAATCAAGCGTATAGAGAATATCCTCGGTTAGAAAGGGGCGGCGCGCGTGCCAATCCAGATCAGGCCTGCCGTTGATTTCGTGAATGTTATCGCGCCGATTGTCGTTGCCATTATATTCATCGCGGCAGTTTCACTATTTAAGGAGCCGAATAGAAGGAATTTCATGGCGGTCATGATCGCAGGCGCAGGCGCCGCGTATCTCAATGGAGGACTGGGAAAATGGGAATTTGTATTCACCGCGGTGATCACCTACTGCGCCTATAAGGGACTGCGGTCATACGGCTTCATCGGTATTGGATGGATTCTGCATGCGGCGTGGGATGTGGTGCATCATCTGTATGGCAATCCGATCGTTCCTTTCGTAGCGATGTCGTCGTTCGGATGCGCGATTTGTGATCCGGTCATCGCGGTGTGGTGTTTTTTTGACGCGCCCTCCATTTACGAGTTGTTCCGTGCTCAGAAAATCCGGACGAGTTAATCCTACTCTCATGCTGGACAGCGCCCCCTGGGCGTGGATTGGCGTTGGTGCGCGTGCGTGCCCTTTGCGGTATGCTTTTCGAATGAAGCGACGCTGCCCCATTTGCGATAAGGTGACGGATTCCGAAGGCAACGCGGATTTTCCGTTCTGCAGCGAGCGGTGCCGGCTGCTGGATTTGGGGAATTGGTCGAGCGAGAGGTATGTAATCAGCGAGCCGGCGTTCGATGAATCGATGTTCGAGAATCTGGAACGCGATTTATCATCGTCCGAGGCGGATGACGACGAATGAGTGCGGGCGCCGATTCGGAAATTTCCACGACGGCTGAGGCGCAGCCCACATCGTCGCTGAAGACCGGGCGCAAGCCGCGCTTCGCGTTTTTTGTCGCCACCGCGTGCGGACTTGGCTATCTTCCGAAGGCGCCGGGGACGTGGGGCTCATTACTGGGCGTGTTGATCTATGCGGCGACTCAGCTTCACTACCCTCCTCATCTCGTGGACATGACGGTGTCGCAGGTTGTGGCCGAACACCCCGATTCCACGATCTACATCGTGTTCCACCCCTGGTCGCACCTAGTATGGAATGCTTATCTGGTTCTTCCGCCGGCTTTGCTAATCGCAGGGATTGGTGTTTGGGCCTCAAGCCGGGTAGCGCGTTTTTCAGACAATAAGGACCCTCAATTTGTGGTGATTGACGAGGTTTCTGGCCAACTGTTCACCTACCTGTTTGCCGTGGCTGCTGGTAACTGGAAATATTTGCTGCTGGGTTTTATACTTTTTCGGGTGTTTGATATTTGGAAGCCGTTCCCGGCGCGGCAGGCGGAATCGTTGCCGGGCGGTTGGGGAATTATGGCGGACGATTGGGCTGCCGCAGTGTACGCTGGGATTGGTTTGTGGATCGCGCGAGCGGCTGGGCTTTAGCGAGACGGTGGGAGAAGATAGCGCTTGAAAATGAATGGGATTCCGAGAATCGAGCGAGTGAAACCGGGCGCGGCGCTGCCGGGAGGAGAAGTGTCGATTCACGGTGCTGGATTCAATGCGCGAAATCATAGCCGGCCTCAAGTGCAGTTCGGCACGTGCGATGCGACCGTGATCATGGCGGCGGAAAATCAACTGATTGCCGCTGTGCCGGAGGGCGCCACAGGGGGCGCCGTCCGAGTGCGAATGGGCAGTGTAGAAAGCGCGCCTTTTCCAATTTCGCTGGGGACACAGATTGCGGACAACCTGCATCCGGTGGGGAATCCGGCAGTCGATTCGGAAGGAAATATCTACGTCACGTTCAGCGGGCAGCGCGGGCAAAAGGTGCCCGTGTCACTTTACAAAATCACCGCGAACCATGTGGTGAAGCCGTTCATCACGGAGCTAATGAATCCAACGGGTCTTGCGATCGACCGAGACGGCTATCTTTTCGTTTCCTGCCGGCATGAAGGCACCATCCATCGCGTATCGCCCGATGGGCGCTCGATGCAATGGATTGAGGGCATGGGCACAGCGACGGGGATCGCGTTCGATAAAGCGGGAAACCTTTATGTGGGGGATCGCAGCGGGACGATTTTCAAAATTGGTCCGGAACGCGAGATTTTTGTTTTTGCGACGCTGGAGCCTTCGCTTTCCGCGTATCACCTGGCGTTCAGTCCGGCGGGGGAGCTTTTCGTGACCGGGCCGACTACATCGAGTTTCGAGCGCGTGTACCGGATTTCGCCCGCGGGCGAAGTGAGTGTGTTCTTTCGAGGATTGGGTCGCCCACAAGGGCTGGCGTTCGATCGTCAGGGGAATCTGTACGTAGCGGCATCGCTGGGCGGCAAGCGCGGTATCGTTCGCCTGACACCGCAAGGCGAAGCTGAGGTGGTGCTCAGCGGCAGCAACATCGTCGGGCTGGCGCTTCTGCCAACGCATCGCGCGGTGGTTGCCACCAACACTGCGCTATTTACCGTCGACTGGGACGTTGAGGGACTGCCATTGAACGGGTAGAGGTTGAGGCGGCTCCTTTGGCTCGCGTTTTCGTTGGCATGGCATGTCCGCGGATGCCCAGATACCTATCATCCGAGAAATAACCACGACGAGAGAGCGTTCATCGTGGCTAGCCTTGCGCTTAGTTGACGCGATCGAGTAAAACTCTTAGACAATGAATGCGGAGATTATCGCGATCGGTTCGGAACTGCTGACGCCCTACCGTTTGGATACAAATTCACTTTTCATTACCAATGAACTGAATCAGGTGGGCGTCCGCGTGGTGCACAAGGCGGTGGTAGGAGACGCGCCGGACGAAATGCTGTCGTCCTTCCGGCACGCCCTTGACAGAGCCGATGTTGTGGTGTCGTGCGGCGGACTGGGGCCAACCGACGACGATCGCACGCGGCAAACCGTGTCGGAATTGCTGGGGCGCAAGCTGCTGCGAAACGAAGAAGTGCTGCAAAAACTGCAGGAACGATTTCGCCGATTCGGGCGCACCATGCCGGAGATCAACGCCAGGCAAGCTCTGGTGATCGAAGGCGCAGCGGTGATGCCCAACCCGCGCGGTACGGCGCCGGGACAATGGATCGAGGCGAAGGGGCACATTTTGATTCTGCTTCCGGGCGTGCCGAGTGAAATGCGTGCGCTGATGGAGGTCGAAGTGAAGCCGCGGCTCGCGAAGCTGGGGATCAGGCAGCGGCGTCACTCGCGCGATCTCCGCATCGTGGGCCTGTTTGAATCCGAGGTCGAGCAGCGGGTCTCGCCGCTTTACGGGCAGTATCCTGATACGGATACGACTATTCTGGCTACGTCTGGAGGGATCCAGCTTCATCCGAGCATTTGGTCGGACGACCCTGCGGGCGCCCAGGCTCGGCTAGAGGAGTTGGTGGGACGCATGGCGCTGGCGCTCGGCGAAAATTTAGTTTCCACATGCGGCGAAATGATTGAAGACATTGTGGCGCGCGTGCTGATGGAAAATCGGGCGACGATTGCCGTCGCGGAAAGCTGCACAGGCGGATTGCTGGCCGAGCGCTTGACCAACCTTGCGGGCAGCTCGGCATATTTTCTGGGTGGAATCGTCTGCTACAGCAATGATTTGAAAACGAGGCTGGTGGGCGTGCCGGCGGAGATGATCGAAGCGAAGGGGGCCGTCAGCTCGGAAGTGGCGCTGGCGCTGGCCGAAGGTGTTCGCAAGCTCACGGGAGCTACGCTGGGCATCGGGATCACGGGCATAGCGGGCCCCAGCGGCGGCACTCCGGAAAAGCCGGTTGGGCTGGTGCACATCGGGATCGCGGATGAACACGGGCCGCGCGAAAGGAGTTTTCGTTTTCCCGGCGACCGGGAGCGCATTCGATTTTTTGCTAGCCAGAATGCCCTGGACGCGGTGCGGCGATATTTCCTGTTTCCGTAGCATGGCTACGCGTGAGTTACATCGAAGAGAGGTTCTTCGGTTGCGTCCCGCGCCGCGCAAACACCGCGCGAAGCAGAAAAAGCTCGGGGCTTCGCTCCCTTCCTGCGTCAGGACAGGCAGAATGACGAAAGCGAGGCGACACTACGGTGCTCTCACACAGCCTCCCGGACCCTGAAAGCATGTGAGAAACAATGCGGCTCTTTGTGGCGCTAGATTTGCGTGACGACGTGCGGCGTGCGCTCGGCGATTTGATGGCGAAACTGAAGCCGCTGAGTCCGGACGCGCGATGGGTGCGGCCGGAAGGAATGCACGTTACGCTGAAATTCATCGGCTATGCGGTAGAAACCGGCGACGCGGAAAAGCTCGACGCTGTGCGCGCGGCGCTTGCGGCTGTTCGTTCAGGCCGGCCCGTGGAAATGAATTTTCGCGGCGTGGGATTTTTTCCGAATGTGCAACGCCCGCGAGTTGTCTGGTGCGGAGTGCAAGCATCGGAAAACCTGGCGCCACTGGCCGCCGACATCGACCGGGCGCTCGAACGGCTTGGGATTTCGCGGGAAGACCGACCTTTCGTACCGCATCTGACGCTGGCGCGTTTCAAGCCGGAGCGCTCGGGCAAGCGGGGCTGTTCGAATCGAGCGGGAGGTGAAGCGCTGCAGTCTGCCGCAGGGGAAATGGCGGAAAGGGGTTTCGGTTCGGCCCGCGAGACAGAATTTCATCTCTTTGAAAGCATCCCGAAACCGGGCGGAGCGGAGTATCGGAAATTGGAGAGCTATTCCTTCGTGAAGGGATCCGAGTGAGCGCTCATTGGCTGCTGATCGCCGCGGCGTATTTGCTGGGGTCGATCCCATTTGGGCTTTTGATCGTGAAGGCGCTGGGCGGCAAGGACATACGCTCCGTGGGCAGCGGCAACATCGGCGCCGCCAACGTGGCGCGAAGTGCGGGCTGGTTAGCAGGGATCCTGACGCTGCTTTTCGATGCGGGCAAGGGCTACCTCGCGGTGTGGATTGCGGGCCGCTACGCGAATGGCAGCGGAAGGTGGATGATCGCCGCCGCAGTTGCCGTCGTCGCAGGCCATATTTTTCCGGTCTGGTTAGGATTCAAAGGCGGCAAGGGAGTGGCGACGAGCCTGGGAGCTTTTCTGCCGATCAGCGCGGGGGCGGTGGCGGCTGCCGGAGCCTTATGGGTGCTGGTAGTTTTGTTTTGGCGTTACTCGTCGCTCGGTTCCATTGTGGCGGCGACATCACTGCCCGCGCTGGTGTATCTTTTTTACGCGCCACGGCACGCGCCGCCCACCTACATGCTGGCCGGCACGGTCGTCGTCTCGTTGTTGGTAGTCGTGAAACATCAAGCCAATATACGACGATTGATCGCCGGCACCGAGAGCCGGCTGGGTTCGCGCCGCTAGCTAAAGGCGTGGCTTATACGGCACGGACAGTACCATCGTTTGATTGTCCCCTCCGCGCGGCTCCGTTAGCATCGTTGGGCGGGTTGTTTCATGTCCATTGAGTCTTTAACGAATCTCTCAACGCGGCGCTTACGAATCCTGTGGATCGTGCTGGGTGCGCTTCTGCTCGTCAGTATCACGCCGCTATGGCTCTATCATCGGCAGGCGCTCAAGTTGAGCGAGGATAAGTTGCAAGATACGGAGCGCGTGCAACAGAGCGAGATCACGCGTTCGCTGGCGACGGAAACGCTGCAGTTCGAGCAAGGCTTGCGGCGGCAACTGCTGAGCGAGCGGCAGCTTCTTGCGCTCACCGGCTGGATCGAGAACGTGGATGACCCGAGCCACGCGCCGCAGCTTTCGCGGCTCCTACAGGATTTCGCCGAGAACAATTCCAATATTTTGTACGTAACGGCCGTGGGGAAGCAGGCTAAAGGGCAATCGGCCGGCAGCTTCAACGCGGACCAGGACCCATTCGTCCAGGCGGCGCTGAAGCGCGCATTCACTTTCAGCATCCAGGGTATCGATTTTATCAGCGAGCCCTTTGCGCTGGGGCAGGACAACCGGCCCGCGCTAGTGGTTTCCGTACCGTTGCTCTCGGACGGCCAGTTCTCGGGAATGGTGGCGGCGGTCGTTTCCCTCGATCAGTTGCAAGCTCGGCTGCGGGATGCCAGCGTGCGCGACAGGATGGTTTACATCGTCGATTTGGATGGGCGCATTGTTGCCTACCCGAACACCAAGACATTGGTGCCGGGGAGCGACGTTAAAACGACTTCGCCGTTAGCCAAGCAGGTGACGGAATTGCCGCAAGACCTCCGCGCGACTCAAACCACTAACTTCCGCATGCCATCAAAGGAGGGGCACCACTCCATCGAAATGATCGGCACGTACAGCACGATCCCCGAGCTGCGGTGGGCGGTGATCGCGCAGCGTAGCCTGGACGAGGCGCGCGTTGATGCCGGCGTAACCGAATTGACCTCCGAGGCCCTTCAGTTCGTGGTGGGCGTTACATTTGCCGCGTTGATCCTCGGGTATCTCTTCGCCGTGGGGATCACGCGACCGATTCGCGGCTTAGTCGAATCGACCCGCGCAATCAGCCGCGCGGAGTTCCACGAGCGCGTCGAAGTGCGCGGCGCCGCCGAGATCAGCGAGCTCGCCGAAACATTCAACCACATGGCGGGCGACATCGAAGAGCATGTCGAAAAGCTGCAGCAGGCCGCTGAGGAAAATCGCGAACTGTTTTTGGGCTCGATCCGCATGCTTGCGGCGGCTATCGACGAAAAGGACCCGTACACGCGCGGCCATTCCGGCAGAGTGGCGAAATATTCGAGCATCATCGGCGAAGGCCTGGGACTGAACCCAGAAGATCTCGACCGGCTGCGCATCTCCGCGCTTCTGCACGACGTGGGAAAGATCGGCGTGGACGATCGCGTGCTCAAAAAGCCGGGCCAGTTGACCGAAGAAGAATTCGAACTCATGAAGCAGCATCCCTCGAAGGGCGCCAACATCATGCGGCCCGTCGCGCAACTGAAGGAAATGCTTCCGGGAATCGAGTTGCATCACGAGCGCATGGACGGCGGTGGCTATCCGTATGGGCTGCAAGGCGAGCAGATACCGCTTATGGCGCGCATCATCGCCGTAGCCGACACACTCGACGCGATCACCACCAACCGACCTTACCAGTCCGCGATGGACCTGCAATATGCGCTCGACCGCATCCGCTCGTTGGCTGTCGCCAAATTCGATCCGACGGTGGTTCACGCTCTGGAAGCGGCTGTGGCCGGCGGCCAACTGCGGCTTTCCGCCACGCTCGTCGAAGTGTGACGCGTGACAGACGGCGCATTCCTGCGTTCCCCTGCCAAGACGATACTTCAGTCACACTTCGTCACTTGTTTTTATTGTTGAGCGCGGAATTCCTCCCGCAGAGTAAAGCCGCTAATGCCCGCCTGCATCATCTGCGCAACGAAATTCAGGATGCGACTGGCCGCGTCGCGCGGATTCAGCCCGCGAGCATGGATATTCGAGATGAGGTTTCGATCAGCATCGGAATGAGCCGCGCGCGGGCGATACGCCATGTATGCGGACAGGCTTTCCGCAGTGGCCAATCCGGGACGCTCGCCGATCAGCAGCACGGCGACGCGCGGATTCAACAACTCGCCGATTTCGTTCAAGATTCCCACGCGGCAATGATGGATCACGAACGCGCAGCCTATTTTCCATCCTCGTGATTTGGCACCTTCATGCAGGAGCGGCAGAAGTGGAGGGACCTGCGCCGCGACCGCCGGAACAGAAAGGCCATCGCCGATTGCAATTTGAAGATCGCTTTCCGGCGAGCAGTGCTCTCGAATTTCGTCCCGCGATGCGCGGTCAAAATGGCGGCCGAGGTCCGGGCGCAACAGATATTCGTCCTTGCTAATCGCCTGGGTGCGTGTCTCGAAGAGTTGCCATTGCCGCGTGAAGGCTGCGCCGAACGCTTTCTCGATATCGAGTTCCGCGCGGACGGCGTCGCGCGCGGCTGCGTGAGCTTCGCGCAGATCTAGCTGCGTCGTTGTGCGATAAGCGGCCCCAGCGCGCCCCATTAGAATGCGAGCGGGCGTGCGTGCGCGAATCTTGCGCACGATTTCGGGTAAGTCGGAGGCGGCTAACGAGGGATCTGGTTCGTCGGCCATTCAGACGATCTCCGCAAGCGACGATTCCAGCCGCTGCATCAACTGACGGCGCGCGGGCGCGTCGAGCAGGATAGGTTCCGCATCGCGATAGATCCCGCTCGATTCGAGCCATGCCAGAAATTCGGGAGCGGGCCGGAGTTTGAAGAGTCTACGAGCGGCGAGCGCGTCGTGGTAGCTCGTCGATTGATAGTTGAGCATCACGTCGTCGGCGCAGGGAACGCCCATGAAATAGTTGCAGCCCGCCGCGGCGAGGAGCACGAGCAGATTATCCGCGGAGTTCTGGTCGGCGGCGGCGTGGTTCGTGTAGCAGACGTCACAGCCCATCGGCAGGCCTAGCAGCTTGCCCATGAAGTGATCTTCGAGGCCGGCGCGAATGATCTGCCGCTCGTCGTAGAGGTATTCCGGGCCGATGAAACCCACCACGCTATTGACGATGAAAGGATCGAACAGCTCGCGCGACGCCGTAGGCGCGGGCCTCGAGCGTGAGTTGATCGACGCCGTGGTGAGCTTCCGCGGAAAGCGCGCTGCCTTGTCCGGTTTCGAAATACATGGCCTGCGTGCCCTTCCATTTCACGTCACGCGCGCGATGATGGTCGAGAACTCTATCGCGGCCTTCGCGCAGCGTCGCCAAGGTGATGCCGAAGCTGCGATTCGCCGCTTCGGTGCCTGCGATGGACTGGAAGAGCAAGTCCACGGGCGCGCCGCGATCCATCGCGGAGAGCTGAGCGCCGATGTGTGCGAGGCAGCAGATTTGCGTGGGCACTTTATAGGTTTCGACGAGGCGATTCAGCGTACGAAGGATGGCGCTCACGGTTTCGACGGAATCCGAAGCGGGGTTCACGCCGATCACCGCGTCGCCGCAGCCGTAAAGCAGGCCTTCAAACGCGGCCAGCAAAATTCCGCCGATGTCGTCCACCGGATGATTCGGCTGCACGCGGATACCGAGCACTCCACGCTCGCCCATGGTGTTTCGGCAACGCGTCACATTGCGGATTTTCGCTGCGGCGAGGATCAGATCCTTATTGCTCATGATCTTCGCCAGTGCCGCAGCGATTTCAGGGATGATCGCGCTCTGGAGCTGTTTCAGTGTCGTCTCATTCGTTGCGTCGTCGAGAATATGTTCGCGAAATTCTCCGACCGTGATGCTTCTGAGGGGCTGAAAGGCGTCGCGGTCAAATGTGTCGAGAATAAGACGACTGACTTCGTCCTTGTCGGGATCAATCAGCGGCTTTTGGACAATTTCGTCAAGGCTCAAGTCGGCAAGCTGACGCTTCGCGGCCACGCGTTCGCGTTCCGAGGCAGCAGCGATCCCGGCCAACTGGTCGCCAGACTTCTCCTCATTCGCCTTGGCGAAGAGCTCGCGGAGATCGGAAAACACAAATCGCTCGGACATTAGCGCGCCGGGGCGAATCGAAATCGGCGTCATCTTGGAAAGTAGCATCAATGACAGGGCAAACAAAGCCTTCGCCGGGGGCCCGGTGGGTGTCAATGCGAGTCGATATTGGGATTCGCTGCACGTTCGTGTGTACCTTCACGAACTTCCGAGGAAGTGTCGCCTTGACGGGATTCCATGGCTCGTCGAAAGTGAAGCACCCCTTCAAGAGTTCTGACTTCAGCCTATAGCTGCCCCCCTTTCGGGCTGCCGGAGCCGGTGTGTCTCGGCGGTGCCATGACGTTCAAAAGCAGACTCATTGCAGGATTCGGGACGCCCCTGTCCCTTCTGATTTGCGTCGGTGTACTCTCCTATTGGAGCGTCGTACAGAACGCGAACGAACGACAGTGGGTGAACCACACGCATCTGGTGCTGGAAAAGCTCGACAGTGTTTCCGCCAACTTGATTGACGCCGAAACGGGCGAGCGAGGCTATCTTCTCACTGGCAAAGAGTCCTACCTTGAACCGTACAACGGCGCCTCCAACAGAGTTCACGAAAATTCAAAAGACTTGAGGAAATTGACCGCTGACAACTCGATCCAGCAGCGCGCTCTGGATCGCTTGGATCCGGTGATCGAAAAGCGGCTCGCCCTCCTCCAGCATGCAATCGAGATTCGGAGACAGGGCGGACTGGCCGCTGGGGCCGACTTCGTCGCGGAAGGTTCGGGAAAGCGCGAGATGGACCAAGCGCGGATGGAAATCGCAGCGATGAGACAGGAAGAGGGCCATTTGTTGGTGGAACGTTCGTTAGGGGTTGAGAGGACGTCCTGGAGAACGCGGGTGGTGATTGTAACCGGCAACGTGCTGGCTTTCCTCTTCTTGTTCTTGGCCGGCGTCGTCGTGCAGCGGGAAATGGGGCAACGCAAAGACGCGGAGGACAAAATCCGCGCACTCAATGTGGATCTGGAACTGCGCGTCGACGAACGCACAGCGGAACTGGATGAGCGCATGAAAGACCTGGCGCGCTCGAACTCCGAACTGCAGCAGTTTGCGTATGTGGCTTCGCATGACCTGCAGGAGCCGCTGCGAATGGTGGCCAGCTTCACGCAACTGCTCGGAAGGCGATACCGAGAAAAACTGGATGATGATGCGCGAGACTTCATCAACTATGCCGTCGATGGCGCCACGAGAATGCAGACGCTGATCACGGATCTGCTTAGCTATTCGCGCGTGGGCACGCAGGGAAAACCGCTGGAATTGACGCGATGTGACGAGGTGCTGGACCGCGTCCTCGACCACAATCTTAGACTTGCGATCAAGGAAAGCGGAGTGACGATTACGCGGGACCGGTTACCGACGGTAATGGCTGATCCTCTGCAACTCGGCCAGCTGTTTCAAAACTTGATCGCCAATGCTATCAAGTTTCGCCGCAATGGTCTGCCGAGTGTGTACGTTTCCGCCGAACGCCGGGGCGGCGATTGGGAAATTGGCGTGCGCGACAACGGCATTGGCATCTCACCGGAGCATGCCGACCGCATTTTTGTGATTTTCCAGAGACTTCACACCAAGACGGAGTATCCCGGCACAGGTATCGGTCTGGCCATCTGCAAAAAGATTGCCGAGCGGCATGGCGGGCGGATTTGGGTCGAGCCGACCGCGGGCGGAGGTTCCACGTTCCGCTTCACGATTCCTGCACGAGAATTTTCACAACTTCAAAGGAGAGAACACGATGAACTACGAGTCCCCGCTTCAATCGGTTGACATCCTGCTGGTGGAGGACAATGCCGGCGATGTGCGGCTAACCAAGGAAGTGCTCAAGGAAAGCAAGGTAAGCAACAATCTGACCGTCGCGTCCAATGGAGAAGAGGCGTTGGCCTGCTTGCGGAAACAGGGCAAGTACAAAAGCACGGTTCGCCCGGATTTGATCCTGCTCGATCTGAATCTTCCCATAAAGGACGGAAGGGAAGTGCTGGCGCAGATCAAGGAAGACCCCGATCTGAAGCGCATTCCCGTGGTGGTCCTCACAACCTCCAAGGCCGAAGAGGACATATTGAAAACTTACAATTTGCATGCGAATTGCTATGTGACAAAGCCGGTTGACCTGGATCAGTTCGTCCGAGTGGTGAAATCGCTGGAGGATTTCTGGCTGGCGATCGTCAAGCTGCCGAACCACAAACAATGAGCGATGAAAGATTGCAGGTTCTACTGGTTGAAGACAACGCCGGAGATGCGCGATTGATCCAAGAATCGCTCTCGGAAACAAAGGGAGAGCCCTTCAAGGTGGAAACTGCGGACAGGCTGTCGGCGGCGCTTGAGCGGTTGGGCAAAGGTGGGATCGATGCGGTCCTGTTGGACCTAGCGCTGCCGGACAGCCAAGGCTGGGGCACTTTCGACACGATCAGAGGGAAAGCTCCAGCGATTCCGGTAATTGTTCTGACAGGCCTAGGCGATGAAGCGCTGGCGCTCAAAATGGTGAAGAAGGGAGCGCAAGATTACGTCGCCAAGATGGAACTGAACGGAGGCATCCTGCCGCGCGCAATTCGCTACGCGGTGGAACGGGAACGAACAGACCAGCAAATCCGTAAGTTGAACGAGCAACTGGAAGAGCGAGTGAGGCTACGCACCGCCGAACTGGAGGCTGCCAATAACGAGTTGGAAGCGTTCAGCTACTCGGTGTCGCACGATCTGCGCGCGCCGCTTCGTCATGTGGATGGATTTTCGAGAAATTCTCATCGAATCGCAAGGAAGCAAGATGGACGCGGAGGGCCAAAGATACCTGGGCGAAATCCGTGACGCGTCTCAACGGATGGCGGGAATGATCGAAGACCTGCTCCGGCTGGCGCAAATTGGCCGTCAGCAGCTGAGGTTGCAGAAAACCAGCATCAAAGAACTGATCGACGACGTTTTGGCGGACCTCAAGAGCGAAGTTTGCGAAAGACGAATCGAGTGGAGGGTTGGCGAGTTGCCGTTCTTGGAATGCGATCGAGGACTGATCAAGCAGGTGTTGACCAATCTCGTGGGCAATGCCGTGAAGTACACGCGGCCGCGCGAGGTCGCGGTGATCGAAATCGGCCATTGCGATGGCGAGGGACACCCGGTGATTTTCGTTCGTGATAATGGCGCAGGATTTGAGATGAAATACGCAGACAAGCTATTTGGCGCGTTTCAACGGCTGCACCGCCAGGACGAATTCGAAGGCACTGGAGTGGGACTGGCAACTGTCCACCGCATCATCCGCAGACACGGCGGCCGCATCTGGGCGGAAGCGGAACCACAAAAAGGCGCAACCTTCTATTTCACGCTTGCGTGATACGGCCAAGCAAAGGCGAATGCCTAAGTCAGGAATTTTTTTAGCGGGTTCCAGTATCTCGGCTTCCAGCCGGTGTTGAGGCTGTCGAATTCACCTCCCGGGAAACCCGTGTGATCGAGAACAACCTTGGTTTCGGAGCCTAACCCTTCCAGTTCAAACCTAACGATCGAATAGATTCCGGGATCCCAATGTGTAGGGCGCCAAGCCTGCACGATTCGCTGGTTGGCGATCAGTTCAACGTTGCGTCCAACGATCAATCCGCCAAACATTGTAAAAGCACCGCCCGCTTTTGGGTCAATCTCAGCCGACAAACCCGTGAACGTGGAGAACCGCTTTGAATCCAAGAGGGCCTCATAAATACGCTGCGGATTAGCGTTGAAACTGATTTCCTGATGAAGGGACGTGCGAATCTTATCGGCCGCCGCTCCGGGTTTTTCTCTCGGTGCCTGCTGCGCGTTGGCGAAAGCCTGTGAACCCGCGGCTAGACTGCCAAGCGTGGTGGCAACACCCGCGATCAGTCGGCGTCGCGTAACTGTGCTGGCCGGCACAGCGGGATTCTCTTCGTCGTTCACCGGTGGTCCTCCTAGCAGAAGCAATCCTTGTTGTTCCGGCATAGGAACACGGAAGCTCAAATATGTGCAACGTAATTCTTGGAGCAGGCGCATTGCTGAGCGCCATTGTTGCCGGTATGCTCGTCAGACTGCCGCAGCGGTCCTCTGCTAGAATGATTCACTTCGGATTCATCGAAGAAATTCATGATTACACTGTTTGGAAAGCCGGAGCCGACGCTACTGGAGCGGCTCAAAGAGTCGGTTGGCAAGACGCGCACGGAGTTGTCGGCGCGCGTCGAGCAATTGCTGACGGGCAACCGGCCCGTCGATCCTGAACTGCTGAAACAGCTCGAATCGGCGCTGCTCAGCGCGGATATCGGCGTGCGCACGACGAAAGAAGTGCTGGCGGCGCTGCGCGAGCAAGTGAACGAACACAAAATCGATGATGCCGGACAGTTGAAGCAAGAATTGAAGCGCCAAATCCTGAAAATCCTCGAGGCGCCTGCAGCAAATTCCGACGGCAAGGCGCGTGACGCCGCCGCGCGTGCTGTTCGTTGTGGGAGTGAACGGCACCGGGAAAACCACGACGATCGGCAAACTTGCGAATCGTCTGAAGAAAGAAGGCGCGAGCGTCATCCTTTGCGCTGCGGATACGTTTCGCGCGGCGGCGCATCGAACAACTGGAAGTGTGGGCGCGCCGCGCGGGCGTCGAAATGGTGAAGCAGAAATCGGGGGCCGATCCTTCCGCCGTAATTTTCGACGCGCTCTCCGCCGCGCAAGCGCGCGGCGGCGGACATGGTAATCGTGGACACCGCCGGGCGCCTGCATACGAAATCAAACTTGATGGCCGAGCTCGAAAAGATGAAGCGCACCGCGAATAAAGTTGTGCCCGGCGTCGCCGCACGACGTGCTACTGGTTCTGGACGCGACAACGGGGCAAAATGGACTGAATCAGGCGCGCGAATTCTGGAGCCAGGCGGGCGTGACCGGCATCGTGCTGACGAAACTGGATGGCACGGCGAAGGGCGGCATCGTGGTGGCGATCGCGCGCGAGCTGCACCTGCCGATTCGCTTCGTTGGCACCGGCGAGCAGATGGACGATCTGGTCCCCTTCGACGCGCAAACCTATGTCAACTCGCTCTTCGACTGAGAAAGTTTCCCAGGCAGACGACAAGTGGATGGCTCGCGCGCTGCGAACTGGCGCGGCGGGGAATTGCGCTCGCGCATCCGAATCCGGTGGTTGGCGCGGTGTTGGTAAAAGGGCAGCGCGTTAGTCGGCGAAGGGTTTCACGCTTACGATAATCGCGACCACGCCGAAATTCTCGCGCTGAACGAAGCCGGCACGAAGGCGCGCGGCGCAACCCTCTACGTAACTCTCGAGCCTTGCTGCATCACGGGCCGCACCGGTCCGTGCACGAAGGCCATCATCGCCGCGGAGGTGAAGCGCGTTGTCGCCGCAATGAAGGATCCGAATCCCGCGGTTGCTGGGCGAGGCTTCGCTGAGTTGAAACGAGCCCGGATCTCCGTGCACGTAGGGAGCAACGAAGCAGCCTCGCGCACAATGAACGAGGATTTCGCCAAATGGATTCGCACGGGGCAGCCGTTCGTGACGCTCAAGACCGCGCTCACACTGGATGGCAAGATCGCGGCGCGCGAAGGGAGCACTACTTGGATTACCAGCGAAGCCTCGCGCGAGGAAGTTCAGAGAATTCGCCACGCAGCCGACGCCTTGCTCACCGGAATCGGCACGGTGCTGGCCGACGATCCGCGCATGAGCGACCGCACGGGCAAGCCGCGCAGGCGAAGACTGATGCGCGTTGTGTTAGATTCGCGCCTGCGCCTGCCGCTGAAATCGACACTCGTAAAGTCGGCGGAAGGTGATGTGATGGTTTTCACGTTGCAGCCGCGCGATTCCCCAACAGCGCGTGCGCTTGAGCGAGCAGGAGCGCAAGTGGTGCGGGTTCGCGGGCGCCGCGGACACGTGGATTTGCGGGCCGTGATCCGCGAGCTTGGCAAGCGCGAAATTTTGAATCTGGTGATCGAGGCGGGCGCGGAATTGAATGGCGCGGCGCTCGAAGCGGGAATCGTGGACAAGATGATTCTCTTTTATGCGCCCAAAGATCATGGGAAGCGGAGTGCCGATGGCGCAAATCGCGCCCGCTGGTTCGCGAAATCACCTGCGCTGACAAATTTGAAATTGAGCCGCTACGGCCCGGACTTCGCTGTGGAAGGATATTTTCACGATGTTTACGGGGATCACTGAAGCCGTCGCAGAAATTGAGTCGCTCGAACGCGGCGAGAATGGCGGACGGCTGCGGGTGAGCCTCGCGCGCGCCGCGGACATTGCGCGCGAAATCAAGCTTGGCGACAGCATCTCGGTGAATGGCTGCTGCCTGACGGTCGCAGGGTTTGCCGCTGACCATTTTTGCGCCGACCTTTCGGGAGAAACGTTGCGGCGCACGGCGTTCGGCGAAATGAAGGCGGGCGGCTCGGTGAATCTGGAACGGCCGCTGGCAGCGGGCGCGCGGCTGGGCGGCCATTTTGTTCAAGGGCATGTGGACGATATCGGGCGCGTGACGCGGCTCGTTCCCGAGGGTGACAACTGGTGGCTTTCGGTGCGCGTGCCGGAAGATTTGCGGCGCTACGTGGCGGAAAAAGGCTCGATCGCAATCGATGGCATTAGCCTGACCGTGGCGCGCTGGCACGAAGGCATCGCCGACATCGCGATCATTCCGTTCACCCACGAACACACAAATATTTCCGCCATGGTTCCCAATGATGCGGTGAATCTGGAATGCGACATCCTGGCGAAGTACATGGAAAGCTTGCTGGAGGCGCGCAAGGGGCGCGCGGTGTCGCAGCTTACGATCAGCAGGCTCGTTGAAGAAGGTTTTTGAGCGAAGAACGGAAAGAATGCACTCGGCTGTGGCAACTCGGATTTTAGTGGCGCTGCTGCTGGGCGCGGCGGCCGCGGGCGCAAACCTGCTGGGCGGATTGCTGATCACGCGGCGGCAGTGGTCGCGGCGCTATCTGAAATATTTCATCGCTTTCGGCGCGGGATTCATGCTTGGCGACTGCGCTTGTGGAAATGATTCCGGCGTCGATGAAACTTCGAGGGGACGCATCCTCATTCTTTTTCAGCGACACGGACGCGGTTTTCGTGTTTGTGCTCGCCGGATATTTTCTGGTGCATTTTTTCGAGCACACGGTGGCGCCGCATTTTCATTTCGGGGAAGAGACCCATAGCGAAGAGGTGTCGCACGCGCACGCGAGCTACGCGGCGCTGCTCGGGCTGGTGATCCATACGTTTTTCGATGGCGTGGCGATTGCCTCCGGCCTGTTGGTCTCGACGTGGCTCTGGCGGCGTGATCTTCATCGCGATTTTCCTGCACAAGATTCCCGAGGGGTTCACGGTGGCGTCACTGATGCTGGCGAGCGGGCAGAGCCGCGCCGCGGCGTTCGCGTCTTCGGCAATTTTGGGAGCGGCAACGCTCGCGGGAATGGCGCTGATGTTCATACTGAAAGGAACGGTCGCCGATGCGCTGCCGTTTTCAGCGGGCGTCACGCTATACGTTGCGGCGTCCGACCTGATTCCCGAGGTGAACCGCGAGCACAGCGTGGGAATGGCGGTGCTGGTATTTTTGGGCGTCGCGATTTTCATAGCACTGAAAGCGATGTTCCACGTGAACGTTTAACACGCGATCCGCCGAGAGAAATTCTTAAAGAGAGGTTGACGCCAATGCCTGAACGGGGAAACACGGGTCTCACTCGCGATCGTTTCGCGAGCGCCTATGCAGGAAGAGCGCCTTGGGACATCGGCAAGCCACAATCCGTATTGCAGGCGGCGGCAGATAAAGTTGCCGGCTCAATCCTCGATGCGGGTTGCGGCACCGGAGAAAACGCGCTGTTCTTTGCAAGCAAGGGCCATGCGGTGACGGGCATCGACTTTCTTGAGGGACCAATCACCGAGGCGAAGGCGAAAGCCGTTGAGCGAGGGCTTTCGTGCACGTTCCTGGTGAAAGATGCTTTGAAACTCGAAGAGTGGACGGAAAGATTTGACAACGTGATCGATTCCGGCCTCTTTCACGTGTTCTCCGATGCAGACCGCGCTCGTTATGTCCAGAGTCTCGAGGCTATCCTGAAACCCGGCGGCCGCCTGCTGTTGCTTTGTTTCAGCGACCATGTGCCGGGCGAGGTGGGACCGAGACGCGTGAAGCAGCAAGAATTGCGCGAAGCGTTCGCCCGAGGCTGGGAAATCGAGTCCATTGAGCCGGCGCGCTTTGAGGTCCGTCCTGAGACGAAGGCGCTTTTCGGCGGCGAAGAGCCGAAGGCGTGGTTCATGGTCGCACGACGCGCCGGGTGAACGATGGCGCCTTTAGATCTGGGCCGAGGTTAGCCGAGCGTATGCGAACTCTGGCCACTGCTGCTGATCGCGAGTCAATCCTCCAGCGCATCACGTCGTTGACACAATCTGACGGGCGGCTGTGGGGAAAAATGTCCGTGCATCAGATGGTGTGCCATCTTTGCGATGCGTACCGATTGCCGCTGGGCGAGAAGACCGCAAGCCCTACGACAGGATTTCTGCCGCCCACGGTCATGAAATGGATCGCTTTACAGCTGCCGCTGAAATGGCCGCACGGCGTTGCCACGCGCCCCGAGATGGAGCAGGGCGTGGGCGGAACGCCGCCAGCCGAGTTCGAAAGAGACCGCACAGACCTGCTTTCGATTGTTCGCCGGTTTTGCGACACTGCCGCCCTGCCGGCGCCGCATCCGTTCTTCGGCGCGATGAGCCAGCAGGAATGGCTTCGCTGGGGCTACCTGCACGCGGACCATCATTTGCGCCAGTTCGGCCGGTGAGACGCTAACCCACACGCTACGCACTTGCGTGGTTTGATTTCCACTGTCCGGGCGACGTCCCTTCCCATTTGTGGAAGGCCCGAAAGAAAGAATTGGCGTCCTCGTAGCCCAGCAGATACGCGGTTTCGTTCAATTCGAGCGACGAATGCAACAGGTAGTGGCGCGCCAATTCGCGGCGGGCTTCTTCGGTCAGCTGTTGAAACGTCGCCCCGCCTTCGGTCAAACGGCGCTGCAAAGTGCGTGCGCTCATTCGTAATTCCCGCGCAACATCTTGTATCGCCGGACGCTGCCCCGCGAATAATCCCTTGAGAATTCCTTTTACTTGTTCCCGAATGTCCTTCTCGGCCATTTGCTGCGTCAGTTCCGCCTCCAACTGAGGAGCAATGGCGGCGAGCAGTTCCGCGTTGTACGTGAGAAAGGGCACGTCCATGTCCGCCTTGCTGAATACGAGCAGGTTTTTGGCCGCCATGAATTTCACCGGACATTCGAAGTGCTTTTCGTAGATGTTCCGAAACGCCTCCGGCCGCTGGAATTCCACCCGCGTAGGGCGAATCCGCCGGCCCGCGCCGCGCTCGGCGATGGTCATGATCCAGGCAAAACATATGTCCGCGAGCATCGGCCGGCTCTTGCTGTTCGGCCAGCAGCCAATTGAAACGCACCGCGCATTCGTTGCTGCGCTCGACGAAGTCAATTTTCTCGGGGCACGTAAGCTGTTTGTAGCGGCTCAGGCGTTCGACCGCGTTCCTGAACGATCTGGTAGAAAGCGCGGCGATTTTGATGGGATCGTAACGCTCGATTCGGTTCTCACTTCCGAGTTTGAGACCAATCGCCGGGTCGCGACTGATTTCGGCAATCCCGCGATACAATCCGAAAAACTCCTCGGTGGTAAGCAGAATTTTTTCTTGGTTGAAGAGCGCACTTGGCAGGCCCGCCTGCGCCAATACCGCCGAAGGCGCCAGACCAACTTCCCGCAGCCTGGCGCCAAGGGAGGTTGAAACTCTGAATCGGTTGCTCATGGCTATTTAAAGAATAACCCCAACATTAGAAGGGACGTTGCTGAAGCCCGTTCTCAGCGTCCCACCATTTTTTGCAACTCTTCGGGGTACCTGGCACCCTGCGCCGCTATCTTTGAGGCTGCGGCATCGATCTCATGGAGATCGTCGGGCGTCAGCTGGATGGCAACCGCGCCGATATTTTCTTCGAGCCGATGCAACTTGGTCGTGCCCGGGATCGGCACCATCCAGGGCTTCTGCGCAAGCAGCCAGGCGAGCGCGATCTGAGCAGGCGTCGCCTTCTTCTGCTCCGCGATCTTGCCGACCAAATCGACGAACACTTGATTCGCTTTCCGGTTCTCCGGCGTAAAGCGAGGCACGCGGTTGCGGAAATCGGTGGCATCGAACTTCGTATCGTGGCTGATCGTTCCCGTAAGGAAGCCTTTGCCAAGCGGGCTAAATGGAACGAACCCGATCCCGAGTTCTTCGAGCGTGGGGATCACTTCCTTTTCAGGCTCTCTCCACCAGAGCGAGTATTCACTCTGAAGCGCGCTGACAGGCTGAACGGCGTGCGCGCGACGGATCGTCTGCACACCCGCTTCCGAAAGTCCGAAGTGCTTTACTTTGCCTTCCCGAATGAGATCCTTAACAGCTCCCGCCGTGTCTTGGATCGGCACATTCGGATCGACGCGGTGCTGGTAAAACAGATCTATAACGTCAGTCTTGAGGCGCTTGAGCGAGGCTTCCGCGACCTGCTTGATGTGTTCTGGCCGGCTGTTTAGTCCCACCGATCCCGGCGGCCGAGCTGCTGTACTCTTAGGATCGAGGTCGAACCCGAACTTCGTGGCAATCACCACCTTGTCGCGAACCGGAGCAAGAGCTTCGCCGACGAGTTCTTCGTTCGTGAACGGGCCATACACTTCGGCCGTATCGAAAAATGTGATCCCGCGCTCCACGGCTGTGCGGATCAGAGAGATCATTTCCTTCTTGTCAGCAGCCGGACCAAAGCCAAAACTCAT
Source organism: uncultured Acidobacteriota bacterium (assembly GCA_963723845.1). GTDB lineage: Bacteria > Acidobacteriota > Terriglobia > Acidiferrales > UBA7541 > Palsa-295. The sequence continues at coordinate 52,414 of CAVRSO010000083.1, forward strand.
TCCCATGCATCCCAGGCCGAGAGCCGAAACTTCCAGACCGCTATTTCCAAGTTTGCGTTTCTGCATTGTTTCTCCTTCCGGCTACCGCGAATGGTAGCCACGCTTGGATAATGGTTGATCTACCTTAATGATGCCATGTCGATCACGAACCGGTACTTCACATCGCTCTTCAGCAGGCGTTCGTAGGCTTCGTTGATCTGCTGAATTTTGATGAGTTCGATGTCGGCCGTGATCCCTTTTTCGCCGCAGAAATCCAGCATCTCCTGCGTCTCGCGAATTCCGCCAATTGCCGAACCCGCCAAGCGGCGGCGCTTCATGATCAGGTTGATCGAAGCCACCGGGCTCGGCTTTTCCGGCACGCCGACAAGCGTCATCGTGCCGTCGAGCTTCAGCAGTTGAAGATACGCATTCAGATCGTGCTCCGCCGAAACCGCATCCAGGATGAAATCGAAAGTTCCGGAATGCTTTTTCATCGCGGCATTGTCTGTGGAGACGATCACTTCGTCCGCTCCGAGCCGCACCGCATCCGCTGACTTGCGCGGCGAAGTGGTGAACAGCGCGACATGTGCGCCGAACGCCTTGGCGAATTTCAACCCCATGTGGCCCAGCCCGCCCAGGCCGACGATTCCCACCTTCTGTCCCTTGCCAACATTCCAGTGGCGCAGCGGCGAATATGTCGTAATGCCTGCGCAGAGCAGCGGCGCTGCGCCAGCCGGATCGAGCCCGTTGGGAATGCGCAGCACGTAGGCTTCGTCCACCACGATGCTCTCCGAATAGCCGCCGTAGGTGACGCCGCCGAGAATCTTATCCTCGCCGTTGTAGGTCAGGATCATTTGGTTCTCGCAATACTGCTCCTCGCCTGCGAGACAACTGGCGCACTTCCGGCAGGAATTGACCATGCAGCCCACTGCGGCGATGTCACCTTCCTTGAATTTCGTAACGCCACTCCCGATTCCGATGACTCGGCCGACGATTTCGTGCCCCGGCACGCAGGGGTAAGTCGTGGGCATCATGGAGTGCCACTCGTCGCGGACCTGATGGAGATCGGAGTGGCAAACGCCGCAATACAAAATTTCGATTTGCACGTCTTGGGGACGCGGGGCGCGTCGTGTGATGGATGCCGGCGCCAGCCCAGTCTTCGCGCTGCCCGCGGCAAAAGCTTTTGCTGTGTAAGTCTTTTCTGTTACCGCCCGTCGTTCTGCCGTCTGATGCATGAGAGTAAATCTCCTTTCGTGAGATTCACTCTACCCGACAGGTGGGACTGGTTCACTAGCACAGCGCGCCAATCTACTAGCAAAACGCGCCAAGGGTCGGACTCGATTTGACCCGCTGCCGTCGAGGTGTCAGCGCACGAGAGAAGGGCGAACTCCGGGGGCGAAAGGTGTGCAGTTGCGTCACCGTTTGGGGGTCTGACCACTTCAATCGCTGTTTGTCGCATGAAAGCGGCTGGGTGGCTCCTAGCGCAGTTGCGCCACTAGCGCCGAAAGTTGCTGGATCACGGCACTGTCGTAAAGGATGATGTGCCCTTGACCGGGAAGGACAGTGACGTGGGGCTCGATGCCGCGTTTCCTCAGTGCAGCGGCGTAACCTTCGGTAAATTCGGGAGGTGCCGTGTCATCCTTGTCACCGACCATCATCCAGATCTGCGTCCTGGGGCTGATCTCGGTCACAACGCTCACTGGGGAAATGCTGGTGACGGGTTTGTCCCACAGTGGATTGGGATGGAGTGTGTTCATGTGTTTTCGCCAAGTTGGCACATCGCATGGGCAGGACAGAAGCAGTGCGGCCCTGCCAAGTCCATTGTCCCGCGCGATTAAATCGGCGGAGATCGCGGCGCCGCCGGAATGGCCGACTAGAACGACTGCGGATGGATGCAATTGGCTCTTGAGTTCGCGGATCGCTGCATCCATCTGGTTCAAGACTTCTGGCGTGTAGTTATCGCCGAATGCGCCGCCCTTGATTCCATCGGAGGTGTCGCCATCAACGTCCGTGTAGCCCGGTCTGACCAACGCGGCGGCAATGATCCCGTGAATTTGACTTGCAGCATTGGTCGCCAGGACGTAATCTGCCCGACCCAAATCACCCTGGAGAACGACGACCAGTATCGGGGACGGGCCAGCGTCAGTGCTTCGGAATAGTGCCACCCTAGTTCGTTGACCGGCAGCGCCGAGCCATTCCTTCTCGGCTCTGGGCGCTTGCGCGGCAGGGGTGGCAATTGCGAGAAGTGCTACGAGAACTTGTAATCGCATACGCTAACTCCTCAACGGCTTGAGTTCGAACTCAGCATCGTCCTCGTCGAGGTCTAGGGGGCAACGTGTATCAGCAAGTCCGCGCTACGTCTTCCGGTCTGAGAGACACATCCCAATCTACTTGGTTCGATTCAGCTTGCACGTATGGTGGACGGTCAACAGCGCAGTTCGGTTTCTCGATCAAGCTATCAACTAGTCAGGACTTACTCAGTGCAGCGACTCCGTCCTGCGCCGCGGAAACCGCTCAGGTGCCTTAGAAACCCGCGACTTGCCGATCAGCGTGGCGAGCCGTTCCAGAAAACTGCTTTTTGGCCTCCCTGTAACTAGCTTATATACAACAACTTACATAAATCAGGCCAAACAGAGGGCCATCCAGTCCCTTTCACCGTAGACGATTTTTCTTTACACCAACAGGTACTTGCGGCGATCCCCCCTCTGCGGTGGATAATTTGTGCGTACCCTCGTAGTGCGCCTTCTCGCACTCCATCTCCTCCGAAACTTTGTGGCACAGCGCGTGTTAGATAGACTGTGGAGGCCATGGCAAGGAGCGACGTCCAACTGATGCTGGACGTGAAGGCGGGGGACGACTCGTCCTTCGACTTCTTGTTGCGGAAGTATCGCTCGCCGCTGGTCAACTTCCTGAACCGGATGGTCCGCGACTCCTCGACGGCGGAGGACCTTGCGCAGGAGGTTTTTCTGCGCGTTTACCGAGCGAGGAAGCAGTACACTCCGAGCGCAAAATTCACTACCTGGCTCTTCCGCATCGCAACGAACGTGGCCCTGAATTCGGTCCGCGACACGCGGCACCGGAAGATGGAAGTGTCTATCGACGCGCCCATGGATGACGAGGATTCGCGCCCCATGGAACTGCGAGCGCGCGAGAAGCGGATTGACGAGCATCTGCTGGAGCGCGATCGAGTAGAAACCATCCGGCGCGCGATCCTTACGCTGCCGGAGAAGCAGCGCGCGGCAGTTTTGCTGCACAAATACGAAGAGATGGATTATGCGGAGATATCAAGAGTTCTGGATTGTTCGGAAAGCGCCCTGAAATCGCTGCTTTTCCGGGCATACGAGAACCTGCGGGTGCAACTGGCACCACTTGTGGCCCAGCCGGTGGAGCATCGCGCAGGAGAAGGAAGGCCAACATGAACTGCCAGCAAGTTTCAAAGGAACTGATCGAACATCTGAACCAACACGCGGATTCCGCACAGCGACGCGAGGTGGAAGAACATTTGGCGGGTTGCGCGGCTTGCCAGAAGCGGGCGGCAGAATTGCGCGGGATCTGGAACGTGATGGACGAGCTCCCCGCGGTCGAGCCGTCGTTCGGTTTTGACGCGCGCGTCCGCCAGCGCGTGGCTGCCGAGCCGCGCCGCAGGTGGTTTGAATTTTTTGTGCCGCAGCCAAGGCTCGCACTCGCGATCGGGGTGCTGATTGCGCTGATGGTTTTAGTGGTGAAGCTTCCGTTGAAGAACCCAGGAACAACGGTTACAACCGCGACGACGCAGCAAGAAGACTTCAACGCCATCAAGAATCTGGGAGTGCTTGAGAATTACGACGTGGTCACCAAGATGGACGCGCTAGCCGAATTGACACCCGCCGCAGCGCAACCGGAACAGTCTCCTCAAAGCGGGGCCGCGAGCAATGACTAAAGGAAGCCACCTAATGCCTCGCGCCAAGATTGCGCTTGCCGTTTGCCTCATGCTCCTTACGGGGCTGGCGGCGCAGTCTGCGTACGCCCAAAACGGCCGGCGGCTGCAGGTCTGGCGCGAGCGCGCGGAGGCCAAACGCGAGGCCAATGCCAACGGTCAGAAGGGCAAGCCCAACGTCCGAGCGATGGAAGGTCTACCGCCGAAATGGGTGGGCCAATTGAGGGACATGCCTCCGGATGACCAGCAGCGGTTCATGCAGAATAACGAGCAATTCCAGCATCTGCCGCCTCAACGGCAAGACCAGATTCGCCGAAACCTCCAGAGATGGAATAACCTCTCGCCAGAGCAGAAGCAGAGGGCCCGGCAAGCCGAGGCGGCCCTCGAGCGGATGACGCCAGAGCAGCGCCAGTACGTCCGCAACACTCTCTTACCCAAATGGCAGGCAATGCCGCAGGAGCGGCGGCAGGCGATAAATCGCCATCTTGCGATGCTGCGCAATATGAATCCCGCCACACAAGAATCGGCGCTGAACGATCCGCGATTCACGCAGGGGCTAAGTCCCGACGAGCAGTCGATGCTGCGGGAGCTCAATTCACTGCGAAATCAGCCGCCACAGTAGGGGATCGGCATCGAATTTGCACTTTTGAAGCTAGCCTAGATCCTTACGTTCGCCCTCCGCGCCTCAACGTGTACTGCGCCGTATGTTTCATCCGCGAACACTAATCTCCACAAAAAACCTGCGTCTCGGCCGCTCGCAGATCCGAGAACTGAAGAAATCCACAGAAATTCACAGGTCCGAATTGTTGACTTTTACAAAACAAATTCGCGGTTCGCAAGCATCGGACCGCAAGGGGTGGATGAAGCGCCGCCAGTCTCTCTACTATGGCTTGTGGTTTCCTACGTTTGTTGCGAGCTGCAAGAGACTCGCGCACCGATTGCGCCAATCTAAAAAAACTTCCTCAAATCCGAAACATTCTCCTTGACAAGAAAAAGAACACCTCTACAATCGGGGCACAAAGTGGTAGAAAGTAGCGGAAAGTGGTTGGGAATGTCAGGCAGTGGTTAAGGTGACAACGCGAGTGATATCGAAGGCGGGCGCTGTGTCCGAACTTCCGATGAGCACCTATGCTACGGGGCAACTATCCGGCGACAGTCGACGAAAAGGGGCGGGTCAAAATTCCCGCCGACTTTCTCACCGAACTTCGCCGGCTAGGCAAGAAGTTCTACGTCACGAGCGCCGGCGGCGATCATGCGAGGGTCTATCCCCTGAAAGTGTGGGAAGACATCGAGCAAAAACTCGCGAAGAAGTCATCCTACAATCCGGCCAAGCAAAAGTTCCTGGCACGCACCAACTATTACGGTCAAGTGGTCGAGGTGGATGGACAGGGGCGCATTTTAATTCCACCCGTCTTGCGGGAATCCGCGCAGATGAAGGGCGAAGTGGACGTGCAGGGCAACCTCACGTACCTCCAAATCTGGAATCACACGCGATTCGTCGAACAGTTGAACCGTAATCCGATCACGGCGGAAGACGAAAAGGCATTTGACGAACTGGGCATCTAGGGCTTGAGCGTTTTGCATACGCCCGTTCTGGCCGCGGAAGTGATGGAGTGGCTCCGCATACGGCCCGAGGGAACGTATGTCGACGCGACAGCCGGCACGGGCGGACACGCGATAGAAATTGCCCGGCGCCTAACGACGGGTCGGCTGGCGGCGATTGACCGGGATCCCAGGGCGCTTGAAATTGCTCGTGAAAGATTGAAGCAGTTTGAAGGAAAGGTGGTTTTGGTGCACGCAGAGTTCTCAACGATCGGCGACGTGGTGGCGAAATTGAATCTGCCTCCCCTTGACGGTGTGATCGCCGATTTGGGCGTATCGAGCCTGGAGCTGGACACCCCGGAACGCGGATTTTCGTTTCGGTGGGCGGCGCCTCTCGATATGCGCATGAATCCCACAGTCGCCCTTAACGGCGGACGAAATTGTGAATCACTGGCCGGAAAAGCAGTTGGCCGACCTGCTCTATCACAAGGCGGAGGAGCGGGATTCACGCAGAATCGCCAGGGCCATCGTTCGAGCGCGGCCGATCCGCGATACCGAACACCTGGCAACGGTTGTGGCAGGAGTTCGAAAAGCAAGGGGAAGGCAGAAACTGCAGCCCGCGACAAAAACGTTTCTGGCGCTGCGGAATGCGGTGAATCGAGAAGAGGAGGAACTCGAGCAGTTTCTTTCGCGGACCCCTGCCACTTTATCTTCCGGAGGACGCTGGATTGTCCTCAGCTACCACTCGCTTGAAGATCGTCCGGTAAAGCGAGCGTTTCAACGGTTGGCGCGAGAGGGAAGTTTTCGCGTGCTGACAAAGAAAGTGATCGTGCCCAGCGAAGAGGAAATCCGAAGCAATCCTCGGGCGCGGAGCGCGAAGATGCGCGTGGCGGAGAAATTGTCAGGCCCAGCCGCATAACACAGGTTGGTTCAGAGGGATTTGAGATGACGGAATATCACACCGTAAAGCGAATCGATAATTCAAGATTGATGCGTCCGGCGGCCGCGTCGCAGGCGCGGGATTTCTGGCGTAAATTGGGGACTGGCGCGGCGCTCGCCGCGTGCCTGCTCTCCTACGCCTGGCAGCACTTCGAATGCATTCAGGTGCGCTATCAGATTGAGCGGCTGGATGCCGAACGCGCGCGCTCCGCGGACCTGAATCATCAATTGCAGTTGGAAGTGGCCACTCTGCGCTCGCCAATGCGCGTGGATACCATCGCGCGAAATCAGCTTGGTTTGACGGTACCGGTGCCCGGACAGGTAGCTCCGGCTCAAGGTTCCGCGGATTCCGTTGTGGCCGATGCGCGTCCGGTGGGGCAATCGACCCAGCCCTAGTATCAGTGCCGACATTAAGTACGCAGCCGCCCGGTGGCGGCTTTTTCCCGCAGCGTCATGCGACGCCTGCGGGCGCACGCTTTCCGATAGGTAGGCGGAGTCCATGGAGCAGCGCAATCCGCGTCTCCGCTGGTTAATCGTCTTGGCAGCGGCTGTAGTCTGGATCGTAGTAGTGCTCGCCCGGCTCAGTTACCTTCAGTTGTTCTGCTACAGCGAATACCTCGCAAAAGCCCTGCATCAGCAGCAGCGAATATTTGAGATCAGTCCGATGCGGGGCACAATTTCAGACCGCAAGGGACGGGAGCTTGCAGTCAGCTTGCCGATGGATTCCGTGTTCGCGGATCCCGCCGATATCAGTGATGTCCAGATGGTGGCACAGCTGATTTCGCCCGTGCTGGGCCTGTCCGCGGATGAAATCGAATCGAAAATAGGCCAATCGCATACGCCCGTTCGCCTGGCAAAGAAGCTTTCTCCCGATGCGGTGCACCGGATCGCGGCGATGAACCTTCGCGGCGTGTTTTTCGAAAAAGAAAACCGGCGCGCTTATCCGCAGCGGGAGCTTGCGGCTTCGGTCCTGGGATATGTCGATGTGGATGAAAAGGGCCTGGGCGGGATTGAATACGCCCTCGACAAGCAGATTCGCGGACGCCCGGGCAAAGTAATGGTCATGGCCGATGGGCGCCGCCAATATTACGACCGCACGGAAATGGCCGCTGATCCGGGCGCAAATGTCACTCTGACTATCGATGAAACAATCCAATACATAGCGGAGAAGGAACTCGATAGAGCCATCGAAGAAACGCATGCTAGGGCGGGCACGGTCGTGGTGCAAGATCCGAACTCAGGCGACCTGCTGGCGGTTGCGAACTGGCCGACCTTCGATCCGAACGATGCTGGAAAATATTCCGATGAAGAACGCAGCGATCGCGCCGTCAGCGCTGCGTATGAGCCGGGTTCCACCTTCAAGGTGATTACACTCACGGGCGGGATCGAAAATGGTGTGGTCACGCCGGACGATCTGATCGATTGCCAGATGGGCTCGATCCTGGTGGGTGGAAGGCTGATTCACGACTGGCATCGATTTGGCGTGCTGAGCGTCCGCGGAATTCTGGCGAATTCGAGTGACGTTGGCGCCATCAAGGTTGCGCTGCGAGTGGGCGCTCCGCGATTTTATGATGCGATACGCGCGTTCGGCATAGGGCAATCAACGGGCATCGAGTTGCCGGGAGAAAATCGTGGGCTGCTGCGGCCACTCGAAAATTGGTCCGCGAATTCGATTGGCTCGCTGGCGATGGGTCAGGAAGTGAGTGTCACACCCATTCAGATAGTTTCCGCTATTTCCGCGATCGCGAATGGCGGCACGTTATTCCGTCCGCACATTCTTCGTGAAATTCAAGGCGACGCGCCTGCCTGGATTCACAATGGGCCAGGGCCTCAGCAAGCGACCGATGCCAAATCGGCGGCTGCGCTGCGAGGGATGATGGAAGACGTGATGATTGAAGGTACTGGCAAGCACGACCAACTCGATGGATACACCTCAGGAGGAAAATCGGGCACGGCGCAGCAGATTGATCCAGCGACGGGGCGCTACTCTGCCACTCGCTACAATGCCTCATTCGTGGGTTTTGCGCCGGTGAACAATCCCGCAGTCACGATTTTGGCGGTTCTGGATTCGCCGGTGGGGCAGCATCATGGTGGAGTCGTCAGCGGCCCTATTTTCAAGCGCGTGGCCGAGCAAGTATTGGCATACCTCGGTGTCGCGCATGATGTGCCGCTGCCGTCCGATGTGGAAACAGCGAAGAACGAGGGACGAAGGCGTGGGGCCGCCGCCAAGCTGCAAGACGCGAAGGCTGACGATTCGACTCGGCAGAGTTTTGCGGCATCTATAGGAAAGACCCAAAGAGTAGAAGCCGCCCCAGCCGCAGCCTTCGCGGAGCAGGATTCGATCGCCGTTCCCAGCCTTCTCGGCCGGAGTGTGCGAGGCGTCACCGAGGAATGCTCGAGATTAGGATTAGCGCCGGTGCTGATAGGCAGCGGCATAGCTGTTGAGCAGTTTCCCGAAGCCGGTACGCAAGTGCAGCGCGGGAGCCGCGTGACGATTCGGTTTGGACGTTCCGCGGAGCTTGAGCCGGCATCGGTACGGAGGAGCGGGAATTGAGGACCAGTGTCAAAACAAAACCGGAAATGAGAAAAAACGAGCGAATCGCCACAGTGGAAGCGCGCGGCATGAAACTTCAAAAACTCCTGGCCGGCGTCGACGTAGTGAAAATCACTGGAGCGTCCGACGCCGAAATCCTATCGGTCGCTTACGACAGCCGCCGGGCCGGGCCGGGAGCAATTTTCTTCGCCCTGCGTGGGGAAAAGACAGATGGGGCTCAGTTCGTCGCGGACGCATTGCAGCGCGGCTCCACCGCGCTCGCAAGTGAGAGCCCGCGGCCAGAAGGTCTTCCCGCTGGCATTACTTGGATTGAGATGGCTCCAGGCTCGGGGCGACGCGGCTTGGCCCGAGCCGCCGCCAATTTCTACCGGCATCCAGCTGACGGTTTGCAACTAGTCGGCGTAACTGGAACGAATGGGAAAACCACGATCACGTTTCTGGTGGACTCGATCCTAAGAGAAGCGGGGTTTAGGTCGGGACTACTTGGCACGATAGAGCACCGAACCCCGAAAAGTAGCCGCGCAGCTGTAAACACCACACCCGAATCGGTGGATGTGCAGCAGATGTTCGCTGAAATCCGCGATTCAGGCGGTACGCACGTGGTGATGGAAGCGAGTTCGCACGCGCTGGCAATGGAACGGCTGTGGGGCTCCCATTTCGGTGTGGTGATTTTCACCAATTTAACCAGGGATCACCTCGATTATCACAAAACGTTCGAGGACTACTTCGCCGCAAAGAGAATTCTGTTCGAAGGCACCGGCGCAGGCGCGCCAGGAGTTGGTGTGATCAATGTGGACGATCCATACGGGGCACGGCTCACGGGGTTAGCGCGTCGCACGCTCACGTATGGGCTTAAAAACTCTTCCGACGTGACTGCGCGGAAATTCGCACTCTCTTTCGATGGACTTGGATTCGTGGCAGACACGCCGATTGGAGGCGTCGAAGTGCACTCCCCACTCGTTGGGCGTTTCAACGTGTACAACATTCTGGCGGCGATTGGGGCAGGGATTGGATTGAACGTCGCCAAGAGCCAGATTGAGGATGGAATCGCAAAACTCCAGTCGGTCCCGGGCCGGTTTCAACGCATCGATCAGGGGCAGCCATTTTTAGTGGTTGTTGATTACGCGCACACAGACGACGCGCTGCGAAACCTGATAACCACGGCTCGTGAGTTGGGGCCTTCGGCGCGAATCATCACGGTTTTTGGCGCGGGCGGAGAGCGAGACCGCAGCAAGCGGCCCCTGATGGGCGAGGCCGCAGGGTCGTTAAGCGATCTGGTTGTGTTGACCAGCGATAACCCGCGAGGCGAAGATCCGCTCCGGATCATAAATGACGTGGTGGTGGGCCTTCAGAAATCGGATACGAAATATCGGATTGAGCCAGACCGCGAACAGGCGATTGCCGCCGCAATCGAAGAAGCGCGGCCGGGCGATATTGTCCTGCTTGCGGGCAAAGGACACGAAACTTATCAGGTGCTGCGCGATGGAGCCGTTGATTTCGACGATCGCGAAAAAGCGCGAGCGATCCTTCGCCGCAAAGGCTATTCGAAAACGCGCAATCAATGAAAGTAATGCGACAAGGCGCGGGAAAAACTAGCGGAGACGTCCATGCGGTGGACAGCACTTCAGGTTGCTGAAGCTCTCGGCATTTCGCCGGCGCAGCGGCTTGAGCGATCGACTGTGATCGGCGGCGTGTCCATTGATTCCCGCACCGTAGCGGCCGGGGAACTGTTCGTTGCGATACGCGGACCGCGACACGATGGGCATGGCTTCATGGCCTCGGCTTTGGAACGTGGAGCGGTGGCGGGACTCGTGGCACGCGAGCGCCTGGCTGATTATCCAGACGAGATTCGCGGCAAGCTATTTGCAGTGGACGACGCCCTTGTCGCTCTACAGCAACTGGCCACGCAAGCCTGTAAGAACTGGCGCAAGGCTCGGCCCGGCCGCCTCATCGGCGCGGTGGCGGGTTCCGTCGGCAAGACGACCACGAAAGAAATTCTTGCGGCGCTTTTGGGCGCGCGGCATCGCGTGCTGAAGACACAAGGAAACTTGAACAACGAGTATGGCCTGCCGCTCACGCTGCTGAAACTTAGTGACGAGCACGATGCGGCGGTGGTGGAACTGGGGATGTCGCATGCTGGAGAACTCGCGCAGCTCACGCGAATCTGTTCGCCGGATGTTGGTGTTGTCACGCGCGTGGCCGTCGAGCATCTGGAGTTTTTCTCATCGCTCGAGGAAATCGCTCTGGCTGAGCGCGAACTCATTGAAAACCTGCCGTGGCCCAATGCGACCGCGGTTCTGAATTCGGATGACGAGCGCGTGGCGCGGTTTGCGGAGGTTGCGAAAGGCCCGGTAATCCGGTTTGGTACACGCGAAGGAGTTGAATTTCGGGCAGCGGCTATCGAGGAACGCGGTCTCGAGGGCGCGGAGTTTGATTTTGTTTCTCGCGGTCAGCGCACGCGACTAGAAATACCGCTCATCGGCAAACATAACGTGATGAACGCGCTGGCGGCCCTGGCAGCCGCCAGCGCATGGGGCATCGGTGCGAACGAAGCCAAGGAAGTGTTTCCTAGCCTCACACCAGCTGACAAGCGCGGAGAAGTAGTCCGATTCGAGGAAGGATTTACCGTCATCAACGATACGTATAACTCGAGTCCCGCCGCCTTGAGCGCACTGACCGCACTGCTTGCCCAGACGCCAGGATATCGGCGCCGAATCCTCGCCTCGGGAGAGATGCTGGAATTGGGCAGCTCTTCGCCCGAGCTGCATGAAGAATGCGGACGTCTAGCCGCGGGGTTGAGAAAAATAGATTGGATTTTGGGCGTGCAAGGGCACGCCGCGGACTTTGTGGCCGCTGCAATTCAAGCGGGCCACCCAAGAGAGAGAACGGCCTTCTTTGATAATTCCGCCGAAGCAGGAAAGTTCCTCTCCGAATTCGTAACGAGTGGAGACTTGGTGCTGTTGAAAGGTTCCAGAGGAGTACGGATGGAGAAAATCCTCGAACTCGTCAGCGCTCACCATCCGCGATCCGAGCGGAATGCTGGACTGCAACGTGTTGACGCCGGCCGTGAGGGCCGCAACTGAAATGCTCTATTACTTTTTCTTCTTCATGCTCCGGCGGCATTTCAGTCCTCTGAACGTATTCCGATACATCACCGTGCGCACAGCCGCGGCGAGCTTGACGGCGCTGTTGCTGTCGCTGCTGCTCGGGCCATGGATGATCGAGCGGCTGCGTTCACTTCAAGTGAAGCAGTACATTCGCGAGGAGGGGCCGCAGCGGCATCAGGCCAAAGCAGGAACGCCGACTATGGGCGGCCTGCTGATCGTGGCGGCAATCGTGATCCCGACGCTGCTTTGGGCGGACCTGCGGAATCCTTACGTGGTGCTCGCGGTGGCGGCAACGCTGGCTTTCGGGGCGATCGGATTTGCGGATGACTACAATAAGGTCGTCCGTAAGCAAAACCGCGGCCTCACCGGATGGGGGAAATTTGCATTGCAGGTCTTGACATGCGTTTTCGTGGGCGCGGTGTTGATTGGCCTGCAGGCGAAGGGAGTGTATTCGACGCAACTGAGCGTGCCGTTCTTGAAGCGGCTGCATCCCGACCTGGTGATTGGCTCGCTCTTAAGCAGCCGCTTTTTTTGGCCGCTGGCCTACGTGCCGTTCATTTTGTTTCTTGTTTTAGTGATCGCAGGTTTATCGAATGGAGTGAATCTCACCGATGGTCTCGACGGTCTAGCCATCGGATGTGTGCTGATTTCCGCGGTCGCGCTCACCGTCCTCACCTATCTTTCCAGCAACGCCCGCTTCGCGGAATATCTCGACATCCAGAGAATCCCCGACGCTGCCGAGCTGACAATTTTCTGCGGCTCACTCGCGGGAGCTTCGCTCGGTTTCCTCTGGTACAACGCGCACCCCGCCGAAATGTTCATGGGAGACGTTGGTTCCTTGGCGCTGGGCGGCGCGATAGGAACTGTCGCGGTAATCTTGAAGCAGGAAATCCTGATGATTTCCATCGGCGGCATCTTCATCGTCGAGCTCCTGTCGGTAGTCATTCAGGTAGCTTCCTTCAAGCTGACAGGCAAGCGCGTGTTTCGCATGTCTCCCCTCCACCACCACTTCGAACTGGTTGGTTGGGGCGAATCGAAAATTATTGTGCGATTTTGGATCGTGGCGCTGGTGCTAGCGCTCTTTTCACTCACGACGCTGAAGTTAAGGTAGGCCGGATGAGGCCAGGCTTTGATCTCGAAGGAAAGCGGGTCTTGGTGGTTGGATTGGGGCGGACTGGGCTCGTAACGTCCCTTTTCGCAGCGGGTTACGGTGCTACGGTGACGGCCACGGACATGAGGGCTGAAAGCGATCTCGGTGAGACTGCCTCCAAGCTGCGCGCTGCGGGTGTGAAGCTGGAGCTGGGTGGCCATATTCCTTCTACATTTGTAGAACAGGACCTGATCGTGGTGAGTCCAGGGGTCTCTCCTAAGCTCGAAGTGGTCGAGTTGGGGCGGTCATCGGGCGTCCCAGTGTGGAGCGAAATTGAACTAGCTTGGCGCTTTCTGAGCGGCAAACTCGTCGCAATTACCGGTTCAAATGGCAAGACCACCACGACTTCGCTCGTGAGTCACATTTTGCGGACAGCGGGAATAAACACGCTAACTGGTGGGAATATCGGGGTTCCGCTCTTATCGCTGGTGGAATCGACGACCGATTCGACGATCACTGTCGCAGAAGTCAGCAGCTTCCAGTTAGAAACAATCGAGAAATTCCGTCCAGACGTCGGAATCCTCCTGAATTTGACGCCCGACCACCTCGATCGGCATACGTCATTCGAAGAGTACGCTGCGGCGAAGATGCGACTTTTCGAAAACCAACTCGACCGTGACTTCGCTGTGCTCAATGCGGACGATCCAGAAGTGACCAAGCGGATGCCATCGAGTCCGCAGATTGTCTGGTTCAGCCGGCGCAAGCGAGTGGCACAAGGCGCGTTCCTCGAGGGGAATCAGATCATGATCCGGCATGACGATTCGGATCTTGCGGTCGGCCGGCGAGACGAAATTTCTTTGCGTGGCGATCACAATCTCGAAAATGTCCTTGCCGCCTGCGCCGCCGCACATCTTGCCGGCGCAGCCCCGGCGGATATTGCGGCCGGGGTGAAGACGTTTCGCGGAGTCGAACATCGTTTGGAGCTGGTCGGCGAAATTGGCGGCGTCGAATACTACAACGACTCAAAGGCAACAAATGTGGACGCGGCCTTGAAAGCAATTGAAGCATTCGCTGGGCCGCTGATCGTCATTCTGGGTGGCACAGATAAAGGAAGTCCCTATACGCCGTTGCAAGAGCCGCTGCGGCGAAGGGCGCGGCGAGTGATTTTAATCGGAGCTGCGGCGGAAAAGATTGCTTCGGATTTGGGCGATGGCCTCTCGATCTTTCAAGCCGGCACGCTCGACCGAGCGGTGCAAGCGGCGAAAGAGCAGGCGCAGCCAGGTGACGTGGTTCTGCTCGCGCCCGCATGTTCGAGCTTTGACCAGTTTGAGAATTACGAGCATCGTGGGCGCGTCTTTAAGCAGCTGGTCAAGAAGTTCGCGAGCGATTCCAGCAACAAAAGTGCTTTCGCGCGGAAAGGATAAGAATGCCACGTAGCATGCAGCACGACCGGAAATTGTTCGGCGTCACGCTGACACTGTGCTTGATCGGCGCGATCATGGTTTTCAGCGCATCGGCACTTACCCTGCGCGAGCAAGGCGGCAACGGCTACGAATTTCTTCTCCGCCAGGTCCTTTGGGCCGCGTTTGGAATGGCAGGAATGTTTCTGATGATGAACACCGATTACCGAAAGTTGCGCCAGCCGCGCGTGATTTTCACGGCGCTATCGGTAACGCTGATTTTGTTGCTCGCGGTATTTTTTCTGGACCGAACACACGCCACGCATCGTTGGGTTCGCCTGGGGCCGCTCAGTTTGCAACCGTCGGAAATCGCGAAGCTGGTGGTGATTTTCTACCTCGCATGGTTCCTGGAAATTCGGCGAGAGCCGCGCGGACCGGGCGTAAACAACCTGAGACAAACGCTCTTGCCTGCGTTGGGGGCAGTGCTTCTGATCGTCGCGCTTGTTTACAAGGAACCGGACATGGGCACGGCTTGCATGATTTTCTTCATCGCCGCCGTGATGCTCTTTGTCGCGGGACTCTCATACCGTTACATTTTCGGGGCATTAATAGCGGCCGCCCCACTGGTTTACATCGCCATCGCGAGTGTCCCGTACCGCTTGCAGCGGGTGCAAGCGTATTTCTCGCCCGGCGCCGATCCACAGGGCCACGGCTTCCAGTTGGCACAATCGCTCATCGCGGTTGGTTCGGGAGGATTCAGCGGCGTGGGTCTGATGGAGAGCCACCAAAAACTATTTTTCCTGCCTGAGGCTCACACAGACTTCATTTTCTCGGTGATATGCGAGGAGGCGGGTTTCATTGGCGCGATGATTATTCTCACGCTCTTCGCTGTTTACGGTTGGCGCGGTTTCGTGGCTGCGATGAAGGCGCCCGACACCTTCGGGCGGTTTCTGGGCATCGGTATCACGACCATGGTCGTCGGTCAGGCGCTCTTGAATCTTAGCGTTGTGCTGGGCCTCGTGCCGACAAAAGGGATTCCGCTCCCGTTCGTGAGCTATGGCGGATCGAGCCTGATGGGAATGCTGCTGGCCACGGGAGTGTTGCTGAACATCAGCCAACACGCGGATGAGACGTGAGCCGTGATGCGAAAAGACTTCTGATAGCGGGCGGCGGCACCGGCGGACATGTATTCCCAGCGATCGCCATCGCCAAGGAATGGATTCGCCGCAGCATTGATAGCGGCGATTCTAGAGAAAGGCAAGTCGTGTTTGTAGGAACCGAGCGAGGAATCGAAGTTCGGCTTGTGCCACAAGCGGGGTTTCCGCTCGAGGTGATTCGCGCCAGCGGCCTAAAAGGGATTAGTGGCATGAAGCTGCTGCGGAATGCGGCGATGGTTCCGGCCGGCCTTTGGGACTCCGAGAAGATTCTTCATCGCCACCGCTTCGATGCGGCGTTCGGCGTCGGCGGATATGCTTCCGGTCCCATGATGCTGCTGGCGGCTATGCACCGTATACCTACCGTGGTTTTTGAACCAAATGTCGAGCCCGGCTTCACAAACCGCGTCCTTTCCGGGATTGCCACCCGCGTTGCCGTGGCGCAGCGGCAAACAGCCGGCCGCCTGGGCTCGAGGGCAATCCTTACCGGCTGCCCGGTTCGCCCGGAGTTTTTCGCCGTGCCGTCCAAGGAGCATCGCCCGCCGTTCACGCTGCTAATTACGGGAGGAAGCCGCGGCGCGGCACCGATCAACCGGGCTGTAGTGGGCGCGCTAGATCTTCTGGCCGCGAGGAAAAATCAGCTTTTCATCGTGCATCAGACCGGAGAAGGTGACTATAATGCAGTTCGCCTAGCCTATGCACAGCGCGAATTTCAAGGTGAGGTCGTCCCCTTCATCGAAAACATGGCGGAGAGGTTTGCTCAGGCCGACCTGATCGTTTGCCGGTCAGGTGCCATCACTGTCGCGGAGGTATCCGCCTCCGGACGGGCCGCCATCTTTATCCCCTTCGGCGCTTCGACTGACGCGCATCAAACGGGAAACGCACAAGCCATGGAATCGGCGGGCGCCTCCCGGCTGCTGCCGCAAGAACAACTGACTCCAGAGCGCCTGACCAGCGAGATTTTTTCCCTCTTGGACCAGCCCCAAAAACTTCAAGAGATGGAAGAGCGCGCGCGTTCGATGGCGCGTCCGCGCGCTGTTGAAGATATCGTTGACGTGATCGAAGGTGTAGCGCGGCCATGAAAATCACCTTTCGCAATTTTCAGCGTATTCATCTGGTCGGAATTGGCGGCAGCGGCATGAGCGGTATCGCGGAAGTGCTGCTCTCCAGCGGCTATGGCGTTTCGGGATCCGATTTGAAGTCCTCGCCTACCATCCAGCGTTTGCGAAAACTGGGCGCGGTAATCCACGATACGCATAAGGCCGAGAACGCGCATGGCGCGCACGTGCTGGTGGTTTCTTCGGCGGTGCCGGCTGACAATGCGGAAGTGGTCGAGGCCCATCGGCTGAAGATTCCGGTGATTCCTCGCGCCGAGATGCTTGCCGAACTCATGCGCCTGAAACACGGAATCGCCGTGGCGGGCGCCCATGGCAAGACAACCACGACATCCATGGTGGCGTCGATACTCGCCGCGGCAGATCTGGACCCAACTTTCGTGGTTGGCGGCCGCGTAAATCACGCTGGAGCCAATGCGGTTGTTGGCCAGGGCGAATATATGGTGGTCGAAGCGGATGAGAGCGACCGCTCGTTCCTTCTTCTGGCTCCCGTGATCGCCGTGATTACCACAATCGATAGAGAGCATCTCGACCAGTACAGCTCGCTCGAGGAAATTCAAGAAACGTTTCTTCAATTCGCAAACCGCGTGCCGTTTTATGGCGTTGTAGTGCTTTGCCTTGACGAGCCCAACGTCCAGGCGATCCTTCCGCGCGTGAAGCGCCCGATCATCACCTACGGCACATCGAGCCAGGCCGATCTGATTATCTCCGATGTGAAGCTCGCGGGACTTTCGAGCGAGTTTTCGCTGAAATATCGCGGCGAGGATTTGGGACTGTTTCGTCTGCCGTCGCCGCCGGGGATTCACAATGTCCGCAATGCGGCCGCGGCAGCAGCGGTGGCGCTCGCGCTGAACGTTCCGGCGGATTTGATTCGTGCAGGGCTCGAACATTTTTCCGGCGTCGGCCGTAGGTTCGAAGTGAAGGGCGAGTTTTCCGGTGTCACGCTGATTGACGATTACGGCCACCATCCCGCGGAAATTCGCGCGACGCTCGAAGCGGCGCGAGGCTGCGGCTATAAGCGCCTGCTCGTCCTCTTTCAGCCACATCGCTACACGCGAACACGATATCTGTGGGACGACTTCTGCCTGTCTTTCAACCTGGCCGACATTCTTGTGTTGACGGATATTTACGCCGCCGGCGAACCTCCCTCGGAGGGCGTCACCGGTGAACTTCTTGCGCAGGCAATCAGCTCCGCCGGTCACAAGAGCGTGGTTTACTCGAGCACATTGCAGGGTGGTATCGAATATATTTTGCGCGAAGCGCGCGCTGGAGATGCTGTTCTCACCATCGGTGCCGGCAGCGTGGGGCGCGTGACCGAGGAGCTTGCTGTTTTGCTCGGTTCGCGGGTTTCGATTTTCAATGAGGATTAATGACAGCGTGTCGTCGCGGCTAGAAAATCTCGGCGCTGAAGTGCGGCACGGCGTTTCGCTGAAGGAGAAGACTTCCCTGGCCATCGGCGGCACCACGGACGAGGTTCTGTTGCGCCGTCACGAATCGATTCCAGAGGTGATGGGGTTGCTCGCAGACGAAAGTATTCCGCACCGTTTCCTCGGAGGCGGGACCAACGTGCTGATCGCTGATGGCGAGCTTCCGTACGTTGTACTGCATCTTCCCACGTCGCAACCCGGAATGAAGGTAGAGGGCAACGAGGCTTATGTGGATGCCGCAGCGGACCTGGGCGGAATGGTCACGTTCTGCGCGAAACACGATCTGGGTGGAATGGAGGGGCTGATTGGCGTCCCAGGCAGCGTGGGCGGCGCTCTGCGAATGAACGCGGGCGCATATGGCACTTCGATTGGCCCTTATGTCCGCGAATTAGAGTTGTACCGGGCGGCTTCCGGCGAGCTTGAAAAGGTTCGCGGGGCGGACATTCATTTTGATTACAGGCACACTTCTTTTGCGCCGGACGATGTGATGCTGCGCGTGAAGCTGGAATTGCCCTCGAGGCCGTTTAAGGAAATCCTGGCGGCCATAAAAGTGTGCAATGAGAAGCGCAGGGCGAGCCAGCCGTTGAATCAGAAGAGTGCGGGTTGCATTTTCAAGAATCCAGCCGGCGGCTCGGCCGGGCGCATGATTGACGAGCTGGGTCTGAAAGGTCATCGGGCCGGCGACGCAATGGTGAGCGACCGGCATGCCAATTTTTTTGTAAATGCGGGAAGCGCGAGTTGCTCGGACATGCTGAAACTAATTGACGATGTTCGCGAGCGTGTTCGCGGCGCCTACGGCATTGAACTTGAGAACGAGGTGATCGTCTGGCAAAACTGAAGTCCATCGACGTAGACACCTATCCTCCAGAAATCCTGGTGGACGAGGAGCCGAAGTATCTGCGGCGGCAGAAGCCGCTCGAGATCAAGCGGCGGAAGTTTGGCCGGAAAGCCTGGAAAACGTATCTGCACGTGACCATGTGGGCGGCAGTGGGTGTGGCCGGTGCTTGGGCGGCCTACGATCTCAGCCACTTCTTGCTGACTTCTCCCGAAACAGCGCTTGTGCATCCGGAGCAGATTGCTCTGGCCGGAAACCACTATGTGGCACCGGCGAGCGTGCTGCGCATTTTTTCCTCCGACCGCGGCAAGAGCGTCCTGCGCATCCCGCTGGACGAGCGGCGACGCCAGATCGAAGCACTCCCTTGGGTCGAGCGCGCAACTGTACGGCGCGTATTGCCCAACCGGATCGCGGTGGAAATTGCGGAGCGGACTCCCGTCGCTTTTTTGCGCGAGGCCGGCGACATGGCCTTGATTGACGCGCATGGCGTGATTCTTGAGCGGCCCATCAGCGGCAATTTCCATTTTCCTGTGGTAACCGGAATCACTGATGGTTTGCCGCTCGACAGCCGCGAGGTGCGCATGCAGCTTTTCTCCGGTTTCACGCAACAGGTTGAATCGGTACGACCTGATGCGGTTGACCGGATTAGCGAAGTCGATCTTTCCGACGCTCACGATGTGCGCGCCACGCTGACTGGTTTCGAGCCTGTTGTCGCAACCAGCGCCACGCCAGATTCGCAACCGCCGCTACGCGTGGATGCGCCTGTGATCGTGCATTTTGGGGACAGCGATTTTGCCGGTAAATATCAAACGCTTGTCCAGGATTTTAGCGATTGGCGCGCCGAGGCGGGGGCAATCGAATCGGTGGACCTGCGGTTCAGCCGCGAGGCGGTCGTCAACCAGGACGTGGTTACCTTAGCGCAACAGCGGCCGCCGAGATTGGCCGCGACGAGATCGCGAAGGCATTCGAGATAGGAGCAGCATTTGACCAAGAAAGAAAGGCACATTGTGGCGCTCGACATCGGGAGCACCAAGACGTGCGCCCTGGTGGGTGAGCTGGAAGAGGACGGCAGCGTGAAATTTGCCGCACTCGGCGCGGCTGAATCCAAAGGTTGGCGCAAAGGCCAAATTGTGAACCTCGATCTGGCCGTCAGCTCGATTCGGCGTGCGGTCGAGGAAGCGGAGACGGTTGTGGGCGTGCCAGTGGAATCGGCGATGATCGGCGTGGCGGGCGGGCACGTTCGCGGCGTCAATAGCCGCGGCGGCGTTACTTTGGGTTCGCGGCCGCGCGACGTTCAACGCGAAGATGTTAGGCGGGCGATCGAGGCTGCACGCGGAGTGACGCTGCCCGAGGACCGCGAAGTGATCCACGTGCTGCCGCAGGAATTTTCGCTCGATGCGCAGGACAACATCCGCGACGCGATCGGAATGGTCGGCCATCGGCTCGAGGCCAGCGTGCACATTATCACTGCATCGGGAGCGGCGACGCAGAACATCGTCACCGCTGTGAATCGCGCGGGCGTGCGCGTTGACGACACTGTTCTCGAACCGTTCGCGGCGGCCGAATCGTGTCTCACGCAAGACGAACGCGAACTGGGCTGCTGTCTTCTCGATATCGGCGGCGGGACCACCGAGATCATCGCGTACACAGGCGGCGTGGTGCGGCACACAGGGGCGATACAAATCGGAGGAGATCATTTCACGAATGATCTCGCAGTGGGTTTGCGCACGCCTGTTCCTGAAGCCGAGAAGATCAAGCGTGAACACGCGCAAGCGTGCCGCGAGCTTCAAACGGAAGACATTCCCATCGAAATTGCGAGTGTGGGCGATCGTCCGCCGCGAACGGTATTTACGCGCATGGTCGGAGAGATCATCGGCGCGCGCGCTCAGGAATTGTTGATGCTCATTCGCGATGAGCTGCGCCGCGCCGGCCTTCAATCGCAAATCCCGGCGGGAATTGTGCTCACTGGCGGCGGATCGCAGCTGCGGGGACTGATGGAGCTGGCCGAGCGACTGTTCAATTTGCCCGTTCGTATCGCCGTGCCGCGCGGTCTTGGACAAATGAGCGAAGAGGTTTCCCGGCCCGAGTATGCGGCGGTTGTGGGGCTGCTCGTCTACGGAGCGCGCACGCGGCGCTTCGCGGAGCGCTCGTCCTACTGGCTTCATCGGCAAGTTGAAAAGTATGTTTGCGGGGGCGTGACGAAATAGAAAGTGGCAAATTTTCTTGGCGGCCACGGTATCTGGCCCGGCCGGCCGCCTGGTCAAAAAATTCGAATGTTGTACCACTGGGGAGGAAGCATGGGAAAAGAGTCGAGCATACGCGTTTCATTTGATGAGGAGTTGCAGGACGGCGCCAAGATCAAGGTGATCGGGGTCGGCGGCGGGGGATCAAATGCCGTCAACCGCATGATCCGCGCCAAGGTTGAGGGCGTCGAATTCATCGCCGCCAACACCGATCTGCAGGCGCTGAAGCTTTCGCAGTCGCCGGTGAAACTTCAGCTCGGTGCAAAGCTGACCAAGGGACTGGGCGCCGGCGCCAATCCTGAGGTGGGTCGCAAAGCCGCGCTGGAGGACACCGAGAAAATTCTGGAAGCTCTCGACGGCGCGGACATGGTGTTCGTCACATCCGGTCTCGGCGGCGGCACCGGCAGCGGCGCGGCGCCTGTGGTCGCGAATCTCGCTAGCGAGCTCGGCGCGCTCACTGTGGCCGTCGTCACCAAGCCGTTTGCCTTCGAAGGCAAGCGCCGCATGCAGCAGGCCGAGCAAGCGCTGGCCGAGCTGATCGGCTGCGTCGATACCGTGATCGTGATTCCCAACGAGCGGCTGATGGAATACGTCGAGCATGGGACGAGTTTCTTCGAAGCGTTTCGCATCGCCGACGACATTCTGCGCCAGGCTGTCCAAGGCATCTCGGACATCATCACCATTCCCGGCATCATCAATCGCGACTTTGCCGACGTGAAAACCATCATGTCCGGCCAAGGCTACGCGGTGATGGGCACTGCCGTTGCCACGGGATCAAACCGGGCCATCGATGCGGCAAATCGCGCGATCAACAGCCCGTTGCTTGAAGACAATTGCATTAACGGCGCGCAGGGAATCCTGATCAACGTAACAGGCTCATCCACTCTCTCGCTCCACGAAATTCACGAGGCTTCCTCCATCATTCAAAAGGCTGCGCACGAAAACGCCAACATCATCTTCGGCGCGGTGCAGGACGATGCCATGAAGGAATCCGTGAAGATCACCGTGATAGCAGCCGGCTTCCGCGAAATCGCGGGCAAGAAGCCGCACATACGCCCGTCGTATCTGCCGAAGACATGGAAGGCCGGGCGCGAGCAGCCCAACGTTCCCGTGGCTCCCGAGCAAACAAACGTCGTCCAGCAGGTCTCGAGAAACGTCAGCGAGGTGATTCACGAAATTCCCTCCGACGATCTCGACGTGCCCACGTTCCTCCGGCGCCAGGCCCAAAAAGCCTAACGCAAGAAAATTGTGCAGGGCGTCGCAATTCGGGTTCGACACGGACTCATCCAGGAATTAGTGCGCCTCGCACAGCTAGAGCCGGCACATGAGTGCTGCGGCTTGTTGGGAGGAACGAGAGGCGTGATCGCCCGCATTTTCCGGGCGACGAATGTTGCGGGCAACGTCGCGACCACGTACGAAATAGCGCCGCAGGAATTATTCAGCTTGGTGAGGGAGATTCGCGCGGCTGGCCTCGACCTGATGGGAATCTATCATTCACATCCCAACGGAAAAAATGAGCCCTCGCCGCGCGACATCGACCTTGCCTACTATCCGGATACAGCTTACGTCATCGTCTCGCCGCGCGCTGATGCTGCGCAGCCCGTCCGTGCATTCTCGATTCGCGACGGCCGCTCGACCGAACTCAATATCGAAACCGTATAGCCCCGAAGTCAGGCCGCGCGCCTGCCCACTTGCTGTAGAGTCTGAAGGTAGCGGACGACGTCGCTCCGCGAAAGCATCCCAACGAGTTCGTTTCCTCTCATCACCGGCATTTGATTGATCCCGTCGCGCCCCATCTTTTCGAATGCTGTCCACAATTCGGCATTGGCGTCGATTCTGCTCAGCTTCTCGATAGGAGTCATGGCTTGGGCTGCGGTGGTCGTAGTCCAAGACGAACGCGGAATTTCCTTCAGATTGTGCAGGGTCAATAGCCCGACCTCTCGGTTTCCTTGATCCACAAGAAAGCAGCGCTGGCCGTGTGAAAGAATCTGTTGGTCCACCAGGTCCTGCAACGGAGTATTTCCCGGCACGTGAGTACACACCTCACCCATCGCCTCGGATACTTTGTGGCCCACCAGAAGCCCTTGCACCATCTGCTGCTGCACCTGCGCTCCAGCCGCACTTTCCAGAAACCAGCCGATGAAGGCGATCCAGAGCCCATCGGCCACTCTTCCGGTGAGTACTTGCCATACTCCCCAGACGATGAATAGAAAGCCAAAGAACCGCCCGGTACTTGCGGCTATCACTGTGGCGCGACGGAAGTTCTTGTTCACCCCCCACACGATTGCGCGAAAAACGCGGCCGCCATCGAGCGGAAATCCCGGGATCAGATTGAACAGCCCGAGCAGGCCGTTAATGTCCGCAAGATACTTGGCCACGGCTAGGGTCGGCGCGAAATTCACGAGCGGTCTTTCGAGAAGGAAAAAGATCCCCGCTAAGGCGAAGCTAGTTAGCGGCCCGGCAATCGCAATCAAGAACTCTGCTGCGGCGCTCGGAGGTTCGCCTGCGAGCTGCGAGACTCCGCCAAAAATGAAAAGCGTGATCCGGTGAATCGGAATCTTGTAGCGAAGGGCGACCCACGAGTGAGCCAGCTCGTGCACAAGAATGCTGGCAAAAAATAGCACGGCGGTCACGGCGCCCATCAGCCAGTACTCACCGCCGGTGCCGCCTTTGAATGCCGCGGGATAATAATTAACGGCCAATAGCCAGGTAATAAGAATGGCAATTAAAAACCAGGAGTAATCCAGGTCGATCGGTATTCCAAGAACGCGCCCAATGGGGATCGTGTGCCGAAACACAGCTTTCACCTGCCCGTGCTCTTTATCGGAGCCTTTGTCGCGCTAATGGCCTACGCGGGCGCTCGCGAGACTGGCCTCCGAGTCTTTGATGCGCGAGGTGTAGAGAGGGAACTGCTCGGCGAAGGCGGCCACCTCGGCGCGAACGCGGTGTTCGGTCGCAGCGTCCCCGATGTGATCGAGTACTTCTGCAATCCATCCCGCGATTCTGTCCATTTCCGGCTCGCGCATTCCGCGCGTGGTCACTGCCGGAGTTCCCATGCGTATGCCACTGGCCTTCAACGGAGGCAGGGGATCGAATGGAATCGAGTTTTTGTTTACGGTGATGCCGGCCCGATCGAGCGCGGGCTGCGCAACGCTACCCGTAAGGCCTCGGGAATTGATGTCCACGAGAAACAGGTGATTGTCTGTTCCACCGCTGACGATTCGGTAGCCGCGCTTGGCGACGGACGCCGCGAGCGCCTTCGAATTCTCGACAACGTGCCTCTGGTATTCCGCAAATCCGGGTTCAGCCGCTTCTTTTAGGCAAACAGCCTTGGCGGCAATGATGTGCATCAAGGGTCCGCCCTGAATTCCCGGGAACGTCGCGCGATCGAGGTCCTTGGCATATTTTTCGCGGCAGAGAATCAGCCCGCCTCGCGGCCCCCGTAGCGTTTTGTGCGTGGTGGTTGAAACGAAATCGGCGTGGGGTATTGGGCTCGGATGAAGCCCTGTGGCAATCAATCCCGCGATGTGCGCCATGTCCACGAACAACAAAGCGCCCACGGACTGTGAGATCTTGGCCATTCGCGCAAAATCAATGATCCGCGAATAGGCGCTGGCGCCCGCCACAATCATTTTCGGCTTGTGCTCCTGTGCCAGACGGTCGAGTTCGTCGTAATCGATTGTTTCCGTATCTTTCGCGACGCCGTAGGGCACGAATTTGTACGTCTTGCCGGAGAAATTCAGCGGATGACCGTGCGTCAGATGGCCGCCGTGCGCAAGGTTCATACCGAGCACCGTATCGCCAGGCTGGAGCGCCGTCATGTAGACGGCAATGTTGGCTTGCGTTCCGGAATGCGGCTGCACGTTGGCGTGGTCCGCCCCGAAGAGAGCTTTCGCGCGATCGATGGCCAGCTGCTCGGCTTGATCCACGAATTCGCAGCCGCCATAGTAGCGTTTCCCCGGATAGCCCTCGGCGTATTTGTTCGTCAGGACCGAGCCCATTGCTTCCATCACCGCCTCGGAAACGAAGTTTTCCGAAGGGATCAGCTCGAGTCCCGTCGCCTGGCGACGGACTTCGTTGCGCAGCACCGCTGCAATGTCAGGATCGGTTTCCTCCAGCGGGCGGCTCATTCTGCGAAGTTCGGAAGTTTCTTTGTTCATACGTGCGCTCATCTTAGCAAACGGTCTTCACACTAGCGAGCGGCGGCTTTGCCTGCGACGCATCAGCCTATTTGGCCTTACCCGTAAAGACCGAAAGGTTCACGGCGTCAGCCATCGCTTTGTAGCCCACGTCATTGGGATGCAGATGATCGCGAATGTTGTACGCCGGCCGAATCTGCTTCGGGTTCGCTGGATCCTGCGTGGCTGCATCGAAATCCACCACAGCATCGTACGCCCCGCTCGAAAGAGTCCATTTGTTCAAAGCTTCGCGCATCGCTTCGCCGTTTTCGCTGGCGTATGCGGCGCCGACGTATGGCGTTAGCGTTGCGCCGATCACCTTGATGCCGTGAACGTGCGCCCGCTCGATGATCTGCTTGTACCCAGCGATCAAATCATCTGGCGTGACGGCATCAGCCGGATCACCACCGGGAAGCGAGCCGATTCCAATATCATTGATGCCCTCAAGGACGATCAGCCATTTCACTCCTGGCTGGCTGAGGACGTCGCGGTCAAATCGCTGCAAGGCCGAAACCCCCGCGCCATCATTGAGAACGCGGTTGCCGGAGATGCCCTCGTTGACGATTGCCAGTTTTGCGGTGGCCTTATTTGCTGCCAGACGGCGCGGCAAGTTGGCTCGGCCAGCTGCTGTCGGTGTCGGGCGTGGACGTGGCGCCATCCGTGATCGAATCCCCGAATGCCACAATGAGTCCCGAATCTTTTGGAGCGAGCACATCCACCGCGGAAATCCAGTACCACATCTGAACGGTGGACGCAGGCTCAATTGAAGCCGCCGCCGTGAAATCACCCGGCTGGGAAATGTACGTGGTATGCAGGCCGGTAAGATGGACGGTGGCGGAAGAGGCTTCACCCGGAATAAATACGCTGATCACCAAATCGCCCAGGACGGGCACGTCGAGGTCGACAGGATCGCTGAGGACATCCGCTCCGGGCGGGATGTTGAACGAAGGCACACCGCTGAATGTGAGAGGGCGGTCGGAACCGGAAACGATCGCGGATTCCTTGTCACGCAGTGCGATGTGCACCGCTCCAACACGAAGAGCGGTTGTTCCAAAAGCATTCGAGAGTCGCACGCGCACGCGACGCCCGCCGATGCTGGTGCGCACGATCATTCGCACCGTTTGGTTATGGATTGTTGGCGGCGCGGGGAAAATTGGACGGGGCGGATTGTTTGCGCCCTGCTGGCCCGCCGGAGGTGCAGGCGGCCGGAAGGCCCTCGGAAACTCGAAATGCGATGACTGCGGAGACGCGGCCCATGTGGCTACCCAATGATCTTGCGCCGCCGACTGTGGAGCGGCGCATAGCAGAGCCGATCCGACGATACAGGCGATGACGAGCAGGCCGCGAATTTGATTTTGTGCGCGCACTTTCTCTCCTTGGACGCAAAATGGAATGCGCAGATATTAGTCCACCGGAGAGTCTCAGAGCAACCTTGTCTCTCTTATCGCCTCTGATTTTTTTTGTATGCTGCCGTCAGGAATGCGCGGCTCGCCGGGTGCCGCCAAGCGCCTTCTTCAGCACTGCTATTTGTCCCGCATGGTAGAGATCGTGCTGCACGACTCCGTGAAGCATCACATACCGCGAGTTATCGGTTCTCTTGCTTGGCTTTTCATCGAGCTGCTCATCGCGCAATTCTCGAACCGCTGTCCGCAATCGGCTGTGCGCTTCGACCAGGCTCTCAACAGTTCTGCCCCAGGCAGCTTCGCTTACTTCCCAAACAGGCGGCCAATCCTGCTGGGTGGTGATGGACAAAGCCTCGCCCACTAGTTCGCGCCGCACAATTGTGTTCCACGCAGTGATGTGTTGCACAATCTCCCAGATGGAATGCGCGCCCTCCAGCGGGTGCTTGGAAGCCTCCTCCGCGAGAAGGCCATCGAGCAGGCTTTTCAGTGGCGGCCCGTGCCACGCGTCGCCCGAAAACGCTCGATCCATCTGGTCAACGATCCGATCAATCTCGGTCATATCTCCCACCTCCGCCGGACTGCGCGCCCCCAAAGTAGATGCTGCCATTTTGCGCCGGGACTAAAGAATATTAGTATATGTTCCGATGCTTCTGCGCATTCTCGCGATGGCCGCTTGGCTCGTTCTGCTTGTGCCGTCCGCCGCATGGTCATGCACCTGCTCCCAAGCCTCGCCTGGACAATGTCCTGGGTTGCAGCAGGCCGACGGCATCTTTCTGGGCACGGTTACGACCATCCAGGAAATGCCAAATGCTCCTGCGGCGCCGCAACCTGCTTCGCAGGACCAGGGAACTAACCCGGAGGGCGACGCTCCGGCCGATTCTAAGGGCGCGCCGGTGGACACCATCGCGTCGCGGATAACCCGCTACCATTTTCATATCGACGAGCAGTTTGCCGGCATGGAGTCCGTAGCGGCTTCCGAGATCGACGTTTTTTCTGGCGGCTCGGATGGTGATTGTGGCTATCGCTTCAAATCGAATGGCCAATACGTCGTCTTTGCGCACCGCGGCAAGGATGGGCGACTGTTCGCGACAATCTGCGATGGCACTCGGACCGCCAGCGAGCGCTCGAGCGCTTTTGCCGCAATTGCGCGCTATGCGTGACGGACGCAATGTCGCCTCTGTCTTTGGCGTTCTCCGCCGCGCCGATCCGCCTTTCCTGACTGCCGCAAATGATCCCGACGATCCATTGCCCAACGTATCGGTGAAAATTCGTTCGCACGACGACCGCTTTGAGACCAGCACGGACGCGGATGGCATCTACCGCTTTTACGACGTTCACGCGGGCGAATACAGTCTCACGGCGGACCTTCCCGCCGGCACGGGGCTCACTCAAAAGTCTATTGGAAGCCTGCAGCCATTCACAATTCCGGATGGCGCATGTTTCGAATACGATGTCGATGCGCTTCCCACAGGTTCCATTCACGGCAGCGTGCTCGGCCCGGATGGCAAGCCGCTGGAACTTGCTTCTCTTGAACTTTATCGGGCCGGGAACTACAACTCCTCTCGCCCCGGCTTGTGGGCGTTCCAGGGAGCCGAAGGTAGTTTCGATTACGATCATATCGGACCGGGAGACTACATCCTCGTATTCAACCGGGCAAATCGCGTGAACCCGAACGCGCCGTTTAAGCGCGCATTTTATCCCGGCGTCGCGGACCTGAGCGGTGCTCAGCCGATTCATGTGGACGATGGACAGAGCCTCTCGAAGATTGATATTCACGTCAGCGATCGGTACCCGGCGCGACGGCTTCGCATCCAGTTGAAATGGATCGGTGCCAGGCCGTCGGGGAACGTTACGGTAGCTGTTAAGGCCGACCAAGGCGAGAATCCGGCGGCGGATATAATTGGAGACGATTTGTATGAGATTACGGTGCTCGAGTCCGCGAGCTATAAAATTTCCGCCTGGGAGGATCTCGATCCTGTGCGCGCCCCATCGCGGCGGAGGCGCAAGGCCGCTTGCTCGCCGCCGGCACGCGTTGATGCTACTTCAGTGAGCGTCTCAGGTTCCGATGCTGACGTTAAGAAAGTAACTTTGACATTCGCCAAGCCGGGGTGCGGCGAGACCCAGACCCAGCAATAAAGCCGCACTTGAACGCCACTGTATGAGGGCATGATGGCTGACATCCAACCTTTTCGCGCCTACCGCTATGATTCCCATCGAGTCGCGCTGAACGACGTCCTTACGCAGCCCTACGACAAAATCACGCCGGTAATGCAGGATCGCTACTACGCAGCGAGCCCCTACAATCTAATTCCGGTAGAAAAGGGTCGCGCACTGCCCGACGATTCGCCCCAAAATAATGTTTACACTCGCGCAGGGCGCAAAGTCGACGAATGGATCGCAGAAAAAATCCTAGTGCAGGACGCCGCTCCGAATATTTACGTGTACTCGCAGGAGTTTTGCGTCCCCGGCACGAATACGCGCCGCACTCGGATAGGTTTTATTGCTCTGGCGCGCCTGGAGGACTACGAGGTTCGCGTCATTTTCAGGCACGAACACACGCTATCCGGCCCTCGGGCCGATCGCATTGAACTGTTGCGGAAAACTCACGCGCAGACCGGGCAGCTTTTTCTTTTGTACGACGACCCATCGAAACAAATTGACACCTGGCTCGAGCAGGTTGCACGTACAAGTCCAGAAGTTGAGCTGAGCGATGAATTTGGCGTAACGCACCGCATGTGGCCCGTCCCGGAGCCGGTTTTCGCGGAGCGGATTCAAAAGGCGATGGCGGAGAAAAGCATCGTGATTGCGGACGGGCACCATCGCTATGAGACTGCACTAAGTTATCGCGACGAATGCCGTGCGCGGACCGGCAAAGCGGATCCGCAAGCGCCTTACGAATTCGCGATGGCGACATTTGTTAATACGCGTTCGAAGGGTCTCACGATTTTGGCGACGCATCGGTTGGTGCGCAATCTTCCGGACTTCGATTTCGATCGCTTTCGCGACGTTCTCACTCCTTATTTCGATTGGTATGCTTATCCTTTCATCAGCGCTGAGGAGCGCGCGGCGGCCTACGCGGAATTCCGAAAAGACTTGGAACGTCCAAACCATGGCCGGCGGGCCATTGGGGCGTATCAACGCGCTGCCCGATCCAGCGCGGATGCGTTCTATCTTTTCGTGCTGCGACGCGGTGTGGACCTTGAGTCGCTGCTGCCAGATCTTTCCGAAGGCCAGCGCGGGCTGGATGTAGTTTTGTTGCACCGGTTGATCCTCGACAAAGGACTGGGGATCAGCGCGGAAGCGGTGACCGCTGAGAAGAACCTCACCTATGAAAGGGAGATGGAAGCGGCTATCGCTTCTGTCGATCGCGGGGACGCGCAAATGGCGCTCCTGATGAATCCCGTGCGCGTGGAACAGATGATGAAGATCGCGCTGGCGGGCGACGTGATGCCGCAAAAATCGACCGACTTCTATCCCAAGATGTTGAGCGGCCTCGCCGTGTACCGGATTGACGGGTGAGTTAGCGAATGAAGAGCTGCGGGGTTTTTGGCGATTAGGCTGTGGCGAGGGTATTGTTATCAATGAGTTGCAGCGATTCTATTCGCCAGGTTTGGCGATTAGAAACCGGGTTTCTCGGTAGAGCCGATCTCTCGCGGAAGCCCGTTTTGCCCACTTTCATCCTTTTCCTTTCCGTCAGCGTGCCCTCAGTATGGCGGGCACGCCAGCGGGAGTTAAGAAACTCCCACGTTACGATACGGCGGGATGGAGTTCATTTCAATTGTGGAAAATACGGATAGGGCAAGCAGCGGGCGAAGCACGCAACGCCGCTGCGAGATTCCTCGCCGCGCTTGCGGACGAAAGTATGAAATGAACGCTACCGGATGCCGAGCAGCTTGCACGCATTCTTGTAGTAGATTTTTTCGCGGTCTTCCTTCGAGATATCCAGTGCGTCGACGCAGCGGATTGTTTCACGGATGTACATTGGGCCGCCTTCCGGATCGAATGGAGAATCGGACGCGAAGAGCACATGATCCACACCGTAAAATTTCAGGGCGCATTCGAGAGCGCCGAGCGCGCCAAACGTAGCCGTATCGACGTAGAACATTTTGAAGTAGTCGTACGGGCGATGCTTCAACTGCTTTAGGAGCGGTTTGTAGTCCACATTCGAGGTGCGCGCGCCGAGTTGATCGAGCCCCGCGCCGACACGACCTTCGAAAAAAGGCGTCATCCCACCAGCATGATGGATGATGATTTTGAGATTCGGCATTTCATCGAGCATCTTAGAGAAAATCAAACGCGCCTGCGTTGCGCTTGATTCGTAGGGCCATCCAAAGGTCCACCAGATTTCGTACTGCGAAAGCTCCTCCGTTTGATAGTCAGGAAACTTTGCGGTGCGCGCGGGATGAATCCACACAGGCTTGCCCAGCGCCTCAAATGCTTTGAAAATGTGCCGAAACTCGGCGGAGTCCAGCGGCTTGCCATTCACGTTGGTGTAGATCTGGACGCCACACGCGCCAAGATCCTTAATCGCCCGGCGCGCTTCTTCGGCCGCGCCCTCGGCGTCCGTCATGGCGATCGAGGCGATGAAACTCGGAAAACGGTCGGGATATTTTTGGCAAAGCTCCGCCATTCCGTCGCTCCCGATTTTCGAGAGTTCGCGCCCCGATTTTGGATCGCCCAGCGCGTCGGGTGGCGGCGAAGCGAGCGAAAGAATCTGCTGATACTCGCCGAACGTATCCATCATTTTCAGGCGCATGTCGAGATTGGTCATGATCGGGACCGCTTCGCTGCGGCGATGCATATCCTTCATTTGTCCCGTTTGCTTTTTGAGCGCTTCGTGAAACGCATTCGGCCAAATATGGGTGAAGATGTCGATTTTCCTCATGTCGGCAGTCCCTCGATTTTTGAACTCAAAAGTGCGGGTGTCAATATAGCCGCACCAATGAACGATAAGAAGACGAATCTATCGGCGCCTTCGGTTGCCGTAGCGCGAATATTGACCGTAGCCAGATTCGGGTATACCATCCGCTCTCCCCGCTGATCGAATGCCGATAAGGAGAAACCCAAAATGAAGACGCGGATGATCGCAATGACCCTCGTTGCTCTGGCCGCTCTCTTGATGCCCTCTGTTTCGAGCGCTCGCCAGACAAAGTATAGCGTCACAATTCCCAAGGTTCTTTCCTATCCCACCACCACGCTGACATTTTCATCGAGCGCCGTATTCCCGGGCATGAAATCCGTTAAGCCTGCGGATGTGCGCGTTCAATTCGACAATCCAGAATGGGCAGCGACGGTATCAGAAGCCCACTGGAACACGTCCCGCGCGGGCACCTATTTCAAGTTTGCCTGCCAGCCAACGTCTGCTCCCTGCATGAAGGCAGTAGGTCCCTCTGGCACTTACGCTTATGTGCTTGAGCCGGAGGGCTCTGCCGCGCCTTCGAAGGACGGGCAACACGCCCTCACATGGGACGTGCGACCGCCGGGCGATCTGGTCTTTGACATGGAGGTTGGCACTACGCCCGAGCCGTCTACTCTCCCGCTCCTTGCGATAGGTCTGCTGGGCTTGTTTTTCGTAGCGAGGAAAAAGCTGGCCTTTAACTAGACTGTAGCGAAATCCCGTGGTTTGCCGCGCGGCACCCTAAACATGTGCCGCGCGGCTCGCGCTCTCAAGAGTCGGTTTCCTAGCCAGCCGCCGGAACCCTGCGAAGCATCTCTTCCGGATCGTCCGTTCGATCAACGTACCGCCCGGAAAGCCCATCGTATCGCCCCGCAGCAAATGCGAGGCAGCGGTCCGTACACCAAGCCATTCCGTCCTGCGGCCCCACCTTGCCCTTCATTTCATGCAGCCGCTCGACCATTTTCGGCACCCAACGTTGCGCGTCCGGAGAACCCATCGTTTCGTCGGCCATCTCCGTCATGATCGAGCCGGGATCTAGCGCAAACGTTTTCACTCCGTATTCCTTTACCTCATTAGCGACAAGTTCCGCGAGGCGGTTTTGCGCAGTTTTACCGAGACTATAGGCGGAAAGATTCGCCGTCAACATGTGGCAGCGCGGAGAAGAAATATTGATGATGCGTCCGGCGCGCCGCTCGATCATTCCCGGCAGCACAGCGGACATAAATAGAAACGGCGCCAGGATGTGAACTTTCTGCGCCGCCCACCAGGCCTCGGATCGAGCACGCCTACCGGACCATACGGACCGCGATGCCCGCATTGTTTATGAGGATCGTTGCGCCGCCCAGCTTTTCCGCGGTCGCCTGCGCCACGCGCGCAACATCTGCCGCATTGGTGACGTCCCCGCGACAGCCAGCCCCGTTCCTCCTGCAACCTCGACTTGCGCGAGCACTTGATCAAGCTGCGTCTGATTGCGAGAGGTTAGCGCGACCGCCGCACCCTCGGCCGCGAATCGCAGCGCGATTCCCTTGCCGATCCCCGGCCCGCGCCGGTGATGATTGCGATGTGGCCCTGCAGCAGTCCCGCCATTGAATTGCGCCGCGATCGAGTCGCTTACTGCAACTCTTCCGCCGCAACCCAGTTGCCGTGCACCTGATTGCGCAGACGCAGCGGTAGATGCGCCGTCGCGATCGGCCCTTTGTCGAGATGCTCGGCTTCGAATAACAGCAGGTCTGAGAGTTGCGTATCGTGGAGGTCGGCGACGAGCGCAAGATAGCCCTCATGCCCAGGCGCGGGCGCACGCGCGTAGGCGCGACGCTGATCGAGGTGCTCGACGAGTACGCCGACACGCTCGCCGAGGTCGGGGGGCGGTTGTACTTGAGCGGGGTGGGCGCGGAGATGGGCGCGCAACTGCGCCGCGCGGGCAAGCTCGACCTGGAGGACGTGGTGCGGCTCGTGCCGGCGGAGACGGTCCTCGGCGCGTCGACCGCGCAGGCCCTGGCGTCCGCGAGCGCCTGGCTCGGCCGCACACGCGCTGCCACATCGCCGGTGACGAAGGGGTAAGCCGAGTGATAGCCCATGCAGTGTCGGGGTCGTTCCATCCGCGCCCCGCCGCGCTGGCGGTTGCCGGAGACGAGGCGGGTTCGATGGGGGAGAGGGAAATAAAGCAGGAAGGCGGCGTAGGGGGAAGAGGGAGGAAGAGATCACTGACGATCCTGGTGCCGCTCGACGGTTCGCTGTTCGCCGCGGAGCGCGCCGTTCGTTCGCCGAGGGCTCGCCGCGCACGTGCCGTCTCGGCTCGTGCTCGTCCGGGCGGTCCCCAGGCACGGCCCGCCGAATCTCCCGCCGGCCGCGGAGGAGCGAGAGCGGGTGCTGGAGGCGGAGCGGTATCTCCATCAGCTAGCGGGGCCGCTGCGCGAACTGGGCTGCGCGGTGGCCACCGACGTGCCAATTGGGGAACCAACGGGCGCGATCGTCAAGGCGGCGCGGCGGACTTGCTCGTCATGGCCACCCGCGGCCACACCGGCGTCCGACGTCGGCCCTACGGCAGCGTCGCGGAGGCTGTCCGACCGCCCGGGCGGCGCCGCTCCTGCTGGTGCGCGCCTGGCACGAAGTCCCCCTCCCCGAGCAGGCCGACGCGGGGCTGCGGCTGGTGGTGCCGCCCGACGGCTCGCACTTCGCCGCGGCGGCGCCCCCGGTGGCCAGCCGGCGCGCCGCCGCGCTGGGGGCCGGTCGGTGCGCGAGTCCGCGCCGTCACGCGGGAGGAGGTCCTCGGCGCCCCGATCGTGGCGGGCGACGGGGCACCCGTCCCCACACTCGAAGGGGATGTGGCCCTGCTGCTGGCGCAGGCGGGCGATGTCTCCACCAGGCCGACGCGCTGCTCGGGAAGACTGGCGGGGCGATCGAGTACGAAGGGCGACCAGACGAGCCGGTCGAGGGATCCTGCGAGCCGGAGAGGAAGCGGGGCGGGCGCTGATCGTCATGGCCACCCACGGTCGTACCGGGCTCCGCCGGGCCGCCCTGGGAAGCGTGGCCCGGGCTGTCCGCGAGCGGGGGCAGCTGCCGCGCCTGCTCATCCGCCCGCCGGAGCTGACCGGCCCCCTCACGCCAGATCGGAATCGGGGGGGTGCGCCATCAGTGGCGGAATAAGCCTGCGAGGTGCCGATGTGCGGGGCGGAAGATGGATGACGCGCCCGGCGGGTCGGCCGGCCGTTTCACGTCGCCATCGGTCGTACCCGCTCGGGATGCCGGGCGCACGAGGTGCGTCGATATTGGACAGCGGTCCACCGTTGGGGCATGATAGCAGGGAACATGCACGACCCTCGGGGGGGCCGTTGCCGCTATTGGGATATACCCTCGAGAATAGTCCGCCTGGTGCCTCCCCCTCCCGTCGTGTCTGGCCGGGAGTGTGAGGAGACCCCGATGGACAGCACCGGTCCACCCGAGCCTGCCACCGAGATTCCCCGACAGTCCCTCCCCACCGCCTTCCCGCCCGCGCACATGGCGAGCGGGTTGCGGTTGCGCCTGCTCGGCCCGCCCCGGATCGCCCTGGCCGGGTCGCCGCTGGCGTTCACGCGGCGGAAGACCACCGCCCTGCTGATCTACCTGGCCGTCACGGGCCATTCCCACACCCGCGACCACCTCGCCACCCTGCTCTGGGGCGACCTGCCGGGGCACAGCGCCGCCGCGAACCTGCGCAAGGTCCTGACCGAGCTGCGCGGGCAGGTCAGGGATCACCTGCTCAGCGACCGCGACATGGTCGGGCTCGACTCCGGCCGCGGCATCTGGCTCGACATCGCGGCCTTCGAGGCGGGGTGGAGGCCGGCGCCGCCGCGCCCGACCCGGCTCCCATGCGGGCCGCGCTCGCCCTCTTCGAGGACGACTTCCTCGCCGGCTTCGCCCTCCCCGACGCTCCCGACTTCGACGAGTGGAGTCTGCTCGAGCGCGAACACCTGCGCGACCGGCTGCTCGCGGCCCTGCAAGCGCTGACCGACCGCCACCTCCGCGGCGGGGCGAGAGGAGGCGGGGATCGCCAGCGCCACCCGCCTGCTGGCGCTCGATCACTGGCGCGAGGAGGCGCACCGCGCGCTGATGACCCTGCTGGCGCGCGACGGGCGGCGCGCGGCGGCGCTGGCGCATGACGAGGTCTGTCGCCGCGCCCTGGCCGAGGGGCTGGGGGTCGAGCCGGAGCTCGAGACGGTCGCCCTCCGGGAGCGGCTGCGCCGCGTGGTCGCGGCCCGCCGCACAACCTCCCCGCGCCGCCGGGACCATTCGTGGGGCGC
>CAVRSO010000084.1:0-52974 GCA_963723845.1 uncultured Acidobacteriota bacterium
GGAACTCGCCGGCCTTCGCAGAATCCCAGCCATTTCCGCGGCGCGTGCTGCACCATACAAACCCCCTCGGCGTCAGGTGTATTCGCGAGCGACGCTTCAAACTCCCGGAGAGCTACGGGGGCCCGGTTCAATTCCAAGAGCAGGTCGGCAAGTTGCTCGCGCGCCGGGATGATGGTGCCGGGCGTAACTGGGCGCTTTTCCAAACTCTCTTCCTTTTCCGCGGCAGCGCGCAACATGGATACGGACTCGTCCTGTCGTCCGTCGGCATGGGCAATCCAAGCCTTGGCTTCTTCCAATTGGATTTCCACCTGCGCGGCCCAATAGTCGTCGTTTTTTTCGCGAAGTTGCTTGAGCGATTGGTTCAGTTTTTGAAGTTCCGGCGCCGCGGCATCCGGCTTTCCGCTGCGGGCCAGGCCAATCGCGTGACACCAATACGTGATTGCCAGACCTCGGGCGAACTGCCCTGCTTCGGCGGAATCGCCGCCGCTTCAGCCCATTCACGGCGTTCGATGGCGTAGCGCACCGGCATTGCGGTGGCGGCGTAGCCCACCTTGAACTGGCTAACCGGAAGGTCCGGCATCTCCTGCAACTCTTGAAGAAGCCGGGAGGCTTCGCCATTGCGCCCTGCCTGAAGATACGCATACATCAGAAAATCCATGGAGTGAAGTTCTTCGCCAATATCTTTCTGCTGATGAGCGGCAGCCCGCGCGGCGATATTGGAAAGGATGGAATCCTGCCAAAGCCCGAGCTGAGTAAAGATGTGAGAAGGCATATGCAGGGCATGAGGAGCTGACGGAGCGATCTGCGCGTACGCGCGGGCCGCGGTAATCCCCGCTTTGCGAGTTCCGGGCTGTCATATGCGTGAATCAGGTAATGAGCGACGCCGGGGTGCTGGGGATACTGCTTGAACAGGGGCTCGAGAATCGAAGCCGCAAGTTTCTGATTCGTGTGGTTTCGGTCGGTGGAGGACGCAGTCGCCAACAGCGCGAGCGCGTAGAAGATCTGGGATTCGCGGTCATTCGGGTTGCGAGCCGCGACGGCGGCCATGGCTTTTTGATAGGCGAGCGCTCGTGTCGAATGGGGGACACGAGGCGCATCCTTGAAAAATAGGGCCAGTGCGCCGATAAAGCCTTGTTCGCGCGGGGAAGCGCCGCCGAGGGCCTCCGCTTTTGTGATTTCCAATTGTCCGCGTTGCAAGTCTTCCGGTGCAATCGGAGGTTCCCACAACTGGTGGTAATAGGAGATGGCCACGCCCCAGTGGGCCATGGCGCACTTCGGATCGTCCTGAGCGATATCGAGAAATCTTTTTTCCGCCGCAGAGTAGGCAAACGAATGCAGGAGAGCCACACCCTGGTTGAAGGGTTTCTGAACAGCGGGCAAACAGGACACAGGAAAGGATGCTTCGCCGAGTTTCTCCGGCACCGGATGTTGGTGCTCTTCCTGGCACAAGGCTGGAGCCAGGGACACCGTGAGTGCGGATAGGAAAACGATGATGGTCCGGGCAAAAAGCGTTCATCCTGGACTCCGGAAGAGAGGCGGGCATCTAAATCGGGTGCAGCGTTCGCCGACTGCCGCTGCCGCAGAGAGTATCATTACTCGCGAATTTGAGGGAAATGAACTCTCTGCGGCAGCGGCAGTCGGCGAACGCTGCGGCGCGATTTGATCGGCCACCTCTTCCGGAGCCCAGGATGAACGCTCTTTTCCCGGACCATCATGGTTTTCCTATCCGCCTCACGGTGTCCCTGGCTCCAGCCTTGTCAGGAAGACACCGACATCCAGCGGAGGAAAACTCGGCGACGCGTCCCTTTGTTTTGTCCCTGTTTGCCCGGTGTTCAGAAACCGTTCCAATGCGGGTGTGGCTCTCCTGCATTCGTTTGCCTACTCTGCTGCGGAAAAAAGGTTTCGTCCGCGCAGGACACGGGAAAGGAAGCTTCACCGAGTTTCTCCGGCGCCGGATGTTGGTGCTCTTCCTGGCACAAGGTTGGAGCCAGGGACACCGTGAGTGCGGATAGGAAAACGATGATGGTCCGGGAAAGAGCGTTCATCCTGGGCTCCGGAAGAGAGGCGGCCATCTAAATCGCGCCGCAGTGTTCGCCGACTGCCGCTGCCGCAGAGAGTATCATTACTCGCGAATTTGCGGGAAATGCCGTGGGTGACCTTGATTTCGACCGGGGAACGGGTGAAGAATGGGCGAGTCCCGCATTTAGGTTGTGTGGGAACGCTAGATACGCGGGTTCAGCGGCTAAAGCCGTCTTGATGAACCTGCGGCGGGGTTAAAAACCCGCGTTTTGCCAAAGCGACTGACTGAATCATCCATCGCAACGTCTCCAGCGCGCTGCTAACGACTTACCCGATCGCAAGGCGTCACAGACAACCGAACGCGGGCTCCGATGCGAGGGCCGCGAACGTCTGATTGACCTTCGCCAAATCCAAACAGATCGATTGAAAACAAAAAAAAGGGAGGAATTGCTATGTATGTGATCACCGGAGCAAGCGGAAACTGCGGGCATGTGCTGGCCGAGAAGCTACTCGACGCGGGAAAGAAAGTTCGGGCGGTGGGGAGAAGCGCGGAGCGGTTGCAGCGCCTAAAAGCGCGCGGAGCGGAGCTTTTCGTGTGCGATCTGACTGAGCGAACGGCGCTGGCGAAGGGTTTCGAAGCTGCGGAAGGCGTCTTCGTGATGATCCCTCCGAGCGTGACTAGCCCAGATTATCGCAAAGAGCAGGACGGCATTACGGATTCCGTGGCGGCGGCGCTGCGGGAAGCGAAAGTGAAGCATGCGATTTCGTTGAGCAGCATCGGCGCGGACAAGCCACAGGGCACGGGTCCCGTGGTGGGGTTGCACAATCTGGAGCGGAAACTGAACGCGATATCCGGTTTGAATGTGCTGCACCTGCGCGCTGGAAATTTTATGGAGAACACGCTGGCCCAAATCGGAATCATCAAGGCTTTGGGGGCGGCGGCGGGTCCGTTGCGGGCGGACCTGAAGGTTCCCACGATCGCCACCAGGGACATTGGCGAATATGCGGCGCAAGCGCTGATCGGACTTCGATTCAGTGGTCAGCAGACACATGAACTTCTCGGACAGCGGGATATCAGCATGGCCGAGGCCGCGTCCGTTGTCGGCGAAGAGATTGGCAGACCAGGCCTCGCTTACAAGCAGTTGCTAAACGACGTGCTGCGGAAGGCGTTGACGGACACGGGAATGTCTCAGAATGTGGCGAACCTGCTTCTGGAAATGTACGAGGCGCTCAATTCCGGACACATGGCCGCACTCGATAAGCGCTCGCGGGAAAATACGACGCCAACTTCGTTCGAGACATTTGTGAAGGAAGTTTTCGCGCCGCAATTCAAGGGCAAGTCAACCACAGCGTAAGGCGATGCTCGCCTGGGGGGAAGCGCAGGTGATTTGACACAACGGTGACTTGACACAACGGGGTAGGAGGGCTAGGCTTTCGGCGCTAAGGGAAGACGAATCTCGCGGCTCCGCCCAGCAGGAGAAGTGCGGGATATCGAGAAGTTTCGGGGCGAGGGGCAGCGATGAAACACCGCCTTTACCTTCCAGTCCCTTTTGTGTTCCTGCTGTGCGTTTGTGCTAGCCTGCGCCCCTCCGTTTGGGGCGCTACCTCCCCTCGTTCGAGTGTGTCTGAAGAAAGCGGCGTAGCTTCCTCCCAGGCGACGGTTACCATCCCAGGCCCCATGCGTTCGTTTTTGCGAATGGCGGCGATCAGCCAGAAGGTCTCTCCCGATGAAGTGTTGCCGCTGCTCTCTCGCAACATCTTCTTGATCGGCTATACGGGTCCGGGCCGCAGGGGTACGCCAACCGAGTTCCTGCTGCTATTGAGGCGGTACGTACAGCAGGCCAGAGAGCTGGCAGCTTTGGCGGGGCCCGACGGCGTGATTCATGCTTCCAATTG
The DNA here is from genome assembly GCA_963723845.1 of uncultured Acidobacteriota bacterium. Taxonomy (GTDB): domain Bacteria; phylum Acidobacteriota; class Terriglobia; order Acidiferrales; family UBA7541; genus Palsa-295. The sequence continues at coordinate 3,916 of CAVRSO010000084.1, forward strand.
TGAGAACGCCAAGCTGTTACTGGAAGTCCTCGGGTACAGGACGCGGACGGACTGCGGACAGGCCAACACTTTCCTGGTGACAGAAGATTCCCAAAGGGCGTTCCTTACCACAGACTCCGGGTTCCCTCTGTCTGAACTCGAAAGGACGCTATCGGGTGGAGCACCGTTTGCTTACGCATACCCCACCTCCCAGGTGCCCGTCCTCTTAGCGGAGCGCGATTGGACGGAGGAAAGCGAGAACGCCGACAAGGATAAAGGGGGCCGAGATTTACTCAATGCGCTTTTGCACGATCCTGTGCTGGCTCATATTTACTACGCCTGGGCCCACCTGGACCCGGAAACTCGAGTTGCGCTGCAGCGATCGCCAGGTCTGAAGAAACTGGAGCCCTTGGCCGGCTCGCTGGACTTTTATGGAAGCTTCCTCCTGGTTCGATCGGGACGCGTGGTTGTTCCCGGAGGCTCAGGGGCCGAATCGGCATGGAAAGAATTGGTGGGCGCAAGCCCGGAATCACCGTCGGAATTCGTGCCCCGACTGCTGGCAAAGGACAACGGTTGGCTAGCGGCGTACTTCGACTCTCTGTCGCGCATTCCTGCGGAAGAGCAAGCGCACTTTGTTGAACCTCAGCGGCTGCGACGTTGCTACGAAGCCCTTCGGGGAAAAAGGCTCCCCCCAGTGCCATGGCGTCAGTCTTTCGGCCTGACCCGGATCTCTTGGTGTTGATGACTCGCCTTCAGTGGGAACCCAATGGCGATCCACGCGTGCCCGGAAGTCTTCAAGCGTGGAAAGGCGTCGTTGGTCAAAAGGCCGCTTCCGAAACCGCTCGTAACTCGGGCCTGCAGTCCAAGAGCTGGAGCGATCCCGAAGGGTTCCTGGAAACCTTGATTACTTTCTCCCGGGTTCGCGGGGAAGGAGGGCCAACCGAAGTCTTTATGGCCCTGAGTGAGCTGGATGGCAGGAGGCCCGCAGGGCATCACTTGAGCCCCGAAACCGTGGAACTGATGGCCAGCAAGTACTCCGAATTCAAGGATCAGTACCTGATCTTTTCCGAATTTCCGGAGCTGGGCGACGCTTCCATCTCGCTGTTTCTAAGGACCGCCTCAGCGCTAGGGAAGATCCCCGACCGCACGCTGCGCGGGAATGCGATGGGAATCTTTGACGCGAATGTGAGCCTGTGGCAAATCCTGTCGCGCCAGGGCGAGATTGCAGAAAAGGAGCAAGACGAGTCTTGGCAGGCGATGATCAAGCCTTTTGCCCATATCAATTCGGCTACGCAGCTTTTCGATGCAGGGCACGCATCGCTGGCCGAAATACTGCGCGCCGCTACGGGCGAAACAAAGATCTCGCAGGACGAAATCGTCGATTTGATGGCGGGTCCTCGCCAGGCGAGCCCGGAGGGTCAGCGAATCCACAGGGAGTTGGCTGACCGGATTCGCGTGGTGCTGGACGACCAGCGCCTCGTTTCCCTCGATACTCTAGTGACCCTTAACGACGGGCTGAGTGCGATGAAGCAAGCATCTGCGGGGAGTGGCGCGAGCGATAAGCTGGTTCCGCTGGCCGAGCAACTTACGGAATTCCAAATGCCGCAGCCGATCTTTACTCACAGGGAGAGAACGGAGTTTACAGCGGGAACTTACAACAATCGCCATACAGACTTGGAGATGCGGACCAATATTGGAAAGGTTTTGAAGGAGCCTGCCTCCAGCGCACAGTTGGAAGAAGCTCGGGGAGAACTTGCTCCTTTCCTCCGGGACACATTGGTGGGTTTCAGCTACGCCTATTACCAGCCGCCCGGGGCTCAGGCTCTTCACAACAACTCTCTCGTAATTCGATCCCACGATTTCTCGGGAGAGACCATCATGGGAATGGAAGGATCCCTTTGGGAGACTGCGCGTTTGTTCGGGGCAGGATCTGCGGCCGGCGGTGGCGCTCATCTAGTTGGATCGCTCGCGAACTTACCTTACGTCCTGGCAAAAATGGAGGAAGATTTCATTTCGCCGGAAAACGTGCAGGCGCTGATCTGGTCGGATCTGGTGCCGTCCGTTTTAACGAGCGCCGTTGTGCCACGGTGGTGGGGCGTGAGCCGGAATGAGCTGCACGCCATCGCACTCTATCAGCGTGCGGGAGAAGAACTCGTAGCGGCCTCCGCGGAAAACGAAGAGTTGCGCAGTAAAGTAACGATGCTCCTTTCCGACCGAATATCCCCTCTGAGATTGGCGCAGGTGAAAGATACCCTGCGAGAGGGGGATGCGGAGGAGGCGTCTCTTCAGATCACGCCGGCCGACACATTCTATTTGACCGCTGAGTTTCGGCAGAAATTCCCCGGCGACACGAATTCGTGGGGGCCGGCGGGACGAGAATTGGCAAATCTAGCTCGCGCGAACCCGACGGAGCTCAACTGGGACAGGTTGTCACAGGATTTCGGCGTGCCGCATCCAACATTGGCGCGGACGAATTCTCGCGAATTGCTGAATGTGAGGTTGTTTCCCATGTTTGCCGGATATTCCAGCCGGCTATTTGCCGAAACGTGGGATTCCACGAATCTGTATTGGGCCCGCTTGGCCGACGAGATGGGCTATCAGCCTGAGACGCTTAATCGGCTGGTCCCCGAGCTGACGGTTCACATGGTCGCGAAGATCTTCGCCACCGATCTGAATGACTGGCCGGCAATACTGCGTGCAATGCGAGAGACGGGAGAAGAGTTTCGGCAGGGCAAGTTTGCTTCGCTCCGGTGGGATAAGGGCCCAACTCAGCCTTAGGTGGTTTGTGTTCGGGCGCGCGAGGGATCTGGATCCTAGCCTGTCCAGCTTGACGAATGTGTGGCAGCCTAAAATATTGAGGACCGTTATGCTCAAAAGACTTCCTCTGCTTGTCGGCATCGTGGTACTCCCGCTTTTCTCCGCAGCCCTGGCGTTCACTCAGGAAGGCGGGCCGCCGCCCATCAACGTCACCGTCGATCTGGTGCAATTGAATGTGGCTGTGACCGACAACAAAGGGAGCTACATTACCGGGCTGCACCCTGAAGATTTCGTTGTTACCGAGGACGGAATTTCGCAGAAGATTGCCACTTTTGGAGAAGGAGACGAATCGGTCCGAGTGCTGCTGGGAGCGGGGCCAGCAGGCGCCGGACCGGCAGGCACCGCGGCTTCAGACGCTCCAAACCAATCAAAGGATTCCAGCGCACGCGTGTCTGGGGGTGAGCTGACTTCTCTAGTGGGAGGCGCAAACGTTTTCGTTCTTTTCGACACGAGCAACTATATGTATCGCGGTTTTGTGTTCGCGCAAGATGCTATCGTTGATTTCGTTCGCTCCCTCGAAGCGGCGGACCGAATTGCCGTCTATTCGTATAGCCGGGACCTCTCCAGAGCAGCGTTGCTCACCTCCGATCGCGCGCAGATTTTGCAGGGTGTGCGCACGACGGTGGCGGGAGACGATGCGGCGCTTTACAATTGCCTGTTGCTGACAGTGAAGGACGCGGCCCACCTTACCGGAAGAAAGGTGATCGTTGTCTTTTCAAACGGCCCGGACAACGCGAGCATGGTTCCTCCGGAAGAAGTAGCCGAGCTAGCACAATCGACTGGAACGACAATTTACATGGTAAGTACCCAAGAGGCGCACCTGGAGCCGATCTCCAATGCGGTATTTCAGCGTATGACGGCTGCTACCGGCGGAAAAGTGTATTTTGCTAACAATTGGAAAGACGAGCAAAACGCGTTTGCATCGATCCGGGACGATTTGGGTCATCTCTATTCTTTGAGCTACTACCCCGAGCCGAATCCCAATCGCGGCTGGCGCACCATCGCCGTAAAACTTAGGAACGGGCAGCACAAGAAGTACCACATTCGAACACGGGACGGGTATCGCCTCCAACATTCCCGCTTCTCTACAGAAAATGTTCAGGCTGCTCAGCCAGCTGCCGACCCACAGTAGGGCTCGCTTGGGCGCGTAATACCGCACCTTAGCGTCGATTCTCGCTTTCGTGGGTCTATCTGCGCTCATTTGGGAGAGCGGTTCGGCAACTGGAAGGACTGCTTGGCCTGATTGCCGGAAGGAGAACTAAGAAATGACTTCGACGCCTGTCGATATCGAACAATTCAACAATGTGGACCGCTACGAGGCTTTGATGGAGGTTGTCCGGAACCGGATGACCAACCGCGAGTTTGTGGCCGATTACAAAGTCCCAAAGCAGCATTTCGAGATGATTCTGGAAGCGGCGCGTCACGCTCCCTCCGGTGCGAACGCCCAGCCGTGGCATTACATCGTGGTGAACGATCCTACGATCCGTGAAGCGCTGACGAAGTGTTTTCTCGACGAGCAGCAGCACCGCGCACAGCTGAAAATGGGCTTCCCGACGCCAAATTACAGAGGCGTGAGGACCGCACCCGGCCTGATCGTGGTGTGCTGCGATTACAGATTCATCCGCGCGTTCCCCGTTTTGATGGATGGATCGGCCGAAGATAAGCTGTACCAACAAAATGCCGAGCGCATTTTGCTGCAGTCGGTGGCGGCGTCGACGATGTCAGCACATCTTGCGGCGGCGGCGCTGGGTTACGCGGTTTGGTGGATCACCGCGATCGGCCAGGAAACCATTCAAGGGGAAATAGGACCTCTCCTCGGCGTACCGAAGGAGCTTGCGATTATCGACGTGATGTGTTTCGGGCCACCGTTGAAGCCGTCGTACAAGCGCTGGAAGAAAACCTTGAATCAGATCATGAATTGGGAGCGCTTCAACCCCGAAAACTATATGAACATCGCGCAGATCGATGCGTGGGTGAAAAGCACGCGGCACAAAGTGATGTATCGCGACGAATCAAAGATCGATTGAGACCAAGACATGAACTCGTCTGCTGGCTACCGTGAGCGGGGCTTGCGGGCGGAGACTACGAGGGCGGGCATCGGGATTTCGAGCTGGGTTGGGGTTCGCGCATAGGCGGTAGCATGCTTTTCGATCGCCCCGCGAACGTTCGCCAAGGCCGCAGGAGGTTGCGCGCGCAGCAGCCCGCCGGTCCGCGCCGAGCCTCTGTAGAAGGCTTCGAATACGTTCGCCGAAGATGCCAATTTCCAAACGAGAGGAAGTTGCACGATAACGACCTGTTCGAATCCGGCGTTTTCGAGGATTCGCACGCATTCGGCGCGTTCGCTGAATCGGAAAAACGGTGGACCAGCGGGGAGCTGGATGTTCGGATCGCCGAATTCGCGAATGGCATCCAACGCGATGGCGAATCCGAGAGCTTCCTCCGGCTTGGCCCACACGGTGAAGCTGAAAAGCCCATCTGGATGCAGCACGCGATAAGCTTCGCGAACGGCGGCTTCCGGCTGGGCAAGATGAAGGATGCCGAAGTTCATCACCGCCGCAGCGAATTGCGAATCGGGAAAACCAAGGGCCTCCGCGTCACCGACCTGAAAATCAATCGCGGGATAAAGCTTGCGCGCCATCGCCACCATGGCCTCGGAGAAATCAACGCCCAGCGGCGTCCATCCGCGGCGCTGCGCTTCGGTGGACACGTATCCCGGGCCACTCGCGATATCGAGGAGATTGGTTTTGGGTTCGGCTGAGACGGCGTCAAGCAGAGGGCCGATAGTCTGCGAGGTGAGGCTGCCGAAGTAGCGGTGATAGTCGTCCGAGGCCTGTTCCCAGCCATCGTGCTCGAATTGGTGAAAAGCGTTTGTATCAATTTGGGGCTGGGTCATCGCGGCCTCAATCCGCAAATATCGGGAGGCAAAGCGGCGGCTCAACGTGGAAATCGAGGCGGGCGATTTCCGCCAGAGCGCGATTCAGCACCGCGCTGTCACAGGCTTCGAGGGTCATCACGAAAGACAGAGCGGAATGCGGGAAGCCCGGTTTTTGCAGAAGCGCGTCTATGCTGATCTGATATTTCGCGAGGATAGTGGCTAGGGCGGCCACGATGCCGGGATTATCGCGCACCACGAAACGCAGATAGTGAGGAACGGTAAAATCGCCCGAGACCGAGTCCGGCACTTCCGGAGAGCCCGGCAAAGATTCCGGAGTTGCGCTCGTGCTGCGTGCGATTGAATGCAGATCCGAAATCACCGCGACGGCCGTGGGATCTCCTCCCGCTCCATTTCCGGAAAAAATCGTCCGGCCGCCGAATTCGCCGGTGACGGTGACCAGGTTCTGGCTGCCCTGGGCGTGGGCGATCAGCGAAGCAGCGGGAACGAGCGCGGGCTGAACGGCGGCGGCCAGCCGCACTCCTTTCGAAGTGTCTTTCTGCGCGATCGAAATCTGCCGGATCGCGCTCTTGAGTTCGCTCGCATACATGAAATCGGCGGCTTCGATGGAGGCGATCGAGCGGCAAGGGATTTGCTCGCTGCGAACGCGCAGGCGCAAGCCGGCTTGGATCAGAATCACGAGCTTGGCGCGCGCGTCGCTTCCATCCACATCGGCGCTCGAATCGGCCTCGGCATAGCCGAGCGATTGCGCTTCCTTGAGCGCGGCGACAAAGGTCGCTCCGGTGGACTCCATTTTGGTGAGAATGAAATTGCAGGTGCCATTGAGGATGCCCGCGATCTTGTGCAGACGGTCCCCAGCGAGGCCTTCCTGGATGCCGACGATGGCGGGAATACCTCCAGCGACGGAGGCGCCGAACTCGAGGCGGCGGCCCATTTTTCGGGCGAGGTCAAGCAGTTCTGAACCGGACTCCGAGATAAGCAGCTTGTTCGCGGTGACCACGGATTTTCCAGCGCGCAGCGCGCGGCGCACCCAGTCTCCGGCGGGCTCGAGGCCACCGATGAGTTCGACAACCACATCGGCGTCAGAGGAAAAGATGTCTTCGACGTTTGCAGTCCACCGAACGTGGGCTGGAAAGCCTCCGATTTTTTTCCTTTCGATATTGCGATTGTAAATGTGCGTGAGGAGGAGCGGGCCATCTTTGTCCTTACACAAAATCTTCGCGACCGAACGGCCCACGGTGCCGAAGCCGGCGAGAGCGATTTTCAGCTTCTTACCGGTTGGACGGGCGGCTTTTGGCGATGCAGATTTTGCGCGCCTGGCGCCGGACGAACGCGATTTGGCCACCGATGGAGAACCTCGCATCTTGAAATTTGTCAGCTGGATATTGCTCGAATCGGCCAGGCGCAGAGATATCCCGGCGACACATGGTATCAAACAATGAACGGCGAGGCTTCTATTCCGCGTCGAAATCCACGTGCCGGATAGCGGTGCGGACGCCCGACCCGTCATATGCCTGTATCTCAATCCGATAAGGTCCGGGCGGGAGTTGATCGACGGGTACTTTGAGTCCAACTGGAAGGACCGGGCTCCCTTTTTCCATGTAGGTGGAAGGGTCGATATCGTTGCCGACCGCGACAGGTTTTCCACTTTTCACATCGATGATCACATACGAGACGTGAAGCGTCGGCGGAGTGGCGGTGGCGAGTCCGGGATCATAGAGCTGGGCGTAGACGGCGACAGAATCTGTGCGCTTGAAATGGTTGCTGGCGGACGGGACCACTTCCATATTTTTCAGGAGCAGCGGCATGCGATCGGAAAGGAGGTCGGCCTCAAGCGCGCCACCCAGGCCGGCCGCGGCCTGAACCTGGTCGCTGAGTGCGAGGGCGCTAAGGGTAAATGTCTTGCCGTCGTAGGGATCGATCGCGAGCGGAGCTTCGTACTTTCCGAAGCTCTGGCCTCCGGCGGAAAGAACCACGGTGAGGCGGTATTGGCCGGAAGAGATTTCGAATTGATTGTCGTAACGCATGGGCTTCGCGGTGAAGCGCTTCCATTCATCTTTTTCTAAGTCGAGGACGACTTCGTCGCTGAAGCGGGCGCCCACGGAGCTGTCGGGGCGCGAAGCGATGCCCAAAACGTCGATGACAGCGTGGTATTTGCCCTTCTCCTTGGAGAAGGTGACAGAGGAGGAGGGGATTTCCATGGCGACGTCCACGCGAGCCTGGTTGGGCGAAGTGTAGATGAATGGCGCCTCGAGAGAACCGCCGACTGAGCCCGCGGACTTGCCGACAGCAACGGCTTCGAGCTGATTCGTGACCGGCTTGCCTTTGAGGAAGTCTTTCGCTCTTGCGTTGCAGTATCCAGTGCGCGAGCGGACGCTCGTGCCGTGACGATCGAGCTTGACGCGCAGGGTATGGCACGAGCCATCGAGTTCATCCGACGGAGAATAGCCGAGCAAGTAATATTCGTTCTGCTCGTCTGCAATCTTGGCGAGGCCGCCTAGCAGGTCGTTGGTGTTGTAGATCGGGAAGCCGCCGGTGCCCGCGGCGAGCGCGTAGAGGACGCCCTGGTTGGTTGAGCCGCGTTTCGGGGAGCGTGGGAATAATCATTTGAGGCGTTGTCATGGGCCACCGCCCGTACATGTTGGGAGAAAAGCTGCCAGGTGGAGGGGCGGCGGGTGGAGCGCCTCGAGTGCCGCCACTGCCGGGAGCGCCGGCGACTGGAGCGCTGCGTCCCCCGCCGCCTCCTCCGGTACCTCCTGTACCGCCGCCTGCCTACCGCGACCTCCTCCACCACGCTGCGGCGGGCTCAGGAGCAGCGACTGGCGATGGAGCGGGGTAAGCGGCGAGAACGAGGCGAGGCTGGGCGCTCGCCTGCGCGGCAAACGGATTGGGGCTGCCAACGCCATTCCAGGGATTGAAGCTTACGCCGGGCGCAATCAAGCCGCGAACGTCCAAGGGATAAATGGCCACATTAGCCTGATTGCAGGCTGATATGGCGGCAGCCAGTTCAGCTTGCGTTTCCGGGGTGAGCGGAAAGCCGCCGGTGAAGAGCACAAGACTTTTGCGTCCGGGCACTGCGGCGAGATTTCGGGCCAGGCTTCGGATTGCGAGCAGGAAGGTATGCGCACCGAAGTCGTCCTGGGTTTGAAAAAGGGCCGGAGAAGCGGAGTTCGCATCTCACGCCGCTCCCGCCGATCGAATCATCCGACGCCAGAACCGAGGGCTTAAAGGTGGCGGCGGCTTTCTTCAGGCGTTCAGCGTCGGCAGTGAAGTTCTGGACGATGCGCAGGGCGCCGGTGAAATCGACAACGGCCATCACCCGATCCGGGCCGGCATTGGCGTCGATAAATTTCAGAGCGGCTTGGCGCGCGCGCGGCTGATCCGAAATGCTCATGGTGGCATCATCGAAAAACAAAATCATGTAATGGCGTTCCGGCGACACGGAGGAATTTTCCGAGCCGAAGGAGAAATTGACGATGGGCTGCTCCTTATCATTGTCGAAAACGTGGAAATCCTTGGCGGTGAGATCGTGAACGTATTTCCCTTTTTTATCGGTGACGATCACATCGACGCGGACGACGCGCGACTGCGCGCGCAGAACATTTTCCGTGACGGCGGGAGGCTGCGCGGCGGGAGCAGGAGTTGCCGGAGGCGCGGATTGTTGGGCGCGAACGATTGCACGGGGAGCCAGCATCAGGCAGGCAAACCAGGCTGAGGCGAGTAGCAGCGGCGCGGCGGCCAAAATTCGTATTTTTCTTTCGCAGCTCAGGTTCATGGCGGCCTCCTAGTAAGGAATTTCAACCACACCGTTTTCGGCGGAAAGCAGAGCGGCCTGGGAATCACGCACAACCAGGCGTACGACGTAATCGCCAGGCTTAACGTCGAAGTTGGTGCGCACAGTCACGCCTGTGCGACTCAATCTTTCAAGCGTTTCGTCGCGCAGTTTCATCTGAACAGTTCGCTCCGTGCCGGTGATGAAGTTGCCGTTGCGGTCAAAGAGCGCGGCGACGACGGTGAGATTATCCTGGTTGCGGCCGTCAGCCTTCTCGAAATGCATGTGCGCCAAATCGACATGGGCGAGAACCGCGAGTTTAGCGTCCGCGGCATCGGTCTTATAGAACTGGGTCTGCAGCGCCACCGGCAATCCGTGCTGCTCTTCCTGCGAAAAAACCGCATCTTCGATATCGCGCTTGGCGACATCCGCGGGAGTCTCGCCGTGGCGAGGCGCGTAATAGCCGCGGCGGGTCTGGATCGTAAATTTTTCCTTCGTGCGGAGGGCAACTTTCAGCGAGTGGTAATGGCCATCGAACTTGAAATTTTCGGGGACAAAGGCGAGATAGTAATAAGCCTCGGGCGCCGAAGCAACCTGCCGTAGACCTTCTCCCAGATCGTTGTTGTTCCGAAACGAATACCCGCCGGTATCCGCGGCGAGATACAAAAGCGTGTCCACCTGGCGCTCCTGGCCGGAAAGGCTCCAGCCAGTGCGAACACCTGCAGCGAAGGGATTCGGATCGTTGGTGTGCTCGCTAATATCAGGACCGAGCTGAGGAGTATAAAGGCCGCGTGCGTCCAGTGCGTTGATGAACACGCTGCCGCGGATCGCACTATCCACGATCTGCGAAAACTGAATCTCCAGAGTAGGATAAATGAATCCAGGAGAAATCAGCACGATGCTGCGCTGTCCCGGGAGCGCGGCCATCCGGTCAATGATTTCCTGGATGCGGCGAAAGACGGACAGCTGATTGCTGGACACCTTGCTCCTCAATGCGAAGAGCCATCCCCGCCACTTGACCCTGTGCGCGCGACAGTGCACGCAGGGGGCACCTGGCCGCTGGCGAGTGCCGAAGCCAAAGTCGGATCGTTCTGCGCATCGCATTGCAGAGTATCTTGTGTGGCCACAGCGAGAGCCTGCGCGTCATTTTGGTTCTGAATCAGGTCGGCTTCATTGAAATCCATCGGCGTGCAGTCGAGTACATCGGAGTGGGCGGTGCCTGCGATGTCGCGCGGGCAGCAGTTGTAGAAGAGCTTTGTGGAGCTTGACGCGATCGTCCGTGAAATCCATCTGATCCTGGCCGGAAACGGTGTATACCGCGACGCGATCCGTGGGCGTGAGCGAAGCGTCCAGGTAGCGGCCGGCAGCAATCCGCGCTTGCATCAGGTCTTGCAGATTGAGGTGCGGATCGTCGAATAAAAACGCCACGAAGCGCGAGGGCGGCAGGAACGCTGCGGGTTTAGATTCGCTGGAACCTCCGGTGGATACCGCCTGCGGCTGGACAACGTGCCGGGAGAGAGAGTCCAGCGTCTGAACCGCGAAATTCGAAATTTCCTGAGGCTTGCCATCCTGAAAGAGCTGGAAATCCTCTTTATGCAGGTTCGCGACCGCGTGGCCTTGCGTATCGCGCACGACCACTCTGACGGGAATGAGGTTGACTCGCACGCGCAAAGGCACCGGGGCATCCTGTGCGCTCATTTCGGGCGCGTCAGCGGAGGGCGATTGGGTCTGGCCGGTTGGGGCGGGCGCCGGTGCAGCAGCCGGCGAGGCCGCTGTTTGGGAATTTTGCGAGGATTGCGCTAGAACTCGATTGGCTGGGAGGAGTATGGTTCCAGCCACAACGGTGCCACACAAGAACACGAGGCAGACTCGAAGGCGTCTGCAGGAGGTCGGGACGCTCATGTACGACTCCACCCCAAGCGGCCGGAGGTGTCGAGTCTCAGGCTGACCGGGAGTGTACATCGAAGTTACGTGTGCTGCTCTGGATTTTATCCCTACATCCAAGAGGGCGATTTGCGCCTCCGGGCGGGCTGCTAGAGGATCTGCACCGTGGGGGCTGACGCGGCATCCGCCACAGCACCGGCGCGCGCAGCTACCTTGCGGGCCATGGCGTAAATGCTCTTTGCGCCGGTGCATCCTCACCAAGCGACGCGGCCGGTTTTCCAGTGTCGCCGCCGATGCGGATCTGAGGATCGATCTCAATTTCGCCGAGAAATGGGATGTCGAATACCTTGGCCATATGCTCACCTTCGCCGTGGCCGAACACGTCGATTTTGCCCTGGCAGTGCGGGCAGGAGAAGTAACTCATGTTTTCGACCACGCCGAGGATTTCGACGTTCACCTGGCGGAACATCTCCACTGCCTTGCGCGACGTCCGCCAGCGCGACCAGCGATGGTGTGGTCACGATGATGGCTCCGCTTACGGCCACGCTTTGGATCAGGCTCAACTGCACATCGCCGGTGCCGGGCGGCAAATCAGCGATCAAGTAATCGAGTTGGCCCCAGCGCACGCTGCGAAGGAATTGCTGCATCACGCTGTGGAGCATCGGGCCGCGCCAGATGAGGGGCTTGTCGCCCGGATTGAGCAGGCCCATCGAGATTATCTTCACGCCGTAAGCCTGCACGGGAATGATGGTCTTCTCGTCCAGCATCTTGGGTTGCTCGGTGGTGCCGAGCATGATGGGGACGTTGGGGCCGTAAACGTCGGCATCGAGCAAGCCGACCGCCGCGCCTAGGTTTTTGAGCGCCACGGCAAGGTTCACCGCTACGGTGGTTTGCCTACGCCACCTTTTCCGCTGGCTACCGCGATCAAGTGCTTAACGCCCGGGATGGCGCTTTTTCAGGTGGGGTGGCGCGGCTGCCGCGGGACGCGCCGGTTCGTTGGGTTGATTGGCCATTCTAGTTCCCGTTCCCCCTGTGGTTGCTTGGATTCGCTATGGCCGCGGTCGAACTCGGCAGTTCTTGTTCCGATTCATCGCGCGCCGTACCGGCGGAATAAGCATCATAGACTGCTCGCGGGCGGGCGGCAACGCCCGGGCACGATCCATCGGGAAATGGTCGTTTTGAGCCCTCCGGGCCTTGTCACCGTAGACGATTTTTCTTTACACCAACAGGTACTTGCGCGAAACCACCCCCTTGTGTAAAGATTCTTTCGTATCCTCGTACTACGCCCAGTCAGCCGAGATTCCGCAGCGCAGCAATACCTCGCCGAATGCCGCAAAGCAACGCGATTCCTGGGGTACGATAGGCAGACATGCGATTCGACATCGTCACGATTTTCCCCGATTTCTTTCGCGGGCCGCTCGATCACGGAATTGTGCGCCGGGCGCGCGAAGCCAATTTGATCGAAACGCGCGTCCACGATCTGCGCGACTTCACGCACGATCGGCATCGCACGGTGGACGATAGGCCCTTCGGTGGCGGCGAGGGGATGGTGATGAAGCCCGAGCCGATATTTGAGGCGGTCGCGTCTTTGGTCGGCGCCGAAGGCTGTACCGGTGGAAATGAGGGCGGCTTTGCGCCGCCCGGAACGGCGATTGTATTGCTTTCGGCTGCGGGCAAAGTTTTCCGGCAGGAAGCCGCTCGAGGATTGGCAAAGCTCGATCGCATCGTGTTGGTCTGCGGGCGCTACGAGGGCGTCGACGAGCGCGTGGCCGATCACCTGGCCACCGACGAAATCTCGATTGGCGATTTTGTCCTCTCGGGCGGCGAACTACCCGCCGCGATGATTCTGGACGTTGTGACGCGGCTTATTCCCGGCGCTCTCGGGAACGAGGATTCCAGCGTGAATGAATCCTTTAGCGAGTCCACATGCGAAATCGACCTTGTGCCGGATAATCGGTCCCGTGCTACCCGAGGAAGGGAAGCGGGCCGAATGATGGGCAGCGAACTGCGAATTGCGGAACGCGGCATTCTGGATTTCCCCCATTACACGCGACCTCAGTCATATCGCGGTTGGGACGTTCCCGAGGTGCTGATCAGCGGGAACCATCAGGAAATTCGGCGCTGGCGGGCGGAGAAGGCACTCGAAAAGACTCTGCGTAACCGCCCTGATCTATTGGAACAATTCCAGGGTTGAGTTTGACTCGTAGACCGGTTCCGTTTATCCTTCAATTAGGTGTTGTTGGCATGAACTCTCGATTCCATTAGCTCTTTCCCGCCCTGGCCAAGCCACAGCGGCCTTCGCATCCCTTTTTACAAATTTTGCATCAGATGGCAGTCGCAGGCCCGAATCGAGCTGCTTTATGGCGAAATTAACGCTTTTCGAAAAACTCGAGCAAATCGAATCGCGCTACAACGAGATGACGCGCGAACTTTCCTCGCCGGAAGTGCATGCCGATTCGGCGCGCTACCAGAAGCTCGCCAAAACGCATTCGGAACTGGGCGAAATCGTCGCGAAATATCGCGAATGGAAGGAAATCGAAAAAGGCCTCGAAGGTGCCAAGCAGATGTTTGCCGAATCGGAAGACGCCGAGATGAAACAGATGGCGCACGACGAGCAGCGCGAGCTCGAATCCCGCAGCGAAAACGTGGAGCGCGAAGTGAAACTGCTGCTCGTGCCCAAGGATCCAAACGACGAGAAGAACGTGATCCTTGAAATTCGCGCCGGCACCGGCGGGGACGAAGCGGCGCTTTTTGCCGCCGAGCTTTTTCGGATGTATTCGCGCTATGCGGAATCGCAGCGCTGGCGCGTGGAGATTCTCGAAAGTTCCGCGTCTCCCGTGGGCGGCATGAAGGAAGTGGTGGCCGCCATTCAGGGCAACAAAGTGTACTCGCGGCTGAAGTACGAAAGTGGCGTGCATCGCGTACAGCGGGTACCCGCAACCGAGCAACAAGGCCGCATTCACACTTCCGCAGCAACCGTGGCGGTGCTTCCCGAAGCGGACGAAATCGATATCAAGATCGAGCCGAAAGATTTGCGCATCGATACGTTCTGTTCGTCCGGCCCCGGCGGCCAATCCGTGAACACCACGTACTCAGCCGTGCGCATCACCCATATTCCCAGCGGCCTGGTGGTTTCGCAGCAGGACGAAAAATCGCAAATAAAGAATCGCGCCAAAGCCATGCGCGTGCTACGCACAAGGCTATATGAAATGGAACAGGAGAAGCAGCATCAGGCGCTGGCAGCCGAGCGTCGCGGGCAGATCAAGACCGGCGACCGCTCGGAGAAAATCCGCACCTACAATTTCCCTCAGAATCGAATCACCGACCATCGCATAAACTTTACAGTTCATCAGCTTACTGATGCGATGGACGGTAAGTTGAGCCCGCTTGTAGACGCGTTGGTTACGCATTTCGAATCGGAGCGCCTGAAACAAGAGCTCGACGCAGGCGCCGACGCGGACGCAGCGTAAATCGGCGTCGTCCTCGCGCTGCCTTACCGCATCCAGAATTTTTCGCTTCAGGAGATTCCCGAAAATCATGCCGGCCCAATCGTACGAATTGCACGGAGTCTGCATCTACGAATGCGCGGTGGAAGGACCCCAGCTGCGCAGTGATCGTGATGCTGTCGACCTGATCAGTGAGGCCGGTGGACCGGGCGCAGCAAATTTCATCGTGATTCCCATCGAGCGCCTCGGTGACGATTTCTTTCGGTTGGAAACGCGCATAGCGGGTGAGGTGATCCAAAGGTTCGCAATGTACCGAGTGCGCGTGGCGATTCTTGGCGACATCTCTCGTCATGTAGCGGAGAGCAAGTCCCTGAGGGATTTTGTGCGCGAGGCGAATCGCGGCAATCAATACTGGTTCGTGGCCGATCTGGACGAACTCAGCAAGCGATTGGAACGAGAGAAAGCCGGAGCCGGGGATTTCGGCGGTGGGCCAAATAATGCCAAATGATCTACATGGTGCGCCGCATTCCGTTGCGACGGATGTGCGTGCGGCGCTGAAAGACGGGATGATGCAGTTGCGTGCGGCCAACGTTCCCTCATCCACGCTTGCCGCCGAACTGCTGCTGATGCACGCGCTCGGCCGCGATCGCACTTGGCTCTACACGCATCCGGAGGCCGAACTCGATGCTTCCGTGGCGCGAGAATACTTTAGATTGATCGCCAGACGAGCGGCGGGCGAGCCCACACAATATCTCACCGGCAAGCAGGAATTTTGGGGACTGGAGTTCGAGGTAACCCCGGCCGTTCTGATACCACGGCCGGAAACAGAGCACGTCATCGAGGTCGCGCTTGAACGCCTCGGCCCGCGCGGCATCAAGATCAACATGCACACGGGCGAACCAAGTCCGCCGCTGCGGATCGCCGACGTCGGTACCGGCTCAGGCTGTCTGGCTGGTGGCCCTGGCGCATGAACTGCCCCACGCTGAGATCTTCGCGACGGATATTTCCGCTGCGGCGCTCGAAGTGGCGCTTCGCAACGCTACGCGACACCGCGTTGCGAGCCGCATTCGCTTTCTCGAGGGCGATCTACTTAAGCCTGTGTCCTCGCCGGGATCATTTGACTTGATCGTCAGCAATCCGCCATATGTGGCGCAAAATGACGCGGCGACACTGGCGCGCGAGATTCGCGAGCACGAACCTCACGCGGCCCTTTTCGGCGGCCCATCCGGCATCGAAGTATACGAGCGTCTGACTAAACAGGCCGGCGAATTGCTTCGATCAGGTGGCGTACTGGTGCTCGAGCTGGGGTATGACTCGGCCCAACCCGTTCGCGCCATTCTGGCGGCGCAACGCCACTGGGTAAATGTAAGCGTAACCAACGATCTTGCAGGAATTCCTCGCGTGCTTGCCGCCGAGCGCCCTTAGGCAAAAGTTCGACAGCGCCCCCTCAAACAAGCAACGCCGTCATTCTGAGCGGACTGTCCCGTGAGAATGACTCAGTGGAAGGCCCTAGTCCGCGGGCTGCGCGGCGGGTACTTCTATTCCCAAAAACTTCGCGGCATTGAGCAGCAAAATTTTCGGCCGCACCGAATCCTTTAGCGGAAGTTCGGCAAACTCACTCAGCCAGCGTTCGGGAGTCATCATGGGGAAATCGGTACCGAAGAAAGCCTTGTCCTGCACAAGTGTATTTATGTTGTGAACCGTTGACGCGGGAAAATATTTGGGCGCCCAGCCAGAAAGGTCCATGTAGGTGTTGCCCTTGTGGCGCAGCACAGCCAATTGATCGTCATGCCAGGGCCACGAGGGATGCGCCATGATGATTCGCATTTCGGGATACCAGGCGGCGAGATTGTCGATATAGGGAATCGGCTTGCAATATTCGAGGGTGATGCCTTTTCCGCCGGGCGAGCCGGCCGCGACAGCGGTGGTGCCGGTGTGAAAAATCACGGGCAAGTTGAGTTTGACGATCTCCTCGTACATTGGAAAGAAGCGCTCGTCATTGGGATTAAAGCCTTGGGCGGCCTGCTGGAATTTCATTCCGCGCAATCCCATGTCCGCGCAACGCTTCACTTCGTTGACGGCAATTTTGCCTTTCCACGGATCGACGCTGCCGAAGCCGATGA
The DNA here is from genome assembly GCA_963723845.1 of uncultured Acidobacteriota bacterium. Taxonomy (GTDB): domain Bacteria; phylum Acidobacteriota; class Terriglobia; order Acidiferrales; family UBA7541; genus Palsa-295. Next base: position 20,830 of record CAVRSO010000084.1, read on the forward strand.
ACGTATCCGGATATTTTTTCATCCAGCCGGCAGTTTCGCCGTTGTCCATCTTCACGCCGCTGCGCGTCTCGCCATCCACATCGAAAATCACGGCCATCATATTCTGGCTCTGATACATTTCTGCCATGCCGTCCGGATCGGATCGCCATTTTCCGGTGTTCATCGGCAGACCGGCCTTCGCGATATGCCCCCAACCCTGCTTGGCGCGTTCGCCCGTCTGGATGTGGGCGTGCATGTCGATAGCTTTCAGCAACGGTAGTCTCCGTCCAATATTTCTAGGAAAAATCGCGACGGCAAAATCGGTTCGTGGCGGCTACCCTGCGTGCGGGATCAGGGCGTTAACTGGGCCGCGTGGAACCTCGCGGGAATATCCATTTCCTTGCAATCCGGCGCGATCCGCAGAGCGGGTTCCGTGAGCTTCTGCACCGCAGCGGGATCGAGTCCCGGCGCAAACTCACGCAGGACGAGACCCTCGGGTGTAACGTCGATGACAGCCTTATCCGTGTAAATACGCTTCACGCAGCGCGGGGCGGTCAACGGCAGGGAACACTTGTTGACGATTTTCGGTTTCCCCTTGTTGGTCACGTGGGTCATGGTGACGAACACATTTTGCGCGCCGAAGGCAAGATCCATCGCGCCGCCCACGCCAGGAACTTTTTCGCCAGGAGTGCGCCAATTGGCCATATCGCCATTCGACGCAACTTCGAGCGCGCCGAGCACCGCGTAATTGATATGGCCGCCGCGAATCATGGAAAACGACGTGGGATGATCGAACACGCTCGCGCCGGGAAGCAGCGTCACATATTGTTTACCCGCGTTGATAATATCTGGGTCTTCGTGTCCTGGCTCTGCCAAAGGGCCCATGCCTAGTATTCCGTTCTCGCTATGGAAGAAAACCTCGCGGTCCCGCGGTACGAATCCGGAAACAAGAGTAGGAATGCCGATGCCAAGATTCACGTAGCTGCCCTCAGGAAGGTCACAAGCCACGAGGTACGCGATGCCTTCGCGAGTGAGTGACATTGTCTATCTCCCCTCCGTGGTGATTTCGAGATATTTCGGATGGCGGACGACTTCAACAACGCGATCAACAAAAATCCCCGGCGTGTGAATATCTTCCGGATCGAGATCTCCCACGGGAACCAGCTCGTCGACCTCGGCTGCGACAAATTTGGCCGCCGTCACCATCGGAACATTGAAATTCCTCATTGCCATCCGATAATTCAGATTGCCCAGCCGATCGCCCCGGTAAGCCCTTACAAAAGCAAAGTCGCCATGCAGAGGTTTTTCGAAGACGTACTCGCGTCCATCAATCACGCGCGTTTCCTTGCCCTTGGCCAGCTCGGTACCGGCGGCCGTGGGCGTGAAGAATCCACCCAAGCCGGCTCCCGCAGCCCGAATCCGCTCCGCCAGAGTCCCCTGGGGGACCAACTCGAGCTCAATCTGACCCTTTAAGTATAGCTCCTGGAACGAGGTACCGCCGGGATTATTGGGGAACGAGGCGATCAACTTCCGCACGCGACCATCGTGAATCAGCCCGCCAAGAGCGTGCGTACCTCCGCCGGAACCGTTGTGGACCATGGTTAGATCCTTGGCTCCCTGTTCGCGAAGGGCTTCGAGCATTTGGCCGGGCAAGCCGGGATCGCCGAAGCCGCCCAGCAAAATCGTGGCGCCGTCGAAAACGTTTGCAACTGCCTCCCTACACGTGGCGAGAGTTTTGTTCACCATATCCGCGTCCTCATTTGTTACGGCAATTTAGCACGCAGGACACGCGGGAATCAAATGGCTCTAAGCATGAAACGAAGCCAGGCAAGCTCGCAGCACAGCAGCGGGGAAGGTTGATAAGTGCCGGGCATGCTATCAGTAGCCCTGGAAACGAGGCGCGCGTTTCTCGAGGAAAGCGTTCAACCCCTCGCCACAATCCTCGGAGAGAAAACAGTGAATTTGCAGACGGTTTTCTTCGTCGATCGCCTCACCAAGAGCTTGATGTGCTTCGCCGATCATGGTGCGCTTTACGTCCCGGTAGGCAAGAGGCGGCCCTTCCGCAAGCTGTTGGGCGAAGTCTAGCGTTTCCTGATCAAATTGTTCGTGAGGGAAGACCTGATACACGATCCCAATTCGGCGAGCCTCTTCGGCCGAGAGCCGCTCCGAGGTATAGAAAAGTTCCGATGCGCGCGACATTCCCACGAGGCGCGGCAAAAAAAACGTCGCGCCCAGGTCGGGATAGAGTCCGAGTTGCGCGAACGCCTGCTTGAACATGCCTTGGTCGGACGCAATCCGCAGGTCGCAGGCAAGAGCGAGACTCATGCCGCCGCCGGCCGCCGGCCCGTTAACGGCTGCGATCACGAGTTTGGGCATGGAAGCAATCGCGAGGCAGATTTCTTTCCCGGCGCTAAGCAACGCTTCAAACTCGCGCACGGAGCGGCGAGTCCGCGCCTCGTGAATATAGTTGATATCGCCGCCAGAACAGAAGCCGCGCCCGGCTCCCGTGAGCACCACAGCTCTAACGGACTTGTCGTCCGAGGCGCGAAGAAGGGCCTGCACCAACGCGCGGCACATTTCAGGATTGAGCGCGTTTAGTTTTTCCGGTCGATTCAGCCGGAGAGTGACGACGGCGCCAGAGCGCTCTTCGAGCACCACTGAACTCTTGACTTGTTGCGTTGCACCCATGGGAAATCTCGACGACGCTAATTCTCTAATCTTTCAGCGCCTTCAACAGGGCGGCTAGCTGCTTGAAGTATCTCTTCTTCACACCGCCGCTGGTGCCGCCGTTCTGTCCGCTGGTTGAGGGCAGCACAAAAACGCGGGCGCCGTAAAGCAGTTCCTTTTGAAGGCCGAGCTTGCAGGGGCGGCCCGCAAACTTTTCGTACACCATCTTGCCATTAAATGCGACCACGCGCGGCCGCATGTCCTCCAGTTTCTGCGCCAGCAGCACCCTTCCCTCGGCAAACTCCTGCCGCTCGATTTCATCGGTGCCTCGGGTGGGCCTTTTTACGAGATCCGTCATGCCAATACCGAATTCGAGCATGCGCCGGTCGTCCTCGTACCCAATGGGTTCCGGGATTACGCCGGATTGGTACATCATCGGCCAGAACTGGTTGTTGCGGCCGGCATAATAGTGTCCCACGCGCGCGGAACGATCCCCTGGGTTCGCGCCCACCAGGATCATCTTCATTCCCTTGCGCAGGTAATCGGGCAATGTCCTCATCGAAATGCCTAAGTTCCTTTCATCCTTGTAAGCGCCGGTTGCGTCTAATCTAAAGTGCAACCGGCAGAGCCCGGACTGGACCCTATTTTGAGCTTCCACGGACTCATGTGCCGGGCGGTTATCATAATACATTCCCAACAGCAGGGGTTCGAAAGCTGTGCTACCCTTTTCAATGAAAGAAACCCCTGATGAACTCGCCAAAATTGAACCCGGTTGAATCTCACACGCTGCCGTCGCAGGTGGTGAAGGCTGACGAGCCGATATTGGTCTCCGCGGCGAAAAATGGAGACATCTCCGCCTTTGAGACCTTGGTGGGCCGGTACGAACGCAAGATTTTCCGCCTGACGCAAAATATCACTCAAAACCGCGAAGATGCGGAAGACGCTATGCAGGAAGCATTCCTGAAAGCGTTCCAGCACCTCGATGAATTTCAGGGCAATTCGAGATTCTATACTTGGCTGGTGCGCATCGCCGTGAATCAGGCGCTCATGAAATTGCGCAAGCGCCGGCCGAACGTGGTTTCGCTCGACGAAGAAATAGATACCGGCGAGGATATGATGCCGCGCGAGGTCGAGGATTGGGGGCCGTCTCCGCAGCAGCGTTACGAACAGACCGAACTTTCGGAGATTCTCGGAAAGGTAATCGGAGAGCTCGAATCGCCCTTCCGGGTTGTCTTTCAGCTGCGCGATATCGAAGAAATGTCCACCGAGGAAACGGCCGAGGCTTTGGGGCTTTCCGTCCCAGCAGTCAAATCAAGGCTTCTGCGGGCCCGACTGAAATTGCGCCAGAAGTTGAATCAATATTTTAAGCAGGGGGCAAGCCGTGAAGTGCAAAAAAATCATTAACGAACTAGCGGACTACCTCGACGAATCGCTGGATCCGATCCTGCGCACGTCGATCGAAGAGCATCTTGGAGACTGCAAGGATTGCCGCATCGTTGTTGACACCACGAAGCAGACCATCGAGATTTTCTGCAACTCCGAGCCCGCGCCACTCCCGCTAACCACGCGCCAGCGATTGCACGAAGCACTCGCCAAGCATCTTCGCGACATGCACGCCTGATCCGCGGAAAATTCTCAGATCGCGCCTCCCTCGCTTCTGCCCGCTGTTCTCCTTCTCTTGCTTTGGCGTTATTTCCCGCACTATTTTTCGAACAGAGGTATCTCGCGCCCGATTTTCCGCTGGCGCGCCAACTCGTACACACGACCCGCGACCACAACGTCTTCGATCGCTATTCCATTGGATTTGAAGAGGGTGATTTGTGTGCGGTTCGTGCGACCCGGAAGCTTGCCCGAAACGATTTGCGCCAGCTCACGAACGGTGGCCCATCGAGACGTATCATTTCCAAACGCTTGAATCAAATCGCCGGCTTCGAGCTTTGACTGTTCCACCGAATCCGCCGCGATCACATCGCATCGAGCCACAACCTCAGCATCGACCTCCCGCTTCTCGGCGAAATTCACGCCGATTGCGTTGATGTGAACGCCCGGCGCGAGCCACCGCCCTTCGACCACTGGCCTGGTGGACGTAGTCGATGTAATCAGGATGTCGACGCCGCGCACGGCTTCTTCCGCCGTTGCGACCGGGATCACCGGCAGGCCTAACCGCGCCGTCATGTCGTTTGCAAACTGCTCCCGCCGCGAGGCATCGCGGCTGAACGCTTGCACCTGCTCCAGTTTTCGCGCGAGCGCAACAGCTTCGAGCTGCGTTCGCGCTTGCAAGCCAGTCCCAACGATTCCAGCCGTGCGGGCATCTTCTCGCGCCATCAATCGAGTGGCTAAGCCGCTCGCCGCGCCCGTGCGGATCTGGCCCAGATAGTTTGCCTCAATGAGCGCGAGCATCTCGCCGGATTGGGCGCTCATAAGCGGCACTAGAAAGCGCGCGCCGCTGGGGGACACCGAGTAGATTTTCAGGCCCATATAGCCGCCTGCGCTATCAGCGGCCGCCATGTAGTGCAAAAAGCCCTTTCCCGCCATGCGGAGTCGCTGCCGCGAATGACAGATGGCGCTGCCGTCAGCGAGCCGGCGAAACGAAGTCTCGACTAGTTCCAGCGCGAGCGGCATCGTGAGAATTGACTTCACATCTTCTTCGGTCAGAAGCAGCGCCATTTCCTGGGCTCCCCTCAAACTCTGTCGAATCGAAATGAATGGAGGAAAGAAAATATCAGAAATTGATTCGATAGCGAAGGACCCGCGCCCCCGGAGCATCCAGAACCAGCAGCTCCTTGCGCGGGCTTACTGCGATGGGAGGCGCGGACCGATTTCCCTGGCCGAGTTCGGGGGCAAGATCTACATCCACTTTGGGTTGCCCGTCTGTGGACCAAACGTGCAGCTTGCGCCCATCGGCATCCATCGCGAAGATGAATCCACGAGTCACTGCGAATCGGTCGCTGAGCCTGCGATTCGCGCCGCTGTTGAACTCGCCCGCGAAATGGCCGTCTTCGGTAAAGCGCAGGATGCGATTCTCCTCGGGATCAACCATGTACAAGTAGCCGTCAGGACCCACCGCAATCGAACCGGCTCCAACCTTTTGATTTGGGGAATTTGCCACCGGCTGCCAGGATCGCGCAAGCCTGAAGCGGGAGTTATATGTAAAAACGCGGGCTTTATCCGGATCCAACACGTGAACGACTCCGTCGTCGGCAACGGCCACATCCAGCTCATCATCGGGCTTCGGACGCGTACTCAGGCGCAATTCGCGATAGCGCTCGCCGCCGGGGAGAAAAACAAAGGCGCTGCCGCGTTGCGAGTCGGTCACGTAAATTGCCCCGCCGCTATCAAGCGTAATCGACTGCGGATTCTTGAGCCCCGGTTCCTGAAATGAAAGCAGCGGAGTGCCGCGCCAGTCGAACTTATGAACAAAATAACTGCCGGCATCCACGATGTAAATATCGCCCACCCGATCCGTCGCAATGGACACGGGCTGATCGAGTTGGCCCGGGCCGCTGCCGCGCATGCCCCAGCTGCTGATATAGGAAATCGCCGGGGTAAGGGGTTTCTGCGATTCCGCTTGTGTCGCGGTTCGCGAACATCCAATCAGCCCGCAAGAGTGATAAAACCGCTGCCGCCGCGAAAATTGCCGTTGGCCGGCCGCGCGCGAAATGCGCGCCGGCCAAAGCCGCACTCAAGATCGGGACAAGGCCCGCTCCCATCGATGATCACTTTATCTCCGGGCATGTTTTTTCTTCGCCGGAGCGCCATCTTGTCTAAGTTGCTTCACAATTGTCTGTCGCATCACGTAAATTCGCCGCTGCGCCGCGCCGGCGTTCCAATCTTCAAAGGAGAACGTCACATCGGCGCCAGGCGCTTTTGGTTCTGCTACTTTCACAGGCAACTTTCCACACAAATTGCTTTCGACGAACGCGGTTTCGTACCGGTCTCTCTTCTTTCCCCACGTATACACGCGCATCAAAGTGAAATCGCAGGGCTGACCTTCCGCATCCCGGCTGCCCACCAGAAGATACTGAAGCTTTGGTTCACCAGCATCGTCGCTCACTCGGTTCAATTCGAACCACCCAACGATGTGCATTCCGGCAGCGCTCGCGTAGTCGGGCAGCGGCGAAGGAACATCCAGCTCAACGAACCTTTTCAGCAGCCATCCAGACGCCGTCGTCTGGTCGGCTAGGTGAGCGCGAACCAGCCACCAGTCTTCCTTCTTAGCTGCAGGCGCCTGAGCATCAGGCGACACACCCGCCTGGGGTTCTTGCACGCTGACAGCGGTAGGTGCCAGCGGGCACCTCCGCTACTTTTCTCTCGAAAAGGTCTACCGGGACCATTTTATTGAGCTGACGGATTCGCGGACTTTCTCGCGCCGGCGCGATATGCAGATTGGCAAGCGCTCTAGTGTGTCCCCGAGCCTCAACTGGAAGAGTCCGGGTTTCGGATTCAAGATCCTTGGCTTTTTGCCACATTTCTGAACTCAACAGGTCGCCCTGAGTGATCCACCCGGTCAAACCGTTTGTCGTGCGGACGTGCAGCTGATCTTGAGATCGGTCGAGGATTTCGAGGCGCTCGCCGTAGCCCACTGTCCCAACCTGTTCGCGTACCTGCGCGGTTGTGCTCCACAGCATTACCTGCTGGCTGCCGACATAGGCTGTTTCTCGCGCGCCCTTCGAGTGATGAAAACGAAAATATGCCGCGACGGATATAAGAATAACCAACGCAAACCCAACCAGCAGTTTTCGCATCAGCGGCGGCACTCAATGGAAATTTTCAAGGTAGCAGACGATTCTACACCCGCGGCATGGCGCGGCTTCCCATTGCTTCCAGGAAAAAAACCGATGTGTCGAAAATGGATCGGTGCGGTCTGCTACAATCCGGCTCGACCGTAGCTGTGATTCACGCACAATCTAGAAGGGAGTGCTAATGCGGAGCCTTGAAAAGCTGAAGCCTCTCGCCCTGTTGCTTCTGCGGGTCGCTGTTGGAATTATTTTCATCTACCACGGCTATCCGAAACTATTCGGACACACTCATGAAACCGTGGAGGCTTTCACCCACATGGGGTTTCCACGATCTTTCGCCTACATCGCGGGTGTTATTGAATTTTTCGGCGGATGCGTGCTCATTTTGGGTCTTTTTGCTCGGATCGCAGGGTTGCTATTGGCAGGTGAAATGGCGATCGCGCTTTGGAGAGTCCACGGCATTCTTTCGAACCCTCGGGCGGTCGGCCATTACGAGTTTCCGCTGGTGCTCGCTGTCAGCTCCTTCGCCATCGCATCGCTGGGCGCGGGACTCATTTCGTTCGATCACGCACTATTCCGCGAAGGCCGTTCTTCGGGGAAAGCGAAGAAGAATAGCTGAGGCAAGTGGACCTGCTTTAAGCAGGCTGCGTAGTATGCGGCGTTGCCGCGGGAGGCTCGGGCTGATAGACCGGCCACGGAGCGAGAGGCATCACCAACCAGGCCACGAAATATCCAACAAATGCCGGAACAATCGGCACCGGCATCAATACCAGCAACACCCAGATAATTCGTACCACGGTCGAATCGATTTCGAAATATTCGGCGATCCCGCCGCAAACCCCGCCAATTTTGCGGTCGACGGAAGACCGCATCAGCCGTCTGGACGTCCCCGGCGGTTCGGCGTACCGCGCTTGCTGCCTTGCGCCGCAGAAGTAGCAGAAATTCGAATATTCCGCGATGTCTCTCTGGCAGTTTCTGCAATGCATGAGTCAGACCTCCTTGCACCCCACATCGGCCCGCACTCTCAATTACGGCTTTCCCCCATCAAAAGTTTCACCGGACCTCAATACGCCGCAAGATCGCGCGCTGCCCGCGCAATGTCCCCGCTTTGGGGCAGAATCGCGTCCTCTAGTGCGGGATGGTACGCGCAGAAAGTGTCCGTAGCGGCAACGCGCCGAACAGGAGCGTCCAGTTCGTCAAATAGCTCATCCCCAATGCGGGCTGCGATTTCCGCCCCGTATCCCCACGATCGCGAATCCTCATAGGCGACAATCACTCGATTGGTCTTCGCTACACTCGCCGCAATCGCTTCCCAATCGTAGGGGCTGAGTGACCGGAGATCGATAATTTCCACCGATATGCCTTCGCGCGCGAGTTCCGCTGCCGCCACTTCGGACCGATGGACCACGGCGCCATAGGTGATGATGCTGAGGTCCGTTCCTTCGCGTGCCACGCGCGCCTTCCCGAACGGAATCGTAAAGTCCGCTCCCGGATAGGGCGACCTGTTGTACGGCTGCCGGTAGAGATGTTTGTGCTCGAGTACCATCACTGGATCGTCCGCGCGTAACGCGGTGCGAAGCAGCCCGCAAAGATCCAGCGCAGTCGAAGGCATCACCACGCGCAAACCGGGAATGTGAGTGAACGTCACTTCGCCGCTCTGGCTATGATAAATTCCACCGCCCGTTAGGTAGCCGCCGATCGCCACTCGCACCACCACCGGAGCCTTGAAGGATCCGGCGGACCGCCAGCGCATATTCGAGAGTTCGTTTCGAAGTTGCATCATCGCGGGCCAGATGTAGTCGAAGAATTGAATCTCCGTCACCGGCTTCAATCCGCGGACGGCCATCCCGATGGCCCGCCCCACAATGCCGGCTTCCGCGATTGGGGTGTTGAAAACGCGCGCTGATCCGAATTGACGCTGCAATCCCACGGTCGCCTTGAAGACGCCGCCTTTTCCTTTGAGGCTGCTGAGATAGTCCTCGCGCGTGCAATCCGCCACGTCCTCGCCGAAGATCACAATGCGGTCGTCGCGCGCCATTTCATCCGCCAGCGTCAACGAAATGATTTCGACCATGGTTTTCGCGGCGACTTTTGAGCCGGCGTGCTCCGCCCAATTCGGCGCCGCCTCGAAACCCCTTCCGGTCACATCCACATCGGGCGAATAGACGCACTCGTAAATGGAATCCGCAGCGGCGGGCTGAGCGGCCAGCGCGCGATCAGTAGCATCCAGAACTTCGCGCTCCACATCCGCTTCTATCGCCCCAATTTCGCGTTCATCCAGCACGCCCTCGCGCACCAGAAAAAGTCCGAAGTTCGGTATCGGGTCGCGATGCGCTTCCGCTTCTCGTTCGTCCGGCGTCTTGTAGAGCCGTTCATCGTCGGAAAGCGAGTGCGAATAAGGACGCGTCACGTGCGCGTGCACTAGCGCGGGGCCCAGTCGCGCACGGCAATGGCTGACCGCTCGGCCGAGCGAGGCATAACTTGCAAGGGGATCCGTTCCGTCGCACTCTTCGACGGCGAGATGCGGAAAATTCGAGACAAGCCTCGAGATGCTGCCACCCGCCGTCTGCGCCTCCACGGGGACGGAGATCGCGTAGCCGTTATCTTCAATCAGGAAAAGGACGGGCGCCTGCCGTAGACAGGCCGCATTCACCGACTCGAAAAATTCCCCTTCGCTGGTCGAGCCATCGCCGCCCGAAACGTATGCAATCTCATCGCGTTCGTGGGTTAGCGAATTCTCTTGGGGTTGCTGCCGCGCCTCTTCGAGTGCGCTCGGGAATTTATCGTAGTAAAGAGAAGCTTCCGCGGCTCCCACAGCATGGAGAAATTGCATGCCCGTCGCCGAAGCGCCCGGAACAATATTGAGTCGGCGGCTGCCCCAATGCGACGGCATCTGACGGCCGCCGGATGCAGGATCGTCCTTCGCGCCGACCCCCTGAAGCAGAATTTCGTAGGGCGTCGCTCCCAACATCAGCATTAGGGCTCGATCGCGGTAATAGGGGAAGAACCAATCGTAACCGGGTTTTAGCAGCAGCCCTGCGGCAACCAGCACCGCTTCGTGTCCCGCGCCGCTAATTTGAAAAAAGATCTTGTTCTGCCGCTTTAATTGGATTTCGCGATCATCCAGACGCCTCGAAAGAAACATCGTGCGATACATTCGCACGAGCGTATCCCGATCGAGGCCGCTGTATTTCGATGCATCAAACCGCACGGTCTTGGTTTCAGAGGGCATGCTTACGCCTCCGACGCGGGAGTTTCGCCGGTTGTTACCTTCGAGCCATTATAGCCAAATTATCTGCGCCGCAAAGCCTCGAACCGTCAGCAAGCATTTCGATGCCCCACCAAGCTCCCAAGGCGCTACTTTTTCTTCCGCGGCTGCTGGCCCCGTGCTTCGAGATCATGCGGCGCACCGCCGGTTGTGGCGGCATTCGAGCCAATTCCCGGCGTTTTCTGCGCAACACTCCGCGCGCCCCTTGTTTCCGGACGCTCTTCTTCGCTTTGCACGGCTGGTCCGGAATCTCTTCCTCGCGGGCTTTCTGCTCCATGGCTCCGGAACAGGGCAGCGGCCGTTTCCGCCACTTGGGAATTAACCGGTCTCACGATCACCGCGGCGCGGCCTCTGCGTGACTCGCCGGCAAAGAATTCCGGGTCCTCCACGTAGTAATCGTGCGCCGCTCGATCCCTCTTTCGCACAGCAGAACTGGATTTCTCGCCGCCCGTCGCAAACGGCACTTCTTCCTCCGCTGCGCTCACCAGCTCGACTTGCTCCCCAACAATCCCCGCTAACTCGAGGTCGCGCACAACGTCGGCAGCCTCGCCATAGGTGTTAAAAAACCCAACCACGGATTTGCTCATGGTTCCCTCCGCAAGCGGCCGCCTTAGCCGCCCCGATCATTGCAGCAGCAGCGGGGGAGAACGTCGATACAGCGAAGCATTTAGGGAAGTGGGGTAAGACTGGCCTATGCAAACTCGCAGGTTCAATCGAGCGAATCGAAAAGCTCGGCAATGGCGGGGAATTCGGGGTCGCCGGTGCGGACGGTTTCCGTTTTCACCGATTTGAATGGTTCCTCCGCGGGAATCCTGTCCAGCCAGCGTTGGTGCGATAGTTTTTCGTGGTCGGAAAAATTTAGTCGCAGTAACAGGCGCACCCGGCCGGAAGGTTCCGCCGGATCCTGGCCGTCGTCCTTAGCCGCTCGTTTCTTCGCCGCTAGCTTTTTCTTAGACGACTCTTGCTTGGCCTTGCCAGACGCGTTCTCATCCTGCTCGGTTTGCTCTGCCGCGTTATCGCGCTCGAACTTCAAGACCATTTTGCTGCCAAGCCGAAAGCCCTGTTTCCATCCCTCGATTTTATGGCGAGCCTGCTGAGCGCCTTCTTCGTTCGTTCCAAAGTCAAAAGTCAAAATGGATTCGGCCATGTATCTTCTATAACGGGCGAAAGCGTGAGTGTCAAGTGACTGCGCGCGTCGTAATGTTTGTCTACTTTCGAAAAAGTGCGCATCGTTGTATATAGCTTCCATGTGAACGGGCTCGGTCCGCGGAAGGAAAATGGCAAATGGATCAACAGAAATTTCTCAATTACATCGATCATTTCAATCACAAGCGCTACGACGAAGTGATGGCCTACTACGATCCCGAAGTCGTGATCGAATATCCCACCATGCTCGCTAACCCAAAGGCGTCACCCGTCACGCGCACGGGACGCGCCGGCTTTCTTCAGCAATATGTCACTCTTCATCAACACTGCCGCGAAGCTTTGGAAGTCGGCGATTTTCTGCTGGATGGAAACCTGATGGCCGCGGAAATGTACAGCGAGTTCCATTTCTTCAAGGACTATCCCGATTTTTCCGGGCGATCCATGAAAGCCGGCGACGTCTACATCGCCACCAATTGGTGTATCTATAATTTGGAAAACGACAAGTTCAAACGCATCCGCGTGGCCCATTTTCGCCTGCATGATCCGGCCACCGCTCGCCTTTAGTGGCGCAGGCACTCTTGCCTGCGCGTGTAAGTCGAGTGCAATCAAAAATTGTGATAGGCAAAGTGAGTAACTACGCCCCATCGCATTGCCCGGCCCCTTCCGCTATAATCAAACATGCTCGGCAGCCCATCGCATCTTCATTCGGCCGTGAATAGTTAGCATGCCACCATTCCCAGGAAGTCCATCGGGCAATCACGCGCGCATGGCCGAACGGTCCGTGCGGTCTTCAGGTCCCGCTTCGGCTGCTGCAGCTAAGAAACAATCCGTCTGGGCGATGCTTCCAGATGTATGGGCGCTGATCAAACCGCGTCGCGCGATCCTTGCTCTCGGACTCGGTTTGATGGCCGTGAACCGAGTCTCAGGCCTCGTCGCTCCTATTTCTTCAAAGTATTTGTTCGATAACGTAATTGCCAAACATCAGGGACATTTACTGCCGCTCATCGTCCTCGTGGTTCTGGGCGCTACCATCGTGCAGGGATTGACGTCCTACTCGCTCACGCAGCTGCTCTCGAAATCCTCGCAGCGGATGATCACCGAGTTGCGCGTCCAGGTGCAGGCGCACATCGGCCGCCTGCCGGTAGCCTTCTACGACGCGAACAAAACCGGAGTCCTCGTCTCTCGAATCATGAACGACGTCGAAGGCATCAGGAATCTCGTCGGCACGGGTTTGGTTGATTTTGTCGGCGGCGTCATGACGGCTGTCATCGCCCTCGCCTACCTCCTTCGCGTGAGTGTCTCGATGACGCTTGCCGCCTCCATCGCCGTCCTGATCTTCGGTCTCGGCCTCTTCCAGGCGATAAAGAAAATCCGGCCCATGTATCGCGCCCGCCCCAAACTGAATGCCGAAGTGACGGGCAGGCTCACCGAATCTCTTGGCGGCGTGCGCGTCGTCAAGGGCTACCACGCTGAGGAGCGCGAAGAGAAAGTCTTCGGCCTCGGCGTTCAGAAACTGCTCGATAACGTCCTGCAAACACTCACCGCGACCTCCCTGATGAGTTTTTCCGCCACGGCTCTGATGGGGATTGTCACGGCCTCAATGATGTATCTCGGCGCGCGAAATATCCTTGCGGGCAAAATGACGCCCGGCGACCTCGTTTCCTACATCGCTCTTCTGGCCATGATGATCGCGCCCGTTGCTCAAATTGCGTCGCTCGGCCCGCAGATGACTGAGGCTATGGCCGGCCTTGAACGCACGCGCGAGGTTCTGAGCGAACAAATCGAAGATCAAGATCCTCGCCGGACCATTCGCCTCGATCGCATAGAGGGCAACGTCGCGTTCGAAAATGTGGATTTCGCTTACGAAACGGGCAAGCAAGTTCTCCACAGTGTCAGCTTCGAATCTGCGCCCGGCACAATGAGCGCTTTTGTCGGCCCTTCCGGAGCCGGCAAGTCCACGATCATCGGCCTCATCGCCGCTTTCTACTTGCCCACGGCGGGCCGCGTGATGGTTGACGGCGTCGATCTTTCCCAAGTGCGGTTGGATTCCTATCGCACGCAACTGGGTGTGGTCCTTCAGGAAACCTTTCTCTTCGACGGCACGATCCGCGAAAATGTCGGCTTTGCCCGCCCGGACGCCACCAACGACCAAATTCTTGCCGCCTGCCGCATCGCTCGCGTGGACGAATTCGCCGAAAGTTTCAACGACAAGTACGACACGATCGTCGGCGAACGCGGCGTAAAGCTTTCTGGAGGCCAAAAGCAGCGCGTATCAATCGCTCGCGCAATTCTGGCCGACCCTCGCATCCTGATTCTCGATGAGGCCACGTCGAGCCTGGATTCGGAATCCGAGGCTTTAATTCAGGAAGGGCTGCGCTATCTGATGCACGGGCGAACCACGTTCGTCATCGCGCACCGCCTCTCCACAATCCGCCGCTCCGATCAGATTCTTGTAGTCGAAGCCGGGCGCATCACCGAACGCGGCACGCACTCGCAGCTTTACGCCGCCGGCGGTCGCTACTACAACCTCTACACCAAGCAGCACGGCACTGAAACCAACCTTTTTCTCGCTCCCGGTGAAGGAGATGCCCAGCCGGAAGAAATCCAAGCGAGTACGCAGCAGAGTTCCAATGGTTCCAAGGATTCCGTGCTTCCAGACGCGATTCGCATGATTCGCGAGCGAAGAGCTTGAGCGTCTTCTGCTGTCCCTTCCGATCTTTTGGATTGGGGAAATGCTTCTTGTGCGCTCGTACTAAACTAGGACTTCGCCAGTGTCAGAACTGAGCGTCGAATTTCCGAGCGCAGTCGCTGCTTCCGACGGCCTGCCCCCAGGCCGCCGTGGCTTGGCGATGTTCACGTACTGCATCGGCTTGGCGATGTCTGTCCTCGATGGCAACATCGCCAATACCGCCCTGCCGGATATTGCCAAGCAGCTCCACGCGAGCCCCGCCGCTTCCATCTGGGTCGTAAACGCATTCCTTCTGGCCGTGGTGGTTTTCGTAGTTCCTTTGTCCTCGTTTGTGGACATCATCGGCTACAAGCGCGTTTATCAAATCGGCTTGGCGCTTTTCACGCTCGCTTCGTTCGGTTGCTCCTTGCCGCATTCCCTGAACATGCTGATTCTCGCTCGCACATTTCAGGGCGTCGGAGCGGCATGCATTTGGAGCACTTCCGCGGCAGTGATGCGCTACACCTACCCCCGCGATCAATTGGGCCGCGGAATAGGACTCGGCGGAATGGTCGTTTTCACTTCTGCGGCTGCGGGCCCCAGCGTCGCATCGGGAATTTTGGCGATCGCTTCGTGGCATTGGCTCTTCGCGGTCAATATTCCCTTCGGACTTTTGTCGCTCAGCCTGTCTGAACGCTTCCTCGCTCCCGCGGAAGGCACCAGGCACCGCTTTGACGTTTGGAGCGCCGTCCTCAACGCAGCCGCCGTCACCCTCCTGGTATTGGGCATCGACGGCATTGGCGACCTCCAGCACGTCCCGATTCTCGCAGCCGAGCTGATCGGCTCGCTCTTCTTTTGGGTTCTCGTTGTGCGCAGACAGCTTTTGCTTCGGGTTCCCATGCTCGCGATCGACCTTTTCAAGCGCCGCATTTTCGCGCTTTCGGTTTCTGCCTCTCTATTCACCTTTATGGGACAGGGACTTGCATTCGTGGTCCTGCCGTTCTATTTCGTTGACGCCCTGGGATTCTCCCAGGTCTGGGCCGGCATTTTGCTCACGCCCTGGCCGCTCGCAGGCGGTATCGCGTCTCACATCGCAGGTTCCTTGGCGGATCGCTATCCTTTGAAAATACTAGGTCCCATCGGCATCGCGGCGATGAGTGGTGGATTGGTGTTGCTCGCTACTCTTCCCCCGCATCCCACGGTCCTCCAAATTGTGTGGCGTGCTTTTTTCGGCGGTTTCGGCTTCGGATTTTTCGGCGCACCCAATAATCGCGCCATGGTCGCAGCCGCACCCAGGGAACGCAGCGGCGGCGCGGGCGGCATCAGCACCATGTCGCGGCTGCTCGGTC
Source organism: uncultured Acidobacteriota bacterium (assembly GCA_963723845.1). Classification (GTDB taxonomy): domain Bacteria; phylum Acidobacteriota; class Terriglobia; order Acidiferrales; family UBA7541; genus Palsa-295. The sequence goes on from CAVRSO010000084.1 coordinate 36,646, forward strand.
AATCGATTGGAATATCCGTCGTCGCCGTGATTTTCAATCTCGCCGCGCATGGCGGAGTAAATCTGCATAGCATCAGGATCGCCCTACTATTTGGAGCCGCCACATCCATCATTTCCGCCGGCATCCTCATCACCGCGCACCAACCCCACCTCCGCCCAGAATGAGCGAACGACGAAGCTCTTCAACTATTTTCGTTTTGATTGTAACTGGTGGTAGCCGAATTCTTTGCGGGCTTGGTCGAGCCGCTTGCCGCCTCGCACAGCATTGCGGATCGCATCCTCGGCCGTCGCGATTCCTTCGGCGACAGACAGCACTTCCTCTTCGTGTTGCCGGGGAATCACGATTACGCCGTCCGCATCGCCGCGCATGATATCGCCCGGTGACACACGCGCGTCACCGATGCTCACCGTAATTTCCGTTGCATCCAACTGCACGCGGTCTTTCCCCGTGCGCATCGAGTAGCTCCGGCTATACACGGGGTAGCCAAGTTGCAGACAAAGAGCCGTATCGCGGCAGGCGCCGTCAATCACTGTCCCGGCGATCCCGCGCCTGTGCGCAATTTCGGTGAGGATGTCTCCCCACACCGTGGCGTTCTCGCGCCCGTCATTATCAATCACTACCACGAAGCCCGGCGCCACATCGTCGATGAATTCGCCCACCGTGCCCGGCTGGCTTTCCTACCGGACGATAGAGCATCGTGAATGCGCGCCCGGTCAGACGAAAGCTCGGGTCGCGCGGCTTGATGTTCAGGCACTGCCCGGCAATGCCCAGCCTGTCGAGCGCGTCGCTGATCGTTGCCGTATCGAGCTTGCTCGCGCGGATAACCGACGAGTCCTGATTTGGAGAAGAATTGCTCTGCAAGGAATGTTCCTAATTTCGCAGCATGTGTTCGTAGTTCGCGCCCATCACTTCTGTAATGGGCTTGCCCTCGTAAAGCGCTTTGGCCATCGCCGCTTCGCGCGCGGAGATTTCTTCCGCCGTTTGCAGCACGCGTTCGATGTTTTCCGCGGAAATGAAAACCACGCCGCTGCCATCCGCAATCGCGTAGTCTCCCGCTTTCACTTCCACGTCGCCAATCTTGACCGGCTCATTGTTCGCCAACTCCACGATGCGTCCCCGCGCGGTCACCGTGGTAACGCTCCGCCCGAATACGGGGAAGTCGTGCTGGCGCGCTTCATCGATATCGCGCACAGGTCCTTCCGCAATCACGCCGCCGAGACCTCGCAGCTTCGCGCCAAGCGCCAGAATCCCGCCCCATGCCGCCGCGTGGACGCCGCTTCGCTGCTCCACCACGATAATATCCCCGGGCTGCGCGGACATAATCGCCGTCGTGCCGTTGTGCCGCACAACTCCGGAAGGCAGCGTGCCCACGCCCAGTTTCACCGTCAGCACGCGGCCCGCGATTCGGCGCGACGAACTCAGTTGCGGCAACCCAATCACCACCCCGGTCAGTTTCAGCTTGTCAAGCGCGTCGGAAACCGCGCAAGTATCCAGCCTCTTGAGCCGTGTGACCAGATCCCCCGCCGCAGCTTCTCTCATTTTTTTCTCAAAAGCCTATTGCCAGTAAACGAAGCCCATCGCGTTGCCCGTCCCAGCTTCAGTCCGGTAGCACGCGACGTAATCCACAATGGTCATTTTCTTTCCCAGCGCATTCATGCCCGAGGAAAGAGGCAGCCAGTTTCGAATCTCGCACGTATTCCCGAGCAAGTAAGACTCTGTAATCGTCGCGAGCGCGCCTTCATCGCCATCTTTCATCGCTTTCAACACGCGCTGATCGAGGTCTTCATCGATCACAAAGTGTGTAAGCCCTCCCGAGCAAAAGACCGCCACTTTGGCGTCTTCTTTCCAGCTTTCGATCGCTTTCATCAGCGCCCGGCCAAATTTCAGGCAGCGCGCGATTTTCGGCCGATTATTGGGGATGCCCGCGTTCAGAAACAGCGGCACGTTGGGCGGCGGATTATCCACCATGATTCGCCGGTAGAGAAATCCAAATGCGTGCGGAATCCCGTGCTCGTGCCCGTCTGCTTTCGGCAATTGCGCCGATTCGGACACATCGAATTCCTGATCGATCAACGATTTCACGAGATGCACGCCCAGATCAGGAGATCCCGCATACTCCGCGCCTCCCGGCGGACAATGTCCCACCTCGGCGATGGCAATTCCCGGCGGGAATTTCGCTTTGGCCTCCTCCGTTTCCGGAATATTCTGAATCTTGCTTCCGGTAAAAACCAGAAAAGCCGGCGTATTGTCGTCGCGAAAAAGTTCGCGCTGATCATTTCCAACAATCACCACCGCATCCGGGCTGACCTCGCGAAATTTCGCCGCAAGCTTATCAAGAGCGCGCTGGCACGCGTCGTAGCGCTTTTTCCGCTCCTCGGGAGTAATCTTGTCGGCGAACCCCGGCTGACGCGCCGCCAGCAGTTTTGCAAAGTCGTAGGACTCGCCGCGATAAAAATGTTTTGGATTCTTCCGGTCCGCCTCCCCGCGCAAATGCCACATGTCGGGGGGCGTTGAAAGCATCGGCCCGTGCGACGACCCGACTCCCAGCACCACTTTTGCCATGTCTTCCTCCGAATTTCGGGCAGCGCCGAAGAGGCTTAGGCCCAGACTTTGCGTGCCGTGTCAACAACGAGCCGCAGTTTAGCCCATTGGTCGTCTTCGCTGACCAAATTTCCTTCCAACGTCGAGGCGAACCCGCACTGCGGACTCAGCGCAAGATTCTCAAGAGGTAGCTGCCGCGAAGCTTCTTTGATCCGCCCGATAATTTGATCCCCGCTCTCCAGCTCGGGACGTTTCGAACTAATCAGCCCCAGCACGGCCGTCTTGGTGTGCGGGACAAACCGCAGCGGCTCGAATGTGCCCGAGCGCGCATCGTCGTATTCCAGAAGAAACCGGTCCACGGCCAGCGTGCCAAACAGCTTTTCCGCGATCGCGTCGTAGCCGCCTTCCGCGTACCAATGGCTGCGGCTGTTTCCTCGGCACAAATGAATCGCCAGCGTTACTCCCGGCTTCCGCGCCGCCTCGAAACACGCATTGTCCGCCTTGATCGACTCGTCGAGCCACGCATCCGGCTCAACCTGCATCTCGGTGCGAATCCATTCCTTCCATTTCGGATCCATGAAATAGCTGTAGCGCGGCGCGTCGATCTGAATGTATTTCACGCCCTCGGACGCCAGTCGAGCCATTTCCTTCTTCATGATTTCGACAATATCCCACAGCATCGCAGAATAACTTGGATAAGCTTTGTCGGATCTGCCGCGCTTGTACGAAATCGCGGGAAACTGCGTGGCGCTCGGCAGCGTCATTTTAATTGCGCCGGGGCTGTGCTGTTTCAGAAAAGGTAGTTCGTGTCCCGTCAGTGGCCGCACGGCCCGAAGTTTTTCCACCACCACGCCCGCAACCCTGCCGCGGCCAAGCATTGACCCGCCCGGCTGCGCAGTATCCCAGCTGCGCGCCACGCCGTCGCTGAAATCGAACCCTTTTACCGCATCGGTAAAGTCGCCCATGAAATTACTGCGGCGAAACTCACCGTCGGTGAAGATGTCGAACCCCAGTTCCTTCTGCTTGGCGAGCACACGCTGAATCGCAGCGTCTTCGATTTCATGCAGCCGCTCCGGATTCGGTGGATCGGCCCGGCGCGCCTCTATAAGCTGCGGCGGTCGCAAAAAACTCCCCACTTGATCGGCCCTGTAAGCTGACATTCCTTGGTTTTCTCTTTTCTATTTGCGTTCCGTCGCCTTCGTTCGCTGGCTCGATTTTACGCGGCGCTTTTCGCTTCGGCACTCAGCCTGAAGAGTTTCCTGGCATTATCTTCGAAGATCGTTTTCTTATCGGCCGCGCTGAGCCAATCGAATCCATCGATGTAAACTTTCACGTCGTCCATCCACTTTCCGCCTTGCGGGTTTTTCGCAGTTCCCACGCCCGGACGCTCAGTTCCAAACACGCAGCGGTCCGCGCCGACTGTTTTGATCAGCAATTCGCAAGCGAGTGGAGTGTAGAGCACGGTGTCATAGTACAGTTTCCGCAAATTCTCCATGAACATGCTCTGTCCGCGCCTCAAAGTTGGCGCCAGAAAACGCCCCGCGTGATACGGAACTGCGCCACCGCCGTGCGAGCACACCAGTTTGAGCTTCGGAAAATCCTGAAACACTCGTGAGCTGACCAGCGAAATCACCGAAATCGTTTCCTCATTAATGAAATGCACGGAGTAGCTGTGCCGGATCGAACGGCAGCCGGCGCCGTGAATGTATCCCGGCACATCCAGTTCCACGAGCTTTTCGTAGAGCGGATACCAATAGTCGTCGCCAAGCCCCGGCGTGTCGTAATTCGTTGCCTCGCTTGGATCCGGACTGATCAGGCATCCGACAAATCCGAATTCCTTAACGCACCTTTCCAGCTCCGCGATGCAGTTTTTCGGACTTACGCCCGGCGACTGCGGCAGCCCGCAGACTCCCTTGAATACGTTCGGAAAAAGACGGCACTGTTGCGCAACGATATTATTGCACTCTTCAATGAACCACTGGGAGACCTTCGCCGGCTTCTCGGCCTGCATCATCTGAAATGGCCGGGGAGAAATCAGCTGCAGGTCCGTGCCGACTTCCTTCAACAAACCGAGATGCGATTTACCCGTGCCGAAGGTGGGCTGGTTGAGGAACGCGATCATCTCGTCGTCGCTGATTTCCACTTTGCCGCGCCCATGCGATCCGCGGTGCGAAACCAAATTCGCCTTGTATACGTACAGCGCATCCGGCGCCGTCAGATGCCCGTGAACGTCAATTACCATGCCACCCTCCCGATTCGACCCACCTGACTACAAACGGTCTTAATATCTCCGAATTCGGCTGATGTCAAATTGATTCCCATCAACTCGCGCGCCCAGACCGCCGCTCGCATGATCGACGCTACCAGCCGCCAAATGAGGGAAACAACAAGGGAAACCGCCCAAGGCGACTGGGCCCGGCGCAACCGTTCGTCCGCGTCCGCTTATGGACGTGCCAGCGGAGCCGGGAGGGCCGGAGCGCCACTCTCTATGTACGCCCGAATCATCTTTTGCTGCTCCGGCGTAAGGACCGCCTTCGCGGCCAGCATCGCGTCCAGGTAGTGGTTTATAAGCTGCGATGTGGACTTGGAAATCTCGTCGCCTTTTTTCATCACTGCGGCTCTGTCCGGCTTGTCTGCGCGAAGAAGCTCCCTCAGGTCGATTGAATCTACTGCCATGTCGGCCGCCGTCTTGATCGTGAATGTCTCCGTGCCGACGATAATCTTTCGCAGGCTGTCTGCCTGCTGGTCCGTCAGGTTCAGCATGGTCCGCACGCGCGGGTCATCCAGCGCGGCCAGCAACCTGGATACCCTCTCAAGGGGTCCTCCGAGCCGCGGACCGCGTCGTTCCATACGCTCGGAGCGCTCTGGCATCATCCCCGGCATCATCATGCCCCCGCCCATCATGCCCCCGCGCCTGGGTCGCTGGTCGGGACGCGCCCGGTTACCCGACTGTTGCTGTCCCTGCTCGGATTGGCCAGTCGAAGCCTGCGCCCCCGGATCGGGCGCCGGATCTTGAGCAGCCGCGGCGCCTGCAAATACTAGAAGGCTCGTCACAAAAATGAAAATGGCGATAATTCTGAGTCGCATGATGTCCTCCACGGGCCTTCCCCAATAGGAACTTATTCTCTTAGTCCCGGCCGCCGGCCTATGCACAGTCGCCGCAAGTATACGCCTTGCAACTCTCCGGAAAACGCCTCGCCCTAAAATGGGCTGCCCCCGCTGCCTAAAAGTGCGGTTTTGCACACTTTTAGGGCCCGTACAGCCTTTTCCAAAATGTCACATCTTAATAACGGACAGTTCTTGCGGTATCCATAAGAGATCGTAGGGGTATGTTAAACTCAGCCCTAGTGCATTGGGGCAGCGCGCCGATCGACCAAAATGGCTGAATTTGTTTGCAAAATCGGAGACACCTCCGGACGGATCTTCCAACAGGTTGAGTCCGCCCAGTCGGAAGGGGAGGCGCGGCAAAAGCTTGCCGAGCGGGGCTTTTACGTATTCTCGGTACGGAGTCATTTCGATCTCTTGGCGCAGTTGGGCGGTCGCGGCACCGAGCGAAAGATTCGCCCCGACCACTTTCTGATTTTCAATCAGCAGTTTCATACCCTGATAAAGGCAGGCTTGCCGATTTTGCGGGCGCTGGACCTTCTGGCCGAGCGTGCTGCGGCGCCCCAGATTCGTCCGATCCTGCTTGAAGTTCGCCAGCGAGTAAGGGATGGCGCTTTGTTATCGGAGGCGCTCGCCGCGCAGGGCTCGTTTCCCCCCGTATACGTGACGGTGATCACGGCTGGCGAGCGCAGCGGAAACCTCATCGGCGTCTTGGAGCAATATATCGAATACTTGCGCGTGAGCACCGGATTCCGCAGCAGGTTGATGACTGCGCTGATTTATCCCTCGGTTCTGGTGGCCGTGGTGCTCCTGGTAATCACCTACGTAGTCACGTACGCGATGCCGCGATTCGCCAGCCTCTATCACGACCTCGACATTCCCTTGCCGACCCCCACACGCATCCTTCTTGCGGCTGCCGCGCCGTTGCGAACGTATTTCCTGTTCCTGGCTGCGATTATCGCGGTGGGCGCCATTCTGATTTTCGTGTGGACCAGATCTAAGAGCGGAGCCATCGCGATAGACCAAGTGAAGCCGCGGATACCCTATCTCGGTGATGTCTGGCTGAAGACTCAGATCGCCCAGTTCGTGCGCACATTGTCGACGCTGCTCGGTGGCGGAACTCCACTCGTGTCGGCCCTACTCACCTCCTCCTCGGCCATGGGCAGCGCCCTGATAGCGAAATCCGTCGATTCAGCCGCCAGCCAAGTAAAGGAGGGCAAGTCGCTCCACGCCAGTTTGGCGGAAACGCGGCTGATTCCGCCCTTGGCGCTTGAGATGATTGAGGTTGGCGAGGCATCCGGCGCGCTAACCGCGATGCTGACCAGCGTTGCGGAATTTTACGAGGAAGAGGTCGGCATACGGTTGCAACGTACGCTAACCTGGATCCCGATCGTAATTCTAATGGTGATGGCCGTTGTGGTAGGCTTCATCCTTATCGCGCTCTACCTGCCTATGTTTTCTCTCCAGCTAGGTCCGGGGGGCTAGTGATTTATGGCAACAGCGGGCGATAATCCGATACCCGTAGGCATCCTGGACGACCGGGCTGAGCGCGACGCGGCCAAGCGTCTAGCGGAGCGATATCGGTGCTCGTTCATCGACCTTCGCGAACAGCGCATCGACCCCGATCTCTTCCGCAGCATTCCGGCCGAATTGATGTTTCGTTATAACTTCGTGCCGCTGGAATCCCATGACTCCACTCTGGTCGTTGCCATAGCGGATCCCAGCCAGCTGCATCTGACCGACGAATTGTCGTTGCTCCTGGGAAAGCGCCTGCACCTCAAGGTCGCGACCGCATCGCAAATCGGCGACCTTTTGAAGCGGACCGAACAGTCGCAGCGAGTCCTCGACCAAGCCACCGAAGGTTTCACGCTTCAAGTGGTGGGCGAAGAGGACGACAGCGACGAAAATATTTCCATGGAGAAGCTCACGCGCGGCGATACCGGCGTGAGCCCCGTCGTCCGCCTCGTCGATACCGTGATTTTCACGGCCCTCGAACGCAGGGCCAGCGACATCCATATTGAAACGCGAAACGCCGAAGTCGTCGTGAAGTACCGCATCGACGGCGTGTTGCAATACGCCATGCAGCCCCTTGCGAAAGACTGGCACGGCACAATTTTGTCCCGTATCAAGGTCATGAGCGAGCTGGACATTGCCGAACGGCGCACGCCTCAAGACGGCCGTTTTCGTGTCCGCTACAAAGGGCGATTTGTCGACTTCCGCGTCTCCATCATGCCGTCCGTGCATGGCGAAGACGCCGTGCTGCGCGTCCTCGACAAGGAAACCCTTAGCGAGAAGTTCCGCACCCTCACGCTCGATGTGGTCGGTTTCGATCACGACGAAGTTACCCGCTTCCGCCGCTACATTCACGAGCCGTACGGCATGGTCCTTGTCACCGGACCCACCGGTTCGGGCAAAACCACCACTTTGTATGCGGCGATCAACGAGATTAAAAACGACGAGGACAAAATCATCACCATCGAAGATCCCGTCGAATATCAGGTGCGGGGGATCACCCAAGTTCCGGTGAACGAGAAAAAGGGTCTCACCTTTGCCCGCGGCCTACGATCCATTCTTCGCCACGATCCAGACAAGATCATGGTTGGCGAAATTCGCGACCAGGAAACCGCCCAGATCGCCATAAATTCGGCCCTAACCGGTCACCTTGTGTTTACCACCGTCCATGCCAATAACGTCACAGACGTCATCGGCCGATTCATAAACATGGGAGTTGAGCCGTATAATTTTGTCTCGGCGCTAAACTGCATCATGGCGCAACGGTTGGTGCGTCTGGTCTGCGAAAATTGCAAGAGGCGTGTCACGTATTCGCCGGAAGTCCTCCGGGAATCCGGCCTCGAGCCTTCGGAGTGGGGAGAAGCGGCGTTTGCGGAAGGGGCCGGCTGCCTGGAATGTTCGGGCAGCGGCTATCGCGGGCGCACGGCAATCTCGGAGATGCTCGATCTTTCTGATCGAATTCGCGAAATGATCATCGACCGTCGTCCAACTTCGGAAATCAAGCGCGCGGCTCGCGAGGCTGGCATGATGTTCCTGCGCGAGTCCGGCCTTCGCAAAGTTCGCTCCGGCGTGACTACTTTGCGCGAAATTAATAAGGTGACGTTCCTTGACTAACCTCACTGCCGCGGAAGGCTTGCAGGCGCGGTTTTACCAGATAGGCTTGGTGCGCCGTCTTGACACCTGGCTCCATAAGATGCCGCACCCCGGAATCGCCGTGGAAATTTCCGGTCAGCATGTGGCTGCGGCGCGATGGGGAAAAATTCGCGGGCACTTGGATGACGTTGCCGTTCAATTGCTGCCCGCCGGAGCCGTCATGCCTTCGCCCGTTGAGACCAATGTTACGCAACCCGACGGCGTGCGGTCAGCTTTGCGCCGCGTGTTCAATAGCGTTCCCGCCTCCGGAGCCCACGTGGCTCTGTTGGTTCCTGATCCTTGCGTGCGCGTCTTCATCTTGCCATTCGATAATCTGCCCCGCAGCGCAAGCGATGCCTTGCCCCTCCTGCGCTGGCGACTGAAAAAAAGTGTGCCCTTCGACGTCGAGGAAACCGTTGTTTCGTGGATGCGTCAGGAAGGCCGGCAAGGCAGTCTCGAAGTTGTCGCCTCCGTCGCGCGCCAGAGCATCATCCGCGAGTACGAAGAACTTGTCGAATCGCTGGGAGCGCACCCGAGCGTTGTCCTGAGTTCCACTTTGGCCACCTTGCCACTTCTGGAGGATGATGGTGCCACCCTCCTCGTCCGCCTCTGTGGCAAAATGCTCACCACGGTGATCGTTCGCGGCAGTGGACTTTGTGTTTATCGCTCCAGCGAAATGCGCGCTGAAGCTGCCTCCCTCGAGCCACAGGCCATGCTCGACGAGGTTTTTCCGGCCGTCGCTTATTACCAGGATTCTTGGAATGCCTCGGTCGATCGTGCTCGCTTGGCAGGATTCGGTGACCGGGAGGAACTCTTTGCCAAGGCCCTGGCTGCTGAAGTGGGTGTTGCCGTGGGCCCAATGTCGGATACGCAAGGCGCTTCAAGGCTCGACCGCGCCGCCAAGGACCTCCTGCCTCACGGCCTGGACGCTTTGGCTGGCTGGGCGATGAATGGTGCGGCCTGATCTATGAAACTTCATCTAAATCTCGCAACCGCGCCTCAGCCGAATAACCGGCCTTTCATGGTCGGCGCCGTGGTCACTGGCGCGATCGGCGTGATTGCGTTTGCGATTCTCTCTCACGCAGCCTACGCGTCCTGGCGAAGCACGCGAGATCTTCGCGCACAGGTCGCGCGCGTGGACGCTACCATGCAGGTCGACCGCCAGCGCCAGCGATCTTTGGAGCAATATTTTCGCGGCGCGGGCGCTCAGCGAATTCTTTCCCGCGCCGCGTTCCTGAATTCTTTGATTGACGAGCGCAGTTTCCCGTGGACGAAAATTTTTACCGATTTGGAAAACACCCTGCCGCCGGGCGTTCGAGTGGTGAGTATTTCTCCGCTACTAATGAATGGGCGCGCGGAGGTGACTCTCAAAATAGGCGCGCTCACTGACGAAAGCAAAATACAGTTTCTTCAGGCTATCGAGAAATCCAGCGTTTTTTCGGGCATGGTGGTGAGGGACGAGAAGCGTTCGAACGCGTCTTCCGAGCAAGACCCGATCGTCCTCAATCTTACCGTTTGGTATGCAACCACATGAACACTGGCCGCGGCTCCCAAAACTGGAAAAGGTGGATAAGGATCGCGCTTGCCGTGCCGCTAGTTCTCGACCTCGGCTTGGCACTGTATCTTTGGCAGGGCGGCCACGGCAATCCTCGCGAAATACGCGCCGAGGTTGCCCGCCAGACGACCGAAGCCAAGCTCCTCCGAGCCGACGTCGATCGCGGTGAAAGAATTCGAGCCTCGCTTCCCCAGGCCGGCAAGGATGCCGAATCCTTCTATCAACAATCTTTTCTCGATGCCTCCACCGGCTATTCCCGCATCGAGTCGGATCTCGGGGCCATTGCTGCCCAAGCCGGAGTCCGAACCTCCGGATTCACTTTCAAACAGATAACGACCAAGGAAGCGGGTGTCACTCAAATTTCAGTTACCACTAGCTTGCAGGCCGATTATCCCGCGATGATCAGGTTCATCAACGGGCTTGAACGCTCCAAGAACTTTTATCTTCTGGATCAAATGGATCTGAATTCCGTATCCACGGGCGGCCTGAGTTTGCAGCTCGAACTGCACGCGTTTTTGAGGACTTGATTTATATGTCACGGCGCACCCAAATTTATATTTTAGCGGCTCTGATTCTTCTGGTTGCCTACTCCGGTTATTACTATTTCTCGAGCCGGACGCAACTCGCCGGAGTCCCCGGCGTCTTCGCGGCCAATACGAAATTCCAGCCTCTCGACGTTCAGGAGCCTCGGCTTCATCTGGACCTTTTGGAGAGGGTCCGCAAAATGGAGTACACCGGTTCGCACCGCAACATTTTTTCCGCCACTCCGCCTCCCATCGAGCAGCCAAAAACCGAAGCTTCCTCGTCATTCGTGGGGCCGCGCCCCGCGCCTCCACCGCCTCCTGTGCAAGTTCCGGCCGAATTTTTTGGCTATGCGTGGCGTCCGCGTTCCCCGAATCGCGTCGCATTTTTCACTAGTGGAGACGACGTCCTGGTCGTTCACGAGGGCGATACCTTCCTCGGTCGGTTCCGCCTGGACCATATCGGCAACGATTCCGCTGATGTCGAGGAGATTTCGAGCGGCAGGCACGCCACTGTTCCCCTCGTTCAACCGCTCGACCAAGGCTCAACCCAGTAGATGCTTTCCGGCTTCTCAATTCGATCCCGTGCACGCCTCTCGCTGCGTTTCCTCAACCCGCCGCGAACCAGTCGCCGCCGCGCCGAGTCCGGCTATGCCCTCGTCATGGCGATGTTTTTGATCGTCGCCATGCTTGTCAGCTCCCAAGTCGTCTTGCGGAATCTGGTCACGGTCCGCCGGCGCCAGCGCGAAGCGGACACCATTTGGCGCGGCCAGCAATACGTACGCGCCATTCGCCTCTACTATCACAAGACCGGACACTATCCGCAGTCGCTCGACGATCTGGAAAAGGGATTGCCCGAACTCCATTTCTTGCGCTTTTGCGCCTACAAGGACCCGGTAAACTCCACCGACGGTTCGTGGCGTTTCATCTACGTAAATGGCACCGGCGCGATCATCGGCAGCGTGCGCTACGCGAACCTGCAGCAGATGGCCCTGATCGATCTGAACGGTGGCAAACTCCCGGGCTCTCAGCCTGGAACTCCTGCAGCCGATCTCGCTTCCGCCTCTGGTTCAGACGATGCGAACGCCACGGCCAATTCTGGCGCGAATTCCGGCGCGCAGGCTCCGCAACCGCAACAAGGGCAGGCCACCCCGCAGCCTTCGCCGTCCTCTGCGTCTAGCTCTCCTTTCGGGACGTCTAGCTCTGCTTTCGGAACCCCCGGCGCCCTTTCCGGCTCAACAGGCGCTACCTCGATTAGCGCTGGACCGAATGCTGCGCCCGGTCAGGATCAGACCGCCAATCCGCTCCTCCTTCTCAAGCCCACCGGACCGGTCGATGGGCCGGTGCTCGGCGCATTTATAACCGGCGTCGCCAGCAAAGTGGATGCGTCGTCCCTCAGGGTTTACAAAGGGGGCAAGAAATATATCGATTGGGAGTTCATTTGGAATCCCCTTGAGGACCAGGCCCGCGCCGTGCAAAGCGGCCTTTCTCAAGCGCAAGGATCACAGCAGCCTGGCCAGTTTGGTCTTCCGATCGGTTCGGTCAATGGAGCTGCGCCCGGCCAGACCGAGGGCGGACCTGCCCAGCCGCAGCAAGCCCAGCCGCAAGCCTCGCCCCCGGCATCCAATCCCGATTAGGTCACCTCATGGCCCCAAGGTTCCGGCATGCCACTTACTTCCCAGCCTGAATCCCGCGCCACGCCGCGCCAGGGAATGCGTTACTACATGATCGGGTCGGCCATCGTGCTTGCCCTCGCAATTTGCTACGTTGGGTGGACATTCTTTTCACGCTGGCAACAAAATCGTGCCATTGCCGAAAAAGCCGCCGCCTCAAAACGCACCCAAGACCAGCAGACTTTTCAATCCATGGGCGGCAACAGCTTCGAGATTCTAGGTTTCTACGCGAATCCCCCGGCCATCAGCCGCGGTGATTCAGCTTCGCTCTGTTACAGCGTATCCAACGCCAAAAGCGTCACTCTTGATCCGCCCTCGAACGTGCGCGTATGGCCAGCCTACGAGCGCTGTGTCAGCGTCTCGCCCTCCAAAACCACCACCTACACCCTCACCGCCGCCGACGCCGCCGCCCACACCAAGTCCGCCCAAGCCACCATCGAAGTCCACTGATATCCGCTCTCGTCCGGCATCGTCATTCTGAGCGAAGTGTGCCGGTTTTTCTCTTCGCATTCGTCGCGCATTCTGCGACGAAGCCCGGCACACGCAGTCGAAGAACCTCTCTTGGATGTAAGCCGAAGCCACCACTCCGGGGTAATCGTATTTCGTCTTTCTCACTTGTTGTCATCCCGAGCGAAGGGCCGACCTTTTCCCCGCTCCGGTTTTGGGAGCGGTCGGCCCGAAGTTCGAGGGATCTGCTTTCCGCTTTTTGTTGTGGAATCTTTCTCTTCGTCGTACCGCCCCTTTGCAAATCATTGCGGGAAGGCGCAAAATATGAACATGGCTGTCGAACTAGCAAAAGGCGTAACCCTCGAAAAGCCCGGCGAGGACGAAAATTTCCTCAAGGACGAAGGCATCCTCTTCGCCTCGCTCGACAAAGTCGTCAACTGGGCGCGCCGCAGCTCGATCTGGCCGATGTCTTTTGGCCTGGCCTGCTGCGCCATCGAAATGATGTCGATGGCGGCCTCCCGCTACGATATTTCCCGCTTCGGCGCCGAAGTTTTTCGCGGCTCGCCGCGCCAGTCCGATCTGATGATTATCGCCGGACGCGTCTCGCAGAAAATGGCTCCGGTCATCAAGCAGCTCTACGCGCAGATGCCCGAACCGAAGTGGGCCATCTCGATGGGCGCCTGTGCCACCTCCGGCGGCGTCTTCAATAATTACGCCATCGTGCAAGGCGTCAACCAGGTCATTCCGATTGACGTTTACGTCCCCGGCTGCCCTCCGCGCCCCGAAGCCCTCCTCTACGCCGTCTTCCAGCTTCAAAAGAAAATCGATGCCGAACGCGGCAGCTTCAAGCGCTCCCTAAATTTCTCGAAGTCCTAACCCCATCTGGTCTCGCGCAAACAGGGCCGTCATCCTGAGCGAAGCTTCGCGACGGTTCTGCTTTTCCCGCGGTTTTTGCGGGCGCGAAACGCAGCCGAAGGACCTCTCTTCGATCTCCATCGCGCCTCGCCGTAAGCACACAGTGCGCCAGTGTTTTTCTGCATTCGCCTTCGTCTTCCTTTTCGATTTTTCCGTATGACCGACGATTCTTCGTATGCGCTCTTGCGAACCGGTCTCTCTCGGCGTACAAGCACTACGGAGGTCAAGCATCGTGGAAAAAACAAAGCCGCGCGCGCGATCGTGGATACTCATTTTCGCACTCAGCTTCACCGCACTCGCGCTTTTCCGCACGCCATCTCACGCTCAAGGGTCCGCCGTCGCAGCGCAGAGCGCCCCCTTCGTCGTCTTCCTCGGAACCGGCACTCCCGGCCCCACGCCAAACCGTCAGGGACCGAGCCTCGCAGTAGTCGCCGGAGGCAAAGCCTACCTCGCCGATGTCGGCGTTGGCGTTGTGCGGCAGGCGGACGCAGCCTACGCCACCGGCATCGCGGCCCTCGACCCGCGCAAACTCGATATCGCTTTCGTCTCTCATCTCCACTCAGACCACACCCTCGGATTGCCCGACCTGATCCTCACTCCCTGGGTCTTGGGCAGGACGGCCCCGCTTGAGCTCTACGGCCCGCCGGGAATTTCGGCTATGGCGGAAAACATTCTCAAGGCCTACGCGGAAGACATTCACATCCGAATCACCGGGCTTGAGCAAGCGAACGAGACGGGATACAAGGTCAACGCGCACGAAATAAAACCGGGCGTCATCTATCAGGATTCGAACGTCAAGGTAACCGCATTCGCCGTGCGCCACGGAACCTGGCCGCTTGCGCTCGGCTACCGCTTCGACGCAGCCGGCAAAAGCATCGTCTTCTCTGGCGACACAGCTCCGGCGGAAAGCGTCGTGGAAGCCTGCAACGGCTGCGACCTCCTGATTCACGAAGTCTATATCGGCTTACCCGACGCGAACAGCCCGCGAACCCCGGAGCACTGGACTCAATACATGAAAACGTTTCACACTTCGGCCGCCGAACTCGCCGGACATCGCCACACGCGCCCGCGCAAAAACACTCGTCACCACCCACTTGGCCTTCTCGGGTAACTCAACTCAGGCAGACCTGATCGCCACGCTAAAGAAAGGCTACGCGGGACGGTCATCGTCGCCCACGACCTCGACGTAGTCAGCCCCTGACGTTCATCAGCCATCCCGCCTCACCGTCATTCTGCTATGCCTCCGACGAGCGCCGTCATTCTGAGCGAAGTGTCCCGCGTTTTTGCTTTTGCGCGAAGCGCCGGGACCAAAATAGGGCTCCCGGGTCGACGGTCAGTCGAGCCCGGGAGATCGTCGAAGAACCTCTCTTCGATGTGGGACGGGCCCGCGCCATCGCAGAATCGGTAGCCACGACAAGCACTCCCCGCATGCTGTATCATTCGCGGAGCCGGAATGGACTTTAGAGCCTCCAACACGGTGGGAGAGACAAGAAAATGAACCCGAGAAAACTGATCTTGGTTGTCGCGTTTTGCTTGGCTGTACCGGTTGCCGCCCGTGCCAAGCTGCTCCGGCCAATCCTGTCGTGGCAAGCGCTCACGAGATCTTCGAACGCCAGAAAAATTCATCGCCGCCGCCGCCGACGAGACGCCCGCTGACAAGTACAGCTATCATCCCACCGCGGACCAATGGTCATTCGGAAAAATCGTTTCGCACGTGGCCACCGTCGATTTCCTCGTGTGCTCGATGATTTCCGGCACGCCCGCACCGCAGGATCAGAAAGTCGCCGAAACCGATTCGAAGGAAAAGATGGCCTCGGCGCTGCAGGCGTCCTTCGATTTTTGCTCGAAGGCGCTGGCAAATGTCCAGGATTCCCAACTGGGCGACACGGTGAAATTTTTCGGCGGCCGCGAAGTGCCGCGAGCACGCGCGCTCGTCGAATTGACGGGCGACCTCGAAGACCACTACTCGCAACTCGCAGGCTACCTGCGCCTCAACGGCCTACTACCCCCCTCGGCCAAGCCGCGCAAGTAGGTTCATGTAGCGCCACCCCTTCAGGGTGGCATCTTGCGGGTTGACGTCTGGCGTCCCGCGCTTGGATCATTGCCCGGCTCAAAGCTCGGCCCTGGGCCTGAGCAGCGAGGCTCCCACCGCGATCGCCATGATCGCTGCAATAACCGCCAGTGAAATTTCTGTCGGGATCTGCATTCGTTCCGGCAAAACCATCTTCGCACCCACGAATATCAGCAAGGCCGCGAGCCCGTCCTCGAGAAACCGCAGCCTCGGCAACACGCTGACCAGCGCGAAATACATCGCCCGCAATCCTAGAATCGCGAACGCATTCGACGAGTACGCGATAAAGCTGTCGCGCGTCACCGCGAGCACCGCGGGCACCGAGTCGACCGCGAAGACCACATCCATCACCTCCAC
>CAVRSO010000085.1:0-8777 GCA_963723845.1 uncultured Acidobacteriota bacterium
TCACCTGAATATCTTCGGGCGTGTAGCGATGATGGTCCGGGAAAAATCGCTCAGCCACGATCTGAAAACCCCACTCGCGCAGATTGGCGACGAAAGCCGACGGATTGCCTATGCCACAAAACGCGAAGAGTTTTTTCCGTTGCATGTCTGCGATTTCGCGCGGCGCATCTTCTGTACGCCACGGCATCACTGAATCGAGCCGGACGCTGGCATAAAAAATAGGCGCACGCGACTCGCGCCGAATTGCGGCCTCGAGAGCAGGGGCGTGGCCGCTGCGCGTGATCACGAGGATGTCCGCGCGAGAAATTGCGGCCTTCGGCTCCCGCAGACGGCCGGCTGGAAGCAAATGCCCACCGCCGAACGGATTGGTCGCATCGATCAGGAGGATATCGACATCGCGCGCGAGTTGCAGGTGCTGAAAACCGTCGTCGAGAATGAACCAGTCAATGCCGCGCTGTGGCCAGCTCGCTGCCGCGCGCAAAGCGGTCGGCGCCGATGCCAAATGCAACGCGATCTCCTAGACGCCTTTGGAGCAATTGCACTTCGTCGCTGGTTGAACCAGTCAACGAAGTTTCGCCGCGATAGCCTCGCGTGAGAATCGCCGCCTTCTTCCCTTCAGCGAGAAGCCTTTCCGCAAGCCAGAGAACCATCGGCGTCTTTCCGGTGCCGCCGGTGGTAAGGTTTCCGACGCTGATCACAACGCCATGCAGGCGCTGCTGTCGCAGAAGGCCTTTTTTGTAGGCGCGCGCCCTCAGGCGAGAGACGGCTCCGTAGGGCAAGGTGAGAGGCCATAGGAGTGCCTGGCCGATGTTCACGCGCTTGGCCCTTTTCCGATCCAACACGGCGGCGATTCGTTCGAGAGAACGCTCTGTCGCGCCCCGATTGCGTTCCGATAGCGCACGCGCCGCCGCCCCCATCCGTTCGCGAAGGGGCGTATCTTCAATCAGCTGGACCCATACCTTTCCCAAATGCGGCCCGGTGGTCACTCGCACGCCGGCGCGCGCGGAAAGAAATTGCGCGGCCATCTCGCTGAAGTTTTCCATTGATTGTCCGAAAACGGGCGGCTTCGAGAACCATGCGGGTTCCAGTATATTGTGCCCGCCCGCGGCAATCAGCGACCCTCCGACAAAAACTGCATCGCCAAGCGAATACAGACCGGCCAATTCGCCGATCGAATCGAGAATCAATACATCCGCATTTTCCTGCAATGGCTGTGCGAGATCGATGCGGCTGCGGCGAACAACATTCCAGCCTCCCGCGGCGGAAATTGCTGCGGCGGCATCGAACCGGTCCGGCTTGCGCGGCGCGAGGATCAGCAAAGCGCGTCGCCACTGCCGCTGCACGACGTCATATGCGGCCAGCACCGCCCCTTCTTCCTCTCCTACAACACTTCCGGCCACTACCACGGGCCACCGGTCCTGCCTTCGAATCTGCTCGCTTAGCCACGCGCCGAACTCTCCAACGGCGGGGGGCTCGGCGTCATATTTCAGATTGCCGGTCACTTCGATCCGCTCGATGGGAGCGCCCATTTCGGCCAGGCGGCCGGCATCTTCGCGCGTTTGCACCAGGAAGAGTTCGGGATCGCGAAGAACCCGGGCGAAAAACTCTCCGATCAAAAATTCCCACGTTTTGTAGCGCGCGAACGATCTTTCGGAGATGCGCGCGTTAGCGAATAGCACGGGGATGCCCTGCCGTCGAGCTTCCCGCAGGAAATTCGGCCAGATTTCAGTCTCCATCACGATTACCAGCGCGGGACGAATTGCAGTCAGCGCGCGGCGAACGGCCACCGCCCAATCAAGCGGGAAGTAGAAGACGCCGTCAGCGCACTGTATGCGTTCGCGCGCGAGGCGCTGGCCTGTCTCGGTGGTCGTCGAGATGACAACCGGGCGATCGGGAAATCGATGCTTCAGAGCGCTCGCGAGCGGTTGCGCCGCGAGAACTTCGCCAACCGAAACAGCGTGAATCCAAATCGCGCCCGAAGCGGCGCTTCCTGAGGATTTGGACGCGGCTGCGCGGGAGATAATTTCCGGCGGCACGCTTCCCAAGCGTTCGCGAAAGGCGCGCGCCGGCTCGCCGCGCCGCCAGCCTCGAAAAGCGAAGTATGGCGCGAGAAAGAGCATGCCCGCGGCGGTGAGGAGTGCGATAGAAAAAGTACATGGGAAGGCGAACCGGCATTATAGCCCGATCATCGATGTTTTCATTGAGGCTGCCGGGCCGCAGGTCAAATTGTCATCATTCTGAACAGATAGTAGAGCTTCGATCTAACCTGCGGCGAGCTGTCACTTCCAAGAGAGATCCTTCGACTGCGTGTCCCGGTGCTTCGCGCAAAACAAAAGGCGCGGGACACTCCGCTCAGGATGACGGCGGGTTAAATTTGGCACCGTGGCCTCAGCCGGGCACGTAAGCCGGCGCACACAATTCAATCGGTTGGACGGTCCGGGGCAACGAACGCTATTACCACCAGCACGAGGCTAAGAATCCAAGCGCAAATGACAGCAAAGCCGAGCAACATTCCAGGGCCGTGCACATTATTGGGGACGAACATGAATATAACGAATCCGATGATGGCAATACATCCCGCTACTTTGACTTTCTTGCCTTCGCTGAAATGTCGTGTCCAGGCTATGGTTCCACCTGCCGATAAAAGAATTCCAACGCAAAGAACTATGAAAAACAGCCCCTCATTGCCCGTGATAAACCTGTTCCAAGAGTCACTGAAGAACTTGAATGCAAAGTCGGAACCGTCAAGAAAACCCCACCACACGCCTATTACGACGCAGAAGATACCAAGCCCTGTGACAAGTTTCGGCAGACGGTCGAGCATCGAATCAGTGTACGCCTCGTTGCAAAGAGCGTGCAGGTAGTGAGGGAAATTACGGAAGCTGCAGATTCAACGTTTCGCCATTCACCACATATTCCAGGCGATATTTTGTAGTTTGCTTCTGCTTGCGAAGGGGAAAGTATAGATAGCCGGATACCGGAAGTCGCGATCTTCGCTTCGGGAAGACCCTTCTCGCTCAACTCGCCCTCTATCACTTGGCGGTCGCGCTCGGCCACCGCGGCTGGCACGCGGTCTCCCCCGCCCACTCCCACCTGAGTAGAACGGCTAACGCTATGCTCGCGGACGGGCTGACCCGTCACAGGGTCAGTGTAGCTTCCCGACTCATAATCGATCCCCGCGCCCGTGGAAGTTGTAACACCGCTCGAGTCGTCCTCCTTTTCCAGCTTGGCCGAAATCACGCCCGCGCTCTGCGGTCTCACGGGCGTGTCGGTTCCTTCTACAATCAACTTAAAATCATCCCGGGAAACATTCAGCGGCTCATCCTTCTGCGGATAAACGGCCACTTCCACAACAACGCAGCAGTGATTCACATCCGCAGCGAACTCCTTCGACACTTGCTTGCGAGTCAGCAACGCTGCCCCGATGCTCACATCCCCTTGCTGCGCGTGCGCTGGGTATTTGTCAGCCGAGGTGCGGGGCGCAGTTCCTCCCTGCGCTGCGGAGGAGTCATTCGTGTCTTGAGCTCGAAGGGACAGTGCAGAAAAGGCTAGAGTGGCCAGAAGCAGCGAAATACTGACTGAGAGCTTTGTCAGGCGCATGGAGCACCTCGTTGCCCGCTATCAGGCGCAACTGTGGCGAGTATACGCCTCTCCGTCTTTGTGGGTCACTCACTGTTTCCGCCGTTTGCTCGGAACGAATCCATTCCCCGGTCATCCTGCCTGCGAAAATCCTCACCCCGTGAAGGCGGGGTGAGCTACATTAAAAATCGAATGCGCCAATCGGGAGATTGGCGTTCCCAGGAAAAGCAAAACCGAGAGATAGTGCGATCGATCCAGGAGCGCAGAGCCATGCCGATTCACACGATCATCGAACCCTTCCGGATCAAGAGCGTTGAGCCGATTCGAGAAACGACGCGCGAGAGGCGCCGAGAACTGATCGAAGCTGCGGGCTACAACTTATTCATGGTCGCGTCCGAGGAAATCCTGATCGACTTGTTGACGGATTCGGGGACCTCGGCGATGTCAACTGAACAGTGGGCCGCGATGATGCGCGGGGACGAGTCTTATGCGGGGTCGCCCAGCTTCACGCGATTTCGCGACTCCGTACAGGGCATCTTCGGTTTCCGGCACGTGATTCCGACACACCAGGGGCGCGCAGCGGAACGCATCCTTTTCAACGTGATGTGCAAAAAGGGGAATGTTGTCCCCAACAACACACACTTCGACACGACGCGCGCCAACTGTGAATTCGTCGGCGCGATCGCAGTGGACTTGCCCATCCCGGAGGCGAAGGACTCAGCGCGCGTCCATTCCTTCAAAGGGAACATGGATACGGCGCAGCTTGCCGAACTGATCGAACGCGAAGGAGCGAAAAATGTTCCCCTGGTGATGCTCACGGTGACGAATAATTCCGGGGGAGGACAGCCGGTCTCGATGGCGAACATCCGCGCGGTGAAGGAAATTTGCAGGAAGCATGGGATTCCGCTGTACATCGATGCCTGCCGTTTTGCAGAGAATGCCTACTTCATAAAGCTGCGCGAACCTGGCTACGCAGAGAAGCGTCCGGTGGAGATTGCGCGGGAGATGTTTTCGTATGCGGACGGCTGCACGATGTCGGCGAAGAAGGACGGTCTCGCAAACATCGGAGGATTTCTGTGTACGAATGACGACCGGCTGGCGCAGCAAGAAAAGGACATGCTGATTTTGACGGAAGGTTTTCCGACTTATGGAGGGTTGGCGGGACGTGATCTCGAAGCGATTGCCGTCGGGTTGAATGAGGCGCTTGAAGAGGAGTATTTGAAATACCGCATCGCGTCCACGGCATTTCTGGGTAATCACGTGGCGAGCGAAGGAGTGCCGATCGTGCAGCCGCCCGGGGGACATGCCATTTATCTGGATGCGCGGCTTTTTCTACCGCACGTTCCACCCGCGCAGTTTCCTGGCGTCGCGCTGGCCGTGGAGTTGTATCTGGAAGGCGGGATTCGTTCGGCGGAGATCGGCTCGCTCATGTTTGGAGAACACGCGAAGATGGATCTGGTTCGTCTGGCGATCCCGCGGCGCGTGTATACGCAGAGCCACATCGAGTACGTGGTGGAAGTGATTCTAGACGTGTGGCGAAGGCGGGAAAAGATTCGAGGCTACGAGCTAATTCATCAAGCGCCGTTTCTTAGGCACTTCACGGCACAACTTAGGCCGATTACTGTTTGACGGCGCCAATGTGTAGAGGCGGCGGTCTGGCTTACATCGAAGAGAGGTCCTTCGACTGCGTGTCCCGGCGCTTCGCGCAAAATAAAAAGGCGCGGGACACTCCGCTCAGGATGACGAAATTCAAATTACTAGGCGCGCTGCTTGCGCATGGATTTGGGCCAGATGCCGCTTTTGCCGGGGGAGAGGATGCCGTTGGGATCCACGGCGTCTTTCAGGGTTTCGTGGAAATGGTGCAGCGCGTGATTGTTGTATGAATATACGTTCGCAACGGTATCCATGTATGCGACGTGCGTGCGGTATTCGCCCCAGCCGTGCTCGGCGGCCACTTCCACCAAGCGCTTGAACATTTCGCGGCTCTTTTGATTGTGCTCGACGTTGTGTTCGATCGGAAAACCAAAAAGCAGCACGAACGAATGAGGGAAAAAGGACCACGGCAGCGCGAAAAATTGGTTCTTGGGCGCCACGCCCATCTCAGCATAGGCGTCGCCGAAGGCCTTCAGCACTTCGAACACGGCCTCGCCCGTCATCGGAATAATCGGAGAGAAATCCATGTGCCCGCTAGTGCCCTGGATGAGGCCGAATATCCGCAGATTCGGTACGCCGAGCGCGACGAGGGGCGTGTCTTCCATATCCTTGTACTTCTGTTCAAGCGGAAAGCGATATGCGAGGCCATCTTTGAAAGTCGCTCCAGGGATTTCTGAAAATTTCTCTTGCGTGTACTCCCATTGCGCGTCAATCACTTTTTGCGGGCCCCAGAAGTGCAGCACCGCGCTCCAATAGGGAAGATTTTTCTCCTGCCCGATTTTTTCCATCTCCGCGACAGAAGGGCCACCCGGCGAATCGAGCACTCCGCCGCCCTGCGACGCCCTGTAACTCAGCAAAGGGCTTTCGAGCAGCATGGTTCCACGAACAATCTCGGAATTCATCAAATATGAAAGTGTTTCGACGAACGGAATCAGATCATCGTGGCGCGGCACCATCACCGTGCCGTCGCGATAGGCTTCCGGCTCGGGCATCAGCCAGACGCCCATCTTGGTGACAACTCCAAAATTGGATTGCGAGAACATGCCATCGACGTAAGGCCCGAAACCATATTTATACTGCTGCCAGGTTTTCGATCCCGGCATCGCGCCCATGCCGGTGCGCATGACCTCGCCATTCGCGAGGACGACTTCCATCCCGCATACCGACGCGAAGTGATCGCGCATGGGCGTGCGCCCGCCGCCGCGTTCGAGCGAATTGCCCATCGGGCTGCCCCAACCCGGATCGGGAGGGTCGATCCACACTTTGAGCTTGTGCTCTTGAATATAGCGGTAGAGATCGAAATAGCTGACGCCCGGCTCGACCAGCGCATAGTGGTTCTGGTCGTTCACTTCCAGAATCCGATCCATGCGCTTCAAATCGAGGATCGACGCTGCCCGATAGCGCGGGCGCCGATCCGCCGTACGCGAGATTTTTGCCGGTTGAGATGGTCCACAGCGGAATTTTGTGTTTGTTGGCGGCTCGGACGGCCGCTTGCACCTGTTCCACGCTGTCGGGCGCGACCGCGGCGGACGGAACGCGGTCTTCTTCTTCGTGCCAGAAAGGAGAGTACGAATCCCGGTAGAGATTCACGTCCTCATCGGAGGTGAAAACCCACTCGCTGCCGACCGCGCCTTCAAATTCCTTCAGCGCGGCGGCAAATGCGGCGCTGCTCACTCCCGGCGGAAGCCTCATCGAAGTTCCTTCGCGCTCATGCTCGCGCCTTCCTCATTCCCTTGGGCCATATGCCATTCTTTCCCGGAGACAAGATGCCATTCGGATCGAGCGCGTCCTTCATGGTTTCATGCAGCCGCAGCAGCGAGTGATTATTGAACGAATACGCATCCATGATGTCGCCCATGAAAGCCGTATGCGTGCGGTACTCGCCCCAGCCATGTTCCGCGGCGGTTTTTATCAGACGCCTAAAAACTTCGCGATTCTTGCGGTTCTTTTCCACGTCGTGCTCGATGGGGAAGAAATAGATGATGACGAAGGCACGCGCGAAAAAGTTCCAGACAGGAAATCCTCCCACGCTGCCCCCATTGAGACTTAAATCTTTGGCAACTTGATCGAAAACTTTCTGCGCTTCGAGAACGGCCTCGCCCGTCATCGGAATGATCGGCGAAAACCACATGTGGCCCTGGCTGCGCGGGCCGCCAATCGAAAATGTCTGCAAGCTGGGCACGCCAAAAGGAACAGGATTCACGATCTTCGCCAATTGGTCGGCGTCCAGCGGGAAAGCGATAGGACGCGCGGTCCTCGAAGCGGACACCAGGAATCACGGAAAATTTCCGCTTGGCGTACTCCCACTGGGCCGTCACCACGTCGGCAGGGCCGTAGAACGGGAGGCTGACGCTCCAATAGCCGATTTTTTTTCGCGCGGCATAGTCCTCGAGATCTTTGGTCGAGCCGCTAGCGCGAAGGGCGGCCAGTTCCGGGTCGGGCCCGTACGCCAGCGGGCTTATCACGGTTGTGGTGGCTTGCACGATTCCCGAATTCATCAAGTTCGCAAAAATTTCAACGAGCGCAAACAAATCGTCGTGCTTATCGACCACCACGTTGCCGGAAAGAAAAGCCTCGGGCTCGGGATAGAGCCAAAAGCCCATTTTGGTTACCACGCCGAGATTGGACTGCGAAAAAATGCCGTCCACATAAGGACCGAATCCATATTTGTATTGCTGCCAGGTTTTGGAATTGGGAAGCGCGCCCATGCCGGTGCGCACGAACTCGCCATTGGCGAGCACCACTTCCATTCCGCAGTGGCAATCGAAGTGGTCGCGCATAGGCGTGTAGCCGCCGCCGCGTTCGAGCGCATTGCCGACGAGGCTGCCCCACCCCGGATCGGGAGGATCGATCCACACCTTGAGTCCGCGATCGTGAATGTAGTGGTAGAGATCAAAATAGCTGACGCCCGGCTCGACTAGCGCGTAATGATTCTTGTCATTCACCTCGATCACGCGGTCCATGCGTTTCAGATCGAGGACTACGCTACCGCCGAGCAGCGGCGCGGAGCCGCCGTAGCCGAGATTTTTGCCGGTGGAAATTGTCCAGAGAGGAATTTTGTGCGCGCCCGCGATTCGGACGATTTGCTGCACCTGTTCGACGCTCTCCGGCGCTACCGCCGCGGAGGGAATCGGTTCTTCAGTTTCGTGCCAGAAAGGCGAATAGGAATCGCGATAGGTGTTGATGTCCTCATCGGAGGTGAACACCCATTCCTTGCCTAGGGCTTCCTCGAATTTTTTTAGCGCGTCATCAAAATCGCGGGGACTTACACCAGGCGGAACTCTCATTGGATTATGGCTTGTTATTGCGCGTCAGATAAGCTGCGATGGCATCCAGATCGGCGTCGCTGATTTCCGTCTTGCGAAACATGGGCATGAAAAGCACGCCGTGGCGAACGAATCCCTTGATCACAAGGGGCGTCAGATCGGTTCGCTCTTCCAGCACGGCTGGCTTTTGTCCCCGGGCGGCCAGCGACGCGGTGCCGGGCTTTCCGGCGCCCGTGCCGTGGCACGGAAAACACCACTTGCCGTAAACCTCGTGGCCTT
>CAVRSO010000086.1:0-16205 GCA_963723845.1 uncultured Acidobacteriota bacterium
TGATCGTTGGCAGCGAAGATCCCACAGCGCCGCCCAAGTTCACTCAGGAATACGCCGAAGCGCTTCGCAAACGTGGCATCGATGTCACGGTTACCCTCGCCTCCGGACTTGGTCATAACATCTTGCTCGAGCCCGTCGTGCTGGAACAACTGAATAAGCTCGTGGCAGCGGTGAAGGGAAGCCTCCGGGCTGAATCACGGCTCTAGAGCGGTCGTTCACTAAGTAGATTGCTCTCGCGCCCTACAACTCATGTGGAGTGCGGTGGCTTGCCGCCGCTGTTTGCCGCCTGGGCTTGCCCGGGCGTGCTCCTCGCAGTGACTTCAACAGGTTGCGGCCGCCCTGTGCTCCGCTGTGTGGCACAGTCACTCCTGACTGTGCTCTTTCTTTTCTAGAGACCTCGCGACTTCCGTCCACGGCGATCGTCGCTGAACTGCTTCAGATCCCGGCTCAGGCTTAGCCTCTCGACGCAAACCTGCAGCGACGCGCACCGGCACAGTAGCAGGTGTTCGAGCAGAGCCTTCAATTGCTGCGAGCGCTGGATGGTCCGCTCCACCTCCTCGATCTTGCGGTGAGCTAATTTCCGCCAGCGAGGCCCGACTGGCACATCTTCCCGCAAGCCACTGAGAAAGAGTTTGATCTCGTCGAGCGTGAATCCCATCTCGCTGGCGAAACGGATGAGCAGCACACGATAAATCGCCTGATCGGGATACCGGCGTTGGCCGCCCGTACGATACGGAGCGGCGAGAAGACCCACCGTTTCATAGTAGCGAATGGCCGAGGCGTTCAGGCCGGTGCGGCCGGCAAGCTCTCCGATTCTCATCTCTTCTCTCCCTGCAGTCCTGAAAATAACGCTTGACTTAAAGTTGACTTCAACTTCTAGCATTTTGCCGATGGGATGGCAAATCTCAATGGAGGGAACACATGAACGGCAAACTCTTCACAACGATCAGGAAACGCGGTGCTTCCGCGGTGGCGTTGTCTTTGCTTGTAGCAGCGGGCGGAGCGGTACCCACGCTGGCGCAAAACGAAACTGGAACCACAGACACACGGAGCCAACAGATGTCGAATCAAGGTAAGTTCGCGTGCAACGCGAAAGCTTTGAGTCCAGCCGAGCGGGCGCACCATAAACAACTGACTGAGAAATTGCTGGCCGCCCGGACGGCAACCGTGGAAACCGAGAAGGGCTACGAATTTCAATTCAGTCCATCGACGGTTTCCATTGCCGAATTGGCCGATTGGGTGGTGGCGGAAGGGAAATGCTGTCCCTTTCTCGATTTTCACATCGATCTCGAGCAGGAGGGTAAGCTAGCGTGCCTTCGACTAACTGGTCAGGAAGGTACGAAGGCTTTCATCCGATCAGAGTTTCAGGTACCAGTCAAATAGCCGCGCCGGAAGGGATATTGCCCTGCGGGACGTCGAGCGCCAATTCTGTCGCGGCGTCCCCTGGAGAGGAAGAGTATATTCCGAATGCTCGATACGAGGTAAGGACATGCCGTACCTGCTTCTAGCTGCCGCGCTTCTAGGGCTCGTGCCGCAAGTGCCTCTAACACTTCGAGTGGAGGACGCTAGCGGCGCCCGGCTTAAGGACGAATTGGTAATCGTACAGGATCTGAACGCAAGGGAGCGCGAGGTGTTGCGCGCCCTGACCGATCAGAACGGTAATGTTCCCGTCCCCGACCTCAAACCTGGTCTCTACCGAGCAATTGCCACCTCGCCTTATGGCCTTTGGGAAACCGAAATCCGTGAATTCTTGGTAGAGGAAGGGAGCCCGCTGGAAGTCGTGCTGAAAGTCCGCCCGATGCCTACTCACGGGTATGGCGATATCGTTACCGTCGGAGCCCCACAATCGGAACTACGGGTCTTAGGCTCGACGGGCTTGCCGGTCTCCAGAGCCGCAGTCCTGGTTCGTGACCGGAACGCCACGCCATATTTGGAGAGGTGGTATCAGACGGACGCAAAAGGCTTGGCAAAAATCGAACTCACGAGTTCGCCAACGATAGTCGTGGTCGTTTATCAGAATAAGCTGACAGTCAAAGAGATATCTGAAAAGCCTGCGACCATAGTGATCCATTTGCCGAGAAGCTAAGTGTACCAATCAACTCCGCGCGGCTTCTGCTTGCTCGAAGGCGTGATAAGAGCGAACGAACCAACGGCCCTGCTTCCACGTGCTTGAATCCCATCTGCTCGCCGAGCCGCTTGAATTCCGCAAATTCATCCGGATGGACGTATCGTTCGATCGGCAAATGCTCCGGAGTCGGCTGCATGTATTGCCCAAGCGTCAGAATGTGCGTGCCCTGCGCGGCAATCTCTTCCATCGCTGATAAAACTTCTTCGCGCGTTTCGCCAAGACCGAGCATCATTCCCGTCTTTGTCGGCGTATCAGGCGCCATTTCGCGCGCGCGGCGCAGCAGTTCGAGCGAACGTTCGTAAACCGCGCCCTTGCGAACGCGGCGATAAAGCCGCGGCACCGTTTCCATATTGTGGTTCAGCACATCCGGCCGCGCCGCCATCACTTTCCCGAGCGCGTCCCAATTGCCGCGAAAATCCGGAATCAGCACTTCTACTTTGCAGTCCGGCACGCGCTTGCGAATTTCCGCGATCGTGCGCGCGAAAATTTCCGCGCCACCGTCCGGCTGGTCATCCCGATTCACGGACGTCACTACCGCATACTTCAATCCCATCTGCTCCACGGCGTCAGCAACGCGCCCTGGTTCGTCCTCCGCCGGAGGACCTAGCGGCTTTCCGCTCGGCACGGCGCAAAATCCGCACGCTCGCGTGCAGATGTCGCCCAAAATCATGAAAGTTGCGGTGCGATGCTCCCAGCACTCGCCCATGTTGGGACAGCGCGCGCTCTCGCATACCGTGTGCAGTTCCAGCGTGCGCATGATCCGGTCAAGCGCCCTGAAATTCTCGCCGCCGCGAAATCGCACCTTCAGCCATGAAGGCCGCGCTTGCCCTTTCGGCGGCAGCGCGGGACTGTCGGGCAGAATGTTGAACGGTGTAGCCATATGAAATGAACTAAAAAACATCTTACCCGCGCAACGCCCTTGGGACAACTGCAGCTTCCGAGAGCTCTCCTCGCTGGGGGCAGCCAGTCATTCGCGGGAGTGTATACCCTGCGCCACGCCTGGAGGGGCGCTTGTGTGTCTGTTATACAACAGTACAGTCCGCATCTCCATTTCCATCGCGCGTAACTTATTACAAACAATGGATGGTAGGGAGGCCGTCTTCGGTGCCCAAAATGCGATACAATTGACTTACTAGATGGCTTATCAGCATACAATTCATCATCCGGTAGAGATCGAAGGCATCGGTCTCCACACCGCCGTACGTTGCCACATGCGGTTTTTGCCGGCGCCGGCGAATACGGGAATCGTGTTCAGGCGCGTGGACCTTGATAATTTTGAAATCGCGGCCCATGTGGAGAACGTGGCGCGCGTCAGCTACGCCACAAGCTTGATGCGGCAAGGTGTCCTGATCTCAACCACCGAGCACTTACTCGCGGCTCTGTATTGCTGCGGGATCGACAATATTTTCGTGGAGCTGGATGCGCTGGAGTTGCCGATTCTGGATGGGTCGTCGCAGCCGTTTATCGAGATCCTGGCGCGAGCGGGGACGCGGAGCCTGCGCCGGCAACGGCGCTACATTCGGGTTGTGAGGCCGCTCGAATTTAGCGATGGCGACCGCCGCATCGGTATCTACCCCGCCGATGAATTCAGCGTGCAATGCTTCGTGGATTACCACCATCCGGCCGCCGGGCCGCAAAAGCTGGAACTGACCGTGAGCCGCGATACGTTCAGCCGCGATCTGGCGCCCGCGAGAACTTTTACGTTCGTGAAAGAGCTGGAGGCGCTGCGGAAAATGGGGCTGATCCGCGGAGGGTCGCTCGCCAACGCCATTGTGATGGACGACCAGTGCATCCTGAATGGTCCGCTGCGCTTCGCGGATGAATTTGTGCGTCACAAGGCGCTCGATTTGATTGGGGACATGGCGCTGGTCGGGCAGCCGCTTCTGGGACGGATCGTGGCGCACAAGGCCGGCCACGCTCTGCATACGCAGCTGGTCACACGGCTTCTCGCCGACCACTCGCTCTGGAAGGAAACCACGCAGGAACACGCCCCCGCCGCCCGCTACGAGCGCGACCCCGTTCCCGTTTCGGTCGCTTTCGGAGCCGAAGCGGATTGAAGCACTCTACGCCTAAAATTAGCAAAGTCCTCGATTGCCAAAGGCGCTATCGGGCGCGACAATAGCCGCGCCGATGCCTGCCGCCGATGTCTCCATCATCATCCTAGCCGCGGGAAAAGGAACGCGCATGCGTTCCGAACTGGCCAAGGTGCTGCATCAAGCTGGCGGGCGGACGCTGCTCGAACACGTGGTGCGCGCATGCCAGTCGCTCAAGCCTGCGCAACTACTGGTCGTGATCGGCCATCAAGCAGAAGCGGTGGGAGAACTGGCGGAGAAAATCGGAGCGCAGACCGTTACGCAGCAGCCGCAGCGCGGTACCGGACATGCAATTCAGGTGGCGCGCCGCGCGATTCGCAAAAGCGCGAAGCTGGCAATTGTGGTTGCAGGCGATGCAGCGCTTCTGCGCACGCAGACGCTCGCCTCTCTGCTTGATACGCATCGCCGAGGCGAAGCCGCCGCCACGATTCTCAGCGCGGAGGTTCCAGACCCAGCGGGATACGGCCGCATCGTGCGTGACGCGGAAGGCCGCGTGGCAGCGATCGTCGAAGAAAAAAGTGCAACGCCCGAGCAGCGCGAAATTCGCGAAGTGAATTCCAGCATCTACTGCTTTACGCTCGAGAAATTGTGGCCGTGCCTGGCCGCGCTGCGCCCGGAGAACGCTCATCGCGAGCTTTATCTTACCGATGCGATCGGCCTGCTTCGCGCGCGCAACGAACGCGTACTCGCGTATATCGCCCCTGATTCGAACGAAGTGCTCGGATGCAATACGCGAAACGAGCTTGCGGAAACGGATCGCGTGTTGCGCGCTCGCAAATCGGCGGAGCTGATGGATTCCGGCGTGACCATGTATCTGCCGGAGACGATTTTTGTTGATCCTGAAGTCGTCGCCGGTCCGGATACGGTGATCGAGCCGGGTGCGCAGCTTCTCGGCAAAACGCGCATCGGCGCGCGCTGCAAAATCGGCGCGGGAAGCATTTTGCGGGACGCGCGAGTGGATGATGACGCGACGATCGGCGCGCAGTCGAATCTCGAGTCGTGCCGCGTGGCCGCACACGCGCGCGTGGGCCCGTTCGCGCGGTTGCGAACAGGCGCGGATATTCGCGGCGGCGCGCACGTGGGCAGCTTCGTGGAATTGAAAAACACCGTGTTGCACGAAGGCGCGAAGGCGCCGCATCTGAGCTATCTCGGCGACGCGGCAATCGGCGCCGAGAGCAATATCGGAGCGGGAACAATCACCTGCAACTTCGATGGCTTGGCCAAGCATGAAACGAAAATCGGTAGCCGCGTGTTCATCGGGAGCAATACGGCCCTGGTCGCGCCGGTGCGCGTGGGCGACGGCGCGTACGTGGCCGCCGGTTCGATCATCACTGAGAATGTGCCTGCCGATGCGCTCGGCATTGCGCGCGGACGCCAGGTCAACAGGCCCGGCTGGGCCAAAGCCCGCCGCCGCAAAACCGCCGCGGAGGTCAAACACGCGAAGCCAGCGAAGCGCCGCGCCGGTCGCCGCAAAACTCCCCGTCGCGCTGGGCGCCGTGCAAAATCGAAGTCTCGCCGCCGGTAAGGCTCTCCTCTCAAACAGTTTGGTGTAGAATTGAAGTAACAGCCGCCGGCGCAATCCGGCAAAAGGACGTCTTTTGTGGCGCGCGACTCCGCGAAAACGAAACAGCTGGCCATCGAATTAGTTCAGCGCCTTCCACCGACGCAGCTTTTCGCGGTCGTCAGCCTGCTCGAATCCATGCTCGATCCGGTTTCACTGGCTATTGCCAACGCCCCAATCGACGACCAGCGCCTTACACCTGCGGAAGAAAAGTCTCTTGAAGAGGCGCGCGAGTGGCTGAAAAATAATCGGAGTATCCCGCACGATCAAGTACTCGCCGAACTTGGGATCACGCCGGAAGAAATCGAACACAGCAAAGAATCGAAGTGAAGCGGATTGTCTGGACCGAGGCGGCCAAAGCGGATGTTCGCGCCCTGGACAAGCCTACCGCCATGCGGGTTCTCTCTGCGTTGCATCGTTTCGCGGAATCCGGAGCGGGTGATGTGAAGGCGCTGCAAGACAGAGAAGAACTGCGGCTGCGAATCGGCGACTACCGGCTCTTTTTCGCGTATTCCGCCTTCGAGATCATCGAGGTTCTCCGCGTTGTCCATCGCCGCGAAGCCTACCGTTGATGCAAGGTCAAATCGCGCTGATAAATCTCTCTGAAAAATCTGCCGAGTTTGATGCAGTGATTCCGATCAACTAGATACATTAAGCAGGCCAAAAACTGCAAAATCCGCCCCGCCAAAGCCAGTCCACAGGACTTGCTTGCACTTTCCAGACAGCTGAGAGGTAGGGTCGCTTCAGAACCGTCCGCCGTGGTCGAGATGGAGGGTGGGCGGTGTAAAAAGGAGCGATCCATGGCAATTCAACAACGACAGGTAAGAAAGACACACCTCGCGCTGGCGGCACACGCGAGTTTGATCGAGGCAAAGGAGTCGCTGGAGGCCATGCAGAGCCACCAGCTCGAATCCTTTGGGCTGACGATCAGCCGGTATCGAGTGCTGGAGATGCTGCTGCGCGGCGGTCCGATGAGCCAATCGGAGCTGAGCGCGCTGCTTTTCTGGGCACCCAGCAACACGCACTTCCTGGTTACCAAGCTGGCGGGGTTTGGACTGGTTGTACGCAAGCCGCAAGAAAGAGACAAGCGGGTGGTGGAGATTCACCTGACGCCCGAGGGAGAGAAACTGATCGCGGATGCGTTTCCGCTGCACGCAATGCTCGTCCGCGCGCAGATGAGCGTCCTCGACACGCGGGAGCAAGAGACGCTCTGCCGCCTGTGCAGGAAGCTGAGCCAGGGCGATTCGGGAAGATTCATCTTGGAGCTCGCAAGCAGCGCGCGCGAGGAAATTCGGGAGGCAGCAGAAATGGTTGAGAGTTGAATGTGGCAAGGCGGGACGCATCACGCCCCGAAATGTCTTGGGCGAGCCGCATTCGACATCGAAGAGAGGTCCTCCGGCTGCGTCCCGCGCCCGCAAGAACCGCGGGAAAGGCAGAAACGCGCGGGACTTCGCTCAGGATGACGACGATTAGCGATGCAGTTTCGCGTGGGATGATCGAGGCGACAGCAGCCGCGTTCGGCCCGAGCGGCTGTCATGAACGGTGAGATCACGCCAAGCAAGTTCGCCGGGCACAGCATGCTGTGCCCCTACCAAAAGCACGAGCACGGCTCAGGGGGAGACGGCGGGGGCCTGGACGTTGCTGTATTCGTAGCGAATGGACATGTGGTGCTTGTCTCCGGATCCGAGGTCCACGTCCTGTTCCTCGCGCAACGGGAGGCCTTTCGATTTGGAAACCCAGACCTGGCCGTCCTCCTTGGAGTCCTCATTTTCGTTATGCGTGCTGTAGACGGCGGCCGATTCGCCTTTCACGGATTCATCGCGGAGGTGTTTGCAGGAGACATTTTTCGCGTTCTTCCAGTTTTCTTCTTCCTGGGCGCGCAACTGCGCCGGAGTCAAGGGAGACTTTCGCCACTTTCCACTCATCATGACGTAGATCGTGTCTTGCGTACGGATGGTTTCGTGGCTGGTGGCGCCGGTGCCTGGCCGTGCAGGATTCGTCTCCGTTTCATAGGCGTGGCTTGGAACGGTGGTCGATTTGCTGATTGCGTCGTGGACGATTTTGCAATCGCTTTGAGCGCGTGCGGCCGGCGAGATGAGGACCGCAGCGAAACACAGCCAGGCTCCTGCGAGGACCGTGTTCCATGCGCATCCCGCGAGTCCTCTTTTGTGCCATCGCATATTTTGTTCCTCCGCTTTCTAGAGAGCGCGGCGGATGATAGCACAGGAATTGAAACACATTCGATCAAGGCGAACCATTCGGCCTCCAAAGCAGTGGCAATGGCGCAGGGGAGCCAAGCATGTTTGCCGGGCACAGCATGCTGTGCCCCTACGAAAGATGCGGAGACGCGGGCGTTTCGTTTTGCACAGCGTCCACAGGCATCCACAGGTTTCCACAGGCGTTTCGTGAAATAACTCTTGCTAGCATTCCTTGCTGCTTTTAGTATGCGCGCAGATTGATCGGGAAGAAAAACTTCACGAGTCAATTCAAAGATGGCGGCAAGGGTAAAACCGAGCCAGTCAATTTCGAATTGAATGAGAAGTGCAAACTTCGCAGTTCGATTCAAAAGAGGCGGCAAGGGTAAAACCGAGCAGCCTCCACTGAATTGAATTGGGAAGGACGCTCCGGGATTCGATGCAAAGGGACGGCGAGGGTAAAACCGAGCTAGTTTCCGATGAGTTGGATCACGGAGAAGCTTGGCGGCCGAGTTCACGGCGACACGGGTGAAACCGAGTGGCCGTTGAAGACAAGCGCAAGCGAAAAGCTTTGCGGTGCACTCAAGGGTACGGCGAGGTTAACACCGCGTCGCGATCGTGAGCGAACTAGCAAGTTAGGGCTTCTTGACTCGATTTACAGGGGATGGCCCGGGTAAAACCGAGCCTTCTCCGACTAAGTTGAGTCGGGAAGCGGAGACTTCGCGACTCAATCGAAGAGGGCGACACGGGTAAAACCGGGTCGCCCTCATTTTTTTTGCCTCCGCCAGTTTTCCGCGTCTGACACCGAAATACGAAAAGCCCCTCGACCCGAGCCGGCGGGTAGTGTTACATCGAAGAGAGATTCCTCGACTGCGCGTCCCGGCGCTTCGCGCAAAACCAAAAAGCGCGGGACACTTCGCTCCCTTCCTCCGTTAGGGCAAGCGGAATGACGGCGCGAGGGCGAAGCCACCGCGTGCGAAGGGGATCAACCGGTAATCCAAGGAGGCGTCTATGGCGTGCAAGCCGGAAATGTTGAGGAGTGTTCCACTCTTTGCCTTGCTGGACGACGACGAGACCGCGGTGCTGGCGGGCCAAGTTGAGCTGAAGACATTCGCGGCGCGCGAACGCATCTACAAGACGGGGGACGCGGGCGGGCAGGCGTACGTGGTGATCTCCGGGAGAGTGCGGGTGACCACCGTGGATGAAGACCACCAGGAAGTGGTCGTAGATGAACCTGCGAACGGCGAGTTTTTCGGATTCGCCTCGATGCTGGAGCAGACGCCACACCAGACGAGCGCGATCGCGCTCGAGGAAAGCTCCTGCCTGGAAGTCTCCCGGGACGATATCGCAGTGCTGCTGCAGAACGAAACCGCACGCGGGAATGGATCTGCTTACGATGCTGGGCCGCCAATTCCATGCCTCGCAAGGGCTGATACGAATTCGCGCGAACCGCAATCCGAACGAGATGATTGAGAAGGAAACGACGCTGGGCGAGCGAATCGCGGATGCGGTGGCGCGGTTTGGGGGGTCGTGGTCCTTCATTATCGCGTTCTTGGCCGTCCTGGTCGTATACACGGCGATCAACATCGCGCTGAGACGACAAGCATGGGATCCCTATCCGTTTATTCTGCTCAACCTGTTTCTTTCCATGCTTGCCGCGATCCAGGCCCCGGTGATCATGATGAGCCAGAATCGCCAGGACACCAAGGACCGGCTGCGCGGTGAGCTCGATTTTGACGTCAACCGCCGCGCGGAGTCCGAGATTCAGGGCTTGGCGCGCAAACTGAATTTGCTGGATGAGAAGATTGACGACGTCGGGAATATGCTCCGCCGAAGGGCGCCCAATAACCTGGCGGTCGGAGACTAGGCACAGGGCTGTGCTATGATCCGCCAACTCTCGAGTTCGATGCACATGCGCTAGATTGCTGGAGAAGATTTGGCCGGGTTTCCCTCGACTCCCAACGGGTGCTGAACGGGAATGGCTGAGTTGGCGACGACTTTCGAGCAACCGTTCAAGCCTGTTTCGTTCCCCGCACGGCAAGTGGTGGCCGTGGTCGTTGGGAATGCGCTGGAATTCTACGATTTTCTGACCTACGCGTTTTTTGCCACGCAGATCGGCCGGACGTTTTTCCCTTCCGCAAGCGCCGAACACAGCCTACTCGCGTCGTTGGCGACATTTGGCGCGGGATTCGTTACGCGGCCCATTGGCGCAGTGGTGATCGGTTCGATTGGGGACCGAGTGGGGCGGAAGCCGGCGATGCTGCTTTCCTTCTCGATGATGGGGATTGCGATTATTGGGCTGGCGCTAACGCCTTCGTACCGCGTGATTGGCATGGCCGCGCCCATTCTGGTGATCTGCTTCCGCCTGCTGCAGGGCTTCGCGCTGGGCGGCGAAGTGGGGCCGACGACGGCATTCATGATCGAAGCGGCTCCGCCGGAGCGGCGCGGGTTTTACGGCTCGCTGCAATATGCCACACAGGAAGTCGCGGTGGTGGGCGCGGGCGGGGTGGGTACGATCCTGGCCAGCCTGCTGAGCGCGCAGCAACTCGACGATTGGGGCTGGCGCATCGCCTTCCTGATCGGGGCATGCATCGTGCCCTTCGGGTTGTATATCCGGCGCGGGCTGGATGAAACGTTGAAGGCTCGGGCGGCCGACGAATCGGATGCGGCGCCTGCGCACATCCGTCCCTACATGCGTGTGGCCGTGCTCGGGCTGCTGATGCTGCTGGCGGGAACGGTATCGACTTACGTCCTGAATTACATGACCACCTATGCCTCCTCCACGCTTCACATGAAAGCGACTGCTGCTTTCGGCGCGACACTGGTGATCGGTCTAGTGGAAGTGTGCTTCACCATGACTAGCGGCTGGCTTTCCGACAAGGTCGGCCGCAAGCCGGTGATGATCACGTTCTATCTGTTGCTGCTGTGCAGCGTGCTGCCGGGCTTTGCACTGATCTCGCGGCTGCGCACACCCGCGGCGCTGTTGGGGACCAGCGCGGTGCTCGCGATGCTGCAAGGGCTCGGCACGACTCCGGTTCTGATCACGATCACGGAATCCATACCGCGCCAGATCCGTTCGGGGATGGTGGCGACGATTTATGCGCTTTCGATTTCAATCTTCGGGGGCTCGACGCAGTTCACCATCACCTGGCTGATTCATGCGACGGGGAGCCCGCTGGCACCAGCGTGGTACACGGCGGGGGCGATTGCGATAGGACTTGTGGCCATGGGACTGATCCAGGAGTCCGCGCCGGTGAAGAAGAAGGCTAAGGCTACTGCTTGAGTCGGTGGGGCGTGGGCGGCGGCGTTGATCGACAAAGCAAGGAAACGGAAACGAGCCCCGAAGCGACATAAGCGATAGCGCACGCCAGCCCTCCTGCCACGAAAACCAACTGAAACACCCCCTGGTTGAAGACCACCGGTTCGGCTTGAAAAGCACCACCAGGGCACGGCGGATGCGAGCGGGTGACGCGGCGCCTGAAGCTGCTATCTAACTGATAATGGGAAGGTTGTTTATGAGTCGGCGCCTTGGCTCCCTTTGGCAAGCCCGATGCATTGTATGGGCTGGAAGGCGACTCAACCTGGGTAGCCCGAAGCGGCTGTAGGACAGGTTGGAGCGGTTTTACGAGGAGGCCAAAATGAAATATATACGAATTTTGGCGGTACTGAGCATCGGCTTGTTCACAGCAGGCTTCGCACATGCACAGCGATTTTCGGTGGGCGTCGGAGTAGGCGGCCCGGTGTACGCCGCCCCCGTGTACGGTCCCCCGGTGTGCACGTACGGCTACTATGATTATTACCCATACGCGTGCGCGCCGTATGGCTACTATGGGCCTGAGTGGTTCTCAAGCGGCATCTTCATCGGCGCGGGGCCGTGGTTCCGCGGCGGGTTTTACGGCGGACGGGGCTTCCACGAGTTCCGCGGGCGTCGCGACTTTGATGATCACTGGCACCGGTTCGACGGGCGCGGAGATTTCGTGGGCGACTTCCGTGGCGGACGCGGTGGCGAGTTTCACGGCGGCCATGGCGGTAATTTCCACGGTGGCGGAAGCTTCCACGGCGGTAACGCGTTCCGCGGCGGTGGCAGCGACCACAGCGGAGGAAGCTTCCACGGTGGACACAGTGGCGGCGGATCCCATGGCGGCGGGCATGGCGGACGCAGGTAAATTCCTCGACAGCAGTACACCTCAAACGGCCGGCAGCACGCTCTGCCGGCCGTTTCCTTTTGTCTAGGGACTAGCGGAGCCGAAGTGCTTCGGTCTCGTCCATGCGCGTCCGATACGAAAAATAGTTAGACAACGCTGGACTCCAAGATCGAATAGCCAGCTCCGATATCGATGACGCGGTCGAGATGAAAGCCGGTTGCGGTCAGTAGCTTGCCATACTCGTCACCCGTGCGCTGGCTGCCTCCGAGGAGGTCCAGCATGACGATATCCAGGGTCTTAGGCCAGGAAGGATCCGAATCGTCGGGAATGGTCCCTTCGATCAAAAGAAGTTTGGCGTGCTTGGGAGCGGCGCGACGAACAGTCTCAAAATGGCCCGCGATTCTTCGTCAGGCCAGTCATGAATCACTTCCATCAGGATATAGGCGTCGCATGCCGGAAGTTCGTCCTTGAAGAAATCGCCGGATTGGAAAGTGAGGCGGTCCGAGGCGACGCTGGAAGCCTGCTGAACGACGTGCGCTTGATCGAACAGCACGCCTTGGGACCCCGGACAAGTGGCGAGTATGGCCTGAAGAAGATGCCCGCGACCGCCGCCGATGTCGCCAATCAACTTAAACCTGGAAAAATCGTAGGCTGCAACGACGCCATGTACCTGGGCAGCCGCTTTTCCGGTCATGGCTTCGTCAAAGATGCGACTCGCATCGGGATTTTCGGCCAAGTAATTCCAGAAACCGCCGGAAGCCACTTCTTCTCGACCGGTTGGCCAGTCTTAACTACTTTGTCCAGTTTCGCAGCGGCATTCCAAACGGGCGGCAGGCCGAACATGCGAACGAACGAGCGCATTGACTGCGGATCGTTGGTGCGCAACAGGCGGGAAACCGGCGTATGAACAAATTTTCCGTCTTGGCGTCTGAAAATTCCGTGAGCGGAGAGCAGGTTCAAGACGCGGCCGAGGGCAACGGGGTGGGAGCCGGTCGCTTCGGCGAGAGCGGACGCGGCGGCGGGTTCGTCGCGGAGGCGATCCGCGACTCCGAGATCGGCGACAACTTGAAGGCATCGCGAAAGGAAGTAAGAGGCCGTGACTTGTGCCAGAATCTCTTGAGGAGGAGGCTGGGACATTGAAAAATCCTTTCAGCGGTGACTTCTTGGCTGCATTTCCATCGGGATTTATAGCACGGCCGGCAAACGCTGGACACGGCTGCGGCGGAAGTTTGATCCTCTCCGCGTTCGCCTCACTTCCGCGTGGTAGAATATCGATGAGGCAAACATGAAATTCGGCGTGGTGCAATTTCCGGGATCGAATTGCGACGACGACGCGCATTACGCGATCGGGACTGTAATTGGGCAGCCCGTGGAGTTCATCTGGCACCAGTCCGAAAATGTTTCCGGCTTTGACGCGATCATTCTTCCCGGCGGTTTTGCCTTCGGCGATTACCTGCGCACAGGCGCGATTGCGCGATTTTCTCCAGTGATGAAGGCGGTGGGGCGGTTCGCACGGGCGGGAGGATCGGTGCTGGGATTTGCAACGGATTTCAGATTTTGCTCGAGGCGGGGCTGCTGCCGGGCGCGATGCTGCGTAACAAAAGGCTGCGGTTTTTGTGCCGGCAGGTACACGTGCGAGTGGAAAACACGGATACGCCGTTTACTTGCGCGGCGCGTCCCGGGCAAGTGCTGGAAATGCCGATTGCGCACATGGAAGGAAACTATTTTTGCGATGCGGAACGCTCGCGGAACTCGAGCGCAACCGGCAGATTATTTTCCGCTACGCACACGCGGACGGCAGCGACGCTGGTCCTGACGATTTCGAGGCGAATCCGAATGGTTCGCTCGCCGCAATTGCCGGCATCTCGAATCGCGAAGGCAACGTGGCGGGCCTGATGCCGCACCCCGAGCGGGCCGTTGAATGCGCGCTGGGCTCGTCCGATGGGCTGGTGATTCTGCGGTCGATGGTGGAGAGTCTTTCGCGGCGCGTGGCCGAGCGCGTTCCCGCCTAAGTGGCTAATCCAGGGGACAACCTCTCGATTGGTGGTCATGGGCTTGTAACAATACTTCGCTACAATTAGTTCTGCTGGTGCTGTTTCCCGCGAAATCAGCCGCGCCCTTTTTCTTCAAGCAAAACGGGAGAGTTGATGCGACGAGCGTTTACCTTAGCGGTGTGGATCGTATGCGCGTGCTTGACGGCCGGCGCGGCGGCGCGCGGCGGCAAGTCGCTGGAAATATATTTCATAGATGTGGAGGGCGGGCAATCGACTTTGGTTGTCGATCCGCAAGGGGAATCGCTGCTGATCGATGCCGGATGGGATGACTTCAACGGGCGGGATGCGAATCGCATCATGAGCGCAGCAAAGGCCGCGGAAATCGATCACATCGATTGGCTGGTGCTCACGCATTACCATACCGATCACGCGGGAGGCGTGGCGCAACTTGCGAGCCGGATGAAGATCATGAATTTTGGCGACCATGGCCCGAATATGGAAAACATCCCCGCGTAGTACCGCTCGAAGGCGTCCCACAGCTCCGGCGCGTGCTGCTTGAGGTCGCCGAAGGGCCAGGTCCGCGTCGTCGAAGTAGGCGGGCATGCCGTTCCTTTCTTCCCGGAAGGACGTACCCGGACGGGCGGCGTCCGGA
The DNA here is from genome assembly GCA_963723845.1 of uncultured Acidobacteriota bacterium. Classification (GTDB taxonomy): domain Bacteria; phylum Acidobacteriota; class Terriglobia; order Acidiferrales; family UBA7541; genus Palsa-295. Next base: position 14,769 of record CAVRSO010000086.1, read on the forward strand.
ACCCGCGCGGGCGTGTCGCGAGCGGCCGTGAACATCAGTATGCTTGGCTGGAGGCGGCGGCGCGGCCTTCGAGGGGAGAGGCATGTGGCGGTGGGCGTCACGGGCAGGAGCGGGCCTGGTGGTCCTGGGCGCCCTGGCCGTGCTCGTCTGCGTCCGGGCCGCGAGCACCCAGCGTCCGGCTCCCGCGCCCTCCGACGATGCGGACGGGCAATACGGCAACCCCTCCAACCTCGACGACTACATCGCGGAGCTGAGCAGCCCCGCCCGCGACGCCTGGCAGAAGCCCGACCAGGTCGTGGCCGCCCTCGGCCTCAAGGCGGGCGAGACCGCCTGTGACATCGGCTCCGGCCCCGGCTACTTCACGCTCCGCCTCGCGCGCGCCGTGGGCCCGAGCGGGTCCGTCTACGCGATCGACGTGGAGGCGCGCATGCTGCAGGCCCTGCGCGAGCGCCTGGAGCGGGCGCGCGTGCGGAACGTGGCCCCGGTGCTCGCCCTCTCCGACGATCCCCTGCTGCCGCCCGGCGCCTGCGACGTGGTCCTCGTCGTCAACACCTACCATCTCTTTCCGAGCCGGGCGGGCTACCTCAGGCGCCTGCGACAATCCCTCAAGACGGGCGGCCGCGTCGTGAACATCGACTACCAGCGGCGCGCGACGCCCATCGGCCCGCCCCTGGATCATCGCGTCGCGCGCGAGACCTTCTTGAAGGAAGCCCTGGGCGCGGGACTGCGCTCGAGCGGGGAGCAGTCGTTTCTGCCCTATCAGTATTTCGTGGTGCTGCAGGCGAAGTAGGAAGGGCTCACTCCGCCGTTGTTGGGTCGATGACCGTCTTGACCTCGGACACGCGGTTTGCGGGAAAGCCGCCCTGCTTGGCGTGCTCGCGAACCATTGCTTCGTTCGGAGCGATGTACACGCAATAGATCTTGTCCCCAGTAACGTAGCTGTGCAGCCACTGAATCTGCGGACCCAGGTTGCGCAGGACTCCGCACGACTTCTGAGAGATCCCCTGGAGTTGCTCAGGGGAAAGCGCTCCTCTGCTCCAGGAATCTCGCGTTCAATCACGTACTTTGGCATCCCCCCTCCTCCAACCAGCCTGTTCCAGACGGTTGATCGTACACCCGCGGGACGGACCGTAAGATCCCCAATCGGGGCGGCCAACTGGCGTCCCCTGGAGCGAGCCCGTGTCCCGTCCGATGACTAGCTGTTCCCCGGACCCTTCGCGGTCACGGCCGCATCGGCCAGGCTCATCGGCTCCAGCGTAACCGCCGCTCCGGCGCGCGCGCGCTCCAGCGCGCGCTGGATCTGCTTGTAGAGGTGGACCTGGGCCCGGAAGGCCTCGTCCCCGCGGGGATTCTTGCGGCGGCGGTAGGTCCCGTCCGGCTGCAGGCGGCGGCCCTTGACGTTGTCCTGGAACATCGCGTCGAGCACGTCCAGCACCT
>CAVRSO010000087.1:0-9119 GCA_963723845.1 uncultured Acidobacteriota bacterium
AAGGTCGGGACACGCTGCGAAAACGCGGATGGAAGGCCGTCGGCGAATACCTGAATGTTTCATCGAAGGTCGAGTTTTCCACCGCGAAAGAAATTGCCGGCCGTATTGCGGAGCTATATGCAAGCCGCGAAGTTGATGCCGTCTACGCCGTCTATAATGAATTCAAGAACGTAATGGTGCAAAGACTCCTCACTGAAAAGCTCCTCCCTATCGATCCGGATGTACTCGCATCGGCTTCGGAGCAAGCAGGAGATACATCCACAGGGACTCGAAAAGTCTCCGAAGACTCCTTGCCCCATGATAGATATCCAAGCGGCCAATCGCTTGTCGACTACATTTACGAGGAGCCAGTGGCTGAAATTTTCAATGGCCTCGTGCCCCGTTATCTTGAATCGCAGGTCTTCCGCATTCTTCTGGAGTCGGCCGCTGCGGAACATGCCGCCCGCATGACCGCGATGGATGCGGCCACACGAAATGCCTCCGAGCTTATCGATAAGCTCACGCTTCAAATGAACAAGATTCGCCAGGCGGGAATCACCAAGGAGTTGATCGAAATCGTGAGCGGCGCAGCATCGGCGATGTCGTGAAGACCCGCCTCATAATTTCTAGCCGGTGCGCACATAGGAGCTGAAATGGCAAGCGATAGCGAAAAAATTGGACATGTCGTCGAAGTCATCGGTCCGGTCGTGGACGTGCAGTTTGAAGAGCATCACCTGCCGCGAATTCACAACGCGGTTCGCATCTGGAGCGAGGGATTCGACATTCCCGAGCCGATGGACATTGTCGCCGAAGTGGCTCAGCACCTCGGCGAAGGTCGCGTGCGCTGCGTGGCCATGAAGCCCACCGAGGGCCTGGTCCGCGGCATGAAGGCCCGCGATTTGGGCGAGCCAATTTCAGTGCCTGTGGGACGTGCCACCCTTGGCCGCGTCCTCAACGTTCTCGGCGATCCGGTTGATGGCTTCGGTCCCGTGAAAACCGACAAACGCTACCCCATTCACCGCTCTGCGCCCTCGCTTCAGGACCAATCAACTAATTTAGAAATGTTCGAAACGGGCATTAAGGTCATTGACCTGATCGAGCCTTATCTTAAGGGCGGCAAAATCGGCCTCTTTGGCGGCGCGGGCGTTGGCAAAACCGTGCTCATCCAAGAGCTCATCAATAACGTCGCCATGAAGCACGGTGGCGTCTCTGTTTTCGCCGGCGTAGGAGAGCGCACCCGCGAAGGCAACGACCTTTGGCTCGACTTCCAAGAGTCCGGAGTAATCGAGCCCGGCAATCCTGATAAATCCCGCTGCGCGCTGATTTATGGCCAGATGACCGAGCCCCCCGGCGCCCGTCTTCGCGTCGGACTCACCGGCCTAACCGTCGCCGAATATTTCCGCGACGAGGAACATCTCGACGTTCTGCTCTTCATCGATAATATTTTCCGCTTCGTGCAAGCAGGGTCCGAAGTATCGGCGCTGCTCGGTCGCATGCCGTCCGCCGTCGGCTATCAGCCCAATCTCAACACCGAAATTGGAGAGCTTCAGGAACGCATCACCTCCACCAAGAGCGGCTCGATTACCTCGGTTCAGGCGATTTACGTTCCTGCGGACGACTACACCGACCCCGCTCCGGCGGCAACTTTCTCCCACTTGGACGCGACCACCAACCTCAGCCGGCAAATCGTCGAGCGCGGAATTTATCCCGCTGTCGATCCCTTGGCTAGCTTCTCGCGCATTCTCGATCCGCGCATTTTGGGCCAGGAACATTACACTGTCGCGCGCGCCGTGAAATCCGTGCTCCAGCGCTACAAGGAGTTGCAAGACATCATCGCCATCTTGGGCATCGAAGAACTCTCCGACGAGGATAAGCAAACTGTTGCTCGCGCGCGCAAGATCGAACGCTTCCTTTCTCAACCTTTCTTCGTCGCCCAGCAGTTCAGCGGCCTCGAAGGCAAGTACGTAAAAGTCGAAGACACGATTCGCGGCTTCAAGGAAATCGTGGAAGGTAAGCATGACGATCTGCCCGAGCAGGCCTTCTACATGGTGGGCACTATCGAGGAGGCGCGCGCCAAGGCCGAAAAAATAGCCGCTGCGGCATAGTGCACCGGCCGAATCAAGGTTGAACGAATGCTACCTGAAAATATAGAGCTGCAAGTGGTCACGCCCGAGCGCCACGTTCTGCAGGCGAACGTGCAAGCCGTCGAGATACCGGGCAAGGAAGGCTATCTCGGCATTTTGCCCGGGCACGCTCCGCTGATCACCGAGCTCGGCATAGGAATCCTGGCCTACCGCAAAGAGTCCGAAACGCATTACCTCACGGTCATTCACGGATATGCGGAAGTTCTCCCAGACCGAGTGATTGTTCTCGCTGAAACTTCCGAGCGAGCCGAGGAGATTGATCCTCAACGCTCCCGCGCAGCTCATGATCGCGCCCAAGCGGAATTAGCCAAGGCCGGCGCGGGCACTCCGGAATGGGAACACGAAAAGCTGGCTATCGAGCGCGCCGCGGTGCGCTTGGAAGCCGTCGGCAAGATGGGCGGTGCGTCACAAGCGCACTCCTAATCATCAGCGTAGCTGTGTCAAAGCAAGTCCCGTTAAAATCCCGGTGTTCACCTGTGCATCAAATAGTAAGATGGTTTCTTGGGTCTTTTGTCCGATTATGGCTAATAGCGAACTTACGGTCTATTCAACCACTTGGTGCTGTGATTGTCGCCGAGTAAAGCAGTTTCTACGAGAGCGCCACGTCGCTTTCCGGGAAGTAAATATTGACGAAGCTCCGGATGCGGAAGAGCTGGTGCTTCGCGTTAATAATGGCCGCCGGAAGGTTCCCACGATCGAAGTAGAAGGACGATACTTTGCCTGCAGCCCGTTCGATCCCTATCAGCTCGTTAACGAATTGAAAATTCCGCTCAACAAGTAACTTCGAGCTTGGTTCATACGCGCCAGAAGCCGATGAAGACTTCCGTAATCAGATTCGTAATCGCACTCAAATGTACTGCTGCCGGTAATGCCGATCGCTCTTTTGCCGCCATCGCCTCGGCCTCCAAACGTTTGCCCATTTCCTCGATCTGAGACAGCGTGTACTTACCCTGCCGGATCGAGATAAGCAGTTCTACGTTCGGATTAGGCAGCGTGATTGCGCCCGTCTCCATGTACTCCCTCGCTTCTAGAAACAAGCGTATGACATGCATAGCGTATTTCGTGTCGTATCCGTGCTTTTCTTCCAAGGCCGCGCGGTGAATGCTCTTCTGCCCTTTGCGGCCGCACAAACGTTCCATCTGGTCGTCGGCAAACTTCACAAAGGGAATCACGTGGCGTTTAGAGGCAAACAAATCTCGGTGATTCACGATTTGGTGCCACCACGGGCTGGAGAATTCTTCCTTCGCGAACACAAAGTGCAACGCAGAGGGGTTCCCCTTAGCGGCCATTCCAGCCCACTTCCGCAACGAATAGAGGCACACATCAACGTCCTGTGGTCCATTTCCTCCGAGCTTGCCTCCCGTAGTGAAGACGAAATGTTCGTCGCGGTCCAGGCCGATCATCTTCACGGGCGGCTCGATGAAAACTCCGTACCAGTCCGTGTCATCCGTTCCGTCCACCTTGGCGCCGTGCAGCTGAGAGCCCCCGATGAACGCCTGGATCAGGTTATCTGGATACGGAAAGCCGTATTGTGCGAAGTCAGGTTTCAAGTGAGCGCTAAGGTGTTAATTAAGTCCTACGCCGCGTGTCATGACCCCTGCAACCTGCAGATCGGCAGTCAGTGCAACCAAATCTGCATCCGCTCCTACCGCAATGATGCCCTTTTTGCCCGCAACACCCAGCCGCCGCGCCGGAAGCACGGTAGCCATCCGGACTGCATCGCGCAGCGGCACGCCGAGATCCACGACGTTCCGTAGTGCGCGGTCGAGCGTGAGCGTGCTGCCCGCCAGTTTTCCCTCTGCATTTCGGCAAATGCCGCCGCGGACGCTCACTTCGAAATTTCCCAGCCGGTAATTGCCGTCCCGCATTCCGGTCGCCGCGATGCCGTCGCTCACCAGCACAACGGTGTCGAATCCCTTCGTTCCGATCAGCACTTGAATCGCCGGACCTGCCACGTGCACGCCATCAGCAATCACTTCTGCGGTCACGTCAGGGTCGGTCAGAATTGCGCCCACGATGCCGGGGTCGCGATGCGTGAATGGGCGCATCGCATTGTAAATATGCACCGCGTGGCGCGCTCCTGCCTGAATTGCCGCGCGCGCTTGTTCGTAGTTCGCGTCGGTATGGCCGAGCGCCACGGTCACTTTGGCCGCCACCGCTGCGCCAATCAGATCCATCGCGCCGGGCAACTCGGGCGCGACCGTCAAAATCCGAACGAACCCATCGGCGGCCTTTAGGAGCTTTTCGAGAATTTCCACCGAAGGCCTGGCGATCGACTCAACCGGATGCACGCCCCGTCGGGTTGGGCTAATAAAAGGTCCTTCGAGATGAACACCGAGAATTTCGGCTGCCGGGCGTCCCGCTTTCGGCGGCTCTTCTGGATTTTCACGGCTGCGAATGTAGCGTGCGATTCCCTCAAGAGCGTGGCACGTATCTTCAATCGGAGCCGTAACCGTGGTTGCCACAATAGAGGTAGTTCCATACCGCGCAACCGTTGATGTGATCCGGTCTAGCGCCCGCGCGTTGGCCTCCATTACGTCGTGCCCGCCGGCGCCGTGAATGTGCACGTCCACAAACCCCGGCACAACGGTCATTCCCGCAGCAACGTAATCAATCGCACCCGCCGGAACGCGAACCTCGTCCCGATGCCCCAACGCAGCAATCCGGCTGTCTTCGACGACGATCACTCCATCGTTGATCTCTTCCTCCGGAGTCAGTATTCGGCTCGCGTGTATGACGGTGGCCGGCATTTTGCCCTCTCGCCTGTCCAAACTCCTGCTGCGCATATGCTAGAGGAATTGCGCCGCAAAATCACAGCGGAGCTTGCATCCGTTGCCTTCTCCGCTACAATCAACCTTCGCTCATTTTTGGAGGGAATCGATGGCTAATGAAAAACGCTTTGTGGCCCAGAAGCGCCAGCGCCGGCGGCGCAAGGCGGCCAAAGCCAAGGTAAAGCTGTATGAACAGGGAAAACTCCCGCACGATAAGCTGCCGTCTCTGGCCAAGAGGTTTCTCAGCCGCAAGATGCGCGCGCTTAGCAGATCCGAATAGCCCGCAAAAATAAAAGGGCGCTTGCCGTTAGCAAGCGCCCTCTCCCTTTTGTCCGCCACCACTGCCCTCCCCGCCAGGGATCAGGCAGCAGCTTCGTCAGTTACCGGCAGCCTGTGCGTGGGATGAATTTACTTTCGGCACGCTCAGGTAACCGCTGATTTTGTTCTTGCCGATCTGATTGACGGTGAACTCCATCGGAGCGCGGCCGCCGTGCGTGAAGAAGTAGATCGGCTCGTTCGCCGAGCGGTTCTTCTTCTCATAGCGACCGTCATCGACATAAATCGCCACCGTGTAGAGGTTCTTCTTCTGGTTTACGCCGCGGAGTTCCACCATCAGGTCGCCAACCTTTTCTCGCTTGTTTTTCTCATTAATGGTGAACTCGTAGTAGTCGCGTTCGCCCAGACGCCGTAGCTCTTGCACCTCGTCGTGATTCTTCGCGATCAGCGTTCCGAACTCGCCGCGAGTCATGTTCAGGTTGTTCTTGGTCGAATCCAGATCGGTTCGTACGCCGGTCACGTCGGTGCCGAGCTTGTTGACGTCGTCAACGCTGGCCTTGGTCGCCAGTTCCCCGTTGAGGTTGTTCTGAAGGTCCGTTAGTTCCTTGGCATCGTCCGCCTTGATCTTCTTGGTTTGGACGCGCGCGCGGTTCAATTCCGTCTCTGTCAATTTCATCTTGTCGGTGATGACGCTAAGCTCACCCTGAAGTTGTGCGTTGGTATCTTCGGCCTTCGCTAGCCTCTGCCCTACCACATCGCTGTCCTGCTTAATCTGCTGGTCCTGGACCGTCAAGGTCTTCTGCAATGCCGCTGAACGGTTTGAGGCCGTCCAACCCACACCCAGTGCCGCTAGTGATACGATCGCCAGCGCAATCACGACGATTCCAATCCATCGCGGCGCCGGAGCCTCTTCAATTACCGTTTCTTGTTTTTCTTCAAGCATTTTTTCTTCTCCTCCGTGGGAACCCCTTGCTGGAGTCTGAGAATGCACGCGCCGAACCAAACCGGGGGAGCTGCCAGGAGCGCTATAAGGCCCGTATTGACAGTAGGTTATCGAACAGTGGCGGAAAAAGACGCCGGAAAAGGCTCAACAGTACCCTGCAATTTTTACTTGAGGAACACCCGACTTCTACTTAGTTTTAGGCATTACTCCAAAGTTACCTGGTGATCGTCATGTTCTGCAGCCGGGCGATACGCTCGGCAAGGGGAGGATGTGTACTGAATAGGCTGGAAAGGAGTTGCCGCCCCGCTAGCGGCGCCACGATGCACAGCGCCGCGGTCGAAGGGGAAATGTCCATGGGGATTCTCTTGTTATAAGACCCTAATTTTTCAAGGGCGCGCACCAATCCGTAAGGGTGTCCCACCATCTTCGCGCCGGAGGCATCCGCCTGGTATTCCCGTTGGCGGGAAATGCCCAACTGAAGCAATAGGGCGCCCAAGGGAGCCAGAATCAGCATGAGAAGCCCCACGATTCCGCTGCCGCGGTCGCGGTCATTGTCACCGCCGCCAAACCAGAATCCCATCCGGGCAATCCAAGTAATCGCTCCTGCGAGAGTCGCCGCAATTGAGGAGGTGAGGATATCGTAGTTTCTAACGTGCGAAAGCTCGTGGGCAATCACGCCCTCGAGTTCCTCATCGTCCATTAGCTCCATAAGCCCTTGCGTTACTGCCACTGATGCGTGACTCGGGTTTCGCCCGGTCGCAAAAGCATTTGGCGCAGCCTGGGGAATCAGGTACAGCTTCGGGACAGGCAGATTCGCTTTACCCGCGAGCCGCTCCATCACTTCATAAAGCCTCGGTAACTGTTCTCGGGTGACGGGCCGAGCGCCACTCGACATTAGGGCGATCTTGTCTGAAAAGAAATATGCCCCACCGTTCATGATGACGGCGACAATCAGCGCGAGGGTCAGGCCTCTCTGCCCGCCGAACGCGTCTCCGACAAAAAGCAGCAGCAGCGTCAGAACCGTCAGCAAGAATGCCGTTTTGAGAGTTTTCATGTGAGTACCCTTCGCGCCCTTGTCCTTATGCCGCGCCAGCTTTCGCTTTTTTCTGCCCGAACTTCATCTCGCCGGTCTTCGCATCTGCATCCACCACTACGGCGTCGCCTGGCTTCACTTCCCCGTCGAGAATCTTCAGCGCCAGCGCGTCTTGAATCAGCCGCTGAATCGCCCGTTTCATGGGACGCGCACCATATGCCGGATCGTACCCCTCGCGGAAGAGCAGCGTTTTTGCGGCCGGCGTCAGGCTGAGGCTGATCTGCCTTTCCGCCAACAGCTTCACGACGTGCTGCATTTGCAGATCGATGATGCGTTCGATTTGGTCTTTGCCCAACGGCCGGAACAGTACAATGTCGTCGATCCGGTTGAGAAATTCCGGACGGAAAAGTTCACGCAGCGCGGCCATGGCCTGCACCCGGGCCTCCTTGGGATCGTTCTCCGCGAGTTCAAAAATCGCTGTGGATCCTGCGTTGGACGTCATGATAATCACCGCATTCCGAAAGTCCACGGTGCGTCCACGGCATCGTCGGTCGATGCCGGCTGGAACAGTTCGAAAGCAGCGATGACGTCGCGAATCACGGCCATGGATTGTTCCTCCTAGATGTGCGCCGTGAGCGGGTCCTGCACCGGATGGCCCGCTTCGAGCGACGTGAGGATCGTGTCCGGCGATCACCGGCGCGCGCCGGAAGACCTCGTCGCCGAGCGCGTCGGCGAGCGCGTTCAGCACCGCGCAGCAGCCGGCGCCGACCGGCGGTTCGCCGATGCCGCGCGCGCCGACCGGCGTTTCCGGATCCGGAATGTCGACGCGCCGCCCACTCCATCGTTCGGCGGCGCGTCGAGAATCGTCGGCGGCTTGTTGTGATGGAACCGCTTGGCGAGCGGCACGCCGTAGTGCTGGTCGTAGACCCACTTCTGGCCGATCGCGTGGCCGATGCCGAGCATCGATCGGCCGAGCACCTGGCCGCCGAGCGCGCGCGGATGAATCACGGTGCCGACGTCGGCGACGGCGAGGTAGTCGACGATGTGGTATTTGCCGGTCTCGACGTCGACTTCGACTTCGGCAAAGCCGGCGACGAACGAGAATGGTCTCGCCGTCGTGCTGGTAGGTGTCGCGCGCGACGCCCATCAGGCCCTGCCCGGCGAGCGCCGTGGCCGACGCTTGGTGAAACGCGTTGATGTCCTTGGGCAGTTCGTGGCCGTCGTATATGCCGCCGAGCTCGATCGCGCGTTCTGCGCGGCCTGCGCCAGCGTCATGCCGGCGCCGCCGCCCTTGCGGACACGCGCTCGTTGGCGACGTCGTAGTCTTCGGGCTGGCCGCCGAGATCCTTCGCGGCGATCTCCTGCAGCTTCTTGATCGCGTCGCGTCGCCGCGGCGTGCGCCGCGCGCGTCATCGCGTGCGTCGTCTGGCTGCCGCCCGAGACGCAGCGTCCACGGCAGGTTCTTCGCCGTGTCGCCCCAGGTGAGTCGACCTTCTCCCAGGGCATGCCGATCATCTCGGCGGCCACGCGATGCGATCGCTCACCGATTCGGTGCCGAGATTGCCGATGCCGGTCTGGATGTACATCCGGCCGTCCGGCTTGATGACGAACAGGCCGTCGAAGCCGACCGAGCCGGCGACTAACGTGCTGATCGCCACGCCGACGCCGCGCACCTTCGTGCCCTGCGCTTGCCCGCTCGCGCCTTGCGTTCGTCCCACTTGAAAGCTCGGCGCCCTTGTCCAGCGCCTCCTTGATGAACGCGCTGGTCGAGTACGCGCGGTTGCCCTGCGCGTTCGCGGGCCGAACTGCGCCTTGCCCTCCGGCGCGTTGATCTTCCGGATCGCGACCTGATCGATCCCGAGCTTGCGTGCCGCCTTCGCGATCACCGGCTCCATCAGCGCGATGCCCTGCATGCCGCCCGGCTGGCTCTGCGCGCGCCGCGGCGGCGTGTTGGTAGGACCGCGACGCCGCGC
>CAVRSO010000088.1:0-7797 GCA_963723845.1 uncultured Acidobacteriota bacterium
ACCACTGCACCACGGTCTGAAAATTCACATTCGTGAAATATTTTGTGAAGGTCTTGCCCACCGCCACGCGAATCAATTCCCGTGCGATGTTTTCGGCGCCGCGCATTTCGCCTTCATCTCGAGTTCGAATTTTCCCGTCATGGCCGGAATCGCGGCGTACACATCCGCCACCCGCGCCACCACCGCGGAGTCGCGGCTGCGCACGGCCCTCTGTTCCGCGCTGCTCAGCACATTTTCGAGCGCGCTGATCGGCAGGCGCTGGCTTACTCCGGATCGCCGGTCGATCCGCTTGTCCTCGCGCGCTTGAAACGCCACTTCCTCCACGATCTCGCGCACGTAGGTCGGCACTTCCACCCGCCGCTTGCCGTCGCGGTTCGTCCACGATTCTTGTTCCGTGATAGACATCCCCTCGCTCAGCGTGGCCGGGTAGTGGGTCCGGATTTCGGAGCCGATGCGATCCTTCAGCGGCGTGATGATTTTGCCGCGCGCCGTGTAATCTTCCGGATTCGCGGTGAAGACCAGCAGCACGTCGAGCAGCAGCCGCACCGGATATCCTTTAATCTGCACGTCACCTTCTTGCATGACGTTGAAGAGGCCCACCTGAATTTTTCCCGCCAGGTCGGGCAGTTCGTTGATGGCGAAGATTCCGCGGTTTGCGCGCGGCAGCAAACCGTAATGAATCGTGAGTTCGTCGGAAAGATTGCGCCCGGCTCGCGCTGCCTTGATCGGATCCACGTCTCCGATCATGTCCGCGATAGTCACGTCCGGAGTGGCTAGCTTTTCCACGTAGCGCAGTTCGCGCGAAAGCCAGCCGATCGGGGTGTCGTCACCTTCCGCGGCGATGCGTTCGCGGCACGCGCGGCACAGCGGTCGGTACGGATTGTCGTTGATCTCGCATCCGGCGATCACCGGTATCTGTGCATCGAGAAATCCCGCCAGCCCTCGCAGGATTCGCGACTTGGCCTGTCCGCGCAGCCCCAGCAAAATAAAATGGTGGCGGGAAAGCACGGCATTGGTGATCTGCGGTATCACCGTGTCATCGTAACCATGCACGCCGGGGAAGAGCGGCTCGTCCTTTTCCATTTGTTGAAGAAGATTCTCGCGCAGCTCCTGGCGGATGGTTCGCCCTGCGATTTTTTCTTCGCTCCAGGAACTTCGTTTCAACTCACCCAGATTTTTTGGTTGACTCATTCGATCACCGGTCGGCACTTAAAACGCGACGCAAAATTCATCGCGCCGCTCCATTATAGAGGAAGCGAGCGCACGCTCCTAACTTCGATTGGTTTAACTCGCAGGACGTTGCCAAAGCTCTTATAAATCAACGATCTCGTCGTTCTGTCCGGGGCGGTCATCCTGAGCGGAGTCGCGCGCGTCTTTGCCTTTCCCGCGGTTCTTGCGGGCGCGCGACGCAGTCCAAGGACCCCTCTTCGATTTCGCCGCGCCACGACGTACGCCGTCCGCCGTCGTAGGGGCACAGCATGCTGTGCCCGGCGCGCATGCTTGGCTACCTCTCCGCCATCCGCCTCGCGCGAACGGGCGCGCCTCGGCGAAGTCGCCACCCGCTCAATTCGGAGGGTGTCCATTCCCCCCGGCCCGTCGGCGCGCGCTCTGCTGTTCCTGTAGCTTGGGGACAAACGCTTGCAGCCAGTCCAGCACCTGTTCACGCCGCTCTTGTTCCGTGTTCGTTTGCAGCAGCGATTGCCGTTTTTCGAGTTCCATGGGGACCATGGCTGCCATCCGGTAGGAAAGGGTGGCGGGTTCGTTCGGCGCGGGATCGCTCCACGGCCTCCCGAAAAGGAGAGCCTGGCTTTGCTCGAAAGCGAGGACGAGTTGCTTTTCTTTTTCCGCGTCCGGAATGCCCAATTCGTCGCTTACGTATTCCACGACCCCCTCGTAGTACTCCTTTTCGTGCAGCAGGTCGATCAGGCGAAACACCGCGCGGCCTTCCGTCTCGATATCCATCCGGCCGTCGGAATAATCTTTGGTTTTGCGAAGTATTTCAGCCGTGCAACCCATGGTGGCCACGGCGTTATTGGCCGCGAGGATCAGCCCGAATTCAATCTTTTCCTCCAGGCACCGGGAAATCATCAGCTTGTAACGCGGCTCGAAAATGTGCAGCGGCAGCTGCATTCGCGGAAGAAGAACCATGTCTAGAGGAAACAATGGAATTCGGGCTGGTCGTTCCATTTTGAGGCCGGTCGATTACGGGTGGCCGCGGTTCAGCGCAGCAGAGTCAGGGCTGCCTGCATTTCGTCGCGGGCGTGCACATCGCCCGCCTTCTGCGCAACCACGATCCCGTCCGACAAAAGTTTGCGGGCCTCGTCGAGTCGGCCCAGTTGTCCCAGGAGTTGCCCGAATTGGTAGTAGCCTGCAATGTAATCTGGATTCGTCGAGAGGAGTTTGTCGAAGTGAGCGGCGGCTGCGGAGCTATCTCCCGATTGTACGCATTCAAGCGCAAGTCCATACCGCGCGAACGCATCCGCCGGTTTCTGGGCGACAAAATCCTCCAGAATTTCGCGTCGCGTCTTTTTCGGCTGGCCCATTCTCACCGCGTATTATAGCGGTCGCCGCTGCCGCTCGCCAAGCGCGCAGACGCGCAATCTGGGCGGATAATTTGCCGCAATCTTGGTTCTTCTCATAAGCCCTTCGATTGTGTAAAAGTGTAACCGCCCGTCGAAAAGTCGCATCAGGGGGGAGTATCACGACAATGTCATGGATTAGGACTGTTACCGCCCTCGCAATCGGCGCCGCTCTTGCGGGATCGACGATTGCTCAGAAAGAAGCGCCTAAGATGTTGCCGTACACGACCATCGATCATCCGGAATTCGTTCCGGCATCGCAGGCGTCATTTCTTTCCGATGGCGATGTCGTAATCGGTGTCTCTAGCCGCGGCGTAACCAAGGCGTATCCCGGCGCCGATCTCGCGCAACACGGTGTTGTCGACGACCAGATGCCAGATGGCCCGATCGCGGTCACTTGGTGAGGCTACTGCAACACAGCCCTCGTGATTAGGGCTGAAGCCAAGGGAAAGCAGCTGCATTTTGATACCGACGGCGTCGTCGGCCTGAACGAAGTGTTCAAGGATCGCGAAACAGGAAGTCATTGGCAGCAATCGCTCTCCACGGCCACATCCGGCCCGCTTAAAGGCACGCACTTGGAACTGTATCCGTTCTTGCTTACTCAATGGGGCGAGTGGAAAAAGCAGCACCCCGATACGCAGGTGCTAAAGCCGTTGCCCGGATACGCGGACCGGATGCCTGGGATGAATAAATTTATCAGCCAGCAGTGGAGCCTCGGCATCTCGGACACGCGTCCCGCGCCTTCCGGCGCCATCGGACACGACGCTCGGCTCGGTCCACGCGAGATCGTCCTCGGCCTTCAAGTCAATCGCGGAGAAAAGGCCTACCCACTCTCGGCGCTGCGCAAGGAACGTGTGATTAATGACACGATTGCCGGGACGCCAACCGTCGTAGTTCATCAGGCGGCGTCCGACACCACAACCGCTTTCGATTCGACGCTCAAAGGCAGAGTTCTCAAGTTCCGAGCGGCGGACGCCGAAGCAGATCGGCTCATCGATCTCGAAACGCACTCCACCTGGAACGCATATGGGCTCTGCGACTCGGGGAAGCTCAAAGGGTCGCAATTGAAGCCGCTCATTCTCGAACCCGAATTCTGGTTTGCCTGGTCGGAATTTCATCCGAAGACGGATGTTTATAGTGCGCGAGCAGGCCGTTAATCCGGCTCGAAAGACTCGGCGCTCGAAATTCCAGTCTCGTTCGCTGTTTCGAAAGGAGATTAAACCATGATCACTCGGCGCGAAATGAACACTGCTTTGGGCACTGCGGTCGCGACTTTTCTGTCGGGAACGATTGCTTCTCTGCGCGCGGAATCAGCGGCACCGCAGCAAAGTCCGCAGGGGAATGCGCCGTCAGCTCCTCCACGTGGGATAACGACCCTGATGTCGCAAGCCATCGGCGATCCAGGCGATTGCGACGGACGCATGATCGTGCTTACGATCCCGCCCAAATTGGTTTCGGCTCCGCACAAGCACCCGGGCCCCGTGTTTGCGTACATCCTGGAAGGACAAATCGAAAACCAAGTCGATCCCGACCCACCCAAAACCTACAATGTGGGCGACACGTTTTACGAACCGACGATGCACGTCCATCGCTCGCTTCGAAATCTAAGCGACACCCAAACCGCAAGGGTATTGGTTTTTCAGCTGGTTCCGAAGGGCCAGCCTGGAGCTCTTCCCGCGAAATAGAAGCAGATCGCCTCAATCAAACGATTCCTTTCGTGCTAGATCCGCGTTCGTCGCGGGCCAGCGCGAATCGATCCTCCGCATGATCGTCTCAGCTCGCGAAATCGCATCCGCGATGCACGATTCCAGCGCGGGGCAGGGTTTGTCTATTTGCGCGAGTTTGCGAGCGGCCAGAATTGTGGCGCAAATCCACAACACGCGCTTTCGACCCTCGCTCACAGCCAGAGCATATCATAAAGTATTCGCCTTTTGTTCGCCAAGCGAAAGGGGCCGTTTCAGTGGGATACTGGCCCTTGTTGTTCCCTGCGCACGGCCTCCGCGGTCTGAAAGCCGTGCTCGATGCATTTCCCGATTGCCGGTCCTTCGAGGTAATTGCCCGCAAAATACAGCCCCGGTATGGCGCGCTCGGCCTCGCGAATCTCGCCGGACGGCATGCGCGTGGCCCAAATTGTATTGCGGCAAAGCTCGCGGATGTTTCCAGATTGCGGAAATAATCGGTGAGCCTTCGATCTTCAGAATTCTCGAGTGTTCGTGCTCCGCGATTGCGGTTATCTCCTGGTCGGATTTCTCGATGATGGCGGCATCGGTGGCGCCTCCGAGGATGCTCGTGATGGTCATCTGGCCCTGCGGCGCGCGCTTCGGAAACAGCGACGAATTCCAGACGATGCCGAGCGTCCGATATTTTTCACTTCGCGGGATCAGCACTCCGAAGCCATCCAGTGCTGCTGCGCTTTGATGGCTGTGATATCCGGCTGCGACCACAACCACCGGCGCGTACGCGATGCCCGAAAGCGTTTGCGCCGCCTTCGCCGAAAGCGGCGCAGCGATGTGCGACGCCACGTAAGCGGGCGTCGCGAGCACCACCGCTCGCGCGTTCAATTGCTCGGTGTGGCCGTTCCGCGTCACCTGGACCTGAAAACCCTGATCCGTCTTCGTCACCGTGTCCACGCGCACGCCGCTCTTTGCGTTTGCTCCGAGTTTCGCGAACATCGTCGCGGTCAGCACGCCCATGCCCCGCAGAAATGAGCACAGAGGCGGTGGACCCTGCCTCGCACCCTTTGCCGGGCGCGACTTCATCGCTCCCCGCAAAACGCTTCCGTACTGCCGCTCCCATTCTTCCAGTGAAGGGAAGGCCGCGCGCATGCTCAGCTTTTCCGGATCGCCCGCATAAATGCCCGAAACGAAAGGCGAAACGAGGTACTCCAGAATTTCGTGCCCGAACTTACGCCGCACGAACTGTGCAACAGATTCTTCCTCCGTCGCCGGCGCAGTCCGGCTGAAGCCCTCGGAAACAATTCGCCATCGCGAGCCCATGCCGAGCAGGGAACTGGTGAGGAATCCTTGCGGCGCCATCGGGATTTTCCGCAGCTGCCCGTGGCGCAGGACGAATCGCGGCGCTCGCGGATCGGCTTTGCAAAGGTCGCTTTCGATGCCCAAGTCCCGAATCAGGCTCAGCACCGTTTCCGTGCCTTGGAAACTTTGCGGCCCCGATTCGAAGAGAAACCCATTGTTCTCAACAGTTCCGATCAGGCCGCCGGGCTGGTCATTCGCTTCGAGCAACGTCACCGGAGCGCCCAGTTGCTGCAGCCGCAGGGCGCAGGCGAGGCCGGAAATGCCGCCTCCGACGACGACTACCTGGGCTGGGTTGGTCATGTCGGCTACATCCTAGTGCCTCCGGCCGGAAAAACATATCCCAACTGTGAGAGGGCCGGCCGACGCCCCAAAAAACGCTCCGTGGGGCTGGGTTGGCGGGCCGTTTTTGACGGTTTGCGACCCTTTAATGTTACTAATTGGAAGGTTTCTGAGCGTCAAACTTGACGCTTTCTGGGTCTGACTCGAAGCATTTTGGACCCGCAAAATGACACAAGTCAGGAATGGAACGAACTGGCAGGGAAGCTAAGCTTCAGGTAATATCAGGTAATGTTACGGGGCGTACCGGAGAACCCTATTGACACTGACTAACATTCAAGGAACTGCAAGCGGGGTAAAAACGCTGGTGCGCGTGCGGCCTCGCGGCTTTTGCGCCGGCGTGGTCCGCGCGGTGGATATCGTGGAATTGGCGCTGGAGGCATACGGGCGGCCGGTTTACGTTCACCATGAGATTGTACATAACCGGTACGTGGTGGATCAGTTGCGGCGACGCGGCGCGATTTTTGTGGAGTCAATTGAGGAAGTGCCGGTTGGCGCGGTGCTGGTTTTCAGCGCGCACGGAGTGCCGCCGCGGGTGCGCAGCGAAGCGAAAGAGCGCGAACTGCGAATCATAGATGCAACTTGTCCTCTGGTGACAAAAGTTCATTTGGAGGCTCTGAAATTCGCGCGCGAAGGACGCACGCTGATTTTGATTGGGCATCGCGACCATCAGGAAATTGTGGGAACTTCAGGCGAAGCGCCGGATCAGACTTTGATTGTGGGGAGCGTCGAAGAAGTGGATCAGTTGCAGGTTCCGGATCCATCGAGGCTCGCCTTTCTGACGCAGACCACGCTCTCGCTTTACGACACTCAGGAAATCGTTGCGAGGCTGCGCCAGCGCTTTCCGTCAATCGTTGGCCCGGCTTCGGACGATATTTGTTACGCAACTCAGAACCGGCAAGAAGCGGTGGAAGCGCTCACGCGCGAAGTGGAATTAATTCTGGTGGTCGGCTCGGCGAACAGCTCGAATTCAAATCGTCTGGTGGAAGTGGCGCAGCGGGCTGGAGTGGCGGCGCGACTTATCGAAGACTCAAACGATATTGATGCGGCGTCTCTGGAAGGCGTAAAGACAATAGGCCTTACGGCGGGAGCTTCGGCGCCCGAGGTTTTGGTGGAGCAAGTGAGCCAACGACTTTCCGGATTCGGATTCACGAACCACCGCGATCTGGATTTGATTCGGGAGGACGTGCGATTCACGCTGCCGGCGGAACTCGCCGCCCGGCTCGGCAGGACCACAAATTAAGGACCGGCAGTTTTCGCCCCGGCAACATCAACCCGAAGCTAAGGAGCATATGAGTGGCGGCCAAAATCGTCCGCCAGGCGAATAAGATTGCGGTTCTGGGCGCCCCCACAAGTGCGGCTGCGATGTCGCTGGGCGGCGAAGGCGCTCCCGCAGCGTTAAGGGCAGCAGGCCTCATCGAGAGGCTTCACGGCATTGGTTATCAGGTTTCCGACCTCGGCGACGACGCTCCCCAACTTTTCCAGCCGGATGACGAAAGTCCTCGCGCGCGAAACGTTCGTCGAATTTTGTCGGCTCTCGACGCTCTAAAGCCGCGCGTGGAGCAAGCCGTCAAATCCACCGCACTGCCGCTTATTCTGAGCGGAGACTGCTCGGTCGCGCTGGCCACGGTTGCGGGTGTCCGCCGCTACTTCCGGCACGTGGGAATGATCTACGTGGACCGGGACGCTGATGTGAATACGCCGGCGACGACGCTTTCCGGCTGCGTTGACGGAATGGTGGTTTCACACCTTACCGGGCGAGGCGCGGCGGAACTGGTCCGCTTCTGGCCCGAGCCGCCGCTGATTCGCGATCCCGACGTGGCGCTTTTTGGCGTGGCGCGTTTGGA
>CAVRSO010000089.1:0-29336 GCA_963723845.1 uncultured Acidobacteriota bacterium
GAACGTATCGCCTTATTTGCCGAAACAGCGCTGGTTTGCCGGGAAATCAAGGCAACTGAAGTCCGCTCGGATTCTGGATTCAGCGGTTCTTGAAAAATCCGGCTCGGCGTTAGCGCTTGTGGAGGTGCAGTTCGAAAGCGGCGCTCCAGACGTTTATCAGCTGGTGTTCGCAATGGCATTTGGGGAGGCTGCGGAAGAGTTGCGGCGGTCAGCTCCCAACGCCGTCATCACCGGAATCGTGGCTGAAGAGGAAATTGGAATCCTGCACGATGGCGTCTTCAACGACCAGACGTGCACCGAGTTGCTTTCCCTGATGCAGAACGCCAGGGAACTGACCCTTTCGCACGGGCTGATCCGGAGCGTGCGCGGCAGGGGACTTCAGGGTCTGACGGCCTCTGATGCTGATAGCCTCGCCGTTCGACGTGGATCGGCGGAGCAAAGCAATACGTCGATCCTTTTCGGCGATCGCTTCATCCTGAAACTGTTTCGCCGGCAGGATGTGGGCATCAATCCCGATTGCGAGGTCGGCAGGTACCTAACGGAGAAAGCCAACTTTGATAGGGTTCCGCCGTTCGCCGGCTCGATCGAGTACGAGTCAAAAGACGGCCAGAACTTGACACTCGCGATGCTGCAAGGCCTGGTCTTAAACGAAGGCGATGGCTGGAAGTGGACGATTGAAGAACTCGATCGCTATTACGAACATTGCGCCACCGTCCCTATCCCCGAAAATTTAGGCGATGAATTCGCAAGCGCGCTGGAACTTTCAGCGCAGCCGCCGTCTTCCGCGGCAAGAGAGCATGTGGGCCTTTACCTCGAATCGGCGGCCACGCTCGGCAAGCGTACGGCCGAGATGCATCTGGCGCTAGCTTCGCCCACCGACGATCCTGCTTTTTCACCGGAACCGTTTGCGCCGGAGGAACTGCAGTTTCTGATCAGGGAACTTCAAGATCATGCGGCGTCTGTTTTTGACGTTTTGAAAGAAAGAGTCTCCAGCCTGCCGGACGAGCTGCTCGAGACCGCCGCTTCCGTGCTTAGCCGGCGCCGGCGGATTCTCCAACATTTTGCAACGTTCGGCGCCCGGGATTCCGGCGGTCAGCTTCCGCAGCGTATTCGGATCCACGGAGACTATCACCTCGGCCAGGTGCTCCGAGTGAAAACGGACTTCGTGATTTTGGATTTTGAGGGCGAGCCTGCGCGCTCGCTGGCTTATCGCAGGTCCAAACAGTGCGCGCTGAAGGATGTCGCGGGAATGCTGCGGTCATTTG
Source organism: uncultured Acidobacteriota bacterium (assembly GCA_963723845.1). Lineage (GTDB taxonomy): Bacteria > Acidobacteriota > Terriglobia > Acidiferrales > UBA7541 > Palsa-295. The sequence continues at coordinate 1,266 of CAVRSO010000089.1, forward strand.
GCTATGCGGCATACGCAACATTAATTAATTACACCGCTCGCCATCCCGAAGATCTGGCGACTCTGGAGCCGTGGGCGCGTTTTTGGGAACGCTCCGCGGCCGCGGAATTTTTGCGCGCGTACCGGCAGGCGGCCCAGGGCGCGGATTTTTTGCCAGCCGATGAATCGGACTTTCAGAACTTGCTGGATGCCTTCCTGTTGGATAAAGCGCTCTATGAGGTACTTTACGAGCTGAATAGCCGCCCCGCTTGGGTTAGGATTCCGCTGATGGGGATCATGTCGCTGTCGCTGTGATATTTCTATCAGAGATGCATTGGTTTCATTGGATCGCGGAGTGTCCGCAGATATGAACGGTTCAGAAATGCAAACCGAGCCCGTCGCACCGCGGGTTCCGGAGAAGGCGGAACAGGCGGAGAGCGCCGATTTTGTGATTGGCATCCTCTCGGATTTGCCTTCGCAAAGCATTGCCCAGCTATGCGGCGCCCTGCGAACGATTCCTGGCGCTCCGAAAATCGTGATTCTGGCGGCGGAGGCTGCAGGTAATTCGGTTCGCAACGAAGTGGGCGACAATTCTTCATCCGTCTCGATCGCTGCTTGGCCTCCGCTGGGTGCGGACGCCGTCACCGCACCGCTTCAGAGCGTTTCGACGGCGTATCACACCGCTTTTTCGCTCGCCGAACGGCTGGGAGCACGCGCCTGCTGTGTGATTGTCTCGCAAGTGGCAATTGACGCGCAGCGGTGGGTAAACGAATTTGCGCAGCCACTCCTTGAATCCCAGTGCGACCTCGTGGTGCCCTCTTACGGGCACCAAAAATTCCAGGGCTTGCTGAATAGCGGCATCATGTGCCCGCTAACCCGCTCGTTGTACGGAAAGCGAATTCAAAATCCGCTCGGACCTGATCTGGGTGTTTCCCAGAAGCTCTATCAGAAAATGATCGCCTCCAACCGAGCATCCAGAAACGATGCGGCGATCACGCATCCTTTGATCTCGCTTACTCCGGCTGCTGCTTGCGAAAATCTTCGCATCAGCCAGGTGTACTTCGGATCGCGCACGTATCCTCCGCCCGATTGGACGAATATCAGCTCGATATTGGTGCAGGCGCTTGGCCCGGTGTTTTTGGAAATGGAAAAGAGAGCGCCTTGCTGGCAAAGAGTGCGCGGCTCCGTTTCCGTTCCCCCGGTTGCGCCGCGCGTCGCGGTTTCAGCGGACGAGGCGGCGCCGGATGTAGTCCGCATGATCGAGTCATTCCAATTGGGAGTTCGCGACCTGCAAGAAATTTGGGGACTGGTGCTTCCTCCCGCTGCTCTGCTCGAACTGCGGAAGCTTTCGCGGCTGGAGCCGCAGCAGTTTCGTATGGGCGACGAATTGTGGGCGCGCATCGTTTACGATTTCGCCCTTGCGCACCGCCTTCGAACCATTAATCGCGATCATCTGCTGCGTTCGATGGCGCCTTTATATCTCGCATGGGTGGCTTCGTATGCCAACGAACTTAAATCGGCTGGAAGCGGGGCTGTCGATCAGCGGCTTGAACGTCTCTGTCTCGCGTACGAAACGACCAAAGCGTATTTGGTCTCCCGGTGGCGGTGGCCGGATCGCTTCAATCCGTAGGCGGAAGTAAACGGAGGTACGTATGTGGTATCAAGTCAAGCAGGCGCTGGACCAATCGACCAGGCTGTTTCTTACCAGGCTCGCAAACCTGCTTCCGGGAATTGTGGCACTCATCGTGGCTCTGGTGGTTGCGCTGATCTTGGCCGTCATCATTGCAGTGGTGGTTCGAAGGGTGTTGGTGAGAATGAACTTTGATGAGCGGCTGGTGAAATGGGGCTTCGCCGGGGTAAGTCTGTGGTCGCCCTTGAAAAGTCCCGCGCTCTTGGTCTCGCGAGTGCTCGCGGCGTTGGTTATTTTCTGCGGCTTCCTCATCGGTCTCGCGGCGTTCGATCCGGAGTTGACATCACTGCTGGCGCGCACCGTGTTCGCATACATTCCGAATATCGTTGGCGCTCTTATCGTATTGGCCGCGGGCAGCATTATCGCCAGATTCCTTGCGCGAAGCGTACTGATCGGCGCCGTCAACATGAACTTTCAGTACGGCCGCTTGCTGAGCGTGGGCGTGAAGTGGCTGGTGATCGTGCTCACAGTGGCGATGGCCCTGGAACATCTACGGATCAGCGCTGGAATTGTGGAGCTGGCCTTCGGCATTATGTTCGGCGGCGTGGTATTGGTGTTTGCGCTGATCATCGGCCTGAATTCCAAGGAACTGCTGGCCAAATCGCTCGAACGCGACGGAAAAAAGCCCTCACCGGAGACGGTCGAGGACCCGCTTCGCCACCTCTAGAGGGCGTAGTCCGAGGATACAGAATAAATTTTAGAATTGGGGGGTGGTCTCGCGCAAGTACCTGTTGGTGTAAAGAAAAATCGTCTACGGTGAGTGTGGACTTTGGTGCCGCAGGAGGGCCCAAAACATGTGGGAACCGGGCGACCCGCCGAAAAGCCCCACGTGCCGATCGAGACGCGGGGTTTTCGGTGCGGGCGGCTCAAGAAATGCGTTTTCGCTTCTAGTGCTGATCGTTATCGTGATGATCCGGGCGATCACCCTCGTGATGGTCGTGATCGGCGTGGCGGCCCTGCTCGTAGCCGGACTCGTAGGCTCTTTGGTCGTCGTCCTTTTTGAAGTGTCTCTTCTTGTAGTGATCCCGGTTATGCGTGCGGTCACTCTGACCATCGCGCATACCCAGTTGGTAGTTCTTATTTTTCGAATAGTCCTGATCGTGAGCCCGGTCGCGAGACTCGTCCTGCGGTAGGCGAGATGACGCAGCCCGCGCCGCGCCACCAGTGATACCAATCCCCAACGCCAAGGCTACAGCGAGAACCCAGACACGCTTCCTCAAGTTCATTCCTACTGTCATCGAATCCTCCATTCCCCGTTTCGAGTTTCGATCTAATTCCTCAGAGGAGGCTGCTGGACTCGCCTTGCTCCGCCTCTACCACGTTAGCACGGACGACGATCTCGCGGCCTCTCGTAAATCGGTGGATAATTATTGCGTTTTGCTGAGGCGGCGGAAGTATTCGGCGACCGAAGCAAAAAGTCCCACATCACAAACCGAGCATAGGGCACCAGTAAAGGCGTACCCTCAGGTGAAGTATCGGCGATGGTATCATGCGCTGAGATGTTCAGCAGTGAGCCGAGTCCCACAACGTGCGAAGCCCTGGGCCACCTTCAAAGACTTCAACGAGGAATCAAAATAGTGAGCACATCACGAAGTTTAATACTGTGTAGCCTTGCGTTGCTGCTTTGCGCCCATACAGGAAAGTCGCTGGCCCAAAGCACAGCGCCCCAGGAACCCAAATGCTTCAGCATTCGCGTGCGCCTCAATGGGAAGCCGCTCGACGGTCCTCGAGTCGTCACATTGAAGACCAAAGAGAACGAGAGTACGGTGCCTCTGAAACAAGGCTGCTTCAAAGTGCCGTCTAACCTGCTCACAGAGACAACGCTTGGTGTCTCTTTCACGCTGCCTGGAAATAAAATCTACATTCCCTCAGTGGCGACGGCTTTTTTCGCTGGAGTATGGGACGTTGAACTCGAAGACAAAAAGTTCGGTAACGCCATTGCCCTGCCCAAGCACTTTCGCGCGAGACAGGGATGTGTCGTCGTGTTCCATACAGGGGATGAACCCGAACGGGGACTTTCGGTTATGCCATGTCGCTCACCGCTCCCTAGGACCGCGACGTAGAGATTCGTCATCTAAGGGAGCAATCTACGGGGTTTTGCTGAGGCGGCGGAAGTATTCGGCGACGGCGTCCTCATAGCCGGCGGGCACCGAGATTGGGTCGGCGCTGCGAATCTGACCGGACTGGTCGCCGAGCTTTCGCTGCACTTGCAGTTCGAGGTTGTTCACCTCAGTGAGGACCTGATTGTGAATTTGCTCGAGCAGCGCCGGATTGCCTGGGAAACGCTTGGGATCGAGACGCTGCATTTCCTGGATCAGACCCTGCAACTCGCGCTTTTCTTCGGGATCGTTCTGGAACGTGCTGAGAAGCTGGTTCAAGTTGCTGACGCTTTGCCGATACGTCAGCTCGGGATCGGGCGGGAGCTGGGAACGGTCGGGAGGAACGGCCCCAGGGAGATTTGAGTTGTTGCCCGTATCGATCCACCAATTTCCGCGACCGTCGCCGCCGTATCGCTGTCCGCCGGTGTAGTAGCCATCATCGCGATAGCCGCGCGCATTGGCGCCGCCGTTGCGATCGATGCCCGGGCCGAACGCGCCGCCGGGTCCAGCTTGCCCTTGTTGAGCTTGCTGGCCACCGGCCTGTTGGCCGCCTTGCTGTCCGGCCTGTCCGCCTTGTTGCCCGCTGCGCTGGCCGTCACGTCCTAGCTGAGCCTGCTGGCGATTTTGCGAGTTGCGTGCGCCTAAGCCGCGAGTGAGGGCTTCCATCTGATCTTTCAAGCGCTGGACGCGATCCAGCGCGGTCTGCGAATCCTGCTGCTGCGGCGATTGGCCGGGACCGAGAGCGCGCTGGGCATCGCGCACGTCTCCTCCGAGGCGATTAAGATCCTTTGCGATTTCGGATTCGGTTGACTCCGAGTTTGGAGCGTAGCCGCGGCGGAGCCAGTCCGCGCTTCTTTGAATACGCGTTTGAAGATCGCTCGAATCCGTGTTGCCGAGGGCGTCGCGAAGCTTGGACGCGGCATCCGGCTGCGTGGAAGCCAGGTCGCGCGCGGCATCGCGCATCTGCTTTTCGAGTTGCGAAAGATCGTCCGCGAGACGCTGGCGATCTCCTGCCATAGCTTGCGTTTTGCTCCACGCGTCCTGAAGCTGGGCGTTATCCGACGGATTCTGTTGCGAGAGGCGGCGCAGCTGATCGGACTGTTCGCGTTGCGTGGCCGCCAGCCGATCGGCATCGCGAGCGATGGAATCGAGGCGTCCGGAACTTTGCTGCCGCTGCACGCCATTCAGAAGATTTTGGGCTTCGCGGAGGCGGTCGGCAGCGCCGCGAGCGTCTGCACTACCCTGCTGCGGCGAAGAAGCCCGGCGCATGGCTTCCTGCGCTTGGCGAAGGGAATTGAGAGCTTGCTGCACGCGCGGGTCGGCGGAACTTTGGGATTGGCCGGATTGGCCGGAGGCAGACTGCGAATTGGACGACTGGCTGGAGGCGGATTGACTGGATGAATTTCCGTTCTGCTGGCTTTGGGCCATCTGTTCAATTTGGCGCTGCAACTGTTCCGCTTCGCGGCGCAACATTTCTTGTTGCCAGCGCTGATCGAAAGTCTGGCCATTGCTGGTTCGCTGTTGCGCCAATTCCTGCTGGCGTCGCGCGAGTTCGTCGAGCTTCTTCAGCGCGTCGTCGATTTGCTGCTCGCGGGAGTTGCCCGCCGAGGAAGCGGTCTGGGCCGTCTCATACTGGTTCTTTTGGGTATCGAGTTCGAGGTCGAAGAGGCTGGCAAGATCGCGACTGGCGCCTCCTCCGCCACCGCCGCCGGCATTGTTGCCAAAGGCTACTTGAATCTGGCGAAACGTGGCTTCGGCTTGCAGCAAATGCTGCAGCGCTTTTTGTTCATCGGGAAGCGCGTCATGCCACTTTTGGCGATGGAGTTTATCGGCCGCCGGGTTCATGGCCTGCGCTGCCGCGCTCATATCCTTCTGGAACGAGCTGAATCCACCAGTCTCCTGGGTGAGGTCGCGCAATTGGAGGCGTCCCGCGAGGGCGATGGCCTGATCGCGAAGCTTCGATTGGACCTCGGAGAGGAATTTGCCCTGTTCAGTGGCCTGCTGCGACGAAGCTGACGTATTGCCCTGCTGTTTCCAAGTGGCAGCGATGATTTCCTTCTCGCGATCGGAAATATCATTCTGGTTGCCTTGCCCGCCGCCCCCACCCCCGCCGCCGGCCTGGGACTGGGAAAATTCGCGCTCGAACGGGTCTGCCTGGATGAAAAACATATCCGTGTGAGATTCGGCGCGCGCATCTTTGGCGGAGGCGTAGAAGGTGACGAGATCGCCCGGAACCAGCTTGAAGTTTTCGAGATAAAGGGTCGTCGAGCCGTCGGCTTCCTTTGCGCCCTTTTGTTTCAGCAGGCTGGCGGTTTGGTCGGGGCCGCCATTCACGGAGTAATGAAGCGACAAATCATTCAGCGCGAATTCGTCGGTCGCTTTTACGGAGACGGTGACTTCCTCGATGGGGCTGGCGCGGTAATCGCGTCCCGGCCTGACGATTTGAATCTCAGGCGGATTAGCTTTATTCGCCGCAATGAAAAAATCCTCGGAGAGGCGGACCGGCTGTCCCTGATCGATTGCGGCGATATGATACGCGCCATCTTTATCCATTGTGATCGCGCCGGAATAACGATTATTTGTGCCGCCAGTCAGTTGGATTTTCTGGCCATTGTCGAGCACCAGGACGCCGTCACGCATGGGGCGGTCGGTGACAACTTCGAGGGCAGCCTGTGTTCCTTCGACCGCGCGAAGATCGCCGCCATGTTCGTCAACCACGTTCTTCAGTCCGGTCCAGGAAGGGAAGCGGTAGGTGACACGAATTTGTTTGACGGCAGGAAGATCCACCACGCGAATATTGAAGTGACGGGAGTGAACGGCGCCGGCTTCCACGTAATACTCGACGCCCTCAGGCAATCCTGCAAACATAAATTGAAAAGCGGAGCCTCCCGGCTGAGGCTGCATGGTGAGCTGTTCCCACTTTGAGGCGCTGTGATAGCGCGCATAGAGGCGCACTTTGTCGGTTTGAACGCCCACCGGCTGCGCGGTGACAAGTTCATCGGCATTGCGGCGAACCGATGCATCGCCAGGAGTGACGCGAATATCGTAGAAGGGGCTGGCCTTGACGTGCCACCCATTCCACAGAAGTGCTGAGCCATAGCCGAGGTAACCGGGGCCGGCGGCGATCATCCACACAAGCACAGCGAGTGAGGCGAGGCCACCACCGAGCAGCGCCAGGAGCTTCGCATTGGGCGCAAGAAGTTTAGGCTCGCTGCGACGGGCAATTTCAAGAGTGTCTGCGGCGAGCAGCTCGATGAAGGGTTCGCGCTCATCAGGCGCGCGGTCGGCAAAAGTGACGAGGCGCTGCTGGAATTGCGGAAACACTTTTTCCGCGTCGTCCGCGGCACGCTTGCGGCTGAGCCGCCAGAGTGGAAATGCGATCCCAAACACGGCGGCCGCTGCCAGCGCGATCAAGAGGACAAAGCGGGCGCTGCCCACGCTCCAGCCGGAAAACGCAAACGCATTGGCGATAAGGACGAGAAGAAGAGTTGCGACCAGCGCGGCAGACGTAAGGATCGCGGCGCCGCGCAGCACGGTGGCGAGACGCAGGCGTCTTTCCAACTGGCTCACGTAGGAGTTGAGCTCGTTTCGTGCGCTCATAAATCCTCCCCCCGGGCGGCAAGGTGCTGGTTCGCTACCCAAGATTCGGCCAACGCCACGGCCAATGCAAACAGCATAACGTACCACCACAAAGGAAAGCGCGTATTTTTATCGTCGCTCGGATCCACCGCGACTGCCTGCTCGGGCTTCGTGCCGGCATTTCCGCTCCATAGCGATTGGGCGTCCGGCGACATGACGGCGAGATCGGATTCGCGGCGGTCCGGATTCACGCCGACAACATCCTGCCTGCCGTTGGCCAGGCGGAATTGGTAGAAACCGGCGCGCGTCAACTGAAAGGACTGCGCGGATGCGGCATCTTTCATCGAGAGAGGGCGATGCCCGTCTGGATCAATCACCTCGACGCCGACCGCTTGCTCTTTCGCGTTTCGCAATTCAACGAACGAATCCACCTCGCGCGAACCGCTGCGGCGCTGGGTGCCGGAAAGATAGAAAGCAGTCTGCTCAACGAAAGGAACGAACTGCGGATGGAGCGGAAAATCGTTGGTCACGTTATCCAGGCCGGAGGTGAGCAGAAGGACGCGGCCTTCGCCGATCCTTTTCTCGAGCAGCAGCGGCGTGTGATCCGCGAGCCTCGCGACCACGCGAGAGCCGGAGTCGTCCACTTGCGTGGCGTAGTAGAACTTCACGCCCGACCAGCGATCGGCCTTTGCGATTGACGGATATGAAGGATCGGTGTCGCCGACCATGAGGTAGCTGCCGCCGTCATTCGAGTAGTAGCGAGCTTGCGAAATATTTGCGCCGAAGATGGGGACGCGCGAACGGCGCCCCAGCGAAGTTCCCTCCGCGATCAGGACATTTCCTCCCGAGCGGACGTATTGGGAGAGGTCGCTTTCGAGTGAAGCGGGCAGGGAACCGGCGTCGGAAAGAACCACGAAGGCGTATTTCGAAAACGGAATATTTCCGCCCTGGAGAACGGGCACGCTTTCCATCGTGAAAGCAGATTGGGCCGCGGCCCCTAGCGCGGAGCCGAAATAGAAGGGCGAGCGGGTGTCACCCGAATCGTGAAGGAAAAGGACCTGTTCCGGATCGGAGCGTTCGACGGCAAACAGGGTTGCGTCGTCGCCGGGAAGCGCGTCGGCGGAATCGATGCGGAGTTCGCAGCGGCTGAAACCGTAAGGCACGTCGAGCGACTCGAATTCGACGGTGGCGCGGCCGTTAGCAGGCACGGTGATTTTTTTAGTGGCGATTGTTTTTCCGTTGACCACAAGGGAGACGGTGCGCGTGGCTTCAGGAGTGTTATAGCCGGCGATGACGGCCTGCACGCGCGCTTTCTTGGGCTGCCAAACCTGACCCGGTGCGTTGACGCTCTCGACCACCCAATTGGGCAGCGCGTTTCCATTCGCCACGGGATGCAGCACGAGCTTGACGTTGCCGGGAAGCGCCATGTCGCTGAAGGTTGGCGGCATGTTGGATTTCTGCATGTCGCTGAAAAGGTGCAGTTCGATTGGAGTGGGAATGTTTGTGGCCAGCGATCGCAGGGAGCGCGCAAGCTCGCCGAAACTGCCGCGCGAATCACCGGGCGCGATGCTTTGAACGGCGGCGCGCAGGGCGCCTGCATCTTGAATCGGCTGAGTGAGCGCCTCAAGCTTGGAGCCGAGCGTCATCACCTGGGCGCGCTCGGTGGGATTACGGGAAGCGAGCAGCGAGAGCGCTTCTCGTTTGGCGTCAGCTAGCCGCGAACCCGCGCGCATGCTGAAGGAATTGTCGACGACCACCATCAGCAGTTTTTCGCTTTTCACGCCGGCGGCCGAGCGATTGATGAATGGATCGGCAAATGCCAGCACCAAAAACAGAAGCAATGCGAGCCGAAGCGCCAGCAGCACGAGATAGCGCAGACGGCGCTGACGGATGGAGGTTTGTGTTCGCGGTTCGAAGAACATCACAGAGCTGAAAGGGCGGGGCGCGGACGTGTGCTGCCGCAGAAGGTGCAAGTAAATTGGCACTCCAATCGCCACCGCGCCCGCTAGAAACCATGGAGCCAAGACGCCCATTCAATTTCTCCCCTGGCGAATCGTGAGGTATTCCGCGAGAGCGCCATCGAGAGGACGATCGGTGACGAGCAAGAAGTAATCCATTCCGGCGCCCTGCGCGCGTTCGCGCAACTCCGCGATGTGCGCGTCCATCTTGGCGCGATACTCGTTCTTGGCGTATTCGGGAGTTACCTCGATGCGCTGCTGGGTTTCGAGATCGACGAGGATGGCGGGCTCGCCGAGTTCGGGGCGAATCTCCTTCGGGTCGAGGACGTGAAAGAGGACGACTTCATTGCCGTGGAATCGCAGCGGCTCGATGGTCCGCACGATTTTCTGGGGCTGCTTCGAAGAAGTCGGAAATGATCAAGACCACCCCACGCCGCCTCAGAAACTGCTGAAAATGTTGGAGAGGCTTCGCGAAATCCGTGCGTGCGTGGGCCTCGGCCATCTCAAGCCCGCTCAAAAGGCGGTACAACTGGCCGCGGCGGATCGAGGGGCGAATGTAATTGCGCACCTCATCGTCAAAGACAATCAGGCCCGCGGCGTCGCGCTGGTTGTGTATGGCGAGATAGAAAAGTGATGCGGCAATAAAGCGGGCGTAATCCATTTTGGTGACGCCGTGCGAGGTGTAGGTCATGGAGTTGCTGGCGTCGAGAAGGACGGTGAGCTGGCTGTTGGTTTCGCCGCGATAGCGCTTCAGATAGGCGCGTTCAGTGCGCGCGAAAACATTCCAATCCACGTGACGCAGATCGTCTCCAGGGGAATAAGCGCGGTACTCGGCGAATTCCTGGCTGAAGCCGAAATCGGGCGAGCGGTGGAGGCCGGCAACGAAACCATCGACGACCGTCTTGGCGATCAGGTCGAGGCCCGAAATGCGCGACAGCACAGCCGGATCGAGAAAGCGTTGCATGTCAGGCACCCTGCGGAGGCGGCACCGCCTGGAGCAAGCGCCGGAGAATTTCGTCCGAATCGATGCGATCCGATTCGGCATGAAAATTCAGCAACATGCGGTGGCGAAGGACGGGGATCGCGACGGCGGCGATGTCCTCGTAGGCCACGTGGTAGCGGCGCCTGGCCAGCGCGCGCGCCTTTGAGGCCAGGACAATAATTGCGCGGCGCGGACGCTGGCGCCGTAGTTCACATATTTCTTCACGAAATCCGGGGCGACGCCGCTATTGTGGCGCGTGGCCCGCACCAGTTTCACGATGTAGGCGGCAAGCGATTCGGCGATCGGCACCATGCGAACGAGTTGCTGAAAATCGAGAATCTCCTCGGCGTTGGTGATTGGTTGCACCTGAGCGGTGTGAGTGGTGGTCGTAAGATCAACCACCTTAACTTCGTCCTCCGCGCTCAGATAATCGAGCACGATATTGAAGAGGAAGCGGTCGAGCTGCGCTTCCGGAAGCGGATAAGTGCCCTCGAGTTCGATGGGGTTCTGCGTGGCCAGGACGAAGAACGGCGATGGCAGGTTGTAGTGATTGCCGCGGACCGTGCAGGAAAGTTCCTGCATGGCCTCGAGCAGCGCCGATTGCGTTTTCGGCGGCGTGCGGTTGATTTCGTCGGCCAGCAGGATGTTGCCGAAGATCGGGCCATGAACGAACGTCCAGCGGCGATGGCCGGTGGTGGGATCTTCTTCGATGATGTCCGTGCCGGTGATATCCGATGGCATCAGGTCCGGCGTGAATTGGATGCGCTTGAATACCAGGCCGAGCGTCTGCGCGATGGTGCTGACCATCAGCGTTTTGGCGGTGCCGGGCAGCCCAGTAATCAGGCAATGTCCGCCGACGAACAGCGCGGTGAGGATCTGATCGAGGACCTCATCCTGTCCGACGATCACCTGGCGGACCTGCGCGAGAATGCCCTCGCGCGCGGCCTGAAACCGTTCGATGCGCTTCTTTAGTTCCACGGAGTCAAGATTGATTTCGGCGGCGACAGCCATCGGTTATTTGCCTTTCTCGGAGCTATGGATTTGCAATAAAAGCTTCTGCGCGGGACGAAAATCGGGAGCGGCTTCGAGCGCCTGCAACAGGTTATCCTCGGCTTTGTCTTTCTGGCCTGCGTCAAAGTAAGCCTGCGCGAGATTGAATTCGGCGGAAGCCTTGTCCAGCGGATGCAGCGCCACCACGGCGGAATATTCGCGGATCGCACCCGGATAATTCTCCTGGGCGAGCCACAGCTTGCCCAGCCGCTCGTGAAGCTCCGGGTCTTCCGGGTAAATATAGTTGATGCGTTCCAAAGTGGCGGCGGCTTCCTTAGGCGAACCCATCTCCTCCTCGATACTCGCCAATTTCTTCAAGAGATCCGGATCGCGACCGCCCATTTTTTCGTAGTCAGTTAGGGTTGCGGCGGCGGCCTGTTTGTTGTCTTTTGCTAGGTCGGCTTCGGCGATAAATTGATAAGCGTTCGCGGCGTAAATGTATTGCGGGTACAACTGAACCACTTCCGCGCCTTCCTTAAGTACGACATCGTAATTGTGGTTCTTGGCCTGCTCGACGACGTCCTTCAACTTTGTGCGCCACTCGTCGAAATGCTCGGCGACCTGACCATCGCCTTTGTATAGCCAGTCCTGAAACTCCTTGTCGAATTCTTCCGGCGTCATTTTTAGATCTTGTTGGATGGTGGCGGCAGTTGTTTGCTTTGCCGCGAAGGAGTGCACCATATCGAGCAGTTTATCGGCGCCCCAGCGGCCCTGTATGTAATCGCAGATGCGTCCTGCTTGATAGTAGGAGACGATCACTTGCGCGGGATACTCAGGCCGGACGAAACCGCGATCAAGATCGGTGACAGGAAGCAGTTTCTTGTCGTGAAGTGCAACGACTATGTCCGGCGTGATCGGGTCGCCCCACTCCGGAGAAGCCTGCGTTTCTTCGTGCACGGCCAGCCCTTCGGTGAACCAGCGCGGCACGCGATGATTGGTAGCAGTGAGAATATAAACGTGGCTCATCTCGTGCCAGAGCGTGCTCGCCCAACTAAAGTCACCGGGCTTGCGCGCCGACGGACTGTCCATCGCCACTACTTCTCCGAAGGTGACGCCGAGGGCGCCCAACCCCGGCATTCCCATGGTGCGCACCGCAAAATCCTCATGGTCGGGATAGACTTCCACCTGCACCGGGCCGGGTAGGGTCATTTTGTACTTCTTGTCGTAAGTCGCCATGGCGCGCTTCAATAAGTCTTCCACATACGGGCGCAGAAGTTCTGCTTCGTTCCTGTGGAGTTTGATGATGGTGTTCTGGTCGCGAAACGAGACGAAATTCTTGTAGCTATCGAGCAGTCGCAAGCTGTTGACGGTTTCTTCGTTGCGGAAACCGTTCTCATAGCACATTTCGAGCTGCTTGCGTGGTTCGTCCTCCTGACCCATCCGCATCAAATTGATTCCAAGTTGCGAGCGCGCGGACCAGAGCTTCGGATCAACTGCGATCGCCTTGCGGTAGTAGTCGACGGCATCTTCGTAGCGGTAATTCAGCACCAGGTGGTGCGCCACAATTGCGTAGGCTTCACCGTAAGTAGGATTGACTGCTTGAATTTTCGCGAGCCAGGAATCGGGCGAGCGGTCCGCTAGCACTTCGACGGCCGCGTGAATCGCCATTGCGTCGAGAGCGTCGGGAGAAAGATGGATGGCTTCATCGGCCTGGTGGAGTGCTTGATCGGTTTGCGAATCTTCCAGGGCGAGGCTGGCCATTAACTCGTGGGCTTCGACCAGCTTTGGATCGATCGCGAGGGCGTCCGAGGCCCACTCGATGGCTTTGCTATCGAATCCATCTGCACTGACGAGTGCAAGTCCGAGATAGGCTCGCGCGTTTTTAGGATCGCGCTGCAGGGCTTCTTTGAACAAGCCTTCGGCATCAGTGTTGTTAAATCGCTGGTGCAGGAGCATTCCCCAGCGCACGCGATACATGGCGTTTGCGGCGTTTTGCGCCACCGCAAGACGAAATTCGTTGTTAGCCTGTTCGTAATTTTCAAGTCCCCAATATCCTTCAGCGCGGAGATAGGGATCGCGAGAGTTCGTGAGCGACTGGTAGCAAGCCTGGGCTTCATTGCGCTGGCCATGTTTGCTCAGCGAGTGGCATTCGTCCGGCGTAGCGGACCACACCGCGCTTGCAGCTACGACCATCACCGTGCAAATTGCCGCGAACTGGAATGCGCGTTTCACTTATCTAACTGACCCTGCACCTTCGCCAACTCCAAGAGCGCGGCGGTAAGCTGGGTCTTGTAGTCGTCCTGTGACATGGCCATCTTTTGATACTTCAAAGTATCAATCTTCCGTTCGATCTCTTCTTTTTGGGCGAGCAACGCGCGCTTGGCCGGGTCGTTGTAAGCCTTTTGTGTGGCACCTAGGCGAATCAGCGTGAAACTGGAAAGTAGCTGGCCCTCGCCCGTATCTGACGCCGGCTCGCGCACCGGGTCGTGATGCCCGGTATCGTCGAACACGGCGTGTTCGGTGGCGAGGCGCTTTTGCGAATCATAAAAGGCAGCTGTTTTCTTGGTGGCGTACTGAAAAGCTTCGAGCGCGCTGACCGTTTCGTTCTTATCCAGATCCGCCTCGGGATCGTGCAACGCTTCAACCCAGTACCGCGCAAAGACAGTGGCGTTCTTCTCGGTTCCGCTTTTGGTTGCCGCGATCACACAGCGGCCGCGCTTTTCGAGGGCAGGAATCGAGCCACCGCTGGAGCTGGTTGTATTGACGATAAGTTGCCGCTTGGCGGCAATGCGATCACACAGGGCCGCCAAATCCGCGGCGGAAATATCTGGTCCGACAAGATTGAACTTGTATTCGACGCCGTCGTAGCTGCCATGGCCAATCAGAACCAGCACGAAATCATCATCAGGCTTGGCTTGGCTAGCCACCTTGCCCAGCACGTCCGTCAAATGCGCTCGAGTAGCGTCGTTGCCATCCAGCGTGTAGACGTGAGCATCGCTCCCGGAAGCTTTTAGCAGCCGATCGAGATCAGTTGCCAGCGAAGTGAATTCCTGCTCGTAATCGGGCTCGCCGCCCAAGCCTGCTACCGTCACGTAGTAAACGCCCGCCCGCGCAGGGATCGCGCACAGCAAAAGGCCGCAGCACAAAAACAGGGGCAGCCATTTCAGGCTCATATCACGCCCCATTTCCGTCGCAGCATCCACTCCGAGAACAGCAGGAGCAGGATCGCGATGAACACGATCGGCATATCCCAGAGCGCCTTTGTCTCGCGAACGCTGATTCCCGCCTCGGAATAGGAGATTTCACTGGGCAGCTTCGACAGGTCTTGCGGGCGCCAGTAGCGGCCGTCCGTCTGCGACGAAAGCTTTTCCAGCAAGTCGCGGTTCTGTTGTGTATGAAAATTTTCCGCCACGCCATCCATGCGTTGAAACGTGAACACGTCGCTGCCAAGTTCCTGCCCGCCGCGCTGAGCAGTTACCTCCGTCAGATACGATCCTGGTTTCTCGGCGGTCCACTCGCCCTGGAACGTGCCGGGCTTATCGGGAACCGGCGTCATGTCGACGGTTGCAGAGACGCTGCCCGGCCCCGTAATGTGCGCCTGGACGCTGGCATCGGCAGCGGGAAGATAATCTTTGCCGCGCACGTCCGCCGAAAAAGCGATGTGCCCATCGTCAAACAGTTCCTGGTGTGGCACGGAAGCGACCACGCGGTCCGGCGTATCTGCAACAAGCCAGCGCAGCAATTGCCGCCAGAACATGTCGTGGCTCGTGTCGCCCAGCGGAAGACCCATCTGCCAGCGCCACGTACCCGAAGTGGCGAGCACGGCCGTACGCCCGCGTCCGTAATTCTGCGTGACCAGCAACGGCATCGTCCGCCCGCCAGCTTTCATCTGAGCGAG
Source organism: uncultured Acidobacteriota bacterium (assembly GCA_963723845.1). Lineage (GTDB taxonomy): Bacteria > Acidobacteriota > Terriglobia > Acidiferrales > UBA7541 > Palsa-295. The sequence continues at coordinate 16,440 of CAVRSO010000089.1, forward strand.
CACCGTAGCCCCCAGCTTGGGCGTGCCCGGATCTTGATGGTCCATCAGGTAGGGAAGAGTCTTCCAGCGCTCGGCGTTGCGCGCGGGATCGTCCACTAAGCGGCAGATCAAGCTGTCCGCTCCCGCAGGCGTTAACTCGACGGTAGCAGGAACGCGTTGAAACGTATTTTTTCGATTCGGCAAGCTCACAGGAAGAAGGTCCGCAAGTTCGGACGCACCCCAACCGCCATCGGACAGCGCGTATCGCCCGCCCAACAGCAACAGCCCGCCTCCTCGCCGGTCGACGAACTGCCGGATCAGATCTCTCTGCACAGGCGTGAAATATCCCGCTTCGACAGAGCCAAGGATGATCGCCTGGTATCCAAAAAGATCATCGGTATTCGAAGGGAAACCATTAGCGAGGTCCTTCGGATCGTTAATCCCCTGGCGATAAATCTTGTTCTCGGTGGTTCGCAACATAGACGCGACCTGCACCAGCTTGTCGTTGTCTTCCGCGCGACGGATGAACTTGTATTCCCATCGCGGCTCGCCCTCGACGTAAAGAACGCGCCGCTTGTCGGACACCACGTTCACCAGCCGGGTGACAGCGTTGTTCAGCCGATTTTCCTCGCCCGGCATAGGGTCGATCGAAAACTGCAGCGCCTTGGCTCCGGCATCGCCCGCGTTGAATAGAAGCGCCTCCGATTGACTTTTCCCGTTCCCACCAAGTGTGATCTGGCGCGAGCTGAGCAGCTTTTCCTGATCGCGAACCGAAAGCATCGCTTTTTGTCCCGCGTAGCCTTGCTGGTGGAATGTGACGGTTGCGGTCAATCGCGAATCAGCCATCGCGCGCGGCGCAACAGTCGCGTCGTCAATCTCCACATCGTGCGGCATTTCCTCCATCCCCAATCCAACCGTATGAACTGGGATGCGCCGATTGCGAAGCGCGGCGATCGTGTCCAAGTCGATGCCGCCCGAATTGTCGTCTCCATCGGTCAGCAGCACAATCGCGCCGATAGGCAAGTCCGAAGTCTCCGCCGCAAATTGCTTGAGGCTTTCGCCGATGTGAGTGGCGGGCGCGGAGGGCTGCAGTTCTTTCAGGCTGGAGACGCGCGTGAGGTGACTATCGACGCTATACAATCGCGTTTGAAATTTCTCTTGCAACTTCGCGAGCACGCCGCCCTGCAAAAGATTCACGCCCTGCGCCAGGCGCGTGGTGCCCCCATTCGCGAGTGACATGCTGTGCGAGTCGTCAACCAGCAGCGCAATGATGTTCTGTTGCGGCTTCAGCTGCGCGACTGTGATAGCCGGCTGCCACAACAAAATCAGCACCAGCGTCGCTAGCGCGGCTTGCAAGAGCCAAATGATGCCCACCCGCCAATTCCGTAATCTCGGCGCGGCACCCGGCAATCGCGAACGTATCAGCCATCCGAGCCCGGCAGCCGCCGCCAACACCGCCAAAAGAAGCGCCCACTTCGGCCACGGGCCGAGTAAAACAAACTGGCCCTTCGAAAACGTCGGCGCTGGATACTTAAAGAGAAATTGGAACATTCGTAGCACATTTCTCGACAATCGCTCGACCGAATCGCACCGACGCCTCAGATGCTCAGTGCGTCATTCCGTAGATCACGTAATTGATGCCCACGCGAAAAGCCATGGAAGCAAAGCGCTCTGGATACTCGGGACTGTCCGCCCATTCCCATGCGTCTCCCAGATGCATGTTGTGGCAGATCGCAACCATCACCCGCCCCCGATCGTCCCGGATAGCCCGCCACTTCGGCACGTAGCCATCCTTCTCGTAAGTGCGGCCGGTATTGACGTATTGCTCTCCCGGCACCTGAAAACGGTCGCTCAGGTCATATAGGACGTGAAAGATCTCATCTGAGTTGCTGAGATCCTCCACCGGCCGGTCGGGGATAACCAGCCGCATGCCATTCATGAAATTTTCCCAATCCGCGGTTCCGTGGAAATTGTCGACCATCAGGAAGCCGCCCTTCAGCAGATAGTCGTGCAGGCGTTTGGCTTCGGGGGGAGTGAAGGTCCAGTCTTGCACGTCCACCGCGTAGACCCACGGGTAGTTGAAGATTTTGTCGTCGTCGAGATCGACGACCTGCTCGGTCGATCGCGCGTTTACGCGCGTCAAGCGGCGAAGGGCCAGCAAGAATTGCCGGTCAGCCTTGGGATAGTCTTGGCCCCAGGTCCATCGCCCGCCATAGCCGTATCCTCCGTAGCCGAACCCGCCACCACCGAAACCGCCAAAGCTCCGCTGCGCCGCGGTATATTGCAGCCGCGACCAGGAGAACTCGGCCTTTTCGTTGGCCTGCTCGGGGGTCACCGGCGCGTACGGACCGGACCCGTAAAATTGATATCCGTTCGATTGGAGGGCTAACAGGCTTCCACAGAAGATTACGAGGACCGTTATTACCGAAATCCGCCGCGCGAGCTTCATGAATCACACTTCATGAGATACTTTGATGCGCAAGGAGAGCCTAACAGATTGACGTATCCATCTCCAACCATCACTGAACCTGCGGAGGAGCTGTGCGGCGAAGGGCGTTCATAAAACTTGGTGGCGCAGCCGCGCTTGGGCTTACGGGGGCAAAGGCCTTTGCGGGTCAGCAGATGCAGGGGATGCCTCCGAAACCGTCGCCCGCCGAAGCGCCCGCGCAAGCCGGCGCCATCAGGCGCTAAAGCGGACATCACCCTGCGCATCGCCCCGGTTCCTGTCGAACTCGCCCCTACCCGCATCATCAGCACCATCGGATACAACGGTCAGCTCTCCCGGCCCGGTGCTTCGCATGCGTGAAGGCAAGCCCGTCACCGTGGACGTGATCAACGATACGGACACGCCAGAATTCGTCCACTGGCACGGCTTTCTGATTCCCGCCGAAGTTGACGGCGTGGAAGAGGAGGAAACGCCGCCCGTTCCGCCGCGTGGCCGGCGCCGCTTTCAGTTCACGCCGGGACCTGCGGGCACGCGCTGGTATCACTCCCACGCAATGGCCATGGACGATCTGCACAAAAGCACCTATACGGGCCAGTTCGGATTCGTCATGGTCGATTCGGGACAGGATCCTGGGCACTACGATCAGGAACTATTTCTCGCGCTGCGCGATTGGGATCCCTTCTTCACGTCGCAACTGATGGATGATGACGACGAAGCTCAGAGCGGCCCGCAGCCCGAAAGGCCCGCCGTGCTGGACGCGCGCCCGAATGGCCTCGAGGTCAGTTCGGCAATGTACTCGATCAACGACAAAGCCCTCGGCTTTGGCGAGCCGATTCGCGTGAAGCAAGGCCAGCGCCTGCTCATGCATATCCTGAACGCGAGCGCGATCGAAAACAAAAGCATCGCCTTTCCCGGCCACCAATTTCGCGTTTTCGCGCTCGACGGAAATCCCGTGCCCTCGCCGCAAGCCGTCGATGTCCTTTTGCTCGGCCCCGGCGAGCGCGCCGACGCTTTCGTTGACATGAACCAGCCGGGAATCTGGATTCTCGGCGCGCCGCAGGACAACATTCGCAACTTCGGCCTCGGCGTCATCGTCGAGTACGCGAACCAGCATCAGCAGCCGCAATGGGTCCCGCCCTCTAGGGCCATCTGGGATTACACCATTTTCGGCCGTACCGCGCCCGGCCGCATCGGCGCCACCCGCGCCCGATCAAACCATCGACATGGTGTTCACGAAAATTCCCAGCGGCAATGGAAGGTTCAATGCATGGCTCGTGAACGGCAAGCAATATCCGCACGAAAATGAATTTGTCCTAAAAAAGGGCGGCCGCTACCGGCTCGTCTTCCGCAACCGTACCGACGATGCTCACCCGCTTCACCTGCATCGCCACCTTTTCGAGCTGGTCGATATCAACGGCAAGAAAACTTCGGGCATCATCAAGGACACGGTAATCGTCCCCTATTACGGCCGCGCCACCGTCGACTTCACCGCCGATCAGCCCGGCCTCACCCTCTTCCACTGCCACATCCAGCAGCACATGGATTACGGCTTCAAAGCCCTCTTCCGCTACTCCTAACTCCCACGTATGTTGACCCGATCTTGCGCCAACGCTTTCTTGCTGACAGCGCCGGAGGCGCGATTGTAATTAGCCCGGCACGAAGCGAAGCGGAGTGCCGGGACGCGAGGGGAAATTCAAAAGTCCCGGAGGGACGATTGAACGTGCTATCGTCCCGCTCATGCCGGATTCCTTCGTCGCCTTGCACCACCTCGGAGTAAAGGGTACGCTCGCCGAGAAATTACAACGAGGAAGGTCAGGCCATGAAGCGAATAGCCGTGATTTGCGTTTTCTTTGTGGTAGGGGCGGCGTGGGGCCAAGCGGCTTCTCAGAGTCGCCCACGGCAGGTGCCCCGTCCTCGTTTTATGAGCGTGGGTTCTCTGGTCGTTGGGCCGCGTGGTTTTTTTACGGGTTGATAATTCGACTGACGCTATCAATATTGCTTATCGCGGGCAAAGGTTCGTATTCGCCCCTCGGAGCGCGGAGTGTCGCGGCCAGCCGTCCCTTAAGTACGCCGTGAAGTTGCCACTTCTCCTCTTTAAGTGAACGAGGCACAGGTTCCTTTGAGGGTTGGACCATCATTTGACTCGAAACAACCCTCTTCCGAACAGTCATCTGTGTACCAGGGCCGCGCGTCCACTTACCTTTCCAGATCACGTATCCCTCGTTTGGGATCAGAAAAATAGTTGACTGACCTCGGTAACGGCCTACCTCGAAGTTTCCCTCCGCAAACTCTCCGGAGGGGTAGAACACGGCGAGATCGGCGCGGGACGTTTGGTATTGTAGTAGCTCTGGATCTTTCGGTGGAGATCTCCACGCGAGATTCTTACTGACATAAATCCATTTGAGATTCAGCTTCGGACTGACTCGAGTTTGTGCAGGCAACAGCAGACAAACGATGCACAGCGCGAGGGTCGTCTTTCCTAGGCCAGTCTTGCTCATTGTTACCACACTTGGACGCGCACAAGACCCAACTCCCCATCAGATGATTGATTATAGATTCAGATTGATTGCAGATGGCGGCCGAAGAATGCAGCCCGCCTGGTCCTTGCGCGGTCATCGAGTAAAGGGTACGCTCACCGGGAAATTACAAAGAAGAGGAAGGTCACTCCATGAAGCGAATAGCCGCAATTTGTATTTTCTTTATGGTAGGTGCAGCGGCCTGGGGACAAGCGCCATCTCAGAACCGCCCCCGCTTCACAATCGGCCCTGGCGTTCATTCGCCGGAAGTGGATTCAGAGGGGCGCGTGACGTTCCGCTATCGCGCCCCAAACGCCAAGGAAGTGGTCGTGCTTCGGGACGGTGGCTCACCCCTGCCGATGAAGGTGGATGACCAAGGGGTGTGGACGGCGACGACCGAGTCGCTCGCCCCGGATTTTTATCCGTATAGTTTCGTCGTGGATGGCGCAATCACGCCCGATCCCGCCAATCCGTTTCTGAAGCCAATGTACAAGATCGCCTTAGGGCAGAGCGTCGTCCACGTGCCTGGCCCGGCGTCGCTAAGCTGGGAATGGAACGATGTTCCGCACGGAACGGTCACGAACCACTTCTACAAATCCGGCATCATTGGCGATGAGCGGAACTTTTATGTGTACACTCCTCCCGAATTACGATCCTCATCGCAATCAGCCGTACCCAGTCCTCTACCTGCTTCACGGATTCAGCGACGATGCCAGCGCGTGGACGACAGTAGGCCGCGCGAATGTGATCCTCGACAACCTGATCGCACAGGGTAAAGCCAAACCCATGCTGATCGTGAATACGCTGGGCTATGGCGTGCCGGAAATCATAAATGGCGGATTCAACATCAATCCCGCCGTGGCAAAAACGAACAATGACAAATTTATCGAGGCCCTTCTCGCAGAAGTAATTCCACAAGTCGAAAAGGAATACCACGTATCAAAGGACAACAGCGGGCGCGCAGTCGCTGGCCTTTCGATGGGCGGCGGCGAATCGCTCTCGGCAGGACTCAATCATCCCGACAAATTTGCGTGGGTTGGCGGCTTCAGCAGCGCCGTCATGCTGGCGGGTTCCGACGTTTCAGAAGCATTTCCTGCCGTGGATGCCAAGATCAATTCGCAATTGCGACTGCTGTGGATCGCGTGCGGCACCGATGATCAGCTCATCAAACCGAACCGGCAATTTGAGGATTGGTTGACATCGAAAGGCGTGCGGTTCACGCGGATCGAGACTCCGGGCGCGCATACGTGGATGGTGTGGCGCCGCAATTTGACGGAATTTGCTCCTCTGCTGTTTCAATCCCAGGCGAAGTGAATGATGAAGCGCAGTGTACAACTCGGGTGCCTGACGGCGCTGATCCTGTTGGCTAGTATCCGCGCGCCGGTGCAATCCTCGGCGGAGTCGGATGCCGACGCCCGCGCAGACGCAATCCTCGCCAAAATGAGCCTGGAACAGAAGATCGATTTAATAGGCGGCACAGACGGGTTTTTCATACGCGCCATGCCGGAGTTCGGAGTTCCGGCCTTGCGCATGGCCGATGGCCCCATGGGCGTACGCAATTTCGGTCCCGCCACGGCAATGGCCGCGGGAATCAATCTTGCCGCTACTTGGGATCCTGCTCTCGCCGAACGCGTGGGAACACAGATAGGACGCGACGCACGCGCGAAGGGAGTGAATTTTCTCCTCGGACCAGGCCTCAACATCTACCGGGCCCCGATGAACGGCCGAAACTTCGAGTACTTCGGTGAAGACCCTTACCTCGCGTCGCGCATCGCGGTCGGCTACATCGATGGCGTCCAGAGCCAGGGTGTTAGCGCGACAGCCAAACACTTCATGGCCAACAATTCCGAATTCGATCGGCACAACACGGACTCGATTATCGACGAGCGCACGATGCGGGAGATTTATCTCCCCGTTTTCGAAGCTGCCGTCAAGGACGCGCACGTTGGGGCAGTAATGGACTCCTACAATTTCGTAAACGGTGTCCACGCGACTCAAAACGAAATCCTCAACAGCGAGATACTCAAAAAGGAATGGGGCTTTCAAGGTGTGCTGATGTCTGACTGGTTTGCAACCTACGACGGCGTTGCGGCGGCCAAAAGCGGACTTGACCTCGAAATGCCGAGCGGCGCGTTCATGAACCGCGCCACTCTGATTCCCGCCGTGCGTAAGGGTGAAGTGTCTATCGCCGTGATAGACGATAAGGTACGCCGCATTCTTAAGCTGGCCGTGAAATCGCACTGGCTCGATAGGGACCAGACCGATCCAGCCATCCCACGCTACAACCTGGAAGGCCGCGGTGTCGCCCTCGATGCGGCGGAAGAAGGCATGGTCCTGCTGAAAAACAATGGAAACGTGCTGCCTCTGAATAGGCACGCGATCAAATCAGTTGCCGTGATCGGGCCGGATGCCTATCCCGCTGTGCCCGTAGGAGGCGGCAGCGCTGGCGTACGGCCATTTGCAGCCGTCAGCTTCCTCGAAGGCATTGCCAACGAACTCGGGCCCACAGTGCACACGTTCTACCGCCGCGGAATTCCAGAGTTGAGTGAATTGGCGCAAGACACGAATTTCTCCACAGCCGAGTCCGGAAGCAGCGACGGATTGGTTGGAGAATATTTCTCGACCGAGACTCTGGAAGGCAAGCCGAATCTCCGTCGCACCGACGCGCACGTTAATTTTGGCGCGGCCGCCGGCGCGGACCTCGGCTTCGCCGGAATCGCGTATCCGGCCGGCGCGGTGTCCGCTCGATGGACGGGCTACTACACCGCCTCCAGTGCAGGGGACTACGATTTCTTCGTGCAGTCCACCGGTGAAGCTGGTGGCTACTATCGGCTATATGTTGACGGAAAATTAGATCTCGATGACTGGAGCATCGCAAGAGCGCTCGTGGACTATTCCACGCTTGCGCTGACTCAAGGGCCGCATAAAATCGTCTTGGAACGCCACGGCAGGTTTGGTTTTCTTGGTAGCAGATTTCGCTTTGGAATTGTCCATCGTGGCAGCTATGTGGATCCCGCCGCCGAAAAAATTGCTGCATCAGCCGATGCCGTCGTGGTCGCCGTTGGCTTTGATCCCGAAACCGAGAGTGAAGGCGCCGATCGCACCTTTCGCCTGCCTCCGGGACAAGACGAGCTAATTCAAAAAATGGCAGCGGCCAACAAGCGCGTCATCGTAGTCATCACTTCCGGCGGGGCAGTGGAGATGAATCCCTGGATCGATCGCATCCCGGCCCTGCTGGAGGCCTGGTACCCGGGCCAGGAGGGCGGCACTGCCCTCGCCCAGATCATTTTCGGAGGCGTGAACCCCTCCGGCCGACTGCCCGTCAGCTTCGAGCGCCGCTGGGAGGACAATCCCGTGCACGATAGCTACTATCCGGAACCGGGAAGCACCCGCGTGGTCTACAAGGAGGGAATGTTCGTCGGATACCGGGGTTACGAGTACAAAAATGTCAAAACGCGCTTCGAATTTGGGTCGGGTTTGTCATATTCCGCGTTTCGATATAGAAGCTTATTGCTCCGCCCAATCTCGGGTATTTCAGGTCCGACAGCTCGGAATCTGCCGCGCGGCTCCGCTCCGCTTTACGAAGTATCCTTTGACGTGACGAACACGAGCAGTCGCGCCGGCGCCACCGTGGCGGAAGTTTACGTCGGCGAGTCGCATCCTAGTATCCCAAGCCCACTCAAGGAGTTGAAAGGCTTCGCGCGAGTGAACTTACGCCCCGGCGAAACCCGCCACGTAACGATTCCGCTGAACGGTCGCGCCTTCTCTTCTTACGACGTAAGCGCCCACGCCTGGAGGGTGAATCCAGGCGAATTCACAGTCTACGTCGGCCAATCCGTCGATCAGCTAGAACTAAAAAAAGCGTTAGTAGTTACGCCCTCCACAGCCGAATCCGCCACCTCAGCCCCCTAGCCCGAAAGAATTTAGTTCTCGGGAATCGAATTTTTCTCGTACGCGTCGTTTCTGAGGCGCTCCACCTCTGGCTGCTGCTGCAGCTTTTCTGATCGCTCTTCATTCGCGTGTGAACGCGAATGGATTTTCGGAGTTTTCGGACGCCTGCAAATACTCTAGAATCGGAAGTAGGTCCATAAGTGGGCGTGTAGCTCAGCTGGGAGAGCACCTGCTTTGCAAGCTCGCGAGATAACTCCAAACCTTCTACGGCTTCCTTCCATTTTTGTTTGTTTACAATAACTTGGGGCATCTGCTTTTCGCTCGAAAGCTATGCTCAACGCCTAAAACAGATACGGTTTTGACACAGTTCTGACACAGGTGGAGCATTTTTTAGAAGGCAAGTCCAGAAACTCTATCCTGTTGCTTGTACTGGTCCAACATCTTTGCTCTTCGTGCGATTACACCTCCGCGATTGCCTCGCGTTCAACGCCGTCCGGATTGTTCTCCACCGTGGATACCGTGTCGAAGCGCATCGTCGGGCACTTCTCCGCAGTAAATGCCGGCCATTCCGGCAAACCACGATGATTGGGATTGCCGCTTCGCGCAAAGGCGAGCCAAGCTTCGCTCACCTTGGCCGCGAGAGCTCTCGCCCCCGGGCCACCTCCAGTCATATTCTCGCACCGGTCCGTGTTGTCGAAACAGAAGGCGAGCTCACTACAATGGAATGCTCGCGGGCGTCGATCCAAGATGGGGGTCTGCCAAGTAAACCAATAGAGGTACGCCGGGGCTGCACCGAGGGCCGCTTTGCGTTCCGCCTGAGTTACCGCCGACTGCCGGACAGGGGCTGCGAAAATCAACGACAAGATATCGAACGGCTTGGCGCCGGGATGCGCGTGACGGAACACCTCGATCACGTGCGCGCTCTTATCTCCGTAGAGGTCGGATACGCGTTTGGCGACAGCCTCTTCGGTCATGGATTCGTATTCGGGATGGTTGATGGCGGTCAGAAACTCGTTCAGGACGGTGCCAACCATGAGCGGCACGTTGGAGGAAATCGCAGGAGCTGAAGGGTCAAACGGGTGTTGTGGAAGGATCTTTCCGTCCACGACGGGGACCCAACCTAGTTGGTCGGCCAATCTGCGAAAATCCGGCGGCCCGGGCCGCGCGTTTCTCTGGGTTACAGCGACTCCAGCAGCCACCAATCTCTCAAATGGCAGCGTGTGCAGCTGACTGACTTGCGAATCGCTTAGGCCAAGCTCCGACAGAACGGCTGCTGCCAGCTTCGAAGATTTCTCGTGCATGCCAACTCGGAGCGTAGATCCGCTTTGGGTGATCGCCCGATGGAACAGCCCTTTTGCGGACGGCATGGCCATCAGTGTGTTAACCTTGCCTCCGCCTCCGGATTGCCCGAAGATTGCCACATTCGCGGAATCGCCGCCGAAGTTTCCGATGTTGTCGCGCACCCAATCCAGAGCGAGAACGATGTCCAACATGCCGACGTTCGCTGAACTTGCGTAGGCGTCGCCATAGTTAGAAAGATCGAGGTAACCCAAAACGCCCAACCGGTGATTCAGGGAAACCACAACCACGTCTCCACGCTTACACAGATTTTCGCCATCGTACGACCGGAGCTCCTGGCCCGAACCAGCCACAAAACCGCCCCCGTGGAGCCAGACCATTACGGGGCGCTTCTTGTTGTCATTGATGCTCGGCGTCCAGATATTGACGCGCAGACAATCTTCGGCTTGGATGCCGTCGTCCCAGGAAAACATCCAGGCCTCTTCGTCGTTGGCCCATCCAGCACGCGGTCCTTGCGGGGCCACATGCTCGTACTGCAAGGAACTACGCAAACCGGCCCAGGGTGCCGGCTTTGTGGGTGGCATAAAACGCGCGTTCCCTTCGGTTGTGGCACCGAAGGGAATACCTTTGAAGGTATAGATACCGTTCCGGGCGTAGCCACGAACTTTGCCAGCCGAAGTCTCTACGATGGCCTTCTTGTCCGACGCCACGACGGGGTCGCCATTCATCGCAGGCACGCAGCGGCGCCCGTAAGGCCTCTCGCCGAAATAGGCGGCAGCAGGGCCGCGGCGGCCGTTCCGCCGGCCAGAACTGCGCCACCACTAATCAGGGCGCGCCGACTGATGAGACTTCCCGGCGCCAACTTCTCCAAACCAGGATTCCCCTTCTTAGTCTTTCCCGACATAAAAGCCTCTCTTTTGTTTTTCGCTCGCGCTGTTACCCCGATCTTTTTCAGGCGGGCTCGAGACAGCGGCGCACCCGTTCGGTGCGAGTATTCCGGAGAATGCGGATAATGTGGCGACCGGCAGTTGCGCCTACCTCACGGATATGACCCTCGCGAGTTTGTTATCCGCCGAGGAATCACCGACGGCCAGACTTACCTTGTCCTTTTCGAGCACCCACTTGTGTTCGGGCGTGTCCCAGTAGGCCAGGGCTTGCGCCGACAAGGGCAATTCGACGGTCTTGGTTTGGCCGGCCATCACGTTCACGCGCTTGAATGCTCCAAGCTGCTTGATGGGGCGGTCCACTTTTGACTTCAAATGCGTGGCGTATAGTTGGACGGCCGCGTCGCCATCGCGCTGACCGGCGTTTGTAACGTCCACGCTGACGGTAACCATACCGTCCTGCGCGATATTTTTCGCGCTGAGGCGCAAGTTGGAATACTTGAACGTGTATAGCTTAGACCGTAGCCGAAGGGGTAGAGAGGTTCTCCCTTGAAGTACATGTACGTGCGACCGTGACGGATGTCATAGTCCATCATCGGCGGAAGCTGATCGACCGACTTCGGCCACGTTTGCACGAGGTGCCCGCCGGGATTGTAGTCGCCGAACAATACGTCCGCGATGGCCGTCCCCTGCTCCTGAGCGGCGTGGGTAATGTGGAGGATGGCCGGCACGTTCGCCTGGCTCCAATTGACGGCATACGGGAAACTGGAAACGAGCACGACGACGGTCTTCGGATTGGCGGCATACACCTGCTTCACCAATTCTTCCTGGTTGAGGTCGAGCGATTGCCTGTCGCGCCCTTCTCTTCCCATGCCGGGATCGGGGCACGGTTTTGTCAGGCTTCCGGATTGAAAGCTTCGAAGGGATTGGCCGCGCCGCACATGGGATCATTACCAACGACGACGACAGCTACATCGGAAGATTTGGCGGCATTGGCGGCCGCGTTGCCGTCGTTGTTCTCGGCATAATTCACGGCGACAGATGACCCCAACTTGTCTTGGATTCCCTGGAGCACGGAAATGGCGTACGGAGTCGCGCCGCTGTAGAAATCAAAGCGCACCTTGGCGGCGTTGGGCCCGACGACGGCAATCGATTTCAGGCCGTTACGATTCAACGGCAAGAGCGCGTTGGCGTTCTTCAACAGAACGACGGATTCCAGGGCTACCTGCCGCGCCACGGTCTTGTCCTTCTCGGTGTTCCACGGTTCGGGTTCGTCATCGGCGCCAATCTTCGAGTAGGGATTCAGCGCAGGCGGATCAAGAAGGCCCAGTTTTATGGTCGTCTTGAATTTCCTTTCAATGGCCGAGTCAACCTCTGCATCGGTAATCTGTTTCTCGTTGATCGCTTGTTTTATGGCTTGCTGAGCGGTGGGTCCCGTGCTTGGCCCAAAACCGCCGAGCAGAGAATTGAGTCCCGCTTTGAGCGCGGCCACGTAGACCTCTGGCATCGTCTTAAGGTAATGATGCATATCGACCACGTGATTCAAAGCGCCGAAGTCTGGCATGGCGATCCATCCCGCGCCCCACTCTTTGGCCACCACACTCGTGAGTACCGGGTTCACGGCCATCGGAACACCGTTCCATGCGTTGTATGACGCCATGTAGGACTTTGCGCCGCCCTCGAGAAATCCCATGCGGAAGGGAACGGAGTAATACTCCCGCATTAGGCGTTCGTCGAAATTCGAAGAAGAACCGCCACGCGTGGTTTCATTGCTATTGGCAAAAAAATGCTTCAAGAGCGAAGCAACCTGCCAGTACTTCGGATCGACACCCTGCATCCCCTTAATGAAGGAAACCACCATTGTTCCGGTGAGATAAGGATC
>CAVRSO010000090.1:0-6167 GCA_963723845.1 uncultured Acidobacteriota bacterium
CAGTTTCTAAACGGCGCTGCACATCGACGTCGCCCGCTGCGGGTCACGCCTTCGGCGGCGCTGCCTCATCACTCTTCCCTCTGCCGCGCACAGAAGCTTCGCCCTGCAATGCTGCGTAAAATTCCGTCTCTTCTTGCTGATGGACTTCTACTTCCTTTCGTGTCGGTGCGTTTTCCGCGCGATCGGACCAAAACTCCTTGAGCGCCGCTTCAATTCGCGATTTGTCCAAATCCGTGGCGTTGTGTTCGCGTTTGTAGGTCATATACGCGACGATGGCCTGCGCCTCTTCTCGCGCGAACACAGAGAGACGATGCCGCGCATAGTCGCTCCATGTAATTGCGCCATAGCGTCGCGGATTTACCAGCAGATTTCCGCCCGAACTGCGGCGAAATGTGCGCGATCCCACTGCCACGTCGGTCGAAACGGTTGCAAATCCGTGCCACAAATGAAACAGAGGTTCCGCTGTAAGCAACTCCTCGCGTAGATCGGCCACCAGGTAGGCGGGAAGAAAAAAAAGCGAAAACCGCCCTCGGAGAAAAAGTCGAGCGCGCAGTAGCGGGCGTCCAGCGTCTTCGAATCGAGTGTTCTCCAGTCGCTTTTACCGGCAAACGCGCTAACCTCCTCGAAAGGCTCAGAACCGTCGAATGACCCTTGAAGAAATGGATCGCCCGGGTAGGGGGTTGCGAAGAACGCTTCCCGAATCCGTTCGATGACTTCTTCTTTTTGCATCGTGAGTCCTCCACCGGGGCGCATCTGGCGTCCTGAAATCGTACACCACGTTCCGATGGGAGTTGTGAATTGTCGGTGGGGCTTAAGTTGGCTCGGAAGTCAGATACGGGTCAAAATTCCCAGTAGAGGGTTCCGCCGCTCGGGCCGACGTCAAAGTCAGGAATAAGGCGAGACACGCGGCGCACAGGGCTCCCGGGCAGATCCGGGTTGTGGTGACGTCTATAAATATATCGGCCCTCCATGAATCCCAGTGCGCCGCCCACGAATACATCGGAAACCCAATGCTGGCGTCCCGACACTCGAGAAGCGCTCACGATGGAGGCGAGCGTAAAGCCGACGATCGGCACCGCGATGTGCTGGCCTCCGTACTCATAGGCAAACACGGTGGCAACCGCGAACGCACCCGTCGCGTGTCCCGAGGGAAACGATTGTCCTCCATCCCAAAACCCTTCCCTGCTTAGCGAACTGGTCACGGTCACAGGCCGCTCTCGTTGGGTCGCCTCTTTTATGACCAGACCGATGAGCTCGCTGTGAGCCAGTGCGTCCATGCTCAAGAACCCGGTCTCGGTCAAATGGTCTTCATGCGCTGCTTTGCTCAGGAAAAAAAGAGTCGCGGTTGCGCCGGCCAGCGTGTACGGAGCGCCTATTTGAGAAACCCGTCCGCTCCAGATAAAAGCTTGACTTCCGGCTTTCGGGAGCCCACGCGACGTAGTTTGATCGGTCGCGATCAGAGCGGCTGAAACACCCAAGAAAGGAAATCCGTATTTCTCCATGGTGTGCGCGTCGTAGTCGCTCGGGCGGAACGGACTGGTCCACATCCGATACTCGTCGATAAAGAAATCTCGAAGCGCACTCTTGGCGCTATAGTCCGATTGGGCCACCGGTCCTGAATCCGAGGGGGAATCCGGAGGTGAACTGGATTGCTGAGCCGACGCGGGGAGAGCGAAAAGCATAGCCGCAGCCAGCAATCGCATGCGCATCTCGCAAAGATGCGCCTATCGCCTGCCTCCTGCCATACAACCTTCTCTGTATCAATTTGAGCGGAAACCACTAGCGCCCGTTCTCCATGAAGGCCACTTGCCCGAATCCGAGCCCCAAGGTTTTCGCACCCGCTCAGAATTCGGCTTGGAAATTCAGTACTAGCCTACTGTCAAATCCTCTCCTTTCCCCGCTGACCGCCGCATTGACGCCGTCCGCTGCGCTATGATACCCATACTCAGCACGTTGAGGACCCTGTGACTCCAAGAACTCCAGAAACCCGGCGTTTGGATGTGACGCTCGATACTCGCCTGGAAAGTGTGGACGTCGCCGAACACCTCGTGATGCGCGCCGCCGAGGAAGCCGGCTTCACTGAGGACGACGTTCACAAAATCGGCATGGCGGTCCGCGAAGGCGTCGTCAACGCTTACAATTACGGAAATTGCCAGGATTGCCAGAAGAAAATCCAGCTCACCATCGAATTAAATGGCGGCAAATTGGTCGTACACGTCCTCGATGAAGGATGCGGTTTCGATCTGAAGGACATCCCCGATCCGCTCGCCGAAGAAAACCTGCTCCGCACCTCAGGACGCGGTATCTTTCTGATGCGAGCGTTTATGGACGACCTCGCCGTCCACCGCCGCCCGCGCGGCGGAGCCGATCTTGTCCTCTCCAAGAATCTTCCTAATCATCGCGCCGCCCGGTAACTACGACCACTTTCTCCCGCCGATCAGAGTTGACCTCGGGCTTGTGTTATCATGGGACACTCTGAATTCATTCTGATTCCCGAGAGTTTTGCTTGGCTCACATTTCTCGCAAAGAATTGAAGAAGGACGCTGTCCGCGACACTTTCGCGCACGGTGCTGACGCTCTTCTCGCTCACCAGCAGCAGACCATCTATCTGGTCATCGCCGTGATTGTGGTCGCTCTCGGCGTATTCGGCTGGAGAACCTATAGCCAGCGGCAGACCGTCAAGGCTTTCGCCGCATTCGACGATGCGATGACGGTTTTCCAAGCCCCTGTCGGAACTCCACCCTCGCCGGGTGTAACGACGTACCCTGATGACACGAAAAAGTTCACCGAAGCCCAATCCAAATTTGCGGCGGTTGCTTCCAAATATTCTCGCACCCGCGCCGGCGAACTCGCGCACTACTACCAGGCGCTCAGCCTCGAGAAAATCGGCAAGGATGACGACGCGAAAAAATCGCTGCAATCTCTCGCGGATAGCCGCGACCACGATGTGGCCTCGCTCGCTCAATTCGAGCTGGCGGGAATCGACGACCGCACGGGCCACAGCACCGATGCCGAAGTGCTTTACAAGCATCTCGTTGCAAATCCCACCATATTGGTGCCCAAGCCGGTGGCGATGCTCACTCTTGCCCAGCATTACGGCGCGAAAAATCCCACCGAGGCGGCCAAGCTTTACAGCCAGATAAAATCCGCGTATCCCGATACGCCCATCGCCGAGCAGGCCGATCAGGCGCTCGCTCTCCTCCCGAGCAAATCCTAATTCCGCTAAAAAATTCTTCGAGTTTGAAGCGCGAAGTGCGTCTATCTAGAAACAATTCACAGCCAAAAACAGTCAAAATCCGCCCGCTAAACGATCCGAAGAACGCGATATGCCCGAGACATGGCGGGAACGCAGCCCATCGAATAGAATGGCCGGAATGGCCCTCGAACCCTATGCCATGGACGCCCATAACTCGCGCGGGCGCCGCTACCCCGAACCCCCGCACCCCTACCGCAACGCCTACGCGCGCGACCGCGACCGCGTCATCCACGCCCGCGCCTTCCGGCGGCTGGAGGCGAAGACGCAAGTTTTTACGACGCGGTTCTCGGACCACTTCCGCAACCGCTTGACGCATACCATCGAAGTCGCGCAAGTCGCGCGCACTGTTGCGCGGGCGCTTCGGCTCAACGAAGATCTTACGGAGGCTCTTGCGCTCGTTCATGACGTGGGGCACCCGCCATTCGGGCATGGCGGCGAAAAGCAATTGGACATCCGCATGCGCGAGTACGGAGACCGCTTCGATCACAACCTTCACGCGCTGCGCATCGTCGAGCAGTTCGAGCAGCGATATTTGGATTTTCCCGGCCTGAATCTGACGTTCGAGGTTCGCGAAGGAATCATCAAGCACTCGCGTGATTACTCGGCGGAGGAATTTCCCGAGCTTCAAGAATATTTGCTGGAGAAGCGCCCGCCTCTCGAAGCGCAACTCATCGATCTGGTCGACGAGATCGCCTACAACACAGCGGACTTGGACGACAGTTTCGAGGCTCGGCTGCTGGATTTCGAAAAGCTCCGCAGCGAGATTCCGCTCTTTGACGCGGCGTATCGCGAGGTCGAGCAGCGGCATCCGAAGGGCGCGCGCAAGTTGAAATTCAACGAAGCCCTGAAGCGCGTTCTGAATTGCCTGGTCACCGATTTGATCGAAGAAACGCAGCGGCAAGTAAATGCGAGCGGCGTGCAAGACGTGGAAGATGTTCGCAGCCCAAGGATAGGCTGGCTGCTTTTTCGCGGAGGTGGCGCGGCACAATGACGGCCTCAAGAGTTTTCTCAACTCAAATGTCTATTCGCTTCCGGTGATCGCTGAAGAGCGGGAACGCTCCGTCGCCGCACTCGACGCGCTTTTTCGCTTTTTCGTCGCGCAGCCGGATAAGATGCCGCGCCATTACGCGGACCTGGCGCAAGCGACGCCGATTCATCGCGTTGTGTGCGACTACATCGCGGGAATGACCGATCATTTCCTCCTTCGCCAGTGTTCCGATCTGTCCGTGTGCGTAAATTCCGCATAATCATCAATGGCGCGTGAAACCCCTTAGGAGTCCTAAAGGAATGACCCGATATACGCGAGCCAATTTGTTTGGCAGCCTACACGGAGGTCCAAGGGAAAACTCACTCTTTTGGGCTAGCAAGAAGACCATAGTGGGGAGGCCACTGATGAAATGGAGTCTTGTTAAAGTTGTTCGTAACACGCTCCTCGCATTATCGGTTGGTGTGCTCTTGCCCAGCATTGCTTCGGCGTGCAGTATGTCGCCGAGCGATATAACCAAAGGTGACGGCACGTCCGGCGGCGTGTGGCTTTTTATTCCAGACGCGCCGGAGTCGCTGATGAACTCGGCCACGCTGTTGGGTTCGATTTCATTCGGCAACGATTCGCTCGACATCTTCAAAGACGGCGATGGCCATTTTGCCCTCGCGTGGGACGACCGAGATGGCGACGACTCAAGTGCTTCCATGGGTTCGGTGACTACCGCCAGCGATCCCGTGACACCAACAACCCCAACCCCTGAGCCGTCCTCGCTGGCGCTTCTTGGCCTCGGGACAATGGCTTTGGGATTGGCTTTTGCCGGCCGTCGCTTCAGACCCACGACGGTTGGATAGCGTCCGTCTACAAAGTAAGGACTCAGCGGCCTCAGCCCGCTGGGTCTGCAGTACTCGTCCCCGCATCGATCCCATCCTTCTAAGCCGGTAGCAACGATTGTGTCGACGCATGAGATGCCACCCTGAAGGGGGGCGCTACACTCACGCTTCGCAAACCGAGCGAAGAAGGGCAGAACCCACCTGAAATTTCAGACCTAATCAGCAGGTTAATTCGTGCATGGTATCATCCCGTTCGCGCTCTCAATTCAACACGGGAAAATTCGGAACAAAGATGAAAGCGTGGAAGGCATTTCTTCTGGCAGTTCTCACGGTGGCGGCGGTTGCGGCGCTGGCTGCTACGCCGCCACGCGAATCCGCGCAGCAATTTACAGAGCCAACGCTGGTCAAAGGTTCGCCGACCAACCTTCGCTTCTTCGACGTGAGCTGGAACGACAACTCCAAACAGAGATACTACCTGGCTGACCGCACGAACAACGCTATCGACCTGGTTGATTCTGCTACGGACACGTTCCTCGGGTTCATCGGCAAGGGGCATTACACCGGCAGCAGGGCTTGTCCCGGCGACCCCAAAGAAATGCGGCTCTGCGCCGGCCCAATGGAGTGGTGACGGATGACCTTGGCCACGTATGGTCCGGGGACGGTGACGCGAACATCATCGAAGCGGACGACAAGCCGGGCACGACCATCATTCGGTCGATCCCGACGGGCGGCAAGGGCCGAATCGATGAACTGGCTTACGATCCCATTGACCGGATTCTGATGGCCGAAAACTATGGCGATTCGCCGCCATATGTGATTTTCGGTCCGTTCCGGATGGCTCGGTGGTGGGACGCTACGTCTATCCGAAGGGCCAGGACTGCATGGAGCAACCGGCGTGGGTTCGCGAGACGGACATGTTTTATCAGAATGTTCCCGGGACGAAGAATCGTCTGGATGTGTTCGATCCGCACCACCTGCCCAAACCGGTGAAGAGCTTTCCGGCGGATTGCACGGGCGGTTTGCTCGGTCTTACGCTGAGCGGGCTGACGGTGGGGCCGAACGGGCGGCTGATGACCGTGTGCGGCAGCGTGGGCGG
>CAVRSO010000091.1:0-3517 GCA_963723845.1 uncultured Acidobacteriota bacterium
GCCTCGGCCGACGATCTCGAACAAGCTGAGCGCGGCCTGAACGTGCCGGAGTTGGTTACCGCGGGATTGAACTCCGCGGCCCTCGAGCGTTACGCCTTCGTGGCCGGGCAGGTCGAACGCACGGAGAAAGAAACGTCTGCCGCTTCTCTCGCCACTGAGCGGGATAATGTTGGAAGAACCTAGGCGAGCCTAGCGCATTCGATGGATTGAAGAGTGTTCGAATTGGACGCTTTTAACGCTCTCGCTGGACTTAAAAGCGCGGGATGCTCTGGCGGGTTTCCAAAAAAAAAGGTGATGCGAGCGATCCCGCCCGGACTCACACCCGGGCGGGACTCACTCAAAAAATCGAGCTAGTAGCGTCCGCCGCCACCACCGCCGCGGCCGCCACCACCGCCACCTCGTCCGCCACCACCACCGCCACGACCGCCGCCACCACCGCCACCGTAGCCGCCGCGACCGCCACCACCACCGCCTCCTCCACGGCCACCACCACCGCCTCCTCCACCCTCTCGAGGCGGACGCGCCTCGTTGACGACCACGTTGCGGCCCATAAAATCCTGCCCGTTGAGTGCCTGAACAGCGCGGTTAGCATCTTCGTCGTTGGTCACTTCGACAAAGCCAAAACCGCGAGGTTGCCCGGAAAAACGATCACGAACCAACGTAACATTCGCCGGAGTCACTCCTGCTTGCGTAAACCAATTGCCTACATCCTCTTCGGTTGCCTGAAACGGCAGATTTCCCACGTACAATTTTTTCACGAGCGCACTCCTTGAGCCTGCGGCGAGCCGAAACCACAGGCGTGCGGCTGAAGAGGCAAGGCCAACTCCGTTCGCAGTCCGACCAGCCTAGGCTACTCCGGCGTGAGATTGACGCTTCAGCTCTCCATCGCATCATCCTGCCAAAGCTGGACGCCCGTCAACGGAAAGATCGAATTTACGGAGCACAATACAGGTATTTACCTAGCCCTTTTCGGCATTCGAATTCATGGCTCGCGGACCGGGCGCTAAGTGCGGTAACTGGCGTTGATGTGCACATAATCGGTGGTGAAATCGCAGGTCCACACCCGCGCTTTGCCGGAGCCGCCGCCAAGATCGACGACGACCGGAACGAAGTCCCGAAGAAGTCGGTCGTGTGCTTCCGCCTCGCCGAAGGGATGCTCGACTCCGCCCCGGCACGTCAGGATGCCCCCCAGGTAGACGTCCGTTTTGTGCGGATCGAACTTGACGCCAGCGCGCCCAGCAGCCGCCAATACGCGGCCCCAGTTAGGGTCTGCTCCCGCAAACATGGTCTTAACCAGCGGCGAACCCGCGATGGTACGCGCGACTTGCTCCGCAGCTCCATCGCTCGTCGCACCGCGAACCTCGATTTCGATCACGTGGCTTGCACCCTCGCCATCGGAAACGATCTGAAGCGCGAGCGAATGGCAAACTTGCTCGAGCGCACGAGTGAACGCCTGATAGTCGCGCTCTGCACCGGAGCCCGCTGCCGAAGTGATCGGCCGATTGCCGGCCTCTCCACTCGCTAGAACCAGCAGCGTATCGTTGGTCGACGTATCACCGTCCACCGTTATGGAATTGAAAGTCGTGCGGACGGCCGTCGCCAGCGCTCGCTGCAGCACGGATGGGCGAATCGCCGCGTCAGTCACGACATAGGCCAGCATGGTGGCCATTTGCGGGTGAATCATCCCCGCGCCTTTGCAACAACCCAGCAGGCGCACCGAACGTCCGCCCAAGCGACACCGTGACGCGGCCCATTTCGGCCGCGTGTCCGTGGTCATAATGGCTCGTGTAAAACCCTCAAAAGTCTCGGCTGTGCAAGTCGCTGCCGGCACAAGACCGGGCACCGCGGCAAGGATGCGCTCGACGCGCATGGGCAAACCAATCACGCCGGTCGAGCAGACCAGTACCTGCTCGGTGTCGCAACCAATCGCCCGGGCCACCTCACGTGCTGTCGCCGCTGCCGCAGCCTCACCGGCTGGCCCCGTCGCGCAGTTCGCATTGCGTGAATTCACGATCACGGCGCGCATGCGCGGTGCCGCCTTGCGCAAATGTTCGCGCGACAGCAAGACAGGCGCGGCCTGAACGAGGTTCTGCGTGAAAACCCCTGCCGCGGCCACGGGTTTGTCGGCCAGAATCAGTCCCAGATCCAGGCTCGGAGGCTTCCTCAACCCGCAATTTACCGCCGCGAACCGAAAGCCACGCGGCAGCGCGGAGGCAGGAGCAACCTTCAAAGGTGAAGTCTTCATTGGATGGTCCGCATTCGGTGTTGATTTCATGCGGGATCCTTCCAGGAAGCCACGCAGCCGGCCAGCCGCCGGCGGGATTCGGCGAGGGCTCGCGAACGCGCGCGGGTGCCGTCCCTCCCGGAACGTTGCGAGCCTCAAGCGCGGCGTCGACCGTCAATGCCGCTTGCAGGTCGGCCTCAAAGAGCGGTGAGAAAGCCTTCAGCCTCGCGAGGGGCAGCGTGGCCCAGGATTCTCCGTTGCGCTCAGCCTCTCGCACGATTTTTCCAACGATCTCATGTGCCTGGCGGAAGGGTAAGCCGCGATGCACCAGATAATGTGCCGCTTGGTTGCGACAGTGCATCGTCACCGGCGGCGAACGCGAAGCGTGATTCGTTCAATTTTGTGGCAGCGACAGCGCCTGTAGCGATGCTCACCATCGCCATACTCTGATCGTGGGCGGCGAATACCGGCTCTTTGTCCTCCTGTAGATCGCGCTGGTAGCTTGATGGCAGGCCCTTAAGCGTGATCAGCAACGAAACTAATCCGGCGGTGATCCGGCCCGTTTTGCCGCGTAGCAGTTCCCACGCATCGGGATTTTTCTTTGAGGCATCAAGCTGCTGCCGGTAGAGTACTCGTCCGGTAAGGCGATGAAGTTGAAGTCTTGCGACGCGAAAAGCACGAAATCCTCGGCCAAGCGCGAAAGGTGCGTGGCGAATGTAGCCAGCGCGTAAAGATAATCCAGCGCGAAATCGCGATCGCTTACAGCATCCAGGCTGTTTGCGGAAATACGAGCGAACCCCAACCTCGCGCGCCATCACCTCGCGGCCATGGGGAACACAGAAGCCGCCGAGCGCGCCGGAACCCAAAAGGGCAGCAATCGGCCTATCCGGTCGGGGCTCGCCGCGAGGCGCTCGAGAGTCGCGAAAAAACGCCTCGGCATGCGCAAGCAGGGAAATGCGAAAAAAACAGCAGCGGCTGCGCGTGCTGCATGTGCGTCATGCCCGCCATAGGCACGTTTATAGAGCGCTCCGCGAATTCAATCAGTGCGCCCAGGAGTCCGGGCCACCCCTCCGCGCCATTTCTCCCGCCGCATCCTTAACAAATAGCCGAAAATCTGTAGCCACTAACTCATTGCGGCTGCGGGCGGTGTGCAGCTTGAAGCCGAGCGGGCCCAGCCGTTCCACGAGCGCCGTCTCCACGAAGTGATGCACGTCTTCGGCCGCCGATTCGTCAAGCCATGAAGGCTCGGCCGAAGCTCGGTCCGCAATTCCATCGAGCGCCGCGATTGTTTGC
>CAVRSO010000092.1:0-45099 GCA_963723845.1 uncultured Acidobacteriota bacterium
TTATGTCATCTTACTGGCTCGGTTGGCGTATTGCTCACGTCCGCTTCCCGTACAAACTTTCGAATTTCCGTTTCAGTGTACCTGCTGTGATTATCCCCTCCATCCGATATGATGAGCAAAGCTTTCTTTGTGTTGCGTGCTGATCTCATTTGGCTTAAGCCCAGATAAACGCCGTCATAGAGGGCGGTTAATCCCCGTGCGCCTACGTACATCAGCCGGTTCTGGAGATCATCGACGCTCTCCGTAAACGGGCTTACCAGTTGGGCGCGGTCGTTGAAGTCCACCAGAAAAAATTCATCCTGTGGGTTTGCCGTGCGGAAAAACTGCACTGCGGCCTGCCTCGATTTGTCGATCTTGTCGGCCATGCTCCCGCTCATGTCGAAAATCACACCGATGGAAACGGGCACATCCTCGCTCATGAAGCTGACAATCTCTTGTTCGTTACCATCTTCGAACACTCGGAAATCTTGCTGCTCCAGCCCTGTGACAATGCGCCCCAGCGGATCGGTCACTGACGCACCGACCAAGGTCAATTCCGTTTCCGTTCGAATTGGGCGGCCCCGATGGATTTTGAAGCTATCGCCGGAGGATGGCGGAGGAGCAGCGGGCCCAGGAGGTTCCACCTGCGCACAAATGAAAGATGGCGTTAACAAGCAAGCCAGGAAAACAAGTAGTGTGGCGCGGGCGAGCCCCTGCTTACGACTTCCACCTCGAAACGCGGCGCTCTCACCCATACTGCCCCCAACGTCTTCTGGTCATACTACCACTTTGAGCCCGCCCGGGGGATCAATACTTACTCCACAGCGTTGGTACCTTGACACCTCATCCCCGGCCACTCAAAATGCTCGATGCAGTGCGGCACGCCACGCGCTGCGGAAAGATCCAGTGCAAATTCAGTTCGTGGTTCTGATGGTCGGAAGTTCCCTTTACGGGAAGGAGTCCAGATGATTCGCCTGTCCGGATTGGCTTTACTGGCGTCGCTCGGATTACTCTTTCCCTCATCTCTCACATCGCAGCCTCCACGCTCGCATCGCGACGCTGCTTCCCTTGAAGGCGGCCGCGTTCCAGGCTGCGCCGGTTTCGTCGACGAGGCCGCCGGCGGTTCCTCCACTGCGGCGCACACCAGCGCCCGCCACGGATTCGACCTTGCCAATCTGGACCGCTCAGTTTCCCCCTGCGAAAACTTCTACGAATTTGCCGATGGTGGCTGGATAAAGAACAATCCCGTCCCGGCCGATCGCGCCGCCTGGGCCACGTTCAACAAGCTTCGCGATCACAACGAGTCTCTCCTCCATGCAATTCTCGAGGAAGCTTCCAAAGACACCAAAGCCCAGCCCGGCTCCAATTGGCAAAAGATCGGTGATTTCTATGCAAGCTGCATGGATGAAACCCAGGTCGAATCTGCCGGACTCAAGCCCATCCAGTCTGAATTGCAGCGCATTGCCGCAATCGATAGCACCCCCTCTTTGCAAGATGAAATCGCCCGCCTCCAACATGGTGGCGCCAACGCCGTTTTCACATTCGGTTCCGAACAGGATCTGAAGGACAGCACCCAGGTGATTGCAGGCGCGGGCCAAGGCGGCCTCGGCCTCCCCGACCGCCAGTATTATATCGATGACGACGCCCGCTCAAAACAGCTTCGCGCCGCGTACATTCAGCACGTCACCAACATGTTCAAGCTGATGGGTGATGATCCGTCAACTGCCGCCGCCGAAGCCAAATCTGTGATGGATGCCGAAACCGCGCTCGCGATCGCTTCCAAAAAGCGCGAGGATCTGCGCGACCCGGAAACGAATTATCATCCAATGACGCTAGCGCAGCTCCGCGATCTCACCCCCCACTTTTCCTGGACCACCTATTTCAAGGAAATCGGCGCGCCCGATCTCGCCAGCGCCGATATCGGACAGCCTGACTTCTTCAAGCAAGTTGACTCAGGCCTTACCAGCGTTCCGCTCGACGACTGGAAAACATACCTCCGCTGGCACCTTGTCCATTCCGTCGCCGCGAGCTTGCCCGAAAAGTTCGTCGAGGAAAACTTCGAGTTCTACGGCCGCACCCTCACCGGCGCGAAGCAGATGCTTCCTCGCTGGCAGCGCTGCGTTCAAGCCACCGACCGCGAACTCGGCGAAGCTCTCGGACAGTATTACGTCCAGCGCAATTTCCCGCCCGAAGCGAAAGCCAGCGCCCTGCTCATGGTTCACAATCTCATCGACGCCCTCCACGCCGATCTCTCCACACTGGACTGGATGAGCCCTGCCACTCGCGAGCAAGCCATCAAGAAACTGAACGCCATCAATCTCAAGATCGGTTATCCGGATAAATGGCGCGATTACTCCGCCTATAAAGTTGACCGCGGCCCCTACGTGGAAAATGTCCTTCGCGGCAACTCTTTCGAGGTTGCGCGCGACATGGCCAAGATCGGCAAGCCCGTCGACCGCACCGAATGGGGCATGACGCCGCCTACCGTCAATGCCTATTACAATCCCTCCCTGAACGAAATCGTTTTCCCCGCTGGAATCCTTCAGCCTCCCTTCTTCGACGCTCACGCCGATGACGCGATCAATTACGGTGGCATCGGTTCGGTTATCGGACATGAAATGACTCACGGCTTCGACGACCAGGGCGCGAAATTTGATGGCCAAGGCAACTTGAAGAATTGGTGGACGCCCGAGGACCTGAAGAATTTCCAGGCTCGAGGCGACTGCATCGTAAAGCAGTTTGGTTCCTACGAAGTCGAACCGGGCTTGCACGGAAATGGCAAGCTCGAAGAGGGAGAGAGCATCGCCGACCTCGGCGGTCTAACCATTTCCCACGCTGCGTTCGAAAAAACGTTTGCCGGGAAGCCCGCTCCCGCACCCATCGACGGTTTCACCGCCGAGCAGCGTTTTTTCCTGGGCTGGGCTCAGATTTGGGCGGCTAATCTGCGGCCGGAATTCGCCCGTCTCCAGGCCAAAACCAACGAGCATCCTCTCGATAAGTTCCGTGGCAATGGTCCCCTCTCAAACATTCCCGCGTTCGCCAAAGCCTTCGGCTGCGCGGCTGATTCGAAGATGGTCCGTCCCGCGGAACAACGCTGCCGCATCTGGTAACGCTTCCGCCGGCATACCCGCGCACCCTCAACAATGCGGAAGTTGGGCGCCCGTACCTAGCAGTACCAATTGGACCTATCTCGCATGCTTGGCAGGAACTTGCCGCCCGAATCTCAGTTGACACTCTTCCGCGCCGTTTACATAATCGCAAATGCGGGTATTCCCTTGAAAGAACGTCAACGATCCCTCGAGCTGGCCCTCGAAGAGGCTGTTTCCCGGGCTCTGCGCGACAATCTAGCTCCGCTGCAGCGGACCGCGGACGAACTGCATCAGGCCTACGCCGACTTGGTCGCGGCCTGCTCGTCCACCCGGCCCAGCAACGCTCTTCCGGCGATGCTGCGCGCGCAGACGGCCGCTTCTGCGCTAGCCGCGGGCTTGTCCGTGCTATCGAACTTCGTTGCCGTTGCGTTGAACCCGCGCGACAGCCTCTATTCTGAGGATCTCCCGCTCTCGAATGCATCCGCCGTTGCGGTCCAGGAGCCGGCCGACATCCCTTCTGTCGTCGATGCCGCGCCCGCTCCAATTGCCGAGGACGCCGAATCGGAGTGGGTCGAAGCAGCCGAAGAAGTTCAAGACGTCCCCGCGAGCGCGCCGGATTTCCCCTCGGCAATCGCTTCGCCGCCAACTGAAACCGCCGAACCATCAGCCACCTCTATGCCCGCGTTCGACGTTGCGAGTCTCCCGCCTGATTTGCAGGACCTCCATCGCCGCGCGAACCGCGTCGCCAAAGTGGCTATGCAAGACATCAAATTATTGCGGCCCAAGGATGTTCGCTTGGGCCGGGAAAATAAAGACATATGCAATCGGTTGCGCAGTGATCTCGATAAAGCCCGCAAAGAATATGACCGCCGCTTCCGCGCGATCCAGGATCACCCGGTGGATTATTTCCAGCGTTGGATGGTCGAAATTCTCGCAGGGGGAGATGCCGGAGCCCTTGGCGA
Organism: uncultured Acidobacteriota bacterium; assembly: GCA_963723845.1. Taxonomy (GTDB): domain Bacteria; phylum Acidobacteriota; class Terriglobia; order Acidiferrales; family UBA7541; genus Palsa-295. Next base: position 4,031 of record CAVRSO010000092.1, read on the forward strand.
ATATCCCTATCCGTCGCCCGTCCTGCGGCACTAGTAGACCAAACGCGTCGAAGTTCGCGGCGCGCTGGGTCTGCGTGGCCGCTTCCCTGCTGATGGTGTCTTCGATTTGCTCTGCTGGCACCGTTGCTCGGCCTGCTCCTGCCGCTCGCGCGGTCTTAACCCAAAACAAGCTGGAAAAACTCTCCAAGGACCTCAAAGAAAAGGGAAACAAAGCCTCCTCGGCCTACGCGAGCCTAAGCTGGCTGGCGAGAAAGTCGTCCGGACCGCTCAGCGCGCGTGCCGCCCTGGCCCTCGGCTACTACGATTACTGCAAAGAAAACTACACCCAGGCGCAGGTGTGGTTCGCTCTTGCCGAGGGAGATCCCCTCCTTGCCGACTATGCGCTCTATTGGGTGGCGGAAACGGATATCGCTCAGCAGCGCAACGCCGATGCGCTTGCTGAACTCCAGAAATTTCGCGTCCAGTTTCCCGACTCCGCCATGACGGAACAGGCGCTCCAGTCTCTCGGCAACGCCGCGATTGCCGCAAACCAGCCGCAGGCCGCCGTGGCTGCTCTGGATGCCTACGATCTCACTCCTCAGCGCCCCGCTCTCTTGTTTTTGCGCGGCGAAGTCCGTGAACGGGCGGGAAAACCAGCCGATGCGGCCAACGATTACGCGGCTCTGTACCTGCGCTTCCCCTTCAGTGAGCACGCCCGCGAAGCCTTGCAGAAACTCAATTTCCTGCGCAGCACCCTTGGCCCCGCTTTCCCGGCCCTTCCGCTCGAAAAACAGCTCGATCACGCGTCGATCCTCTTCAACAACCAGAATTACATCGACGCGCGCAATGAATATGCCGCGGTTTTGTCGCAGCTTTCCGGCGCCAACCGCGAGCGCGCTCAATTGCGGATTCTCGAATGCGGGCTTGCCTTGGGCGACCCTCCCACGGAAGTTTCCGCCCTGGCGATCACCGATCCTGACGTCGATGCGGAACGTTCCTACGCTCTTGCCAATTACTACCGGGGACTTCAGCAAGAGCCTCAGATGATCGCGGCCGTCGAGTCCGCGGTTTCCCGCGCCCCCTCGAGCAGTTGGACCGAATCCGCTCTTTTCCTCGCCGGAAACTTCTACTGGGTTCAGCTCGCCCGCGGCCAGGCGTCCACCTATTACAAACGAGTCGAGGAACAGTTCCCGGACTCAGCCGACGCGGATAACGCCCACTGGCGCGTCACGTGGACTGCGGTTCTGAAGCGCGATCCAGACGGAGCGAAACTGCTCCAAGAACACCTGCGCCGCTTTCCCGGCTCCCAGTACACCCCAGACGACCTCTACTGGCTGGGCCGCCTTGCCGAAGAGGCCAAAACTCCGGCGGTTGCTAGGGGCTACTATCGAAAATTGGCGCAGCGCTACCCCCAGAATTATTTCGAGATCCTGGCTTCCAAGCGTCTCCGCACTCTGGGCCCGGGGCCGGTAGAAGTTTCTGATGTCGAAGTATCCAATTTGTTGGCCACGATTCCTCCGGTATCGGCGGCGCCCAAATTAGATGGAGCCATCCCGCCCAGCGCGGCAAAGCTTAAAGCGCGGGCTGATGCGCTGCGCTCTATCGCCTTTGACGCTTCCGCGGAACTCGAATTGCGCGCTGCATACGCGGCCACCGGATCGCCGCGCCTCCTCTTAGAAGCCGCGCAGGAGGCTGTCGCTGCGAAGCAATACGGAGCGGCAATCGTCGCCGTGCGGAAATTATTCCCCCAGCTGGATGGCCAGCCTTTTTCTCTGGTGCCCCGCGACGTGTGGATGGCAGCGTACGCCTTGCCCTATGAGGATTTGATCCGGCGCTCGTCGGCTCGAAACGCCCTGGATCCCATGCTCGTGGCGGGATTGATTCACCAGGAGTCGGCTTTTCAGATGGATGCCACCTCGGTCAGCAACGCTCTCGGCCTGATGCAATTGCTTCCTTCAACGGCCCGTCGTCTGGCACGCCAGTCCCGGCTTCGATATTCGGAAACGCGCCTCTTCGATCCAGCTTACAATGTAAGGTTGGGAACCACTTACCTCGCCAATCTGCACAAACAGTTTGGAAGTGTGGAAGAGGTGCTGGCCGCGTACAATGCCGGGGAAGACCGCGTGACGGCGTGGACTGCCGGCCAGAACTACCGCGAGACCGCCGAATTCGTCGAGTCGATTCCATTTACGCAGACGCGTCTGTACGTGGAAGTCATCTCTCGAAACGCGGCCATCTATCGCAGGCTCTACGGGGCACAGCATGAATCCCGCACCGATCCAACGGGCAGCGGCAACTAGCCCGGCTCTTTCCTCCAAGGCTGGCCGTTTCACCGAATCGGTGATCCGCGAAATGACGCGCTTGGCCTTGCGCCACGGCGCCGTCAATCTCTCCCAAGGTTTCCCGGACTTCCCCGCCCCGGCTGAAATCAAGCTCGCCGCGCAGCAGGCCATCGAGGCGGACGTCAATCAATACGCCATCACCTGGGGCTCGAAATCGCTCCGCAACGCAATCGCCGGGAATTTCGAACGTACCCGCGGAATGTCGATCGATCCCGAAACCGAAATCACAGTTTGCTGCGGCTCTACGGAAGCAATGATTTCCTCGATGATGGCCATTATCAATCCGGGCGACGAAGTCGTCGTCTTCGAGCCGTTCTACGAAAATTACGGCCCGGATGCCATCCTCTCCGGGGCCGCTCCCCGTTACGTCAAATTGCGTCCTCCGGGCTGGACCTTCGATCCGGACGAATTGGCGGCTGCTTTTAGTCCGGCCACGAAGTGCATCATCGTCAACACACCTAACAATCCCACGGGAAAAGTTTTCGAGCGCGCCGAACTTGAATGTATCCGCGATCTCTGCGTCCAATGGAACTGTTACGCCATCACCGACGAAATTTACGAGCACATGCTTTACGACGGCGCCGAGCATATTTCTCTCGCCACGCTCGACGGTATGCGCGAACGCACGATCACGATCAACGCCCTATCCAAAACGTATAGCGTCACCGGCTGGCGCGTAGGCTGGGCGATTGCTCCCGCGGAAGTCACCGGAGCAATCCGCAAGGTCCACGACTTCATCACCGTCGGCGCCGCGGCTCCACTGCAGGAAGCAGGCGCAGTCGCTCTGCAATTTCCGCCGAGCTATTACGAAACGCTGGCGCGCGATTACGCCGTCCGCCGCGATCGCCTGCTAGGCATCCTACCGAACGCCGGCTTCCACTGCTTCAAGCCGCGCGGCGCCTATTACATCATGACGGACATTTCCGCATTCGGCTTCCCCGACGACATCGCCTTCGCCAAACATCTCGTAACTCAAATCGGTGTCGCCGCGGTCCCCGGCTCAAGCTTCTACCGCGACCCCGCCGACGGCCGCACCCACCTCCGCTTCACCTTCTGCAAAAAAGAATCCACGCTACAAGCCGCCGCCGACCGCCTCCAAAAGCTCCACCCCTAAATCGAATCGATTCCTCGCCGTAGCCTTCGTAGGGGCATCGCCGCGGCGGGTGCCCAGCGCACGTACTTGGCTAACTTTCGCCATCCACCGGCCACAAGCGGGCGCACGCGATTCCAGCTACTAGCTTCGATCCTCTAGCCTCCAGAATGTCATTCCGAGCGAAGCGTCCCGCGCCCTTGGTCTTGCGCGAAGCGCCGGGACACGCAGTCGAAGAACCTCTCTTCGCTTTAGACCTTGCCTCGTGGGGGAGTCGCTGCGCTCTTTTACTCTGAATGAGGTGCACCGTTCAGATCGAACGATTGCAGATAATCCGGAATAGTCACGCCCGACCAGCGGTATTGCGTCGCAATCGCATCGCGCAGCCCATTGAGCCCGCTCGGCTCACCGTGCGTCAAAAACGTTTGCCGCGGCGGTGTCTGAAATCCGGAAAGCCACCGCAGCAATTCGCTCCTGCCTGCGTGCGCGGATAACTGCGTAAGCTCCACAATCTCCGCCTTCACCGGAACTTCCTCGCCGTGGATGCGCAAGAATTGCGCATGATCCTGAAGCGCCCGGCCGCCGGATCCCTCCGCCTGATACCCAACGATCAAAACCGAACAACGCGAATCAGGCAGGCGCCGCGCCAAATGATGCAGAATGCGCCCGCCGGTAATCATGCCGCTCGCCGAGATAATGATGCAGGGTGTAACCACGTCGTTGATCTTCTTCGAATCTTCCACAGAGCGAGTCATGTGGACTTCGCGAACATTCAACGGATCGCGTTTGCCCGCGGTCTCCTCGCGCGAAAACTCCTCATCGTGATCCTCGTGGTGGCTTGCGTATAGGCCCGTCACGTCGATTGCCATCGGGCTATCCACATAAACCGGCAGAACCGGAATCCGCTGCTGCTCCTGAAGCTCGCGCAGGTAATACATGATCGTCTGCGTCCGCCCAACGGCGAACGCGGGTATCACCACCGCGCCGCCGCGCTTGGCCGTGCGGTTAATCACGTCCGCCAGTTCGTCCGCAACCGAACCAGCAGGATGCTCGCGATCACCGTATGTGGACTCGCACAGCAAAATATCGGCGCGCGACGGCGATTCCGGGTCTTTCAAAATGGGCTGATCGTAGCGCCCCACATCGCCGGAAAAAACTACCAGCATCCGCTTTCCATTTTCCGTGATCGTCAATTCCAGCCACGAAGAACCGAGAATGTGCCCTGCGTCATGCGGACGCACCGAAAATTGTGGACTGATCTGAAAGGCATCCGCGCGCGGAATTTCGCGGAACTGCCCAAGGGCAGTTTGCGATTCCGCCACCGTGTAAAGCGGCAGCGGAGGCTTGTGACTGCTGTAGTTTTTCTTGGCGGCGTATCGCGCGTCTTCTTCCTGAAGGTGCGCAGAATCGGGAAGCAGGAGCGCGCAGAGTTCGCGCGTGGCCGCATTCGAATAAATCGGGCCATGGAACCCGTTCCGCACCAGTCTCGGGATATAACCGGTGTGATCGATATGCGCGTGCGTCAACAGGACCCAATCGATTGTCGCTGGATCGACGGCGAGCCGCTCCCAGTTGCGCTGCTTTAGCTCCTTGGAGCCCTCAAAGAGGCCGCAATCCACCAGCAGCCGCTTACCTTCAGCTTCGATCAGATACTTTGAACCGGTAACAGTGCCTGCGGCGCCAAGAAACGTGATTTTCGGCATGGAGGCGTATTCTAGTTGGTGGCGCGCCTTTAGCCAGTGATTTTTTGGTGGTAGACCTTGCCCACTTAGCCAAATTCGGTGGCGCAAGGGGAGGCCTAAGGCTACTATTACTATGTCCTTAAAGGAGATAGCCGCATTTCTCAAGGAGCTAAGTAAATTACTGTAGTGTGCACGGATTTGCACCATCGCGCTGGAGTACTAGGCCTTGATCAGATAGAATCGGCCCCTAAGTGCTTTGTAGCGTTTACCTTGCTGAAGCGCATCCTTATTGCAGAGATGGCCCTGAAGGTGCGCTATTACCGCCAGAATCAGCGTCTAGGCTAAGGGTGCGCCCACGGAGAATTCCATGAAGACAATGTTAAAGGCTTTGCTGGTTATTGCCGCTCTTGGCTTTTGCATGCTACCAGCGCATGCAGATCAGCTTTTCGTCTGCCAGTCGTGTACTACCCCGCCTGGCGGAAACGTCGTCGGTGGCGAGGGGAACTTTATCACCGATACTAGCGGATTCAACGTCGGCGTGGCCGGTGGCGCCGCACTGGACAACCCGCTTATCATTATCGTAGCCGTTTACAATGACGACGGCGTCCCATCCATCAGTTTCGGAGCCACTCCCAGTGAGCCTGCTGCACCGATAGGTACCTACGGTTTGACGAGTGACACAGCCACGCTTACATCCGGGACCGCGTTTGAGGCACTCGGTCTTTCTGCTGGCGGATCTGTGAGTTTTGGCAACTTGAGCGACACCGACGTGGCGAACGGCTTTGCCGCACCAACCAGTTTTAGCCTCTACGCATTTGAGGTTCCGACCAGCCTGGGTGGTGCAAATAACCCGATCACGATAGACGAGAGCGGTGCTGCCCAAGGTTCTTTCATCCTTGCGTACGACTGCAAGGCGGGGACCGGAAGCAGCGAAGGGTGCGCGAAAAACGGCGACCGATCGCAGACGGTAGCTACGAATATGGGCTTGATCGACAGTGCGCCTCCCCAGGTTCCAGAGCCGTCAAGCCTCGGGCTTCTGGGCCTTGGCCTTCTCGGTTTGATGGCTTTTACGATTCGCCGCCCCGCCGCAAACCTGATCTAAGTCGAACTTCAGTCGTTGACGAAAGCCTCGAACCCGTAAGGGTTCGGGGCTTTTTTTATGTGCCTCCCTCAGCGTCGGAGGGCTAGTTTCCTCCTTCGCGCATAACCATCGTCAATGCAGGCCTTTAGGAGCAATTCCGAACTAGAATTCCTTTCTAGATCGCAGCACGAGAACCTTTCGGCTAGAAACATTTGGAAGCCAATTTTGTACGCCAGAGGCGCGGAAACTGCCTGTCCGACGTATGGGGAGAGCCACCTTTTGCGCGAGGAGAAAAGTACGCAAAAGACCCCAACGGGGTACAGCCTGTCATGAACTCCCGGGACAAAAAGACGAAACCCGCCGGGGGAGCGGCGGGTTTCGAGGGGTCCTCCTTCGGATTCGCCGCGGTCGTTTAGGACCTTGTCAGGCGATGGCGGGCAGTTCCCACCAAGCCTACAAGACCCGTGGCTAGCAGCAACAAAGTAGCCGGCTCCGGCGTGGGTGTGGAGGTGGTTCCGGTGATCACCAGACTTTCGCTCAGCGGAGAGTCAGCAGCAATGGCATCGGAGGAGTTCTCCGTAAAGGCGACGAACATCGCTCCTGCGGAGAAGGTGCCTGGAGTAATGACAGTTGACGTCTGGCTCCCGCTTAACATTTGACCGATGTCGAAATCGGTCACGTGGAAACCGGTATCCGCCGCGGTAAACGACGGATCGTTCGAGACCGAGTTCGCAAAATTGTGGTTTTTACCTCCGGTTTCACCCAGCGCCGCCCACAAGGTGCTATTGCTAGGCGAAGTGAAGTTTGCGCCGCTGGTGACCGGCGTCAAAACCGCAATCCATAGCTCACCGCTCTCATCACCATTTCCATTGCCAACCAGACTGACGTCAAATGTGGGATTGGTGCTGGAAGTGGTTTCAATGCCGCCCTGAGAACAGGTCGTTGAGCCCGTGCAGGCGATCTGAAGACCATCAGCGCGGGCCGACGCGGCCGAAACCAGGACGGCAAGGAGTGCTGCCGCCAAAAGGGTTGTTCTCCTCATGGTGTGTCGCTCCTTCTGGCTGGTCCTGCATAGTATAGGCGGCGTTGTGCTGCGGGCGTGCATCGAGGAGGCACTGCATTTTGGCCGCATGACTACCCTAAGGGGTCCGCTGTACCTCGCTGATGTTCTCTGGAGCTAAGGTGATACCAGATAAGGATTTAGATGAATGAGGTCCGCATCGAAGAAGAGTGAAAGTGGTGGAGCCGATGGGATTCGAACCCACGACCTCCTCGATGCCATCGAGGCGCGCTCCCAACTGCGCCACGGCCCCACCGGGAAAAATCCTGCTTTGTTCTTATAGCATCCGCAGATAAGGAGCGTCAACGAACGCCTGCACTTGGCACGGCGCAAACTCACTCTCCTTTCACGGTCAGATGAAATGCGGCACCCAGCCCGCGATTCTCGGACAGCCCGTTGACCGGCTCCGCGAAAGGTTGGGTAGCGCTTCCCGGTGAGACCGGGAAGGTCGTGGGTTCGACTCCCATCGGCGCAACCACTACTTTCGGATACTTGCGCGCTCGCGGAACTAGCAGACTGCGAATTTGTGTCCTTCTTTGTATGCCCAGGCCGCCAGACTTCGGTACCGCCACCAGCGAAGCTGTAATCTCCTGCGCTTGGAGGCGAAACCGCAGAGCCGACGGGATAGGGTGGAGGTTGCCGCCGGCTCTGCGTGCTGCGTTCGCGGCGAGGCGTGGGTGGTTCGCGCTCGCCGCAGGTAGAACATCTAGAACATGAACCTCACGGCGAACTGAATCTGGCGCTGGCCGCCCTTATCCCCCGGCACGGTCTGCTGCAGTCCGGTCCCGGATGTGTAGCAGGGGCCAGCGAGCGGAGCGCCGACTACCTGCGATGGGTTGCAGAACACGCCACCGGCGGGGTTGCCCGCGCTCGGGAGTTCATAGGCAGCCGGATTGCTAAGTTGCGAATAGTTCGCACCCGCGCCCGATGGGGTGACGAGGGCGGCGACGCTCATCAAGTAGACCTGCGGCCCCACGACGAAGTTCGCGTGGTTCAGGATATCGAAAAACTCCGCCCGCAACTGCACGGTGAGCTTCTCGTTGATCTTCGTATCCTTAAAGATCGCGAAGTCGATGTTGGAGAAATTGGGGTTATTGAGCGAGTCGCGGCCGGAATTGCCAAGAGTGCCATAGGGCGCGAACACAAAACATTCCGGATTCCACCACTCGGTGCGCTTCCTCGGCATGGCGTTGCAATTTGGGAGGCGCTCTGGACGCTCGCCTTCGGTCGCGCCCCCCGTTTGGGATTGATATTGACCCCCAAACGAGTTCTGGACGTTAAAGGGCAGACCTGTAGCGTAGCTGACGACAGGACTGACTTGCCAGCCGTCCACCCACCGATTGCCCTTGAACGGCAGCCGATAAATGGCATTCGCGCTAAACACCTTGTTGGAGCTGAAGCTGCATGGCCCCCTATCCAACCCGGGGTTGTAGGAGTCAACCACGGCCCACTCGCCCTGTTCCGTGCTGATGGTGGCCGAGGCATTGTCCAGGCACTTGGACCACGTGTAGCCGACATTGCCAACGAGATCCCGGGCGAACTGCCGGTTCAGAGTGAGCTGCAAGGAGTTGTAAGTGGAATGTGCTTTGGGCTCAACCGCTTCGAACGCCCCAAAGTTCGGATTGACGTGCGTGCCCATAAACGGGTTGGTTGAGGTCCCTCGCGCTCCCGCTCCGGTGGCAGAGGGGTAGTTGCCTGTTGCGAGCGACGTTGTCTGCTGCGAAGGCGTCAGGTCGGAAAAGGCTTGTGGAGCGTTGGCATCAATCCAATAGAACAGGTGGTTGCCCGAGGAACCGTTGTAGCCCACGGTGAACACCGTGCCGTGCCCGAGTTCGCGCTGCACGTTCAGGTTGTACTGCATGACGTACGGCGATGTGTCCACATTCTGCAGGATGCCATAGTACCAGGCGATCTGACTCGCTGCCGGGGCAGCAAAAGGAGGGGTGAATAGGTTTATGGTCTCGTTGGGACTGGTAGGCAGATTGGGGAAAGCGGTGCTGAAGAACAGAAAGAACAGCGGCTCATTCGGGCGCATCGACGTGTTGTCGAGGGCGTAGGTGCGCGCGGTGACCGGCTCGTGGAACATCCCGAAGCCGGCGCGGACCGACGTTTTGTGATCTCCGAAAGGATCCCAGGCAAGGCCAATGCGCGGATCAAAGTTCTTGGTATTGGGATTGCTGTTAAAGGGGTGACGCGCGGTGATGAAGTCACCTTCGGTCGTCGCCGGCGAAGTCAGGTTGGGGATCACAAAAATAGGCTGACCGACTGTCGTTGGGTTGCTGGCCCACGCGTAGCGCAGACCGATGTTCAAGGTAAGTCTCTTCGTGATTTTCCAGTCGTCCTGGATGTATGGATCCACCCAAGTCTGACGCCAGTTGGCGCGGTCGCTGAACGGATAGGAGGTCCCACCCGGGGTTGTATAGGCATAACTGGGAGCAGCTGCGCACACGCACAATAGCGCGTCGCCGTACAATGAGCCGCCCGCCGGTCCAAACAGCCCCGACAGGTTTGCGAAGATCCACGCGCCGCCGGAATATTGATTCCAGAGCTGGTTCAACTGCGCCCGCGTGACGGTGGCACCGAACCGGAGACTATGCGCGCCAAACGACATGACGACATCGTCGCCAACGCTGAACCGGTTGACTACCGGCCGACTTGGACTCGAAGGCGAGGGACCCAGCGACGACAGACCCCAGCCAGGAATGAAGTCCATAGCTTGTCTGCCGGCGACCTGGACCAAAGGGCCGGAGTTGGAGAGGGAGCTGGGGTTCCTCGTCTGCGTAAACAACCGCACGTACCCGAAACGGACTTCGTTGATAAACCTCGGCGAAAACGTATGCCGCTCTTCGATGGTGAAGTACTGGTTACGCTCGTAGTCGGCTTCCGGATATCCCGGGACTACAGTATACGCGTACGGGACAAGCTGATAAGCGCTCTCCCTGATGTAACGGCCGAATAGGCTGTCCTTCTGGCCCAGGATGTAGTCCACGCGCCCCAGCACATAGTTCTCACTGCCGGTCTGGGAATCAGATGAGCAGAAGAGGCCGGTGCCTGCGAAAAGGTTGATATTGGCGACATTAGGGCAATCGGACAGGCTTTGTGCAAGCGGGTACAAGCCGAATATGCTTTGCGACACCGGATTCAGCGGCCCGAAAGGGCCCGACCACTGGCCGGCCCCGTTTTGGGTCATGCCGCCCGCTGTGTACAGGTCCGGCAACGAGGTAGGAACCACGGAGCGTGTGGTGGTGGCGTCCGTCGCCCGCAGGCCCTCATAGTTGAAGAAGAAGAAGGCTTTGTCAGGCTTGATGGGACCTCCGACCGAGCCGCCAAATTGGTTCCTCGAAAAACTCGGTTTATGCCCGGGGACGTCGAAGTAGTTACTGGAGTCCAGCGCGCTGTTGCGGATGTATTCATAGAGCGAGCCGTGCAGGGCGTTGGTGCCCGACTTGGTGACCGCGTTGACGACCGCGCCGGTGCCGCCGAATGCGGCGCTGTAAGTATTCGTCAGAATCGAGAATTCCTGGATGGCCTCCATGCCGAGCGAAGTCCCCATTATGCTGACGCCTGCGCCATGGTCCAGCCAATCGCGGATGTCGGTGTTATCCATCATGTAGGCCGTTCCCACCGGGCGCGAACCGGAAACCGAATAGTTAATTTGGTTGCCGTAGACGGTGGACGACTGGCCGCCGCCACCGGGGCTCGGTGGCACGGATGCCACACCCGGCGACAGAGTGATGAGGCTGGCGAAATTGCGGCCGTTGATCGGCAGGTTTTCCATTTGACTGGACGAGACCAATTGGCCCACTGCAGAGGTTTCGGTATCGACTCGGGAAGCCTCGCCCTGCACCTCGACGACTTGCTCGGTTCGACCAACTCGCAATTTGAAATCCAGGATCGGCCGCGCGCCGACACTCAGCACGACGCCGGTTTGCACGATTTGCTGAAAGCCTGCCATCTGGGCCGAAACCTCGTAGGTGCCGACCTGCATTTCCTCGAGAACGTAGCGTCCCTGCCCGTCTGTAACGCCGGAATAGGCGACGCCAGTGCTGACGTTCCTCGCCTGGATTTTGGCGCCGACTATGACCGCGCCGCTGGTATCAGTCACGGTTCCCGAAAGTGTAGCTTTCTCCACCTGCGCACATAGGTTGCCGACAATAAGGAGGCCCAAAAGCGGGATGGCGAGCGCCGCCCGAAACGCGGCGCGAAGCACAGTCGAACAACGAAGCGAATTGCGATCCCTGGAAACTCGATCGTAGATGGACATTTCTTTCCGCCTTTCTTCGATCTTATGCGCATGCACCAGCCGGTTACGCGGCGTGGGAATTTGTGTACGCTGCGATACTCAGCTCACGGCATTCTGGGGAACCTGCGCGGAAACCCAAGCCTCGCCTCTTCGGCTCGTCTCACACGATGGACCATGCCTAGCACGCTGTGGCACTAGTCACTGCCCTTGGACTTGAGTGGACGTCTGGTCCCCGCTTGAGGCGGCTTCTACTACCAACGGCAAGCGAGTGTCAAGCAAAATTTGTATACATCATGTATACATCTGGGATGGGCTCTCCGCTTCGCATCTCCAATAGTGAGGACACGGCCATCTAGAGCAGTACACGTCGGAGCTGCGATACCGGGCGCGACCACGGCCGCCAGCATCGTGCACACGAACGTGACCCCGCGCCGATTCAGTTCGGATTGCGAGTAACGTTCTAGGAGAGCAGTTCGCCAGAGGCGCGGAAATACGGCACGCGGTGAACGTTGCTTCAGCGGAGCCGGCGAGGAGATCCCACCCACCCCTCCCCGCCGGCTCTGTTCTTTTTGCGCGGGCTTGCTTTCGGCGACGCTTAACTAAAAAAGTCCGTAGCTAACCTCCACATTCCAAGGTTCTTCGATTGAGCGATCAGGAGTAGTCCTGAGGCTTTACGCCTTGGGCACAATTTTCTGATATGCTTGGAAACATAGCCGCGAAGGTGGTGTCTAAGATATAGCGGGACGCCCCAGGGAAAGCGGCGGAGCCTATGTCCGAACTGGCACAAAGTTTGCCGTGGGGGCGGGACGAAGACGGGTTGATTACGGAACTGCAGGCGGGTTCCGAAGCGGCGTTTGACTATTTGGTTTCGTCCTATCACGCGGGCGTATACAACTTGGTGTACGGGATTTTAGGGGACGCGGCGGACGCCGCTGATGTTACGCAGGACGTTTTCCTGCGAGTGTTCCGCGGAATACGTGGTTTCCGACGAAGCAGCTCGCTGAAGACATGGTTGTATCGGGTTTCGGTGCGGCAGGCGCTGAATCATCGACGATGGTGCTGGCGGCATCACCGCCTGCAGATTTCGATCGACTCGGACGAGGAAGAAAAGGGCGCGCTCGAGCTGAGGGATTTGGAAGCAACCCCTTACGAGCAGTGCGCGGCGCATGAGACGCAGGCTACGGTACGGCGGGCGCTTGCGGCGTTGCCGACGGTTTTTCGCAGCGTGGTAATCCTGCGGGATTTGGAAGGACTTTCATACGAGGAGATTGCCGAAGTGGTCGAGGTTTCGGTGGGAACAGTGAAATCGCGAATTTTGCGAGGACGCCGAATGCTGAGAGAAATCCTCGATCCGGTGTTGCGTTCTGCTCAGACGCAAGGCAGCCAAACGGCGAGCCAGCACGGCACGCGGAATAATGTGCCGACTCGCGGGATGGCCGAGCTGACATCACCGCGAACACTTCGCATTTACGGAGACGAAACGCTGATCCTCAAAGAAGTCAATGGAGTACGGTCATGAACTGCAGCGACGCCCAGCACAGTCTGCCCGGTTATCTTGACGATAGTATTGTCGCGAGCGAGCGCACGCGCTTGCGCGAGCACCTGCATGGCTGCGCGGACTGCCGCGAGGAACTGAAGAGCTACAGCTTACTGGCGGCACATCTCGCTCGTGTTGAACCGATTCGCCCGCCGGCAAATCTGGCGCTGCGTATTCAAGCGCAGGCATCGCGGCGGCGGTTGCCGTGGGCCACGCTTACCCGCGCGTGGAATCGCGTGCTGCTGATTTCGCAAAATATTCTTGAACCTCTGGCCGTCCCTGCCACCGGCGGCGTGTTGACTGCGGTGGGAGTTTTCTTGCTGGTGGTTCAGAGCATGCTGGGGGGAATGCCGGCTGGCGGCGTTTACACCAATGATTTGCCACTGAATTTCGTGCAGCCCGCGCAGCTTGAGAGCCTCGCTCCCTTTCCGGTGCCGGGAATCGGCGGTGCAAGCGGCCCGGCGACCTCAGGAGCTCTGTTGCTAGAAGCAACGCTCGACGCGCAAGGTGGGGTGGTCTTCTACAAGATCCTTTCGGGTCCCACGGATGCAGCGGTACAGCATCAGATCGATCAAATGCTTCTGTTTTCGCGATTCCGTCCGCAGTTTGGTTTCGGACGACCGATGGGCGGCGGGCATGTGCTTCTGAACTTCAACGAAGTTCACGTGCACGGCTAGCACCCGGCGCGAGTCCCTATTCCCATTCACACTCCTTTTTCTTCAATCCTATCCTCTGCTTAAAGGAACACGTCGCTGTGGGCGCGTCACCGGTGTGATTGGGACGAACTGAAACCGCGGTCAACACACGCTGTGGGCGCGTGACTCTTCGAAAAGGCTATGGTTCCACTTTGCCGGACAATTTGCTTTGTTGCTCTTCTTTCGGAGCAGCAGGTTCGACGATGATTTGCCCGTAGTCCCACGGATATTCCTTGCAGTGGTAAACATACGTCCCAGGCTTATCGAAGACCACAGAGTTGATGTCGAGAGGCTCCATGGGGCCGGTCGTCCATGATCCGTCTTCAGCAACGATGGTGTGGATCGTGGTGCCATTGTTTCGCCAATAGACTCGCGTGCCAGCTTTGACCCGCGCGCGGTAGGGATTGAACTCGTATTCATCGATGATGTAGTGGGAGCCTGTGATGCCCATGTCTCGCGCAAGCGTGGTGGTCTCGATCGTGGCAGCATTCGTGATTGCCCCCGAGAACTCCTCCTCGGGTGGGGTTGGCGGGGCAGGACGCGCGGGGATTGTTCCGCCCTCCTTGAACGCCCACACGTTGCCGCCGACAACTGTGGCAATGTATTGTTCGCCGGCATTTTCAAAGCTAATCGGTGGGCTTCCGCCGAGATCGCCGGTTTGAAACTGCCACACGAGAGATCCGCTCGAGGCATCGTACGCTTGCAAGTTGCCGTCTCCCGCCATTTGAAACACGAGGCCTCCGGCGGTGGCGAGCGCGCCGCTCGGCCGCCCCTCGTGGAATTCCTTCTTCCAAACAACCTTGTCCGTACGGCTATCCAGCGCAGCCAGAACGCCGAAACCCAATTTGCTCAGGCCAGGTACGCGCGAGGTGAGGCTGAGGGTGAAAAAATCGGGATCCTGCGAACGCCGGAACCACTGGAGTCCCGCGTTGCCGGTCGCGTAGAAGAGGTGCGTCTGCGGATCAAAGGCCATAGGAGTGGCGCGCATGCCGTAGACCGGCACAAGAACATTCGGCTTCTTGGCGGAGGCGGCCGTGAAGAAACATCCCACATCGAAGCCCTGAGCTACCGGTTGCGTTTTCCAATAGTCGCAATCCGGCAGGACAGGCTCGGCGCCCACCGGATACGGTTGAGTTGGAACCGTCTTCTGAGATGGCTCCTGCGCTACCGGGCGCTCTTCGACGCGGCCGAGCGGCTTTCCGGTGACGCGATCGAGCATGAACAGATACCCATCGGTGCGCATCGCTGCGACTGCCTTGCGAGACTGGCCGTTGATCTCTGCGTCGAAAAGGATTGGCGCTTCGGCGACGTCAGCTTCCCAGATGTCATGGTGGACCATCTGGTAATGCCAGCGAAGCTTGCCGGTCTTGGCGTCGAGGGCGACTACGCAATCGGTGTACAGGTTGTCGCCGGGGCGGTTTTCGCCGCCGTATTGCGGGACGGCATTTCCGGTGGCGTAGAATACCAAGCCGAGCTCCGGATCAGTCGCTCCAACCAACCAGACGGCGCCGCCGCCGTGTTTCCACGAGTCATTGTTCTTCGGCCACGTGTCGGAACCGGGTTCTCCCGGAGAGGGCACGACAAAGAAGCGCCATGCCTCGCGCCCAGTCTTCGCATCGACAGCGACAATCTGGCCTCGGTATCCGTAGTCCGCATTCAAGCCGACGGATACCAATCCATCGGCGTACAAGGGCGCACCGGAAGCGCCTTCGGACGGCGCGTGCACCGGATCGCCCAGGTAGGTTTTCCAGACAAGCTCCCCGGTTTCCTCACGTAACGCGATCAGATTAGCGCTGGTAAGCCCCACGTACACGAGGCCGCCGCCCACTGCCACACCTTCTCGCGCCGGCGAGCCAGGGGGGCCCATGATGCCCCCGGCTTCACCAGCGGCCGTGCGATAACGCCACGCGATTTTTCCAGTGCTGATGTCCACGGCGTACACAAATGGCGCCGACGTCAGGAACATTAACCCGTGATCAATCACCGGCACGCCCCGGGAACTCGGAGGCGGCGATATCTTTTCCGACACCCACGCCGCGCCCAGTTTCGTCACGTTCTGCGCGCTAATCTGCGAGAGTGACGAATAGCGAGTGTTGCCGGAGTCGCCGCCGACCGTGGACCACTGGTCCGCAGCCAAAGCTGGAGCCGCGATCAGTGTGAGTACGAATGCGAATGCTACCGTTCTCTTCATAGGGATTCCCCTCTGCCTTGGCCGACTCGGAACTGGACGCCGCGAGGCCTCTGGATTGCAGCGCGAGTGTAACGCACCTTGCGCCAGGATTCACCAAGTTCGCTGGGGCTAAAGTGGCATTTCAGGGGAGAACGTCACGCGATGCCTCAGCAAACCATTTATGGTTTTTTGGCTTCTTTGTTAGAGTTTGAGAACCGCTTGGCGTCCACACCTCACATTCGAAGGCTAGTCACGCCGGGCGGACGGAATTACGGCGAGAGGAATCGTTTGAGAATTTCGCGTGTTCGAAATGCGGTTTGGTTTTTCGCGGCATTATTGTCGCTCGCGGTCTTTTGTGGGGCCTTTATCGGGGCGAGCCCGCCCGAGGCGCAGGAGGCGACGGCTCCTCAGCAAACTTCGGGCATCAGTGTGCAAGCGAGCCCGCAAATTTTCGCCACCATGTGTGCGCTCGATGCGGCCGGACTTGACGCGGACGAAGGCACACTCTCTGAAATGCCAGCCAGGCTTGCACTGCGCGACGATCTGCTGAAGATGCAGGGAACAGCGACCGACGCCCTGCGCCAATTCTACAAAGACCACGCGCTGGAAAGTCCGACGGAAACGCTATCCCGCTACATTACGTTCGCTCTGATTGCAGGGCCTCCTCCAGCATTCGAAATGCCGGGCAACCCCGATCAGCTACCGCCGGATGTCCTAACGATTGATGGGTTCCAGAAAGTGCTGGCGGATTTTTATCAGGAAGCGCATCTGGATATCCGCTGGGCGAAGATCGAACCGGAGTATGAGCCATCAGTGGACCGCTACCGGACGTCGCTGCGCCGGATCGTAACGGTGTCGGATGCGTACCTTCGGGAAATTTCCAAGACGGATGGGCGCAGCTTTACCGTGTACGTGGAGCCGCTGGTTGGCGCGCGCACGAATTTCCGGAACTTCGGCGACCGTTACGCCATCGTCGTGGGAGGAAATGTCGACGCGCGGGCGAACGCCATTCAGCATGCGTACTTACATTTCATGTTGGACCGGCTGGTGCTTCGCCATCGAAACTTGCTGGATAAGAAGAACTCCTTCCTGAATGTCGCGGCCGCCGCTCCCCGGCTTCCGATGGAATATCGGGACGATTTCGTGGCGTTTACCGACGAGTGCCTGATCAAGGCAGTGGAACTGCGTTTGCGCCGCCTGACAGGCGGTCCACTTGAGGCAGCGCTTCAGGATGCGGACCAGTCCGGATACGTTTTGGTGCGTCCGTTGGTTGCGGGACTGCAGAAATTCGAGAAGGCTGAGCCTGCAATGTCGTACTATTTCCCCGACTTGATCGCGGGCATCGACTTCGATGCGGAACGCAAACGCGCTCAGGGCATCAAGTTCTGCGGCCGATCCAACCGAACGCCGAAGCCGACGAAATTCATGGGCCGGGGAGCGGCCATGCTTCCGAACTCGAACGCTTGTTGGCCGAGGGCAATCGCGAAATTGCCAACAAGAATGCTGCAGCCGCAACGGCAACTTTTGAAGCGGCGCTTGCAAAATATCCGAATGATCCGCGCGTGGAATACGGCCTGGCGATTGCGTCGGTGATTTCGGGAGATGGCGACCGCGCCAGAGAACTTTTCGAGAAAATAGTATCGGTTCCAGCTTCGGCGGGACCGGGCGCAAAGGAATCGGTGCCCCCCGATTCTTCGGCGATCGCCTGGTCGCACGTATATCTTGGGCGCATACACGATCTGGGAGATGAACGCGACTTGGCGTTAGATGAGTATCACGCGGCGCTGGCTGTGAGGGGAGCGCCAGAGGCCGCACGCGTGGCCGCGCAGAACGGCGTCGACGCGGCTTATAAGCTGCCGCCGGGACTGGGAAACACGGAACCAAAGCAGTGACTTTGGCGTCGCATGAAGATCCGAAGTCATTGCCGAAAGAGGGAGGCGCCAATCCCATGAAACTTTCACCCGTGAAATTTGCACTCAGGGGTATGGCGGTTGCGCTCGCGTGCCTTCCAGTGGCGGCACTTTCTTACGCGCAAATGGCCGGCCAACAGGCGAGCCCGGTAATGTCTGGAACAGACTCGATGCAGACCGAGTTGCACATGCTGACCGATGTCCAAAGGCAAGGGATTGACCGGAAAGAGGAAAACGCCTACAAGGCTTTTTACAACGAGAAGGATGAACTGGCCAAGAAAATTCAGCTGGGCCAGGCGTTCCTTCAAAAGTACCCGAAGAGCCCGCTTGCGGAAGCCGTGGACGCCGGATTGATGAACGCGTACGTTGCCAAGGAGGATTGGAAAGACGTCTACGCTTCAGCGGATAGTGCTTTGTCCCTGAAGCCGGACGATGTGGATGTGCTTACCACCATCGGGTGGGTGATCCCGCATGTTTACCAGCCGGATGATCCGAACGCGTCCGCCGAGCTGGATAAAGCGGAAGCGTACGAAAAACACGCCATCAAAGTGATGGCGACTATGCCGAAACCTTCCCACTTATCGGACGCGCAATTTGCGACGGCCAAAGCGCAAAAGTCGGCACAGGCGCACAGCGCCCTGGGGCTTGTCTACTACCGACGCGAGGATTTCGCAAATTCCGAGAAAGAACTCGAAAAGGCCATGCAGGGTGAACCCAATCCCGACGCAACCGATCTGTATGTTTTTGGCATGGATCTGCAAAACCTGAAACGTTACGTGGAGGCGGCAGACGCGTTCAATCGGTGCGCCCAGGCAGCGGGCGGCTTGGAAGACGCCTGCAAGCAGAATGCGGATGTAGCCAAAAGGCAGTCTGCGCAATCAAAATGAGGGGGTAGCAATCAACCATTCAGGAGCCGAGGATAAGCCACATGAAACTTCAATCCATAGACACGAAAATTAAGTTACTGATGGCCGGTCTGGTGATTAGCCTTGCATTCAGCACCCAATGCGTTGCGCAGGGCAACAATGGGCCGGAGACCAGAGAGGAAAACAGGAATATCGATCAAAGTAACCACCAGCAAGCGCTACACGAGGGGAACCAGCAGGAACCTAAAGCTGCGCCTAAAGTCGATCCCAAAGAGGAAGCGGCCTATAAAGCGTTTTACGAGGCCAATCCCCAGGACCCAGACAAGAAGATCGAGCTTGGGAAAGATTTCCTTCAAAAATATCCCATGAGCCAGTATGTCGAGTCCGTGGACGCCGGCCTCGTGCAGGCGTATTACCTCAAGCAGGACTGGAAGGATTTCTACGCCACCGCCGATGAGGCGCTGGCCCTGAGGCCAGACGATGCCGGTGTGCTGACCGTGGTCGGCTGGGTGATTCCTCACGTGTACAATCCGAACGACCCCGACGCGCCCAAGAGCTTGGACAAAGCTGAGCAGTACGAGAAACATGCAATGCAGGTGATCGCGGCAATGCCCAAGCCTGCGGCAATGACCGATGACCAGTTCACGCAGTCGAAGACGGCTCTGCTCGCCGAAGCCCATAGCGGACTCGGTCTGGTCTACTTTCGCAAGCAGCAGCTCGATGATTCGGTAAAAGAGTTGCAGCAGGCTACGCAAAGCGCCCCAAAGCCAGACCCGACCGATTTCTTTGTGATGGGGGTCGACTTGCAGAACTTGGGTCGTCCCACCGAGGCCGCGGATGCCTTCAACAAGTGCGCCGAAATTCCCAGCGGTTTGCAGGACCGGTGTAAACAGAGCGCCGAGACTGCAAAAAAGCAGCCACCCAAGTAAAAAGATGGCAATTCCAGCATGACGTCCGAGGAGATCGCAGCGCTCGAGGAGACCCTTAGCTATCGCTTCAGGAACACCGAGCTTTTGGAACTCGCTCTAACGCATCGATCTCATCGGCAAAACGCCGCCGGATTCGACAACGAGCGGCTGGAATTCTTGGGTGACCGCGTTTTGGGGCTGGCGGCCAGCGAGCATCTCTTTGCGTTTTTTCCGGCGTGGGACGCGGGCAAACTTTCCAAAGGGCTGGCGCGCCTGGTCAGCTCAGCCTCAATCTACGCCGCCGCGCGCCGGCTGAAGCTTGGCGATTATTTGCGCCTCGGCCCTGGCGAGGAAAAGACCGGAGGGCGGCAGAAGAAAAGATTGTTGGCTGACGCCTACGAAGCAATTGTGGGCGCGATCTACCTGGATGGCGGTTTGCGCGCCGCCGAATCTTTCTTACACCGCACCTTGCTTGAGCCCGCGCTCGAGAGCGGGATGGAAGGCCTCGATCACCCGGATCATAAGTCCGCGCTACAGGAATTGTTGCAGCAGCGAGGACTTGAGGTGGCGTCCTACCGTCTTCGCCAGGAATCAGGGCCCGAGCACCGCAAAGTATTCGAAATCGAAGTGTGGCATCAGGGACGCAAACTTTCCGGCTCTGAAGGTCACAGCAAAAAAGAAGCCGAGCAAGCCGCAGCCAAACTGGCGCTGGCCATCTTGTACTCCGATACCGAGAGCCCCTGAATGCTCTCCGCGGGTGAATTAGCGGAGACACGGCGAACCGTTTGAGCGCAGAATGTCTCTGCGCTTCCCTTAATCTACGATGTCCGAAACTATCTCAGATGCGATTGCCGGGCAGGAGCTCATTGAGGCAAGCCGTTCGCGGCGGCGGCCGTGGAGCCGTTGGCTAAAAGGCATCATTCTGATACTGGTCGTATTTTGGGTAGTCAGCGAGGGCATTTCTGTCACCGTCCGATACACCCCCCTGCAAAAAATTTTGGCGGCCCGCCTCGAGGCAGTTTTTGGCAGGCCGGTGGAAGTGGGTAGCTATAATTTCAGTTTATGGGGCGGCCCGACGCTTAGCGCGCGTTCGGTTACTGTCGGAGAAGACCCACAGTTCGGGCACGAATACTTTTTACGCGCTGAATCTGTCTCCGTTCGGCTGCGCTGGCAAAGCCTGTTGCGAGGGCGGATCGAAGCGGAAACTGTGTCGCTTGATCGTCCCAGCCTGAATATCGTGTTGGCGCCCGATGGGCATTGGAACGTGGCCGAGTGGCTGCCCCGTGCGACGGAGTCGACGCCGCGAAACGGGCTGGGAGCGCCACCGGTTTCTTCACTGGCGCCGCGTTTCCGCCGGATTGAGGTGGAAGAAGGGCGCCTCAACTTCAAGCGCGGCTACCAAAAACTTCCATTCGCCTTCGTCGGAGTCGCCGGCGCAGTCGAAGCGAACCGGTCAGGGCGCTGGAGCATCGATTTGCAGGGGACACCGTGGCGCGCCGCCGCAATGATCCAGCAGGCCGGCGCGCTCCATTTGACGGGCGAAGTGGGAGGGACGTCGTCGCGGCTTCGCCCTGCGGTGTTGGACGTGGATTGGCCAGACGCCTCGGTGTCAGACGTGCTGCGGCTGGTCCGTGGCGATGACCACGGCATCCGCGGCTTTCTGTCATTGGCCGTGAATGCTCGCACGCTGGGCCAGGATGGCCGCTGGTCGTTGCAGGGACACGCGGCCTTTCGCCAGATTCACGGCTGGGATATTCCGCTCCGGCCTGACAATCCATCGCTAAATTTGGCCGGAACGATCGATTGGGATCCGACCTCGCCCTATGTGCAATTCACCGATATCGCACTCGACGCTCCGAATTCGCGCGCGCGCGCTTCCGGCCGGATCCTTTGGGATCGCGCGGACGAAAAATCCACCGAGCGCCCGCAACAACCGGACGAAATCGCGCTGTCGTCGGCACGGGTCGATATGGGCGACGTGCTTGCGTGGACCCGCGCCTTTCACATCGGCATCGCCGATAGCCTTTCGGTCCACGGAAGCGCCCAAGTGCAGGCGAAATTTGCGGGTTGGCCGCCGCATATCGTCAACGCTGAGGCAGAGACGGATGCGATTCATGTGGGAGTCACGGGCGTCCCGCGCACTGCGCGCCTCGATCCGGTGACCTTCAAATTCGTGCGTGGAAAGGCTGCTACCCTTGTGGCAAACCTCGCGTGGGGCGCATCGCACGTTCCTGATGGCGCATTCCGAGTGGATGCGTCCTTTCGGCCCGCTCCCGTAGGCTTGGCGGCCTGGCACATCACCGGGAAAGCGTCCCAGACGCGCGATCTGATTGCTGGGGCAAGCGCCCTCGGTTGGAACGTTTCACGCGGCTGGGATTTGGCAGGCCCATTCGCCTGTGATTTGCAGTGGAAAGACATCCCCTACCGTTGGTCGCTTTCACGACTGAGCGGTGCAATCGAGACGGCGGCGTTTCCGCCCGCCGGGTGGATTGAAATTGGCGGCGCGTCCGCAACATCCGCGGGTGCGAAGCTGCGGGTGCCTTTCCTGAATCACCCGATCGACCAGATCAAGGCTCGCGCGGAACTCAAGGCCGGCGGCAGTCACGTAACCGTGTCGTCCGCGCAAGCGTTCGGGGCCCAGTGGACGGGTACATTCAACCGTCGCGGTCCGGACGGCGCATGGCAATTCGCCCTTTCGACGGACCGGCTTGCGACAGCGGACCTTGACCGGTGGCTGAACCCCGCATGGAAAGAGAGCTTTCTTGACCGTATGCTTCCCTTCTTGAGCTCGCGGCCGCCCGCGGTTGCGCCGGAGAATCTTCGCGCAGCCGGCCGAATTGCCGTCGGTGAATTCGTTTTGACGCCTTTGCATATCTCTCATTTACAGGGAAACCTGGAACTTGATGGGCGCAGGATCGCGCTCTCAAATGCATCTGGCCAATTCTATGATGGGCGACTTAGCGGCTCGGTTGATGCGATCTTGGCCGCCGTGCCCGTGTATCGCACGAGTTTCGACTTTTCGGATGTGAGCTTGTCCTCCCTGGCGTCTGCATCGCCCAATCTGGCAAAACTGCTGAGCGGTTCGGCCTCAGGTGAAATTTGGTTTGAGACGCACGGTGCAAGCCGTGCCGGGCTGATAGCTTCGCTTACTTGCCAAGGCCGAGCACGCTTGGCCAACGCCGAATTGCGAAAATTCGATATTTCGATGCCTTTGGGGGATTCAGCCCAAAACGACACCACGCTTTTCCCGGACGGCTCCGCGACATTCTCCTGCGCTGAAGGTAAAGTAGAGTTCCAGAAATTGGACCTGCTTTCCGGAGTAAGCGGTTGGATTCAAGGAACGGGCAGCGTCGAATTCAATCGGAACGTCGATTTCAGTTTGCGCGCATTATCCACGCTTCCCGATAATCCCGATCAGCCGCTGGCTGCCTTTCACGTAGGGGGTTCGCTGGGCGCGCCCGAAGTCTCGCTGATTCCTGCCGGTGCTCCGCCGCGCCGCTCGCGGCAAAGATAGGGCATGAACGCCAGCAGGCATCTTCGGTGGATAGACTGGAGAGCGAATGCCGCCGGCGGGTTCGGACTGTTTTGGGCTGTCCTTATCGCCTATTTTTGTGTGATGGCGTGGGCGTTCGCCGCAGTTGCCGAACAGCGGGTTCACTTAACACCAAAATTAGCCGCCGGTGAAGTCCTCCGTTACCAGATCGATTCCCGCACAACCACCGCCGGCACAACTACGACTCCTCTCGCGAATCCCGAGGGAGGTTCTCAGTCAAATCAAGCGATCCACCTGCTTGTGAGATTGGAGGTTCTTGGCGCTTCCGCTGGTTCGGCATCCGTGCCGGGCGGTGTACACATCCGCGCCACATTCGAGAAATCCAGTGCGTCATCGGAAAGTGACGCGCTCGATCCTTCCACGCCCTCGTTAGCAAGTCGGTACACTCGCATGGAAGGGCGCTCTGTTGAATTCACGCTCGCGCCCGACGGCCAACTCACCGCTTTCGAGGGACTGAAAGAAATCTTTGCCGAAAGTTCGGGCGCGCAGCCGATCATTTCCTGGCTCAGCGCGCTGTCGCCGGATGCCGGTATGCCTTCGAATGGCGTCCGGATGGGCGAGAAATGGAAAAGCGAACATCCGCTTCAGGGGCAGCCGCTTTCCGATTTGCTGTGGCACGCTGAATCGACGTACCTTCGAAACGAGCCGTGCAATTCGCCTGCAGCGCTGGCCCGGCAATCCAATCGGCCGGTGAGTGCGTCCGGCTGCGCCGTGATTTTGACGCGCTTTCAAATATCGCGACAGGGCTCGCCGCATTCCGATGCAACACCGGAAGACTACCGCCACAACGGTTTGCGTACTTCGGGAAGCTGGCTGGGATCGGGCGAAGCGCTCGAGACGGTTTCCCTCGCAACCGGGCTGCTGGTCAGCTCGACGCAAACCAGTAAAGAGGACGCCGACTACGAAATTGCGAGCGTGGCCACCGGCTCGCGAATCCATGAGCAGGGACACGTCCAGAGCCAGTCCGAAATCACGCTGGTCACTCCACACGAGCTTTCCGCAAAGCCTGAGTAGCCCGCTGCCGTTTCCCACGCGAGTAGGAACTTGTAGCGCCGAATAGATATTCACTGCGGTGCATAAATATACTATGATCTTCGAGATGGTCATAACGCGACAAGCTGTTCTACCGGACGTTCCGGAAATTCACGGAATTATCCAGCCCCATGCTGATGCGGGCACTCTGCTTCCTCGAAGCGTGGCGGAACTTTCTGAAAACGTCCGCGACTTTATTGTTGCGGAAGAGGAGGGCCGGATTCTCGGCTGCGGGGCGCTCCACCTTTACGGCACGCATCTCGCGGAAATTCGCTCGATCGCTGTGTCCCCGCAGAGCAAAGGCGTGGGCGTGGGAAGGTCGTTGGTCGAAGCTTTGATGGAAGATTCGCGGCGGCACGGTGTAACTTGCGTTTGCCTATTCACGCGAACTCCCGGCTTCTTCGGACATTTGGGCTTCGAAGTGGCCAAGCGCGAAGAACTGCCGGACAAAATTTATAAGGATTGCCTGCACTGTCCGAAACTGATGGATTGCGACGAAGTGGCGATGGTGATCGGCAAAATTCCGTCCAATACGAACGGGTTCCACGATTCGCGGATTTTGATTCCTCTTGTGAGACCGGGAGCCTGAAGATTTATGCGCCCTCGCACGCTCTTCTGCCGATACGCGGTTGCGGTATAATTGAAGCTTTACGCGTTTGGTGCATTCTGCGCTGAGAGGCACTGTGGCGACCAAGTTCAAGCTTGCCAGCGATTACGAGCCGAGGGGCGATCAGCCCGAAGCAATTTCGCAAATCGTCCGCGGCCTGAATGACGGCGATCGCCATCAGGTGCTTTTGGGTGTCACCGGTTCCGGAAAGACATTTACGATGGCCAAGGTGATCGAAGAGGCCAACCGGCCGGCGATCGTCCTGGCCCACAATAAAACGCTGGCGGCTCAGCTATTCCACGAGTTCAAATCGTTCTTCCCGCAAAACGCGGTGGAGTATTTCGTCAGCTACTACGATTACTACCAGCCGGAAGCTTACGTCCCTGCGAGCGACGTTTTCATCGAAAAAGAAGCGACCATCAACGATGAACTCGATAAGTTGCGGATGAGTGCGACGCGCTCTCTTTTCGAGCGGCGCGACGTGATCGTGGTTGCGTCCGTTTCCTGCATCTACGGCATCGGCTCGCCGGAGGCGTATTACGGCATGATGCTGATGATCGAAAAGGGTCAGTCAATTGCGCGCGAAGCGATCCTCCGCAAGCTGGTGGAAATTCAATACGATCGCGCCGAGGATCTGCGGCGAGGAACTTTCCGCGTTCGCGGCGACACGATCGAGGTTTACCCACCGTACGAGGATTTCGCGCTGCGCGTGGAGCTATGGGGCAGCCAGATCGAGGCTATACGCAAAATCGATCCGCTCACCGGAGAAATTCGCACGCGCGATGGCGAAATCACGCGGCTGCCGATTTATCCGAAGTCGCACTACGTGCTGCCCGCCGACGCAACGCGAGCGCGCCATTCAGACCATTTACGAAGAACTGGATTGGTGGAAGGGCGAACTCGAGCGACAAGGAAAAATCGTCGAGTCGCAGCGCGTGGTGCAGCGCACGCATTTCGATATCGAAATGATGCGCACGATCGGCTATTGCCACGGCATCGAGAATTATTCGCGGCATATGTCCGGACGGCTTCCCGGCGAGGCGCCGCCGACGCTGCTTGATTATGTTCCTTCGGACTATTTGCTTTTCATCGACGAGTCGCACCAGACCGTTCCGCAGCTGCGCGGGATGTATGCCGGGCGATCGTTCGCGCAAGCAGACGCTGGTGGATTACGGTTTTCGCATGCCTTCGGCGCTCGATAATCGCCCGCTCAATTTCGAAGAATTCGAGCACCGCACCAATCAAGTTGTCTACGTTTCCGCGACACCCGGTCCGTACGAGCTGACGAAATCCGGCGGAGTGGTGATCGAGCAGGTGATCCGGCCGACGGGCTTGGTCGATCCGGAAACCGAGGTGCGGCCGGTCAAAGGGCAAGTGGACGATCTGCTGGAAGAAATTCGCCTGCGCGCGGCGCGCAATGAGCGCGTTCTCGTCACCACGCTCACCAAGCGGATGGCGGAAGACCTGGCCGAATATTTTGGCGAGGTTGGAGTGCGCTGCCGGTATTTGCATTCCGAGATTGAAACGCTGGAACGCGTGCGCATTCTGCGCGATCTGCGGCGCGGAGAATTTGACGTTCTGATCGGAATCAATCTTTTGCGCGAAGGACTTGATCTGCCTGAAGTCTCACTGGTTGCGATTCTGGATGCGGACAAGGAAGGCTATCTTCGCAGCGCCACTTCGCTAATCCAATCCATGGGTCGCTGCGCGCGTCATCTCGAAGGCCGCGCGATTCTCTACGCCGACCGCATGACCGATTCGATGCGACAGGCGATCGGCGAGACGAATCGTCGCCGCGCGAAGCAACAGGCTTACAACCGCGAAAACAACATCACGCCACAATCCATCATAAAGTCGGTGGACATGCAGCTCGCGCGGATTGTGGAAGCGGATTATGTGACGGTTCCGGCGGATGACACCGTGATCGGCGATATCACCAACGAGGAACAATTGAAAATAGCGATCGTGCAACTTGAAACCCAGATGCGGGAAGCCGCCAAGAATTTCGAATTCGAGCGCGCCGCCGCGCTGCGCGACCGCATTCGCGCGCTCAAACAGCGCGACCTGGGCGTCATCGCGACGACTGAAGTTCGAGCCGAGGTTGAGCCGGTACAGACGGAATCAGCCCAGTTACCGCCTGCGGCCGCTACAGGCCGGGTCAAGGTCCGCAGCCAGCAGAAGTAAAGGCTACCGGACGTTGGGGTCTCGAGACTGTGACGAGTAGAAGTGGGCTCCATCCTTTATTTTCAATAGGTTAGAGGCACTTCTACTCGACGTGTGTGACGAGCAGTGGGTGAGCGCCGAACGACCCATTTTTGGGTCGGACTATATTCAGTTTTCAAAGAGCATCCGACACTCGTCGAGAGGGCGGGCAGCGCCTATGAGTGCGAACAGGCTGCACTGTGGGCCTGCAGCGGGGCGAAAAAAAAGGTCCCTTCTCACGCTAATTCACTTCGCGCTCGCTGTCTATTGTGGGAACTACGCAGACCGTAATGCCCGAGAGCGAGCAAGGGTCATGGTGGGGGACGAGCGAGAGGAAAGCTTGCTGCGGGTGAGGCTGCGCATAGGAAGGCGCTTCGCGCCGTCGATTTATGGCGGGGCTAAAGCCCCGCCCTTCCACCGCTGTCCTCGGGCGCTAAAGCGCACTGGGCGGCGGCCCTGTGTCGGAGGTAACGCTCCGAACCCCTAAGGTGCCTGTGTGACGAACATGGGTACAGCAATTCGTTGGGCGACCAAGCAAGACGCTGATTTCCTGGCTTGGGCAATTCTTACCGCGGCACGCTCGCATCTGGCAAAAGGCTGGTTCGACATTGTGTTGGACGGCTCCGAAAGTTCGCGCCATGACTTTGTTCGGCGGTTGACGCTCACGCCGGCGCGTTCCTGGTGGCACTATTCGAGATTTTTTATTGCGGAAGTCGAAGGCATTCCTGCAGCGACGCTTTGCGCATTTCGAGCCGACGATGCTTATCCGCTATCGCAACAAGCAATGACGGAAGTGGCGCGCGAACTCGGATGGAGCGATTTGCAGCAGCAAGCCGTCTGGAAACGAGGCGCGTATATTTTTGCGTGCACGCTCGAAACCGGTGAGGAAGCGTGGGCGATCGAGAACATAGCGATGCTGCCCCTCTATCGTGGGCGAGGCCTCGCTAGCCAGTTGCTTGAACGCGCGGTCGAGGAGGCGCAACGCAGCGGCGCGCGCCAGGCGCACATCACGTTTTTCATTGGGAACAACGCCGCGGAGAGGGCTTATTCAAAGGCGGGATTCCAATTCGCAGATGAGAAGCGCCACCCGGACTTTGAAGCAGCAACCGGTATACCGGGGTTGCGTCGTTTTAGCCGCGAGCTTTGAAGGCAGTGCACCAAAACTGGATGAATCGTCTGCTGACTCTAGACCACGCCGCGTTTCAACTCTTCTAACGGATAAAAAGTGCCGCGCCAGACGATTCCGCCCTGCCACAGGGTGACGATTGTGGAACGCGCGAGCATCCAGGCGAAAATCAGAGCGCCGATCGGGTAAGTGAGGGCGTAGACGGACGACACGTTGAACACGATCGCTACGCCGCCCGCCATGATCAGCGGCACGCCGACCGCAATCGCCGCGAATAGCCGAGCCCACCCGTGGACAAATGGCAGAGCGGCCACTGGAAACACGCACATCAGGAGCAATCCCAGAATTTGCGCGCTCACCAGCCACAGCTTGTATCCCGACGCCGCGAAGAAATTCTTGGTGGTGCCGCGAATCGTATTGCGCAACCCTGCGTGCCAATGCACGCTTACCGCGTCGCCGGCTTTGGCCACACTCGAATGCAGCCCCGATTCCTTCACCAGCTTACCGAGTTTCATGTCGTCGATCACTTCCATGGCTAGGCGGCGGTGTGTCCCAAGCTGTTCGTAGGCGCGGCGACGAATCAACTGGAAGGCGCCGACGCCGTTGTATCCAGTCGAATCGCGGTTACCCGCGCTCCAGGGACGCGTGCCGATCACGAAGGCCAGACCGAAAAACGTCATCACGATTTTTTCAGAGGGCGTAAACATTTTTGGCGCGCCGAGCAGCGTCATATGATCCCAGTTCTTCGCTTGCGCCAGGGCAATCGCGCGACGCAGCAGGTCCGGCCTGAAGTGAACGTCCGCGTCGGTGAAGACAAGCCACTCGCCGCTTGAGCGTTCGTAAGCTTGCTGCAAGGCATGCGGCTTGCCCAGCCAACCATCGGGAAGGGCGGACACGTGCACGGCTTTCAATCGCGCGTTGTTTTGAGCGGCTGTTTCGAGAATCGCCCGAGTGCGGTCATTCGAGCGGTCGTCGACCGCAATCACTTCGTAGCGGGGATAATCGAGGGCCAAGAAAGTGGTTAGTGCGCCGGGAAGCTTATCGGCTTCGTCGCGCCCGGCGAATAGGATCGAGACTGGCGGGCACTCGGAATCTTTCAACGGAGCTGCGTCTTCGAGCGAGGGGATCGAAGGTAGACCGAACGCAAGCTCGACCGATTCGGCAATCCACAAAATTGCGATAGAACATAGGAGTACTGCCCAAAAAATGTGCAAAGCGCAATAACCCCCGCCACGAAAGGTGGTAACAAGTTATGCTACCACGCGATATGGCTCGAACTATTTCCATCATTGGCGCGGGACGCGTAGGCAGAGCCTTGGGAAAGCGCCTTCGCGAACGAGGGTGGCGAATCGGCGCGGTCGTCACTCGATCGAACGCAACTGCGCGCGCGGCGGTGCGAGCCATCGGCGGCGGGACCGCATTTAGCCGCATGACCGGCGATGTTTTCGAGGCAGATCTGATTTTGCTCGGAACGCCTGATGACGTGTTGCGAACCGTTGTGCGCTCGCTCGCCGAAATTGGGGGTTCGAAGTGCAATCGCAAAGTCATTTTGCACACGAGCGCAACTCTGGACCGCACGGTCCTCGCACCGGTTGAGCGGCTCGGCGCCGCGACGGGCTCGCTTCACCCGATGCAGGCGTTCGGCGGCAAGGTGATTCCGAAATTGAGCGGAGTGGTCTTCGCGGTTGAAGGCGATCGCAAGGCCCGACGGGTGGCGCAATCAATCGCGCAATCCCTTGGCGGAATTACGGTGACCATCGACACTGGCGACAAGCCGATTTATCACGCGGCGGCCGTGCTTGCCGCCGGGCAGCGCGTATCCCCTGATCGAAGCGGGCTTTCAGATGCTGATGCGAATCGGCTTTACGCGGCGGAGTGCCACGCAAACGCTTTTACCTTTAATCCACCAAATACTCGATAATATAGAGCGGATCGGGCCCCGCGCAGCGTGGACGGGGCCGTTATCGCGCGGTGATTATGGAATCGTCGCGAGGCACGCAAACGCGCTTCGCGGCTATCCTCGCGAATTTCGAGAATCCTATGCCGCGCTTGCGCTTTTGGCCGCCCGGGTCCTTTCGAAGAATCCGGCTGGCGCGCTCAAGAAGACCAAGCGCGCGCTGGAAGGCCGTTGAAAGTTTATCAGCGCCGAGGCCTTTGGCCGCTGCCGGTCCGTAAACGTCAACTCAGAAAAACTTCCTCGGAGGCAATCATTGAATCCATCGTCCAAGAAACTTCATATTCCCGTCGAACACACCACGCTCGCCAACGGCTTGCGTGTGGTCGCGTCGCCAGATCGCACGGCGCCGGTGGTAACCGTAGGCGTCTACTATCAGATCGGCTTTCGGCTGGAGCCGAGGGGACGCAGCGGCTTCGCGCACCTTTTCGAGCACATGATGTTTCAAGGATCGGAAAACGCGGGGAAAATGGAGCACATCCGGCTCATCAATTCCAGCGGCGGGGTGCTGAATGGCACTACGAACTATGACGTGACCAACTATTTCGAGTCGGTGCCTTCGAACGCGCTGGAACGCGTTTTGTGGCTCGAAGCTGACCGCA
The DNA here is from genome assembly GCA_963723845.1 of uncultured Acidobacteriota bacterium. Taxonomy (GTDB): domain Bacteria; phylum Acidobacteriota; class Terriglobia; order Acidiferrales; family UBA7541; genus Palsa-295. Next base: position 34,670 of record CAVRSO010000092.1, read on the forward strand.
TGCGCGCGCTCAAGGTCGACGACGAGAATCTTCGCAACCAGCGCGACGTGGTAAAAGAAGAAGTCCGCGTGAATGTGATGAATCAACCTTACGGCGGATTTCCCTGGCTCGATTTGCCGCCGGTGGCTTTTCGCAACTGGCCCAACGCCCACAATTTTTATGGAGACTTCGCCGATCTGGACGCGGCCACGCTTGCGGACGTGCAACATTTCTTTCGCACGTATTACGCGCCGAACAACGCGGTGCTGGTGATGCTCGGCGATTTCGAGCCATCTGAGGCGTTCGCGCTGGCCAAGCGCTATTTTGACGATATTCCCGCGGCACCGCTGCCGCCACATGCCGATGTGAGCGAGCCTCCGCAGACTGAGGAACGCCACGGCGAGGTGACGGAGAAATTCGGTCCGCTGCCGGCAATCGCAATCGGGTATACGCTGCCGCCGCGCGAGAGCGCCGATTGGTACGCCGCCGGCGTCATCGAACCTATTCTCCACGGAGGACGCGCCGGACGTGTCTACCGCAAGCTGGTGCTCGAAGAACAGATCGCCGTGGACGCCGACGGCAGTGCGGACCTATTCGCTACCAACGGCCCCACGCAGATGGTGACGCGGATCTTTCATAAGCCTGAATTCACTTCCGAAGGCACGGTGGCGATCTACGATGAGGTGATCGGCGAATTGCAGGAAAAAGGAATCGCACCCGAAGAGCTTGACCCCGTGAAAGTGAAGTTCCGCGCGGATTACTACTCGATGCTCGAAGGCGGCATGGGCTCTTACATGCCTCGCTTCGGCTTGATGCACTACCTCGCGTGCTTCACTTTGTTCGACGGCGATCCGGATCGAGTGAATACGATCCTCAGCGGTTTTCTGAGCGTCACGCCCGAGCAAGTACAATCCATTGCCAGAAAGTATCTTGTACCGAGCAATCGAGCGGTGCTGGTGCGACGTCCGGCGGCTCTTGGAGGTGCGCAATGACGTCAACGAGCACACCAGTAGCGCCTTCACAACGCATCTCGGTTCCCGCGCTCGCTCCCGAGCGTCCAGTCCTCTGGCCCAAACGCGCGGTTCGGCAACTATCGAACGGGATGCAGGTGGTGCTTGTCGAGTCGCGAGCGTTTCCGAAAATCTCAGCGCAGCTTTATTTCCGCAGCGGCAACGCCGTGGTGGCGCGGCGGGCGCCGGGCCTGGCGGAAATGACGGCGACCGTGGTCCGCACCGGCACGGCGTCGCGTGCGAGCCGCCGGATTGAAGAAGACTTGCGACGCATGGGCGCCGGGCTTGGCACGTATGCCGGCGCGGATTCAAGCTCGATTTCAGCATCAGGTCTGGCGGAATTTTCGGCGGAGATTCTTGAATTAATCGCCGATCTCGCGCGCAACGCTTCGTTTCCCGAGGAGGAATTCGAGCGCGAGCGTCGCCAGAAGCTCGAGGAGTTGAAGATCGAACGCACCACACCAGGCTTCCTCGCGAGCGAGCGTTTGCGGGGTGTCCTTTTCGGCGCGCATCCGTATGCCGTCGTTGCGCCCACGGAAGCGCAGGTGGCCGCGTTTCGCCGCGAGCAACTTGAGGAATTCTATCGCCACCACTATGTGCCGTCGGATGCGCTGCTGATTGTTGTCGGCGATTTCGCGACTGATGCGATGTTCGATCAAGTCGAGAGAGTTTTCGGCAACTGGAAGGCTCCGCAGCCGGTGCCGCCTACGTGGCCCGCGCCGCCGCGCCAGTCCGGTCGCCGCGTGCACCTGGTGCATCTGCCGGGGACGGTGCAGGCGCAGGTGCTTCTCGGCAATCTCGCCATCACCCGCCGCGATCCCGACTGGTATCGCTTGATCCTGGCAAATTCGATCTTCGGCGGAGCGTTTCATTCGCGCCTGGTGATCAATATCCGGGAGCAGAAGGGCTACACCTACAGTCCAGGCAGCGGCGTGAACGCCTTGCGCCAGCAGGGATATTTCACGGTGCGCGCGGCGGTGCGGGACGAAGTGGTTGCGGCCACACTTACCGAAATGTTTTACGAGATGGACCGGATCCGCTCCCTGCCGGTTACAGGGGAAGAGTTGGACAGCGCCCGTAGCTATTTGACCGGCGTGTTTTCGCTGGGCGTAGCCACACAGGACGGACTACTCGGCCAACTCTCGACTGTCTATCTGGACCAATTGCCAGACGACTATTTGGAAACATATCGGGAACGGATTCGCCGGCTTAGCGCAGAGGATGTGCTCGCCGCCGCGCGCCGCCATTTCGATTCGGCGAATGCGCAAATCGTTCTGGTGGGCGACCGGGCCAAAATTGGGGAGCAAGCCGCGCTCTTCGGGCCGGTGACAGAATACGACGCCCATGGCCTCGCGGCCACTGTGTAGCGAAGTTTTGTCGTGGGTGCGAGAGATCCCGCCTTGCGCGAGTGGAATCGGATGACGTGGAGCTTCGCATCGCGTTTGTGCTGCGCGGCCTTTGCCTTGGCCGTGATTTTGTGCTTCTGCTCGGATTCCCTTGCCAAGAAAAATCCGCCCGCGCATCCGATCGATCTGAATACGGCGACGGCGAAGGAACTTGAGCAGCTTCCCGGCGTTGGCCCAACTACCGCGAAAGCCATCGTGGATTTCCGCAGCAAGGGCGGGCGTTTTCGACGCGTCACAGATTTGCTGGTGATTCGCGGCATCTCGGAAGCGAAGTTGAAAAAGATGCGGCCCTACATCACGGTCGGACCCGCTCCAAAGAAATCACCGTAGACGCGTTTTTTTGCGGCTGTGGCTGCTCTCGTTGCCGGTAGGCGAGCGCGCTGAAGGCGTCCCGCCGGCAGCCAAATGATTAGCACATATTAATCTCCCGTTCATTTGACGATCCGCGTGGCCAGCATTACGATGTCGGCCAACACTTTGGCGGCTTGCGCCGTCCCAGGAGATATTGATGTCATCAAAGCGACTTACTTCGTACTCGGGCCTCGCAGGGCTGGTCGCCCTCCTTGTCACCGCAGCCGCATTGAGCGGCCACAGTCGCGTAACGCGAGAAGTGGAAGCCGCGGCACCGGCGCCGGGACCCTCCGGCTATCACCTCCTTAAAAAGATCAAGGTCGGCGGTGAAGGATTTTGGGACTACATCACTTTTGACTCGCCCACGCGGCGTCTTTTCATCTCGCGCGGCACAAAGGTGGTGGTTCTCAATGTGGACACGGAAAAGGTCGTCGGTGAAATTCCGAATACTGCGGGCGTGCATGGCATCGCGCTCGCTCACGATCTGAACCGCGGCTTCACGTCTAATGGACAAGCCGGCACGGTGACGATTTTCGACTCAAAAACGCTTGCAGTGATCGGCGAGGCCAAAGCGGAAATGAATCCGGACGCGATTATTTACGATCCCGCGTCCAAGCGCGTGTTTGCGATGAATGGGCGCAGCGGAAGCGTCACGGCGATTGACGGCGCCAGCGGTAATGTCGCCGGTACCATTCCGATCGGAGGAAAGCTCGAGTTCGCCGCGGCTGACGGCAAGGGCCACGTCTTCGTCAACGTGGAAAACAAGAGCGAGGAAGTGGAGCTGGATTCAAAGAACCTAACCGTCTTGGCGCACTGGCCGCTCGCGCCATGCGCTAGAACCCTCTGGCCTTGCGATTGACGCGAAACATCATCGCCTGTTTGCGGGTTGCGGCAACAAAATGATGGCCGTGATCGACACAGATTCCGGAAAAGTGGTTGCCACGCCGCCCATCGGCGTGGGGGTTGATGCCGACCGCTTCGATCCCGACACCTCCTACGCCTTTGCTTCTTGCTTTTCGGGAGTTTTGACCGTGGTACACGAAGATTCGCCGGACAAATTTAGTGTCGTCGAGGATGTTCCCACCCAGATGGGCGCTCGCACCATGGCCCTTGACAGAAAGACGCACGAAGTTTTTCTGGTGACCGCCGAATTCGGGCCGCCGCCCGCGGCGACTGCGGATCATCCGCATCCTCGTCCAACGATGGTTCCCGACTCTTTTGTGGTGCTAGTTTTCGGCCGCTAGATTGACGCGTGCGGCGGGCATTTTGATTCGGGCAGGACGCCCCTACAGAACCTGGTGGGTTTTCGCGGGAGCAATGGCCAGCGGGACCTGGTCCGCAATTTCCAATCCGTAACCTTCGAGCGCCACCACCTTGCGCGGCAGGTTCGTCAGGACGCGAATTCGTCGCAAGCCCAAGTCCTTCAGGATTTGCGCTCCGATTCCGCTTTCGTGCTGGATGACGCGCTGCACGCCAGGATCGCGGTCCACGTGCTCACGATGGTGGTAAAGGATTTTAGGCAACGCGGCACCTTCTTCGGTTCGAGAGTCGATCCGAAAGCCGCGTCCAGTGTGGTGCAGATAAACAAAAACTCCCCGGTTCTCCCCGGCAATTGCCTTCAGCGATCCCTCCAGCATTTCGCGGCAATCGCATGCGCTCGAGCCGAGCACATCTCCCGTCAAGCAATGCGAGTGGACACGGACGAGCGGCGGGCCATCCTCGGCCAGTGGGGGCAGCGTCTCCTGCGCGGCGTTGCCGTCATCCGGTAAGCTCGGCAGGTCAGACGGGGTCGCGCCGCGTACCAACGCCACATGGATTTCGTGGTCCACATCGCTGGAGTACGCGATCATTCGAAAATTTCCGTACTTCGTCGCTAGGGTCGATTCCGCGATTCGCCGGATATTTCGTTCGTGGTGCATGCGGTAACGGATCAAGCTCGCCACCGTGACCAACTTCAGCCCGTGGATGCGGCAGAATTCCGCCAGCTGGGGGATACGCGCCATCGTTCCATCTTCGTTCATCACTTCGCAGATGACGCCAGAGGGATCGAGGCCCGCGATCCTTGCCAAGTCTACCGAAGCTTCGGTTTGTCCCGCACGTACCAGCACTCCGCCATTGCGTGCGCGAAGCGTGTATATGTGGCCTGGGCGCGCAAGATCTTCGGGTCGCGTGTGAGGATCGGTAGCCGTCAGGATCGTGGTGGCGCGGTCCCAAGCGCTGATGCCGGTAGTCGTTCCGCGGCGCGCGTCGATGGGCTCGCAGAAGGGAGTGCCGAATGCAGACGTATTTCGTTCCGAGATTGGCTTCAGATCGAGCGCGTCGCAGCGCTGCTCGGAAAGCGAGAGGCAAATCAGGCCGCGCCCGTGTTTGGACATGAAATTGACGGCTTCGGGCGTGATTTTTTCCGCCGCCATGGTCAGATCGCCTTCGTTTTCGCGGTCCTCGTCGTCCACGAGGACAATCATGCGCCCTTGGCGAATCTCCTCGATCGCTTCTTCTACAGTCGCAAATGGCGCTCTTGGATCGGTCATGTGTCCCTGTTCAAATATACCGAAAGCCTTGTCTGCGGGCAACGAAGCGCAAAACGGTAGTGCGCCAGTCGCGTCAATCTGGATGACTTCAATTTCGGTGCAAGGTATTCTTTCGGGTGCACTTGACGCATCCCGTTCTTCTGTTTTTCGCCGCCTTCGTGGCTGGATCGATCAATTCCGTTGCTGGTGGCGGCAGCTTCATTTCATTTCCCACTCTGATTTTTACGGGGGTTCCTCCGATCGAAGCGAACGCCACGAATACGGCCGCGCTTTTTCCGGGGACGCTGGCAAGCACCTACGCCTATCGCAAAACTCTTGATGCAAAGGCGCGTCGTCTGCTATCGCCTCTGATCGTCACCGGCATCATCGGCGGGGTTCTCGGCGCTCGGATTCTGCTAATCACGCCGCAGGCCACCTTTCTTCATCTCGTCCCATGGCTCCTGCTTGCCGCTACGCTGCTCTTCGTTTTCAGCGGACGCCTGACCACATGGGTTCGCGGCCGGGCGGGGTTTGGAGCCGGTCCCACTGACGCGAAAACTCCGCGCCTTCTGCTGATTCCAGGACTATTCTTGCAACTCCTCATCGCGATTTACGTGGGCTACTTCGGCGCGGGCGTAGGCATTTTGGTGCTGGCCTTGCTCGCATTTCTCGGCGTGGAAAATATTCACGCGATGAACGGCATTAAATCGCTGCTCGTGAGCATCGTAAACGGCAGCGCTCTTGTGACGTTTATTGCCGCGCACATCGTACTTTGGCCGCAGGCGGTGTTGATGCTCGTTGGGGCCGTCGCTGGCGGCTATGGCGGAGCAAATCTGGCGCAGCGCGTTAATCCGCCATACGTTAGGTGGGCGGTGATCGTAATCGGCTTCGGGATGTCCGCGTACTTCTTCATCCGCTACTAGGTGAGGGCCTGCCTACCGGGTGAGCATGGCAATAAGTGGCGAATACCGCGGATACTGAGCGCTTAGTTGATCGCGGTTGCCCAACTCGAAATCGGCGGGATCGAATCCGGGCGCCATAGTGGTACCCATCAGCGCGAACTGGCCCCCCGGTGCAAGCCGCGCCCCCTGCCATGTGCCCCCAGCAACCACGTGCTGCAAGTGCATTCCAGCGGCAATATCAGACCCAACAAGAACGGCCTCGGCGCTTCCATCGTGTTTCAGCAAAAGCATTTCCACCGGATCGCCCAAATAAAAGTGATACACCTCATCTCCGCGGAGCTTGTGCATCGCTGAAAAGCTATCCGGCGTCAGCAAATAATAGATTGCGGTTGATAGGCTTCTCTCCCCCGAAAAGCCGGGCGGCAACGCGCTCGAGGACAGCTTGTCGGCAGGTCGATAAACCTCAGCAAAAAAACCGCCTTCCAAAGGGAGGGGCTGGAGTTTCAGCAATTCTTTTATTTGCGAGACGGTCAGCACGGGTTTCTCGCTTCGTGAGATCCACGGAGCCACGGCTGTGGCGGCAGAATCCATTCGTGTTCCACGCGGTGCCATTGTGGCACTGAAGATACGAATCGCAGCCCGGGAAAGCAAGTAGAAGATCACTAGGAAACTGATCCGACGTCTGGCTGGTTGAAGCTGGGATGCGGGTCAGTCCGCCGTAGCGGCGATCCTGAAGTTAGAGCCATCAGGGGGCGACTCGACAGCATCGGACTCGACGCTCACAGCAAAATGAATTTCCCGATTCGATGCAGAGTTCTGGTTGGAATCTGTAGATTCGAGTCCCTCCTCAATATCTTGGCGGGACTTAAGATGAAACGCGCCACGAAGAGCAATCGGCGTCAGCAGAGTCGTCAAGAGGACAACTCCCACCATCACCGCAACCTCAGTTTTTCCGAAAATACCGGTGCTGGCCCCCATGGCTGTCACGATCAAGCCCACTTCTCCTCGCGACATCATGCCTGCGCCGACGCGAAGGCTGCGCACCCAGTCCATGCCGGAACCGAGCGCCGCCAGTCCGCAGCCAACTAGCTTGCCCAGAATGGCGACTAAAAGTATCAGGAACATCAGCATCCAATGGCCTGAAAGCGCCCGATAGTCGCTCGAAAGGCCGATGGAAACGAAAAAGAGAGGAATCAGCAGCCCGTGGCCAACCGCATAGAAGCTGCGCTCTATATCGGTTTTGTACTCGGAGCCGGCGAACACATAACCAAGCAAGTATGCGCCGGTGATCCCAGCCACGCTGCCCAGCCATTCAGCCGAGACCGCATATACCAGGACTAAAGCCAGAACGCAGCTCGGCACCGCCTCGTTGGCGGCCAGTTTGCGAAGTTGCAGAATCAGCGGATCGAGCCAGCGCTTTGCGGCGGTGTAGCCGACCACGAAAAATAGAGTCGCGAAGACTCCGACCATCAACATCTGAATGATGAGGGGATGGCTTGCGGCCGGTGCGAGCCGCTGCTGCAACCAAGCGCTCGACATCGACGCCATGCCAAAGGGTTCTCCCTTGGTTGTAATGGATGCCGCGAGAAATGCCAGCACGAACAGTCCCATCACGTCGTCAATCACAGCGGCGCCGAGGATAACCGTCGCCTCGTTGGACTGCATGCGCCCGGCATCCATCAACGTTCGCGCGGAAATCGAAACGCTCGTGGCCGTCAAAGCTCCGCCGATGAAAAGCGAAACGGTCCAAGACAAGCCGAGCAAGTGCCCGACGCCCGCGCCCAGAAAAAACGGCCAGATCACGCCGGAAAGCGCCACGATAAATGCAGTGACGCTAGCTTCCTGCATTCGATCAATATCCGTCTCGACGCCCGCCATGAACATCAATACGTAGCCGCCGATCTGCGCAAGCAGCAGGAGCGTATCGGTGGCTTGTCCGCCGCGAAAAAGATGCCAGTGTAGAAGATTGAACAAGCCTGGACCGAGAGCCACGCCCGTGAGCAATTCTCCGAGGATAGGGGGGATGCCGAAGCGGGTACAAATCGACGCTGCGATCTTCAAAGCCGGCAGCAGAATCGCCAGCAACAAGGCGAGCTGAAGAGCCGGTTGCATCGTTACTGGGCGTCCGCGGTGGCTAATTCCTCGCTGCTGCGCTTCCGCGTCCAGAGCCGGCGGAGGCGGCCAAAAGAAAGCCATGGCGTTCGATAGCCATCACGTTCGATTCCCTCGCGCCTCATGGTCCGAATGGTCGTGGCCTGGCGCCGAGCCAGCTCTGACTGCGCGAGATTTTGGGCCAGCATCGAAGCGTGGCGGGTGTGGTCTTCCGCTTTATTCATTACGCGCAGACGCATCCACAGCTCACCCGCCTTCAAGTGAGCGATGAAGCTATCCGGTGCGAGCGCCACGGCCTCGCCAAGTTCTTCCATTGCCGCTTGGGCGTCTAGCTTCACGCAGAGAGCCATGCCGAGCAGCACGCGCAATTCGGAAACTTTGGGGTGCTGAGCAACACACTGGCGCAAGTCTGCCACCAAGTCGGCGCATTCTTCGTTCTCGATCAATCGCGGATCGGCAAACATCCGCCGAAGAAGCTTGTTGCGTCTTCGCCGGAACGGCAGTTACCGGGAGCAAGGGCTCGGACGCCATCAAGGAATTCGGAATCTTGTCGCTGCTGGGTACGATGGAAATATCACTCATTTTTGTATCCTCGAATCGCCGGTGTCGGCGGGCTTCTTATATGATTCGCACGACCTAGCGGGCAAGGCGCGTGGCCGAGGCGCACCTTGCCGCCAGGCGTGTACAGCTAACTCAAGTTAAGCAACCGCGTACCCCTTTTCGGCTTGCAACAGAACATCCGGTTCCGGCTTGAAGCACAAACTCGGGATATCCGAGCTGGCCCATTTCCGGAAGATCGAGACCGGCGACTTCTGTTTCCGCCGAAACCCGTTGCCCGACGAAAAACTCGAGCGCCAGGTTCAGCAGAAGCTGAAGGTGAAGACGAAGCCAATCAGCGTGGAGATGCCGACGAGCTGTGCGGCGAGCTGGCTGGCGTCGCCATAGAACAGTCCGGTGACTGAGCCGGTGACACCGTTCCAGCTTCCGCCGTAGTTGCTCGTGCCATCTGCGAACAAGCCCGACGGAGAGCACGCCCCAAAGCCCATTCGTGCCATGAACCGAAATCGCGCCGACGGGATCGTCGACTTTCATCACGTTCTCGACGAATGCGCAGCTCAGGCAGACCAGGACGCCGGCGACGAGGCCGATGATGCACGCGCCCACCGGGCTGACGAAGCCGCTGGGCGCGGTGATCGCGACCAAGCCCGCCAGCAGGCCGTTGCCGCTCATCGAGGCATCGGGCTTGCCCTTCAGCATCCACATGTAGAGGATGGCGCCGAAGGTTCCGGTGCAGCCCGCCAGCATGGTGTTCACCGCGATCGAGCCGATGCGCAGGTTGCCGTTCGCCGGAAGCGCCCAGCGTGCTGCCGGGGTTAAATCCGAACCAGCCGAACGCCAGGATGAAGCAGCCGATCAGGACGGCCGAGATATCGTGGCCGATGATCGCGTTGCTCGATCCGTCGCGGTTGAACTTGCCGATGCGAGGGCCGACGATCAGCGCTACGGCCAGGGCGGTTAATCCTCCGACCGCATGCACCACGCCCGATCCGGCAAAGTCGCAATAGCCCTTGCCCAAGTCCGAGGTTGGCGCCCAGCTGCGACAAGCCAGCCGCCGCCCCAAGCCCAGTTGGCAAACAGCGGATAGGTGAACGCGCCCATGAGCACAGAGGATACGGCGAAGGTCAGGAACTTCCAGCGTTCCGCGCACGCGCCGGTGACGATGGTGAGCGCCGTGTCCATGAACACCATCTGGAACAGGAAGATCACCATCACGCCGACGTCATAGGTGTGGCCGGACAGGAACATCCCGGCTCCGCCGAAAATCCCCCACGTCTTGCCGAACAGGGTGAGTCGTATGTTCAGCCGACGAGCGGCTGCAGACCACCCAGGTTGCCGTTGCCGGCCGCACCGCCCATCTGGATGGCAAAGCCGATGAGCCAGTACGCGAACAGCCCGCAACCGTACACGAAGAAGTTCATCATGTAGGTGTGGTTGGCATTCTTGACCCGGCAGAGGCCCGATTCCACCATGGCAAACCCGGCCTGCATGAACATGACCAGGAAGCCGGTGACAAGCGTCCATATGAAGTTGATGGCGATTTTGTTCTGGCCAACCTGCGCTCCCACATCCGTTACCGTTGGTCCGGCTTTGGAGTCGGCC
>CAVRSO010000093.1:0-11434 GCA_963723845.1 uncultured Acidobacteriota bacterium
CTTCAGGAATGCCGCAGGTTCCATCCTTGCACGTTACGGGCGCGGGCATGCGCAGCGGCTTCGCGTCGCGGCGGATCCCACCTTTCGGCACCCACTTATCAATCGAAACGCTTCGCGTGTGCGTGAAGTCCGTGGTGATCCACATGGGATTCGTCTCGCCGCCGACGACAATGATGTTGATGTCATCGGCCGAGCGGCGCGGAGCGAGCGGCGCGTCCTTGGGTAGCTTGGCCCACGACGCAAACGGCTCGACGCCCTGCTTGGCCAGTCCCGCTGCAAAACCCGATTGCATCTGGCCTTCCCAGTAGTGTCCCGCGGGAACATGTGAATTTTCCACGATCCACTTGCACGCGTCGCGCTTGGTTTGGAAACCGTCGGCGCGCAAATTCTTGGCCACCAGCGGATCAACGATGAATGTGACGCTGCCGCTCATCCCGCCGAATGTCGCGATGACGTGCGCCATTTCTCCGCTGCTGTCGTTGTCAAAACAACTGTGTGCTATGGCGAGGTCGGGCGGCGCAGAGACCTAGCGGCGGCGGGTGGCGCGCTTGTGTTTCTGAGTGGTGCGCTGAAACATTTCTTCGGCGCGTGCCGCAAGCAAATCGAGCACGCGTTCTACGTCGCGGCTTCGCTGTCCCTGTAAAAGCTGGCGCTGATACTCCTGCGCGACCGGCGCGATCTCGCGCAAGAGCGCCTCACCTTTTTTTGTCAACGCAAGCGACGAAGCCCGGCTATCGACCGGGTGCGCCGACTTCGTAATCAACTTGCGACGCAGCAAACTTCTTGACGAGCGGCTGATCCAGGCCTTGTCAATGTGCGACTCTGCGGCTGATCTCGTTCACTGAGATCGGCTGATACGCGCCCAACATCGCCAGGATTCTCAAATCCGTGTTCTTCAAGCCCCAACGATCCCACGTAAGCGTGCCGATGCGAAGAATCAAATCGGCCACGCGCACCACGCGCACAGCAACCAGCCCGATCAGCGCATCAATATGCGGAGCGCGCTCGCGGTGGTGTTCCGCCTTCGCCGGATGAACTTGCCCACTTCCGGCTGCGTCACGCACCTTGCGGCGCATAAGCGGCTGCGCGCCGTTCGCACTCACCGTCGTTTCTCTCCTCGATTATTGCTGAACTCCGAGTATAGAAGAGTCGCCCCGCTGCCCCAAGCGCGAAAGCATCAAGTTTGGGGGCCGCATCACCGAGCCAGGGCAAGCTGTCTTGACAACAATCGACGAGGGGCACTCCGCGCAAAAGTTCAAAGGCAAATGCAAATAATTGCAGGTGATGGCGAAGCAGTCTGAAACGGAAAGAATGCCGGTTGAGAGGGCCTGCAACGTATCTGGTCGCGCTTGCGTCCCCTCGGCCCCAATTTAGCCTAAGGTATCGGTCAGTCTCGCTTCGGTAGTTGCCCGGTACAACGCGAAGGGGCCCGCTCTACGAACTCACTTCAGCGTCGCCGGTTTCATCGTCCCCGAACACGCGTTTGGACACCTTCTGACATGGTATACAAAACTCGTCCTCAACATGTTCGAGAGTGAACCGCTCGCCTGGGCGTGCTAGTTGGCTCGCCGCCTGCTCAGCTTGTTCACGTGTACTAAAGCGTTCCCAGTCAAGCTTCGAGTCTGACCAGCGGATGTGATAGTGCATGTCTTTCCTCATTTCCAACCCAAAGCCGTACAAAAGGGATGCGATCGCCACATCAAAAAGACGATTGCGAACAGGCTCAATCCACTGTCGGTCGGCGGAACAGCAGCGCACGGATCGACAGACAGTTCTAGACAGTCAGGTGCTGCGCTCCTCTAAACGCTGATGCAACTATAAGTAACGTCAATGATCAGGTCTTGGATTTGTATTCTAGAAGAATTCCTTTCAGGCGCCGTGCTACGACTAAATTTCATTGTTTCCAGCCAATCCGGCGGCACACTTTTGGCGTTCTTCTGAGATAGAGAGGCCGCTACACAGTGGCTGCTAGGAATAGAGGCGCTGTGTGTTGACTGCGAAGTTTGAGTCCGGCATGATCTCCGCGTGCAGCCGCCAGCCACAAAGACGCTCGGGGACATACTCTATGCCGATAAGTCGAAGTTTCGTGTATCCGAGGAGGAGTGGCTAAGGCTAGTCCGAGCGATTTCCGGCGGTGACCAGCGTGCACTGCATTCTCTGTTCGAGCAAACGAATCGAATTGTGTTTACGTTGATCGCGCGGATAACCATGAATCGAGAAACCGCCGAAGAAGTTACGCTAGACGTCTTTTACGATGTGTGGCGAAAAGCCTCGACTTATGACCCTGCTAATGGATCCGTCGTCGGATGGGTCATGAATCAGGCGCGCAGCAGGGCGATTGATCGCCTACGGTTCGATCAGAGGAAGAAGAGAGTGAACACGTATCCGCACAGCCTGCGGCCGACAACGGACATTGTTGATCCTCAACAAGCCTGTCTGTTTGAGGAGCAAACGCGCCAGCTCCGGGGTGCGCTCGAGGTCTTGTCTGCGGAAGAGCGAAAGGCAATCGAAACCGCATTCTTCTCTGAATTGACTTATGAACAGACGGCAACGAACTTGAACCAGCCGCTCGGAACCGTGAAGACGCGAATCCGCTCTGGACTGGGAAAACTTCGGGAAGCGCTGGGTAGTAAGGTGAAGGCGACCGAATGAACTCAAAACCCAGCACGCACAATCAAGAACATCTGGATCTCGTGTTTCTGTTTGCATTGCAGGCGCTTTCTTCGAGCGAGATGGCTTCGGTTGAAGCTCAAATCTTGTCATGCGAGGATTGCCGGCATGAAATTGAGACGCTGCGCCCCATTATGAGATCGTTTATCGGCTGGCCCACCGACGTATTGCGGCCGACGGAGCCGCTGTGGGGACGGCTCGCGAAGCGCATCGCCGGTGAAGCGGCCACACAGCCATTCGTGCCTCCCTCGGAAGCCGCTGATAAACCGGAGTGGGAAGAAGCGGCGCCAGGTATCTACGTCAAAATACTCGCGAGGAACGCGGAAATCGAAAGCGTGAGCATGTTGGTCCGGCTTGATCCGGGAACCGACTATCCTGCGCACCGGCATGCGGGCACTGAAGAACTGCATCTCCTCCACGGCGTACTGAAGGTTGATGACAGAACGCTATATCCTGGCGATTTCATCCACAGCGAGGCAGGCAGCGTCGATCATCGTGTGTGGAGTGAAACCGGCTGTACTTGTTTTCTGATGACCTCAACTGAAGACGCTCTTTTCTGATCTGATCAGTTGCCATTGCCGAGAGAGAAGCCCCGTTTTCGCGAGAATGACGTCCCAAGAAAAACCGGCCGTTGGTGAGTCCCTGAATGGGCTCATGGCGGGGAAAAACGAGAGAAGAAGAGAGGTGGTTGCGGGGGCTGGATTTGAACCAGCGACCTCCGGGTTATGAGCCCGACGAGCTACCAGGCTGCTCCACCCCGCGAAGTCATCATAGCGGATGCTTGGGGTACGGTCAAACGCACGCTCGCGCCCCACCTTGCAGATGTTTGGGCGGCAGTGAATTCAGCTCTGACTACCTGCGGCAGGAACATGAATTGTCCCCATCAGGACGTCTCGCACCTTGCCGGCCAGCTCATCCGGACCAAATGGTTTCTCGATGAAAGCCGTCCCAGGATTCAGAATACCGATATTGATCGCATCGTCTTCCGTATACGCAGACATGTAGAGCACTTTCAGGCCCGGCCGCAGCTTAGCCAGCCGATCAACCAATTCGCGTCCCTTCATTCCAGGCATGACGACGTCGGTGAGAACTAAGTCGATCGCTTCCTGGTGGGACTCCACGAACTGAATGGCATCGGTAGAGCCCCTCGCCTCCAGGACCGTGTATCCTCTCAACTGCAAAAACTCGCGCGTCATACGACGCACTGCGTCATCATCTTCCACAACGAGGATTCTTTCTTCGTGTCCAAGGAAGCGAACCAGCGGCGTCGGCGCATCGGCGGCAGCCTCAACCGGTCCCTCAACTCGTGGAAGGTAGATTTGAAATGTGGTCCCCGATCCGGCCTTGCTGGAAACGGTGATGCAACCGCCACTTTGGTTCACGGTCCCGTAAACCGTCGCCAAGCCAAGTCCAGAACCCCTGCTTTTGTCCTTTGTAGTGAAGAAGGGCTCAAAGAGATGCGCTTGGGTGGCTTCGTCCATGCCATGCCCGGTATCGCGCACACTCAGCCCCACGTAGGGACCTGCTCGCATTCCCGGATGAGTGCTGATCCACGCCTCATCCAAGTCGCAGTTTGCGGTCTCGATCGTCAACTCGCCGCCATCCGGCATGGCGTCTCGCGCATTGAATACGAGGTTCATGATCACCTGCTCCAATTGCGCCGAATCGGCCCTCACGTGGTCCAGCTGAGGATGGAGATTGATCTTCAGGCTGATGTCGTCACCGAGTACGGGTGGCAACATCTCCCCCAGCTGAGTGATTAGCGTATTGAGATCCAATACGCGGGCCTGCAGTACTTGCTTGCGGCCGAAGGCTAGCAGCTTTCTCGTCAATGAAGAGGCTCTGTCAGCCGCCTTCACGATTTCGGTCAACCCCTGACGCAGCGTGGAACTAAGTCCAGTGGCGTTCAACGAGAGTGAAGCCTGCCCGCGGATCACCATCAGCACGTTATTGAAGTCGTGAGCCACGCCACCGGCTAGCCGGCCCACAGCCTCCATCTTTTGCGCCTGGCGAAGAGCTTCCTCGGCTTGCTCGCGCCCGGCAATTTCCTTTTCCAGTTCAAGATTCGAGGCCTGCAGTTTTCTAACATGGAGCAGCGACGATTCCGACATATACACGGCGAATCCGAGCACGACAGCCATCAGAATGCCTCCGCCGAAGACGAGCCCCGGCAGAGGTGATCGCGCGTACGCAACTACTCCAGTCTTCGGCCAAGCCTGCCACTTGCCAGGAGAGCCCCGCGACTTGTATGTCGGCTTCCTGGACATAACGGCCTTTCTCGAACAGGTGGGGGCGGGGTGCGCCTATAGATTTCCTCCTGACCGTCAGAAACAACAACCCAATAATCGGGGGCAACGTCCTGGAGGATAGAGGAAAGCAATGACTGGTAGCGGAACACGCCAACCAGGAAACCCCTCAATTGCTGGTGCGAGTGCACGGGCACGAAGACCAGGAAACCCCGGCCGCCCTGTCGCAAGTCGGTTGGGGGCGTCGAGGTCACGTTTCCGCTATTGATCGCGTCTTGAAGCCTGGTCCGCTGGCGCGGGTCAAGCCCCAGGTTTGCGCCAATCTCGCCTTCATTCCCTCTCTGAGGTTCTACCCAAACCACATGGAATGTCGGATCTACCCATTCGATGGCCTGATAAGCTGGATAGCCACTCATCACCAGGCTTGCATCGGACTCCATATCTTGATCGTCAAGGCGCTCTGGTTCTTCCTGCCAGCGCCCCGCCAAGCGTTCCAGCGAAAGAATGCGCGCGCTCAATTCCGATTCCGCCTTGGCTTTTACAAATGAGGCCTGCTGTTTCGTGTTGCCCTGAATCTCAACACGCCGGTTGGTGAGTAACAACTGCCAGAGCACCAGAGCAGCAATGATGGTGGTCAAGCCGAAAATGGCGGGCAGCAACAACCGGTCGATAAAACTTCTGTGCATCCCTTCCCCCAAATCTGTGTAACGTGAGTACCGCGTGCTTTTAACCGCTTCTCACACCGTCACCGAGCTATCGACGCATAGACGCCCCAGGAACGCTTACGGGATGTAACGGAGGAACGTTTATTTGCAGTAGTCGCCAAGCTTCGGCTGATAGCCGCTTTGAAGCGCCTGACCTTGCGTCATGATGGCCCCCGGCTCTTGCGTCCTGAAATCCGGACTGCGGGCGCAATAATAGAATCCGCTATGCTGAACCGTCCACACCGGCAAGGCCGCTGTCGCGGGGTCAATGGTATTGGCGACGTCCAAGCCGAGCAGCGCCCTCAGACTCTCCATGAATTCGCTCTCTTGATGCACCGGCGCGACCGCTACACGCATAACTGGCACCGGTGCAGCGGAGTCGGCGCTGGTCGAACCGGTTCGGGATCGCGCGTCCCGGACGGAGCGCCCAGGTTGCATAGTCTGCTTCGTCTGAGGCGCCTTTTCAGGTAACGCTGCGGCCGGCGGGTGAATTGGTTGGACCGTTTGCGCTCCGGAGTCGTCCACTACAGGAGGTCTGTTGATACTGCTAACCGTTACCATCACCCCAAGGATTCCCATCATCCCTGCCGCTAGTCCGATCGCGAACTTCCGTCGCCGATGTAGCGCCAACGCAGATGAATCGTGTGTTTCTTGCGCCAGGCGATCCGTGACATTGACAACCGCGTGGGCCGGAAAACCCCGGTCGGGAAACAAAACATCTCTGGGAAGGACTTCGGGCGGTCCCACTGATACAGTCGGCGTCGGAGGCTCGAGCAGGAGGCCGGAGGGCCTCGCAGGAAATTTCAAGGCCGTGCGCGTTGACGATTCAAACTGTTCTTCGGCGGGAGTTCGAAAAGGCAGCGCGGGAAGCACTGACATGGGCGGAGGTACCGCCGCTACACTCCCGAAAGCATTCCGCTGGCCAGGCTCCGAAAGCGGTTCGTCCAAAATCCCCGGGACAAAGCCCGGCCTCGCACTCGCTGGTTTCTCCGAAGGGAAAACCGCAGGAATAGAGACTTGGGCCGGAGGGCGGAGCGGTTCGCTCCTTGCCGTTGGCATGGGATGAGGCTTTGTCTCCGACTGTGCATTGGCGGTCGGCTGTTCTTGGCTCGCAATCCAAGCTGCGATCTGTTGTTCGGTATTGCCCGGGAGATCTTTGAAAGAAATCCCCGCTCCCTTCTGCGATGGGTCCAACCACGCAACACGTCCCACCGTCTCGATCGTTTTTTCGGCGCCTTGTAGTCGAAAATTTAGAGCCAACTCCATCTCGGCATTCAGCTTCGCCGCCGCTTGCAGAGACGCACCCCCAACACTGAGGTTGACGAGAATGCCCCCATTACCAGGGCCGAGCGCAACGTAAATGATCGAGGCCGGTTTATGCCGAGGGTGGCGACGACGCTCGTCAACGGTGAGGCTGTTCCTCAGAGGTGCGACGTGATGCACTTTTGCCTGCCGACGCGCCGGTTACTGAAACGAACGGCGTCGATAAGGACCGGGAATCGCTCTTCGCTGCTTAAGCCGCGCCCGTCCAATTGAACAGACATAGCTCCATCTGACCGACCGTCGCAGCTAGGTTCGCGGTCCGTTCGCCATTTTAACCGAAGTTTGCGATTTCAGCCCCTACTTTTTGATCCCCGGTCTCCGCAATTGTTGGGAAGAAATTTGCCGGCCCTCGTGGCTCAGAGCAGGCTCCGCCGTCGAAAGCCGACACTCGATTTACGGGATTCCGGGCGCCAAAATGCCATCCATCGCGTGAAGGTCGAATCGACCTCGCTCTTGCATGACTAACTACTAATGAAGAGTTTCGACGCTAGATTCAGGCCGCCGTGTTGCTGGTCGGAATCGCGGCTGGCGCCGCCGCTTTGAGTGGCACAGGAGGGCTGTAGACGTGCCAGAAATCTCCCTCCGCTTTTGCAAATTCAACCGCGACCTTCCTTCGGCCGCGCTCTTTCGAATCGACATAGACTACCCGGCATTCACGCTCTTCCTCAGTAAAGCTGTTGACGATCAGAATTTTTTGGCCGAGCTTTACGCGCGGCTTCATGTCAAGCAGTCCACCATATAAGCTCACAGCCATCGTGGCGGTTACATCGCGAAAGGGATGGTTCCGGGGAGTCCGCCCGTAAACCTTGACGGGAATCGTGAAGGGGAAGCGCTTGCAGCGGCGGCGTTCAACCATTAAGGACCTCCTCAGGGGCGCCAGTAATCGGGCAATCGGCTCGGCCTAAAAGGTAGACCCGGTGCAGGACCTGACGCAATGGTACTCGGTTGATTAACTATGCAACGGCCTTGTGTACATGATTATTCATTGGCGGATTCTGGCGCATACAATCTGTCTAGTTTGACGCGCCAAATCCGTCAATCTCGAATCATTTCGCGCCCCTAAAGTGCCCACATCCGGCTCTCTGACGACACATTTCCGCCACAAATCAGCCTGCGTCAACGGGAGTTTGTCCAGCATCTGTAACACCGGAATGTTCGGCGCGGTTCGCGCCAAATAATATAGAATCTGCCCGTGACGCCGGGCCCGTAGCTCAGCTGGTTAGAGCAGCGGACTCATAATCCGTTGGTCCTAGGTTCGAATCCTAGCGGGCCCACCAACCTTCCGCGCGCCGCGATCTAACAACATGAGAACAAGCTGACATCACTGAAACCCCGACTGATCGCGGGTTCCGAAGACGTGAACCCAAACGAGCGTGGACATCTCAATTCTGGTCAAGGGTCGATTTAAGTAGACACCCGAAGAGAATCGTCAGCCAGCAGTCGCTCGTATGGCTCGGCGTCCCGCTTATTTCTCACTTCTTTGAAAATGTCCCAGAGAGCTGCATGGCTTTGAGGCAACTTGTCAAAGGCGTCCCCGATGTTCGTTACTGTTCCTTCCAAGTCCCCTCGATCAAATTCAGGAAGTGAGGAGTACAAATCGAGAGCCTGATCCAGTTGAGGGAGAACGCCACGATAATCAATGATGTATCCGTATTCTTTGCCTTCGTAGAGCCGATTCACGCGCGCTATTACTTGGGTGGCGAGGGCATGCAGTGCCTGGTCAATCCGTTGGTCCCCTCCCTCTGACCGTTCCAAACCCGCGTCCCACAAGGGCTTCGAACCATGCAGCCGGCATCGCGGAGAAGTTTGTGACGCGGCTGTGACGAAGGGCCTGAGGATGCAGCGGGCGTTGCATCGAGCCTTGGTATTGCCAGTTAGAAGATTAATTTGAGAGCCAAAACAATTTGCCGGCTGTCCCGAAAACTGGCCGTCACCCCGGGAACCGCCTCACCTGTGCTCCGGGTGAAGCTCTGCGCGTCGACGTCGCCTGTCCCAGCGTTGACGTAGAGATTAGGATGGTTTAAGAGATTGTAGAATTCCGAGCGGAACTGGAGCGTCATCCTTTCCATGCGCAGAGGGAAATTCTTCATGAGCGCAGTGTCCTGGTAGAAGGTTCCGGGGCGGCGGTACGTGTTGCGAGGCAGCGTCCCATCAAACGGTCCGTTCACCGAAATTTCACAGGCAAACGGCACCGTGTTCGCCATACAGACGCCATTCGAGGGGTCGTAGACCTGGTTGAGCGGAACGTAAAGGAAGTTATTGGGCGAGAGCGCGTCGGGGATTAGTCGGCCTGCGCGGGGAAGCCTGCCAGTGACGCGCGGGCGAGTGTGTTCTCCTCCCGTAAAATCGGGTACGCCGCTATCTACGATGGTGAAGGGCTGACCCGTTTGATAGCTAAAGAGTCCGCTAATTTCCCATCCGCCGACCAGGTATCGGCCTTTCCAGTCCTGGGGATTTCGACCCAGTGGGATCTCCCAAATCCAATGAGCGGCTACCCTTTGCCGCTGATCGAAGTCGGAAGGTCCACGATCAAGACCCGGCTGAAAAGCAGAGAGAAACCAAGGGCTACCCGCAAAGGAACTAGCCACCGCGTCATTGCCAAAGCTTGAGCTTGCGTCGTCGATTGAATGACTCCAGGTGTAGCTCCCGCCAAACTCAAGCCCCCATTGAGAGATGCCGCGGCTGTCCAGCCTTAGCTGCATGGCGTTGAACGTTGAATGGCCAGCATTTCCACGAATCGCGATGGTTGTGACGTTGGGGTTGAGCCGCTGGCAGTTGGTGTAATCCGGACCGAGTGGTGTAAGGCCGTCCGAGGCGAATCGGGTGGATATACAGCTCGTGTCGAGCAATCCGGCGCTACCAAACCGGTTGACGTTGTTAAGAGTATAGAGGCGACTCCCGCTCGATCCCAAATACGAGACTCCGCCGACCATGGTGCCCGCGAGTTCACGCTCGATCGTGGCGTTCCACGATATCGTATAGGCAGCGTGCAAGTTGGTTGCTGGTGCCTTCGTGTCGCTTAGACTGAGTTGTATGGGTGCATTCGGAAAAACCGAATACTGGTTGGTTACGAGTCCAGGAGTTGCGGTGACGTCACTAAGCGTCGTAACGCTATAGTTTGGCGGGTTCTGAAAAGCTCGAAATAATTCAAAACCGACTCTTCGATCGTAGAAGACCCCAACCCCCGCGCGGATAACGGTCTTTCCGTCGCCGAGCAGGTCGTAGGCCGCGCCAAAGCGCGGCGCGAAATTCTTATACTCCGGCAGATAAAAGTGACCGCGCAAATTCCCAGGTGCATCCACTGTTCGCAAAATTTGTCCGTTGGCGATCTTTTCCAGATAGTTGTTTCCTTGGCCAGGGTAGAAATTCGCGTCCATCGGGTGTTCCGCGCCCGGGCTGTGAAACACACCGAAGTATTCCCAGCGCAACCCCGGCGTCACGATCAGCCGCGACGTGACGTTCCAGGTATCCTCGACGAACAGGGCAGGCTCGTTGTAGCGATAGTGACGCGTAAAGCTCGGCGGCCCGAACGGCGGATCGACATATTCACCCGGGAAATGTCCCTTGGGATCGATCGCGATTTGATACTCAGCCAGGACGCCGTCCACGAGTCCTTGCGTGTTTGCAAATGTCGCGTCTCCGATTTCACTGATCCCATAGCTGCGGTTATCACGCATCTGCACAAACTGACCTCCAAACCTAAGCGTGTGGTGCTCCCGCGCCCAGGTTAGTGTCTGGAAAAACTGGTAAGTATTTTGCGGTCCGCCGAACAGGGGAGTACCCGAAGGCAGCGTCACGTCGGCTTCATTTCTGATAACAAAGCTCGGAAGCGTAGGCTGCGGGATTGTGGGGTTAATTCCCGTGAAACGGTCCGCATTCCCAAATATCCTGCTGTAGACAAGACGGGATTCCGTCGCCACGTGCGGCGACCAGGTCCGAATAAGGTTGAATGCAAGGCTCTGGTTCTTGCCGAGAATGGGCACGTCGAGCTCGCTCGAATATGGTTGAAGCGCCGTCCCGAACTCGTCTTGATGTTCGACCGCGTAGCGCACAAAAGCCTGAGTCTTCGAGCTGATCACCCAATCGACTCGGCCGGTTGCTAAAACTGTGTTTTGAGGTACGCCCGGCTCCGGCATCCTGGGGACGGTGCGATTGTTGGGCGAAGGCGGGAAGAGTGACAACGCCTGCGCCCGTCTCGCAATCGGAAAGATAGGGACAAACCGTTCGAGTGAGCACATCCGTCGATGACAGAGCCTTGGGAAGAGGAAATCGGTCAAATATAGCCCGCGTTCCTGGCGCACTGATTGCCAATAACTGTTGGGTGGGCACATAAAACAGATTCGCCGAGCTGCTCCGCACCAAAATCGACTCCATGGAAACAAAGAAGAATAGCTTCTGACCGACGATCGGCCCGCCGAGCGTGCCCCCGAATTGATTCCGATTGAATTCGGACCTAGGGCAAGCCCCTCAGCCTTATTCCCGGAAGTGTTA
>CAVRSO010000094.1:0-19834 GCA_963723845.1 uncultured Acidobacteriota bacterium
TCACCGGGACGCGTTCCAATATCTCCCATCTACTTTCGAATCCCCGGTTCAGTTTTACGGAGCACGATGTAACTCGATACATCGAAGTTTCCGGGCCGGTGGATGCGGTGCTGCATTTTGCGTCGCCTGCGAGCCCGCCGGATTACCTTAAGGCTCCGATCCAGACCATGAAGGTCGGTTCGCTGGGGACGCACAACGCCCTGGGTCTCGCGCTGCACAAGAAGGCCAAATTTCTTCAAGCCTCCACATCGGAGTGTTACGGCGACCCGACCGTGAGCCCGCAGCCGGAAACATATTGGGGCAACGTCAACTGCGTGGGCCCACGCAGCGTGTATGACGAAGCGAAACGATTCTCCGAGGCTATCACCATGGCCTATCACCGCTATCACGGGGTGGATACGCGCCTCGTGCGGATATTCAATACTTACGGGCCGCGAATGCGCCTTAACGATGGCCGTGCACTGCCAAACTTTCTCTACCAGGCGCTGGTTGGCGAGCCTATCACCGTCTATGGAGATGGAAAACAGACGCGCAGTTTTTGCTACGTTTCCGATCTAATCGATGGCATCTACCGGTTGCTCGAATCGGACGAGCACGAGCCAGTGAATATCGGCAATCCGAATGAAATTACAATTCTGGAGTTCGCTGAACGCGTCCGCGCGCTGGTGGGCACAACGGCACCGATCGTGTTTCGTCCGCTTCCTCAGGACGATCCCAAGCAGCGTTGTCCTGACATCGGCAAAGCGCGCCGCATTCTCAATTGGGAGCCGAAGGTGGCTTTGAGTGAAGGCCTGAAGATCACGTACGATTTTTTCCGGCAGCAGATCGCTGCGCCGACGGGCGCGAGCTAATTGTCTTCGCCTCGGCACGGCGAGCCATCAATCCGGGCGGCCGAACGAGCGGTACTCGAAACCCTGGCTTTTCATTTCCCGCGGCGAAAGCAGGTTGCGCCCGTCCACGATCAACGGCCGCGCCATGGCCTCGCGAATCCTCTCCCAATCCAGTTTTCGAAACTCATCCCACTCCGTGGCGATCAGCAGCGCCTCAGCGTCTTCCGCAGCCTCGTAGGGGGACTTTGCATAGTCGATCTGCGGTAAAACAACGCGCGCCCGGTCCATCGCCTCCGGATCGTATGCGCGAACCTTCGCTCCTTCGGCCAGCAGTCGCTGCACCAAGTCGATGGCCGGTGCGAAGCGGATATCATCCGTATTCGGTTTGAAGGCCAGCCCCAGTACGCCCAGTTGCTTGCCCCGTACCACCCAAAGCGCGCCGCGCAACTTCTCAACGAAGCGATCGATGCGCCCTTTATTGATGCGCTCCGCTTCGCGCAACATTGTGAAGTCCACGCCGGAACGCTCGGCAAGATGCACGAATGCCTGCAAGTCCTTCGGCAAGCAGAAACCGCCAAAACCCAGGCCGGCCGAAAGGAAACTAGGGCCGATCCGAGGATCGAGACCCATCGCTCGAACCACTTCGCCGATATCCGCTCCGAGCCGTTCGGCCAGATCGGCCAGCATATTGGCGTAGGAAATTTTCAACGCGAGGAACGAATTGGACGCGTGCTTGATCAATTCGGCGCTGTTGATTGTCGTCACAAGCCATCCAGGCGCGGGTCCGGCGGGGCACTTGCCATCATGAACTGGACATGTGAACTTTCGTTCGAGCACGGGATGGTAGATCTCCTGAAGCTGCCGTTCCGCTGTTTCGTCGTCGACGCCTACAACGATGCGGTCGGGATGCAGGAAATCCTCAACGGCCGTGCCCTCGCGAAGGAATTCAGGATTTGAGGCAACGCTAAATTTCACGTTGGTCTTGCGACCATACACGGACAACGCGCGCTTCAACTCCTGGCCGGTCCGCGCGGGGACAGTGCTCTTTTCTACTACGAGTTTTGGCGACCGCGCTTCAGTAGCCACCATTCGCGCCACCAAATCGATCGCGCTGAGGTCGGCATCGCCGTTCGGGAGAGGCGGGGTGCCCACGCAGATGAAAATGGCATCACCCGCGGACACGGCGTCGGCAGGATTGGCACGAAAGGAGAGCCGCTGGTTTTTGCGAGCCTTCAGAATTATTTTTTCCAGTCCCGGCTCATAGATCGGAATTCCTCCGGATTCCAGGATCTGAATCTTGTTCGCATCACTATCGGTGCATACAACCTCGTGCCCGATTTCCGCAAAGCATGCGCCGGTCACCAATCCGACATACCCAGTTCCGATCACCGAAATCCTCAAAAGGACCTCCTCGCAGGGCTCTCATGTATAAGTATTTCATTTTCCTATAGCTGAGACGAACGGCCAAACCAATTTTACCCTGTGAAACGTTACCGAGGGCTTGCGACGAGGCGATAAGTGGGCGCAATGTTTCCGCTGGAGCGCAAACTGTCGGGACAAAGTCCTTGTAACCGACTTGGCCTATGGGTTCGCAAGGCATCTCAAGTCAGCCGATCGTGACCTGCCCCAATCGAAAGCGGGGCATAGTCGCTTCTACGCCCGCGCCACAATCGTGGAGACGCTCGTTTGCCCGGGCGTGCGAAGACTGGTTGAAGCGACTTTCAATCGCAGCGGCGTTACTGGACTCTAGATGCAATTCCATCGAAAATAGGCGAGACTTGCCGGGGAATCCCGAGCGTCCACAAGGGAACTGTTGGCAACCGGCGACATCATCCGTCCCACCGGCTGATGGGTTGCGCGGCAGGAAACGCCAAGGACAACTTCTGGAGCGGCCGACGCATCGCAGTGAAGGATGCGTCCCGACGGGTAGCGTGGCCCGAACGAGACGAACCGAAACTGGGGAAGTACCGGAAGCGGTGTCCATCCGGCTCGCCCAGCAAGGCGATGCGGCGGCATTCGAGCGCCTGTACCGCTTGCACAGTCGCAGGGTTTACTCGTTGTGCCTTCGAATGGTTGGCAATACGGCGGAAGCAGAGGATCTGACGCAGGAAGCGTTCCTGCAGCTCTTCCGCAAGATCGCCACATTCCGGGGCGAGTCCGCGTTTTCGACATGGCTGCACAGGTTGGCGGTCAATGTCGTGCTGATGAAGCTTCGGAAGAAGTCGGGCAAAGAGACCTCCTTGGAGCAGGTCACTGAGCCTGATGAGGAATCCGGTACGCCGCGCAGGGACTTCGGCACGATCGATTTGAGGCTGAGCGGCTCTCTCGACCGCGTCAATTTGCAGCGCGCCGTGGAGCAACTGCCGCCGGGCTATAAAGCGGCATTCATCCTGCACGATGTGCAAGGGTACGAACACAACGAGATTGCGGAGATGCTGGGTTGTTCGATCGGGAATTCGAAGTCGCAATTGCACAAGGCGCGCATGCGCCTTCGCGATTTGCTGCAAGAGGCGGTGCGCGAGAAGGCCCGCCAGGATCGGCGAGCCGCGGGCGCGAGCGAGGATTGATCAATGAGTGCTGCGAACTGTAACGCGTTCCGGGAACAACTCGATCAGTGGATGGAGGGCGAGCGCTCTCCCGTCGCTGAAGTCCATATCCGCTCCTGCGCGGATTGTGCCAATCTCATAGCCGATCTGGACTCCATCCGTGATACCGCTTCGTCCCTGGCCGCAGACGATCCTGAACCTTCCGCGCGAGTATGGACGGCTCTTCGCGCGCAACTCGAGGATGAAGGACTGATTCACGCGGCTCCAGGCAGCTCGGAGACCGCGAAACGCTGGCTCCAGGAAACTTTTTGGGTGCGGCCGCGTCCCGTACTGGCGGGAGCCTATCTTGTGGCGCTCATTGCGGTGGGATTCGCGCTCTCAGGCTCGAGCAGTCTGCGGAACGACAGCGACCTCTGGATGAGCCGAACGCAGCGTTCGACGCAGCCGCTGAGCGCGAGCCTTGCGACCGAGGAGGACACTATTTCGCTTATGGCCGGCACCAACCCAGCGGTAACTGCTTCCTTGCGGAAGAGCCTCGCCGTGATTGACAACAACATCGCTTTGTGTGAAAAAAGCGTGCGCGAAGAACCCCAAAACGAATTCGCCCGCGACTATTTGTACGAAGCCTATCAGCAAAAAGCAGACTTGATTGCGCAGGTAACGGAAGGCGACGAGGGCCAATGAGCACTTCATGCAATTTGTCCGGGTCGTTGAATTGGAAAGTGGCAGGCGTGCTCGTGCCGAGTCTTTTGCTTTTGGGAGTCCTGCCAGCTTCGGCTGACAAGATCCAGCGCCATTTCAAAGTGGATGCGCGACCCGTTGTAACCATCCACAATCCGAACGGAACGATAACCGTGCGCGCCTGGACCAAGTCGGAAGTGATGGTCGTCGCGACCCGCGCTTCGGACCAAGTAGTCGTGGACGCCGAGCAAAGCGGCAATCGCGTTGACGTCATCACCCGACAAGTCTCCGACTCAGCATCTCCCGAATCGACGCGCGCTGATTACGAAATCAGCGTTCCAGAAGATGCCGAGCTGCAGATTCATGACGATTCGGGCGGCGTGAACGTCTCGAACGTTCTGGGAGACATGAACGTTGAAACAATCGCCGCGGATGTGGATATGGCAGACGTTGCCGGCTATCTAACCGTGAAGACAGTGGGCGGCGCGTTCCAGTGCGCCCGGTGCGCAGGCCGGCTGGAAGTTTCCTCGATCACCGGGAGCTTCAAGTTGATCGACCTGCGCAGCACATACGTTCGGGCGCAAACTTCCGAGGGGAATATTCTTTTTACCGGGCAGTTCTTGCCCAATTCCACCTACCGCCTCAAAAACTACAATGGCGTGATCGAAGTGCGCTTTTCACCCGAGGACTCGTTTGACCTGAGTGCGACCTCCTTGAAAGGGAAGGTCCACAACGAGGCCAAACTGGTCCCACCGTCCCATCACCGTTTTATCCCCCGCTTCGGCAACGGACTCTTCGGGTCTTTTAACTCCGGACGCGCCATGGTCGAGCTCAGCTCTTTCGATGGTACAATCAACATCCTCAAGCGGAACTGATTTCGCCGTCGCGCAGCCAAGATTATCCAAAACGATGAGCAACGAGATTCGCCCTCGAAGGCTGGTCTGCCTGACTGGATTCATGGGTAGTGGTAAATCCACCGCCGCGCGCCTGCTGGCCAGCCAGCTTGGATGGATGCACACGGACCTCGATCGCTGCATTAGCAACGCTATCGGCCTCACGATTTCCGAGATTTTTGCTCGCGCCGGCGAAGCCGAATTCCGCAGACTCGAAAGCGAGCAACTTGCGCGCATTGTTGCAGAGTACGCGCAGACGCGGAAACCACGCATCCTTTCCCTTGGCGGTGGGACGATCACCCAGCCGCAGAATCTAACACTGCTCCGGGAGCAGGGTGCCGCGCTCATCTGGCTTCGCTGTCCGATTGAGGAACTTTTGAAACGCTGCGCGCAAATTACTGACCGTCCGTTGTTTCGCGACGAAGCGAGTTTCCGCCGCCTGTACAGCGAGCGTCTGCCAACTTATGAACTCGCGGACTACCGAGTGGATAGCGACGCGGAACCGTCGCGCGTTGTGGAGCAGATCCTGGCGCTGGGAATTTTCCCTGAGGTCACCGTATGAGGCGAGAGCGAATGCCGTTCGCCGGCGTTCTTGTCGCCTCAATTCTTGTTGCAGGCGCGAGCGCAGGGGCGCCGAAAGTCGCGAGTATTCCCGCTTCCCCGGCGAATCCCAAGCCAGGAGGGGTCTTTGCGCAGGATAAGGGAACATTTCGGATTCTTGTGAATGGGCAGCAGGTGGGCAAGGAAGAATTCGAGCTCAGCTCGCGAGGGGGCGGCTGGGTGGCTCACGACACTTCGGAAATACAGGGTACTGGAGCAACGTCACGTGTAACGGGCACTCTCGAACTCCACGCCGATGGCACGCCCGCGCATTACGAGTGGTCCACTCAAGGTGAAAAGAAAGCTTCAGCGACGATCGCCTTCGAAGGTTCGACCGCAACGATCGATCTTCACGTCGAGGGCGCGAAACCTTACACGCAGCAATTTACGTTCAATTCGCCGCAAGTGGTGATCCTCGACAATAACTTGTACTACCAGTATGCGGTGCTCGCGAGACTCTACGATTGGAATCGGAAGGGCACGCAGACGTTTACGGTGCTCGTGCCGCAGGAATTGACGCCCGGAAGCGTTACCGTTGAGTCAGCCGGGGCCCACGACGCCAATGGGAAGAAGCTCGAAGAACTCGCAGTGAAGAGTCCGGACCTGGAAGTCGATCTCTTTCTCGACGGGCAGCGCCTCGTTCGCATCGTTTCCCCTACCACCAACGCTGAAATCCTCCGCGACAAATAGCTAGGAACTGAGCAGATGCTAGCGCTGCACGGCGCGGAAGGCGATCACAGCATTTAACCCGCCGAAGGCGAAGGAATTCGAGAGCGCGGCTTCCACCTGCGCAGCTCGCGGCTGATTGGGAATGTAATCGAGATCGCATTCGGGATCGCGGCCGAGGTAATTCGCCGTAGGCGGCAGAACGCCGTGATGGAGAGCGAGGACAGTCGCAACGGCCTCGAGGGCGCCCGCCGCGCCAAGAGCGTGGCCGTGCATTGACTTGGTGGAGCTGACGCCTAGCTTGTCCGCGTGCGCGCCGAAAACCTCGCGGATGGCCCGCGATTCCACCGGATCGTTTCCCAGAGTCCCGGTGCCATGCGCGTTGATGTATCCCACAGCTTCCGGCGCCAGGCTTGCCTCGCGCAGAGCGGCTCGCATGGCTCGCGCTGGACCGTCAACCGTCGGCTGCGTCAGATGATGAGCATCAGACGTCATACCCAAGCCGCAGATTTCGGCGTAGATTTTCGCGCCGCGCGCCTTCGCAGCGTCGAAGGGCTCGAGGGTCATCATCGCGCCGCCTTCACCCAGGATCATGCCACGGCGGTCCTTGCTGAATGGGCGGCAGGTGTCTGGCGAAATAACGCGCATCGCTTCCCACGCCTTCAGCATGCCGACCGTAAAAATCGCCTCAGCGCCGCCCGTGATGGAGAATTCCGCTTGGCCGTCGCGCACCAATCGGAAGGCTTGACCGATGGCGTGGTTTGCAGACGAGCACGCTGTCGAGATTGTGTAGACGGGGCCGCTCAAGCCGAGGTCCATCGAAATATGGCTCGCGCCGGCATTGGCCATCGTCTTGGGAATCGTGAGGGGATGGACGCGGCCGCGACTCTGCACCCAAAGATCCTCAAAGCCCGCTTCAATCGCTGCTTGTCCGCCGACAGCCGAGCCGCAAACGATTGCGGACTGCTCGCGCAACGCTGGCGTCAGCTCGATGCCCGAATCGCGAAGGGCCTCGCGAGCCGCGACCACCGAGAATTGCGCAAAGCGATCGAGCTGTGCGTCTTTGCCGCCCTGGAAGTGCTTCAGAGGATCAAAGCTGCGAACTTGCGCGCCGTTCTGAATTTTGAGCCCCACCCGCGAACCGTCGACGGATTGTATCGGGCCGATGGCGGAGCGCCCTTCGCGCAGGCCAGCCCACGTTTCGGGGAGATCAAGTCCCAGCGGCGAGACGATTCCAAGGCCGGTGATGGCTACTCGGCGTGAAGCCATGCGTCAGCTCGCCGGGCTGGTTGAACCCAGCGAAGTGTTAGGCGGAGGCGCAGCGGCGAGAATTTTTTTGATGCCTTCCACAACATCGTTCACAGTCTTGATGGAGCGGACGTCGTCATCCGGAATCGAAATTTTGAAGGCGTTTTCGAGTTCGAAGAGCAGCGTGAAAACGTCGAGCGAATCGATGCCCATTTCCTGCAAGTTGGTATCGAGCTTGATGTTCTCGGCGGGCACACGCTTCACGGAGGCTAGCGTGGCGATCACCTTTTCCGCTACAGGATCAGACATCCTGAGTTAAACCTCCACCGATGAAAATCAAACCGTCCCGCGCAGTCCTTCCGCAGCGTGTACTTGCCGATTTGAAAAACGGAATTTGTACAATCAGACCGTATCGTATGCCAAGCCAGAAATCAAATCTGGCGCGGCATTCCAAAGCCTCAAACTAAGGGGAATTCGTTGCCGGCTTTGACGCAGGCTTCTCCGGGTAGAGGCGCTCGAACTCTGGGTCGCCATGCAGCATGCTGAGATCCGGGTCGCGGCGCGCCCAAATCGCATCCTTAGAGCCCGCTTCCCAGGCCTTACGTAACGCATCTAGGGCTTCCGGTTTTCTTTTCAGAAGGCAGTACACGCAAGCCGCATTGTAGAGAATCGAGGCTTCGTCGGCGCGCAGTGTGACCGCCAGCTTTAGCTCGCGCAAAGCGTCTTCCTGTCGTCCCAGCGCCGCGTAGTTGCCACCCAGCAGAACGCGAGCCCGCGCATCTTCGGGCACCTCTTTCAAGTGCTTTTCGAGCACGACGACGATCCTGTGAGACATGTTTCGCCGGGCTTCTTCTTTCCCATCGCGCCGAGAGAATTTATGATGGGCACATAAACATTGTAGTCTTCGCCGCTCGCTTCAATGGCGGACTCAGCAACATCCAGAACTTCTTGGTAGCGTGTCGCCGCGAACAGGGCACGCCCCAGCAGGTAATAAGCGCCATCGCAGTCACGTCTGCGTTCAATGGCCTTTTTCACCATCCGCACGGCTTCGTCGTGCAGTCCGGCGGCGTAAAGGACCCAAGCCTGGCTGACGTGCGTTTCCGGCAGGTCCCAACGCAGTGCGACCGCTCTGCCGGAAGCTTCTCTCGCGCGCTCGATCCAAACCTCATCTCGGGTGAAGATGGAGTAGTACATGGCGCAGGCGTTGGCGCTGGCGGCATAGGCCAGGGCAAAGCTTGGGTCCAGCGATACCGCGTTTTCGAACATCTGCAGAGCGAACTCGACATCCTGGCGGGTCTGCCGCCGCGCGTAACGTTTGCCCCGCAGATATTGGTCGTAGGCCTGCGGATTGTCCGTGGGCTTGTCGGCTAGTGCCTCCAGTTCCTGTGGTGAGAGCGTCACGCGCAGGGCCTCGGCAATCTTGCGGGCCATTTCGTCTTGCACTTCGAAAACGTCTTTCATCTCGCGGTCGAAGCGTTCCGACCAGAGCGGAAAATCGGTGCTCGTGTCCACGAGCTGAGCGCTGATGCGCACGCGGGCGCCGGAACGACGCAGAGTGCCGGTGAGGACATAGGCCGCGCCAAGCTGTTGACCGATCTGCGCCGGAGTAACTGCCTTATCCCGGAAGGCCAGAACAGTGGGGCGCGAAAATGTGTTCAGGTCTCGGATCTTCGAGAGCTCCGTGATGATGTCCTCGGTAATCCCGTCGCGGAGATATTCATCTTCCTTGGCGCCGCTCAGATTTTCAAAATAGAGCACGGCCACGGATTTCCCCATTTTCTTTTGGGTGCCGGGATCCGAGTCGGTCTTTTCCTTTGCGCGCCGTTTGTGTGATTCCAGATCGCGCTTCAGGCGGCTGAGGTCGGTTTTCAGGTCGGTGGCCGTCTGGAAGCGCAGATTGCGGTCCTTCTCGAGCGCCTTGTCCAGGATGCGCACAAAATCTGGGGGAAGCGATGGATTCACCTCTCCGGCCGGCTTAGGATCGCGGTTCAGGATGGCCTCGAAGATCACCGCTGAGGTGTCTCCCTGAAAGGGAAGCGTTCCCGTCGCCAGCTGATAGAGAACGGTTCCGGTAGAAAAAAGGTCGGTGCGAGTGTCAACCAGTTGGCCGCGCGCCTGCTCGGGCGACATGTAGGAAACGGTGCCGACGGCCGACCCCGGCATAGTAAGCTCGTGGCCGCCGGCTATGGTAGCCCGCTGCCCCTCCGACGTGCTCTGCACGATTTCATTCGCTGTTATCTTAGCCAGACCGAAGTCCAATATCTTCACGTCGCCGTGGTCGGTAAGAAAAAGATTGGCCGGCTTGATGTCCCGGTGAACGATGCCCTTGGCATGGGCCGATTCCAGAGCGTCGGCAATCTGGATGGAGAGCGGAAGGAGTTTGTCGATCTCCATGGGTTGCTTGGTCATCTTCTGCGCCAGGGTTTGCCCCTCCAGCAATTCCATCACGATGAAGTACCGAAGCTCGTGCTGCTCGATCGCGTGGATCGTGCAGATGTTGGGGTGATTGAGGGAGGAAGCCGCCCGCGCCTCGCGCTGAAAGCGTTCCAGCGATTGGCTGTCTTCGGCCATTTCCGGAGGGAGAAATTTCAGCGCCACGCGACGCCCGAGCCGTGAATCCTCGGCTTCGTACACTACGCCCATTCCGCCGGCCCCAACCTGTTTGAGGATGTGGTAATGCGAGAGAGTCTGTCCAATCAGAGATGCAGAGCCCGCCATGAATGGCACATCTTAGATGGTCGCAGAAGGCGAGTCAACGACGCGAGACGCCGCCCGGAGGAAAAGTGATACACCGCGTCGACTTGTACCGCGACCTTACTTATCCAGATTATTACTAGCCGACTGATCGGGCAGGCTCTTTGTCAGCTCTGCCTCAAAATCCCCTGAGAATGTGAGCGGCAGATCAACCCAATTGCGAACCGCTTGATCGGCTTGGGATTCGATCGGCGCGGTTTCTCTCTTTGGAGGAGCAGCTAACCCAAGAGAACGCGAGAAGAATCGATAGGCAATGCGCCTTTTGGTTGGGCCATAATCGTGGCGTTCGTTCGGCAGGTGCCGGTTCTGAACATTCCCGATCGCATCGTACAGCTCATAGACCCGCTGAATATAGGGGAAATCCTGGTCGGGAAAATGCCTCGTCCAGTCTGCCCCGTCAGAAACAATCATCAGAGGTCGCGGCGCAACGACCGCCGCAATTTCGGCGTTGTTGGTATCTTCCGGACCAGGCACATCGCGTACTTTCATGCCGTCCTCGCATCGCTCGTGCCCGGAGTAGCGAGACGAAACCATGACGACCGGCATAATCGCCCGGACCCGCGGATCCACCGCGGCGAGAAAAATAATCTGCGAGGCTCCGCCTGACGCACCCGTAACGCCGATTCGCGTGGCGTCAACTTCAGGGAGGGACTCAAGGAAATCGAGAGCTCGAATGCTATCCCAGAGCTGAATCTGGAGTACGTTCCGCGTGTCGTGCGGAAGTTGCGTTGAATCGCCGTAGCCGACCATGTCGTAAGTGAAAACGACGGCGCCCATCTGCGCAAGCGTGGCACACAAAAGCTGATTTTCAGGACGGGTACGAGCATACCAACCCTCTTGCCTGAAGTGGCCGTGCGCAACGAGGATAGCAGGCACCGAGCCTTTCGCTCTCACACCCAGCGGCCTGTAGAGGTTCCCAAATACATAGAAGCCCGGCACGGATTCAAAAGCGATGTCCTCCACCGAATACGAGCCGCGGTCGCGGCGATTCGCGAAAATCGGACGAAGCGGTGTGCGCTCCGGAAGAGGAGCAAGATGTGCGCCCGCAAGGATGGTGGCCCGAATCGTCTCAGCGCGCTGCCGCCAGGACTCCGGAGAATCTGCAAAATGCGCCAACTTTTCCATTTGCTGCGCGGCCAGATGCGGAGCAAATACGACGAGCGCAGCAACACAAACCAAAAAGCGGCACCGGGACAGCCTAACCGCGGGTAAGTCCATCGCCCTATCCTCACTTGGTTGGAATCAGTAGAAAGCCACTGGACAATAGTCCTGGAAAACTTGCTCTGATCTTCGTCGGCTCTCCTCCGGGAGCCACGGATTGGATTCGCCGAGGAGGATGAGAGATGCAGGTCCTCCAACATTTTTAATCATTGGGCCAAAGAGGACCGACCCATCCCTTCAAGATCGGTATCCCAGGTGGTCTTGACAGGATAAAATGACTCGGACTGCTGTCGAATCCAACCTGCCTAGGACCATGGGATTCGGTTGATCTACGGTACGTAGATTCTCCGCCGAAACTACCGCTTAGTCCCGAGCTTGCATGGGGCGGATGTCCCTTCAAAATATTGAAACTTGACGCACCGAGCGTCGTAGCGAGAGCATTCGTAGCCGAAAAGGTGATGATTTCATGTTCGGCGGCGTTTCACCCACCGAAGTTGCGAAGCGCATTTGGGCGGAGATTCGCGCGGATGACATTTTTGGCCGCGCCGCGCAGCTGGCGTACTACTTCTTTCTGGCGCTATTTCCGTTTCTGATATTTCTCACGGCAAGCCTTAGTGTTTTCGGGTATGCCGACCGTGGACGAGCGGTGATGTTTCAGGTTGTCTCGCGCTTTCTGCCCGGTCCTCCATCGCAACTGATCACCAGCACGTTCGAGGCAATCCTGAGAACGGGCGGCCCGCTGAAAATGTCGTTTGGAATCGTCTTCTCGGTTTGGTCCGCGTCAATGGGGATGAGCGCGGTTGTCGACACACTGAATGCGATTTACAGAGTCAAAGAGAAACGCTCGCTAGTGAAACAATATGCCATCGCCATCGGTCTGACAGTCGGACTGGGAATTCTGATCATCGTGACCGTGCTCATCGTGGCATTCGGAAATGACCTTGTGGGGGCTGTTTCGCACGGCGGCTTACTCTCAATTGTATGGAACATAGCGCGATGGCCGCTGGGAATCGCGCTCCTGCTGCTCGCGTTCGCGATTACGTACTATTTTGCGCCGGATATTGCTGATCGAAAATGGCATTGGGTCAGTCCGGGCGCAATCGCGGGAACCATTCTGCTCACGCTCGTATCGATTGGCTTGCGCATTTATCTCCATTACGCTGGCACCAGCCCAGATGAATACGGTCCATTAGGCGCCGTGATCGTCTTGCTTCTTGCCTTTTATCTGTGCGGGATTGCTCTGCTGTCGGGCGGTGCGCTAAATGGAGTGCTTGAGCACATCTCGACAGGAGATTCTCGAGGAAGTCATGTGGCGGACTAATCTCAGCATCAGTTAAGCAATCGCGGCTGTGTCGGAAGCTTTGAACGCTCTCGCCATCTCTTACCCTAGCCTTTTGACTACGCACCCCCCGGGCCTTTAGACTGGGAGCCTGTGAACACCTTCTCTCGCGGTTATGGCGGCTATCGCTTCGATCTGAGCGGTTACTTTCCCCGAGCCGTCAAGACGCTTTGTATTGCGTGCATCAGCGTCTTCGTCCTGCAGGAACTTTCCGGGTTGCTCTTCGGAGCTAGAGGGCGAGATTTCTGGCTGTTGTGGTTCGGACTGGTGCCGATTGCCGTAGTGCATCTGTTCAGAGTCTGGCAGTTATTTAGCTACCTATTTTTGCACGCTGGAATTCTGCATATCCTGCTCAATTTGCTGTTTCTGGCGATGTTCGGCGCCGATCTCGAACACAGTTGGGGTTCGCGCCGCTTCTATACCTATTTTTTCCTCTGCGGAGTAGGTGCCGGCGTCATCAACGTGATCGTGGCAATGGCGTTAGACCCTCACGGCTTCGGACAGGCATTGGTTCCCACGATCGGGGCGTCCGGTGCCATCTACGGCGTGTTGCTGGCCAACGCCGTCTTGTTTCCCGACCGCCGCGTTTGGATGTTTCCTCTCCCTGTAACAGTATCCATGAGGATTTTTGTCGCGATCATGATCGCGATCGAATTCTTCGGTACCCTTGGTTCCTCAGGCGATAACGTGAGCCACATCTGCCACCTCGGCGGAATGCTGGTGGGCTACATCTATCTGCGGCGGGGATCCTACCTCTTCAACTTCCGCAACTCGGTTTCCGATTGGAAGCGGCGCCGCCTGCGCAAGAAGTTCGAAGTGTACCAGCGGGACCACAATGACAAACCGCCGAGCCGTCCAGACAATTGGGTCAATTGAAAGCGCTACAAGAGCATCCCCTCGCGCCGGTCATCCTGAGCGGAGTCGCGCGCGCCCTTGCCTTTCCCGCGTTTCTGGCGGGCGCGCAACGCAGCCGAAGGACCTCTCTTGGATTGCAAATGTTGCCGTGGCTCAAATCGAAGAGGGCTTCTCGACTGCGTGCCCCGGCGGTCGGCCCAAAATACGCTCGAATCGGCTACTCACCGTAGACGATTTTTCTTTACACCAACAGGTACTTGCGCGAGACCACCCCCCAGTGTAAAGATTTTCTTCGTATCCTCGTACTGCGCCCATTCGCCCGCATCGCCCGAAACCCGCAGTCGTTGAATTTGCTTTCCGTAGGGGCACAGCATGCTGTGCCCGGCGCACGTGCTTGGCTACTTGCGCGCCATCCGCCTCGTAGTTCGCGGCGCGTCATCCTGCCTGCCCTGACAACGGAAGGGAGCGGAGTTGCGCGCGCCTTTGCTTTTCCCGCGTTTTTCGCGGTCGCCGAAGGACCTCTCTTGGATTGAAAATGTTGCCGGGGCTGTAAATCGAAGAGGGCTTGCTGTTCCCTCTGATTATTTCGCCACGACAAAATCCACGACAACGTCGTTGAGGAATTCGAGTCCCTTGCGGAAGTCATCGAGCTGAATGCGTTCATTGTCGCCATGCATCCGTGAGAGATCGTCTTGCGTGATCGGAAATGGCAGAAGGCCATAAGCCTCGACGCCTCGCATTCGCAGCGGTGTGGAATCCGTTGCACTAGTCGACATGTACGGCAGAACCGGTGCCGAGGCGAAGTCCTTGCCCGCCTCTCGCGTGATGCTAGCGTATAGGTCGGATGTGAGGGACGACGAAGGCGCAGCTTCTCCGCCCCCAGGCTCAATCTCCAGTTTCACTTGGGGATCATTCACCATCTGCTGCAGCTTGGCGACAAGCGAGTCAATCATGTTTCCAGGCAGCAGTCGCACGTTGAGCACGCCGCGCGCTTCCGACGGCACCACGTTCTCCCGGATTCCCGCTTGCAGCATCGTGGGCGTGACGGTGTCGCGTAGCATCGCATTCCACGTTGAATTGGCGTCGGAGATAAATCGCGCGGCATGTTCGGCGCGATCGGAAGTTTGTAGCGCCCGTAGCCACTTGCCGGTTTCTTCGTCTTCTATCGGCGCCAAACCATCGAAATACGCGCGCGTAACGGAATTGAACTGGATCGGCGCTTCGTACGTGGATATTTTTGCGATTGCGCTCGCCAAATGCGCAACAGGATTGTCCTTCAGCGGCACGGACGCGTGCCCGGACGTTCCCGTGGCGACCACGTCCACATTTACCATCACTTTTTCGCTGGCCTGCACGCCCACGTATTGCACCTTGCCGTTCTTCAGAAGCACGCGGCCGCCTTCGTTAAGAGCGAAGCCCGCTGCAATCTTGTCCCAATGCTTTTCCACCGCGAACGTCATGCCCGCAGCGCCGCCCGCTTCCTCATCCCCCTCAGCTAGAAAAATCACGTCGCGATCCAAGCGCGCACCCGAACGTTTTAGGCAATGAAAACCGCCATGTTGGCGATCGTCATGCCTTTGTCATCAATCGCACCTCGGCCATAAAGGTAGCCATCCTGGATAATTCCGGAAAATGGTTCCACCTTCCACTTCGACCTGTCCACGCCGACCACATCGAGATGCCCCATCAGCAAAAGCGCGCGCGAAGGATTAGGCATTGCGCTGGATGAGAGGCGCGCCACCAGAAACCCGCGTCCGGGAGTGCTTTCGTAGACCTCCGCATGAATCCCTTCGCGCTCGAGGATTGCCGCGAGATACTTGGCGGCGTTAAGTTCGTTGCCGGGTGGATTGGTGGTATTGATGCGAACCAATCCTTGCAGCCAAGATATAGCTTCATTTTCCATTCCCACGATGGTCGAGGAAGACGCCACCGCCGAAGCCGGTTGCGCGGGCGGCGCGGGCATGGGGTGGTTCTGGGCCCGCAGTGGCAGAGCGCAAGCCAGCGCCCCCACAAAGATCGTGAGGACTATTCTCAAAATTCCTCGCGCCATCCTTTTCGCCTCCCGTGGAATCTGAAAGAGCATCGCCAAGCGAACCAAATCAATACTATCATGTGGATTCGTCATGCCCCGGATAGACACTGCGCTAGCGTTTCTGGATTGCAATCAAACATCCAGACAAGCACATCAGGGCATCGAAGGTCTGTGAGGCAAATATGCACGTGAAGGCGTGTCGTCTCATCATTTTCGCAGTGGTCCTGATTGCCGCGATCGGCGTCCCTCGTTGGGGCGCATCCGCGCAAAACAATGGCCCGCAGCAGTCCCCACCTTCGCAGCAGCCAGAGCCCGTCAAGCCGCCCACCAGTTCAGCGCCAAGCGGACCAGCGCAAAAGCCGCAGGAGCCGCCGCCGCAAGTAGCAATTTCCGTTCAATCCAATCTTGTTACTGTGGACGCGATCGTCACCGATCAGGATGGCAACCTCGTCACAGGTTTGAACGTTCGGGCCGATCACGGCGAAGCGCTCCGCCAGGTAGCGGCGCAGCACAGGGTCGCGCATCAGGTCGGCGTTCGCGCCGGCGGCGTGCTCGTGCTGCGCCGGCTGGTAGCCGCGCTGCACACGCAGGATCGACTCGGCCAGATCCGCCGGCACCTGCTTCCCCTCGAGCGTGAAGCGGAAGACGTGATGGGCGCAGGAGGCCAGCTCCATGCGGATCTCGTCGATGCCGGCTTCGACATCCTCCGTCACGTTCACGCGGGCGAACGCCCAGAGGTCGAGCGCCGCGAGGCCGCGCCCCGCGCGTGCGGCGCCGGTGGCCACGTGCGCGACCGCATCGCGCAGCAGTTCCGGCTGCAGGCCAACGCCGATGATCACGCCGTCCGCGATCTCGCCCGCCAGCTCCAGCGTGCGCGGTCCCTCGGCCACGACGTAGACGGGTGCGGGCTGCTCTGGCCAGCCCAGGTGGACGCGCTTGCCGTCGTATTCGATATCCTGTCGCCGCAGCAGCGAACGCACCGGTATCCACGTAGGCGCGCAGCCTGCGAGCGATGCCGGCCGCTCGCCCAGGTTCAACACGGCACTGTCGCCCTGCCGATCCCGCAAAAGGCGCGCCCAGCGCTGATCTCGTCCAGCGTCGCGATCGCGGAAGCGGCGACGGCCGGATGGCGCGTGAGCGGATTGGTGACGGTCGGGCCGATGCGGATGCGGCTGGTGGCGGCGGCGCAAACGCGGCGGTGGTATACAGCTCGCGATACACCGACTGGCTATCGGCCATGCCCAGCCAGTCGAACCCGGCCGCCTCCGCAAGTTTCGCGTCCGCCACCGCCGCCCGCACCGAGCGCGGCAGCGCAATGATGCCGAAGCGCACGTCATCGCTCCTTCGCTTCCAGACCGGGCTGGACGGTGGTTCAGGCGGCGCCAATCGCAGTATAGGCTGCACCGGTGTAGCGCCCGGGGGCGGGAATCCACACCTGCGCCAGCCAGGCGAGCGAGCGGTGTACGCGGCGGCGCAGGCGGCGGCCGCGCAGTGTGCTTATCGGCGTGAGGCCGCTGTGCCGGTTGTGGCCGTCGTAGCCACCCGCGCGCGCCCAGTCGCGGTGTTGCCGGTGCAACTGGTACACGCGCGTCGCGCTGTCCGGTAGTGACGAGCATCATCACAACTGCCTCCTTCGGCGTCTCTCGTGTCTCTCGACTGTTGTTCCGCCGGTTGGATCGAAGTTCGACGCGCCGGCGCATCCGTCTCGGCTGATCGCGGCGCAGCAGCGGCTCACGCGGCGTCGTGGGAGAGGCGTACGATGGCGGCGAGGGCGAGTCGTGCCGGGAGGTTGGGCCGTGGCCGGAGACCGCGCGGATCTTTCAGGAGCTCAACGTCTCGCGCGGCGGCGTGCCGAAGCGGGCCGGTGAGCGAGGCGCACGTCGATGCCGGCGGCATGGAGGGCGACCGCCAGGCCGATCGCCGCATCCACGGCGGGCCGAGCAGAAGCCCTCTATGGCCGTCGAGGTGCTGGCCACGCTGCGCAGCGAGGGACACCCGATCGCGCCCGGCTGCGCGGGCGAGAACGTCACGGGTCGAAGGGCTGGATTGGCGGCGCGTGGTGCCGGGTGTGCGGCTGCGGCTGGGCGACGAGGCGCTGATCGAGGTCACCAGCTACACGACGCCCTGCTGGAAGAACAGCGCTGGTTCCGCGACGGCGAGCCCGGACCGCATGGCACCAGGAGCAGCATCCGGGCGAGAGCCGCGTCTACGCCCGCGTGCTGCAGCCCGGCCTGTTGCGCACGGGCGATGCAATGAGCTGATCGAAGAAACCGCCGCCGAGCGCGTCCGCCGTCAGCAGCCCAAAACGTTCCGCTGGCCGCGCGACTTCGCCTGACGGCCGTTGGCGCTGGGACGAAGGCGCCGCGATCACTCGGCCGGCAGCAGGACCTCGGCCGCGCCGCGCGCCATCACCGTGCCGAGCTGGTTGCTCATCGTGTGGCGCACCTGCACGATCGTGCGGCCCTGCGGGTCGATCGACTTGTCCACCACCTCGCCGTCCTGGTAGGTCACGTCGCCGGTGAAGGCGGGGTTGCGGTACTGCGTGTCGAGTGCAGATGAAGCCGTGCTCGCCGGCCCAGTTGGTGAGGTAGTCGGTGACCCAGGCGCCCATCGTCGCGCCGTAGCCGTAGCCGCGCGGCATGCCGATGAGCTGCGCCCAGCGCGGCTGCACGTGCCCGCGCGAGGGGCCGTATACGAGGCCGTCGCCGCGCCGGGGTTGATGCGCCACGCTTGCTCCTCGTTGCGCGACATCTCGGGCAGCCAGCCGGCTTCCATCGTCGAGGTCGGCGCGGCCGGCCGTCGTAGTACGCGCCCCAGACCGTCATCATGTCGGTGCGCGACTCGGTCGTGAAGCTCTGCGAGGCTGTGCGGCCCGAGCACGCGGCGCGGCAGCTTCTCGCCCGCCTGCACCGTCGCCCACAGCCGCTTCTCGTGGCCGAGGTCCTGGAACGCTCGATGAAGCGCACCTTCTCGAGCTCGATCCGCTCGAGCTCCTCGTCCGTCCACTCCGGCTCCTCGCGCAGGTCGTCGAAGACGCCGAGCCTGCGGGCGTTCTCGACCAGGTAGCGGATCGACGGTCGAGCGCTGCTGGGCGATGCGCTCGCCGCGCTGGTTGATGTAGATCGTGTCGCCGCGCTGAGAACATCGTCGGCCCGGCGAAGCTGGTGTTGGTGACGCGGTAGTCGTAGAGCATGCGCTCCATACGCAGCTGGTCGCCGGGGAAGATGCGCGGACCGAAGAACCACCACTCGTCGCCGCCGAAGAGCAGGTGCGAGCCGGGGATCGTGCCCTGGATCGACGGCGTGGCGCCGTGCCTGGTGCCGCCGCCGAGGTGAACGACTGCGGCGCGACGATGCGGCCGAAGCGGCTCTCGCGCCGCGCAACTCCTCGTCGTAGTAGCAGCGGGTTGGGGTAGTGCATCGCCCTGCACGAAGCGGCGGATGTCGTTGGTGGCGAACGGTTCTTTGAGCTGCTGCCCGCCCAGCGGCACGCCGATCCAGCGGTCGACGTCGGTCGTGTCCATCTGCAACATCTCAGGCTGCGAATCGTCGTCATCGTGCTGTCTCCTCTGCTCCCGAATCGGGGTGTTACCTCGCCGGCTGTCGGCCCTCACCCCCGGCCCCGTCTCCCGATCCTGGGAGAGGGGTAGCGTCGGCATCGCTATGCCGATGCGTGCGCGCCAACCCCAGCGGCTATGGAGCGCCCGACGCCGGATCGCCCTTCCCCAGGATTCGGGGGAAGGGCGGGAGGGGCCGACGCCCCCGCCCCGCTACTTGATGTGCGGTGCATACTCCGTGCCGATGTGGCCCTCCTCGATCAGGCGCTTGTAGTCGGCATCGCTTACACCCAGCAGATCCTTGTAATGCGGCGTTGTGCTCGCCAGCAGGATCGGCGGCTGGCGCAGCCCCGGCCGCGCCTTGGCGAAGCGGTACGGCATGCCCGGATAGCGGTGCCGGCCCGTGTCCACCTGGTCGATCTCCCAGAAGAAGCCACGCTCAGCGAGCTGCGCATCGGCCATCGCGTCAGCATCGTCCAAAACTGGGCCGGCCATCAGCCCGGCGGCCCGCAGCCGTGCCACCGCCTCCTCGCGCGGCAGCGACCGCGTCCAGCCGGCGACGAGCGCGTCAATCGCGTCGTGGTTCGCCAGCCGCGACGTGACCGTGGCGAAGCGCGGGTCGTCGCAGCCGCGAGGATTGCCGGCGGCGCGGCAGAACGCACGCCACGCCGCG